>DASUEN010000135.1:0-14632 GCA_036275055.1 Thermoanaerobaculia bacterium
CGCTGTGGTAATGGTCGTCGTTGTAGAAGACCCGCTGGTCCGCGTTCCGGGTCAGGAGGCCGAACGGGATCAGGCCGTTGCCGTAGAGCTGCGGCCGGCGGCGGACCAGCAGGGTCCTGCCGGCGCAGCGCCAGACGGCGCGCAGCTCCGCCAAGGTGAAGATCGTCTCGCCGAGCATCGCCGCCGCGGTGACGGCGGCCTCGCACTCGATCTCGTCGCGAATCTCCCGCCCCTCGTCCACCAGGTTGTAGAGGAAACCCTGGTCTTCGTTCCAGAACAAAGGCTTGAAGCTCTGCCGCGCCCGCTCGAGCAGCCCGTCGAGCCGCTCGCGGGAGATGCCTCCCCCGGGCGCGCCCTCCTCTGCCACGCGATCGATCATCTCGATCACCCCGGCGAGCACGCGGAGCCACTGGGCGTTGACCTCGGGCAGGAAGAAGCTGGGGGTGAGGAGATGCCGCTCGACCTTCTCCTTGTCGCCGAGCGCGTCGTAGAGGTCCTTCACGAACCGCTGGGAGACCCGGTTCGGCAGCTCCTCCAGCCGCCAGCCGGCATACTCCACGACCTGGCTCTGGGTATCGATCCAGGAGTGGTGGGGAGCGCTCAGCAGCAGGCCGGTGGCCGGATCGAGGCGCGGCGGGTCGTTGGGGGCGAGCGGGCGGCCATGGTTGTCGAGGAAGCAGGCGATGGCCCGCAAGGCCGGAGGGAGGACCAGGCGGACGAAGTCGAGGTCCCCAGTCTGGCGCGCGTAGTCGCCGGCCACCATCAGGCAGAGGAGCGTCGCATCCGAGCTGTTGTAGGACGGTTCCTGCGACGCGAATTCCGGCAACCGCGCCTGGATGAGCCCGCTTTCGGGGTGCTGGTAGCGCAGCGCCTGAAGGACGGTCTGCCGGACGTTCTCCCGCTCCGCGGGCAACCTCGTCAGGGTCTCGAAGCTGGTGGAGATGCCTTCGAAGACATCGCGGTACCAGGGTGTGCGAAACCACCAGGCACCAGCGTGCGGAATCTTCACGTGCTCGCCTTTCTCCGGCACGTGGACGTAGCTCTTGAACTTGGTGAGCCCCACGATTCGGCTGACGAGCGCGTCTGCAAAGGGCAGATCCGCCGGCAGCCGGAACGCCGAGCCGATCTGCCGCACGAGCTCGCGATCCGCCCGCCGGGACTGCCTCAGATGGGTGGCCACCGCCGTGCCGTCCGCGAAAGGCACCGCGTCCGCGAGGCCGCAACTGAAGCGGAGAGGGATCAGCGACCGGCTCGGGGCGAGCGGCACCTCCAGACGGAAGCAGGCAGCGATCTGGCGCTGCTCACTCGCGAAAAGGGTTTCCATCTGCCCCGCGGGATTCATCACCTCCAGGCGCGAGCCCGTCCCCAGCTTGTAGACCCAGTCGACGACCTGGGGCGAATCGAACCTCACGAGGTTCGACGGGGGCAGGTAGAAGGTGATGCGGCGGTTGAGGTACTCGACGTGAAGCCGCTGCCCCTCGGCGTGGACCTGGTAGTCTCTGAACGAAGAGCCGGCGAACATGTGCCGAACGTCAAGGAAGGGCTGGAGGATCAGCGTCAGCCCCAGATTCTCGGCTCTTTTAGGGAGATAGATCTCTAGGCCCGCGGTCGCAAGCTGAGGCGAGTTGATCGCGCACAGGTAATAGGACGCGAAGAGGGGCACATGCGCGACGCCGTCCCCGTGCGGGCGGGGAACGCTCACTCGGTAGGAGTAGGTAGCTCGCCATGGTGTGACGCGCACACCGGCGGAGGCTGGGGCGGCCTCGAGCGGCAGGGATTGCCCCTGCGAATCCCGCAGGGCCAGCGCAATGCAGTCGATGAACTTCCAGTTCTCCCCTCCCTCATGGGCCAAAAACCCCTCGTAAGGGTAGTCCCGGTTGGGAGTCATGAAGTGGATGCCATCGAGCATCCAAGTGCAAGAATACACAGATTGGACCCATTCCGCGGAAGGGCCCATGAGGACGACGCGCCGGTTGCGGGCATACCCCCAGTCGGGGCTCTCCTCGGCGGCGAGGACCAGAGGAAGCGATTCCGAGGGCTTGGCCATGGACTACCGTCTTCAATTGTCAGTCTTGTGACTCTAGCAGATCAACGCCGTCCTTCCATGAACCGCCGCAGGGCGCGGTTGATCAGCACGGGATCGCCGGCGGCCTCGGCGCCGAAGGCGATCCCCACCGTGTCCCCCTCCCGCCAGGTGACGGTGCCCTGGACGTCCAGGATGGCGGGCTCGCCGGGTCGGCCGAGGCGGAAACGCAGAAGGAATCCCGTCTGCCAGCTCGCCGGCACCCCCGAGAGGCCGATGCCGCCGAGCGAGAGGTTCTCCAGCACCACCGACAACCGGGCGCCGTCCTCCAGCTCGAGGACGGCGGGCACGCCGAGGCGGATGCGCACGTCCCGCTGGCCGGCGAGACCCAGGAGGGCCGAGACGTTCATGCCGTGGCGGCGGATGACCTCGGCCCGGAACTTGAGCTCCAGGCCCGGGACGTCGCGGAGGATCTCGATGAGGTCCGGCTTCTCCACCCGCAGCAGCACGGTGGGCGCCGCGGTGCGGGCCGAGGCGTAGCGGCGGGCCTTGTCGTTCAGCAGCCCCATTTCGCCGAAGAAGCCCCCCGCCTCCAGCCGCGCCAGCACCTGCTGGGGCTTCCCCTGCAAATCGCGGAAGACGGTGACCAGCCCCTCTTGGACGATGTAGAAAGCGTCGACCGGGTCCCCCTCGCGAAAGATCAGCTCGTAGGCCGGATGGCGCTCCACCTCCATCAGACCCGCGAGACGAGCGAGCTGCTCGTCGTCGAGGTCTTTGAACAGGGTGATCGTCCGCAGGAAGTCCTTCATCCGTCGAGCTCCTTGACCAGGCCTTCCAGCCGGCCGCGCTCCGCCGGGTCCGACTCCAGGTTCAAGGCGCGGCGGAAGCAGCGCAGGGCCGCCTCCTTGTCGTCCAGCTCATAGAGATAGATGGCGCCGGTCGTCTTCCACAGGTCGACCCGGTTGGCGGCGATGCGCAGGAGCTGCTCGTAAAGCTGGGCGGACTGGCGGAAGCGGTGCAGGTCGTAAGCCGTGCGGGCGGCGTTTTCGAGCGGCACGGGGTTGGCGGGCGCCCGCCGCGAGGCCTCGCTGAAGTCGAGGAAGGCGGCTTCGAGGCTCCCCTCCTCGGCGCGGGAGATCCCCCGCTCCAGGAAGATCTCGGGCTCGTGGGCGCCGGCCTTCAGAGCTGTGTCGAGCACCGCCATCGCCTCCTTCTTCTCCCCCCGCTGGCGCAGCAGGCGCGACAGGTTGGTGGCCGCCACCGAGAGGGCCGGATCGAGGGTCAGGGCACGGCGGTACTCCCGCTCCGCCTCCTGCTTCTTGCCGAGGTCCAGGAGGCAGCCGGCGGCGTCGGCGATGGGAACGGCGTTCAAGTCGTTCTCCTTCGCGGCCCGCTGGAAGAGGTTGAGGGCGCTCTCGGTGCGGCCGGTCTGGCGCAGGCAGAAGCCGGCGAGGCTCAGGGCCGGGAAGTTGTGCGGGTCCTTCTTGACGATCGCCTGGAGCTCCGGCAGGGCGGTGGCGCACTTCCCCTCCTGCACGCTCTGGGTGACGCGGTGGAGGTCGCGCGCGAGGCCGGCCATGGCCCGCGGGTCGGGGAGGTTGCCGGAGACCGGCCCCTCGGCCACGCCTCCGAGGTAACCGAGGCTCGCGAGCTGCCGCCGCTGGTCCTCGGAGAGCACGTTCTCGGGGCGCACCGGGGCGTCGAGCTTCTCTCCCTGCTGGCTGAGGAACGCGGTGAGCTTCCCCTCCCAGGTGCGCACCGCCTGGGCATGAGCAGGCGCCAGGTCGTGTGACTCCCCAGGATCGGCCGCCAGGTTGTAGAGGCTGCTCTTCGGCGCCTTCAGGTAGAGGAAGCGCTCGTTGCCGAGGGAGCGCAGGGGGTACCACTTGTAGGCGAAGAAGGGGAGGAAGCTCTCGGTGTAGGTTTCGCGTGAGCACTCCGGCCCGGCCGGCAACGGCAGAACGCTCTTGCCGTCGAGGCCCGCGACGGCCGGCGTGCCAGCCAAACCCAGGAGCGTCGGCGTCACGTCGGCGGTGCGCACCAGGCAGTCGTTCACCCGGCCGCGAGGGACGTCCGGGCCGGCGAGGATCAGCGGCACCCGCCGGGCGGCGCGGTAGAGGAGGAGGCCGTGGGTCGTCTCGCCGTGCTCGCCCAGCATCTCGCCGTGGTCACCCACGGCCAGCACGTCGGTCGCCGCCGGCAGCTTCTTCAACAGCTCGCCGATCTGCTCGTCCATGAAGGCGATCTCGCCGTCGTAGAGGCGGTGGGGACCACGGGCGGCATCGGCGAAGCGGGTGGGCGGCCGGTATTCCTCATGGGGGTCGTAGTAGTGGACCCAGAGGAAAAAGGGCGGTTTGAGGCCGGCCATCACCTTGAGGGCCGCGGCCGTGGTATTCTCTGCCGTCCTTTCCGAGACCAAAGTCCCCTGGGCGTAGCCGGTCCCCAGGTCGTCGTCGTAAATCCGGAATCCGTGGTCCAGTCCCTGACGCCGTGCCAGCACCACGGCCGAGACCACCGCCGCCGTGTCGTAGCCGCGGGCCGCGAGCCGGCTGGCCAGCGTCTCGACCTTGGGCGAGAGCACGAAGGTACCGTTGTCGCGCACGCCGTGCCGGGGAGGGAAGAGGCCGGTGAGCAGGGTGGCATGGCTGGCGAGCGTGATGGGGGCGGCGGTGTCGCAGCGGGCGAAACGGGTGCCGCGGGCGGCCAGGGCGTCGAGGTTGGGGGTATGGGCGTCCTTGTACCCCCAGGCCCCCAGGTGGTCGGCGCGGGTGGTGTCCATGGTGATGAGGACGAGGTTGGGCGGCGTGCGCCGGGGCTCCGCAGGCGCGGCGGGGCGGCCGGCGGCCAGGGCCGCGAGAGAGGCGGCAGCCAGGGCGAGGGGTACAAAAGCAGCCCGTTGCAAGGAAGAGGATCGCTTTTGCCCCTGGCGCGCACTCTCAGATTTGGTAGCCGTCAACATGCACAGTTCCTGCCGCGTAGGTAAGAGGTTACTTGATTCCCGTGGCCCCGGATTCGGTGGGCGAGTATAGCAGCCACGGAAACGCCAGCTTGGCGAAGTATCGGTTGTGGGGGGACGGTCCTTCCCACCCGTGCGGTTAATCAGGAGGTTTGTACCTCCCCATTGTGGCGTCCCCTAGGAGGGGGGACTATTCATGGCAAAACCTGGTGTCTCTGTGTCCATGCGCCTCGCCCTGTTGCTGTTGTTGAGTGCCCTCGTCGCGGTCCCGGCTACGGCCCAGGTCGCCAAACAGGGCAACGACGTCCTGTCTTCCATGGCTTTCGTCCACGACAAGCTGCAGCAGTCGCAGCCCTTCGAGCCCTTCGACACCGCCCAGAGCCTCGTCGTCCCGACCCTGCAGAACGGCTGGGCGGCCTTCCTCATCGGCGCCAACTCCTCGTGGAAGGCCACGGTGGACCATCGGTCCGGCCTGGTCGCTTTCGCCGAGGGCGGCAACATCGCCTGGGTTCCCGGGCGCGGCAACAACCTCACCAACGCCAATCTCTCCACCGTCCTGGCCGGCCGCACCAAGCCGGACCTGTCGGTGCTCGACACCATCGCTCGCAACTACATGAAGAACGTGGCGTCCATGCTGGGCGTCGACCCCGCCACCCTGGTCCTCAACCAGGGCCGTTCAGGCCAGCCGGCCGGCCACGTCTGGTTCGTGGACTATGACGTCGTCCTCAACGGCATGACCGTCGAGGGCGCGCGCGTCGTCTTCCGCGTCAACAACGGCAACCTGATCCAGTTCGGCTCCGAGAACATCCCCGTCGTGGGGACGGTCGTGCCGGACTCCAAGCTCTCCCAGTCTCAGGCCCTCGCTGCCGCCTCGAAGTTCATTGGCGGCTTCACCGTGGCCGACACCTTCCGTGACAACGGCAGCCTCCACCTGCTGCCGGCCAACGTCGCGAACAACGGTTTCGCCGAAGGCTTCAAGTTCGGCCAGGGCCGCGGCCTCGTCAAGGTCTGGCAGTTCGTCTTCCATCGCGACGGCGTGATGGGCACCTGGCGCGTGCGCATCGACGCGACCACCGGCGAAGTGCTCGAGTTCAGCGACGTCAACGAGTACGCCGCGGCGCAGGTCAGCGGCGGCACCTACCTGAACTCGCCGACCACCGGCAGCGAGGTCGTGCGCCCCACGCCCTTCGCCAACGTGTCCTCGGGCGGCTTCAGCAACTCGGGCGGCGTCTACAACTTCACCAGCGGCACGGTCACCTCGACCCTCTCCGGCCAGTTCGTGAAGATCACCGACACCTGCGGTGCCATCTCTCAAGGCTCGGACGCCTCCGGCAACATCGCCTTCGGCACCTCCACGGGCACCGACTGCACCACCCCGGGCCACGGCGGCGCGGGCAACACCCACGCCTCCCGCGAGCAGTTCTACCAGGTCAACCGCATCAAGGAAGTGGTCAAGGGCTGGCTGCCGGCCAACACCTGGCTCAACCAGGTGCTGACGGTCAACGTCAACCTGAACCAGACCTGCAATGCGTACTGGAACGGCACCACCCTGAACTTCTTCAAGTCGGGCGGCGGCTGCGCCAACACCGGTGAGATCGCCGGCGTTTCGCTGCACGAGTTCGGCCATGGCATCGACCAGAACGACGGCACCGGCACCGCGCCCGATGGCGCCACCGGTGAGTCCTACGGCGACACCACCGCCCTCATCGCCCTCCACAACTCCTGCCTCGGCGCCGGCTTCCTGGGCGGCAACTGCTCCGGCTACGGCGACGCCTGCACGTCCTGCACGGGCGTACGCGATGCCGACTTCGCCAAGCACGCCTCCGGCACGGCGGCCACGGCGCTGAACTTCATCAAGGTCCATTGCCCCGCCGGCTCCGGCGGCACCGGCCCGTGCGGCAAGGAAGTGCACTGCGAGTCGTACGTGCCCACCGAGACGATCTGGGACTTCGCCAACCGCGACCTGCCCGGCGCCGGCACCGGCCCGGCCTGGACGACCCTCGACCGCCTCTGGTACCTCTCCCGCAACACGGCCACCAGCGCCTTCACCTGCAACCACACCACCTTCGCCTCCGACGGCTGCGGCACGGGCTCGCTGTGGAAGACCATGCGCGCCGTGGACGACGATGACGGCAACCTGGCCAACGGCACGCCGCACGGCGGCGCTCTCTTCGCCGCCTTCAACCGCCACGCCATCGCCTGCACCACGGACGCCGGCGCCTCGACGACGTTCTCCGGCTGCACCCCGCCGGCCACGCCGACGCTCTCCATCACCGGCGGCAGCAACTCGGCGTCGCTCTCCTGGACGACCTCCGGCTCGGCGGTCTACGACGTGTTCCGCAACGAGACGGGCTGCAACGCCGGCTTCACCAAGATCTCCAGCGGCAGCAGCGCCACGACGCTCAGTGACACCGTGCTGTCCAACGGCCTCACCTACTTCTACCAGGTGACCGCCTTCCCGAGCGGCAACGAGGCCTGCGCCTCGGCGCCCTCGACCTGCATCTCGGTCACTCCGTCGCCCATCGCCTGCACGCCGCCCGCGGCGCCCACGGGCGTTACCGCCACGGCCACCGGCCAGAGCACCGCCACGGTCTCCTGGACCGCCTCCTCCGGGGCGACCAGCTACAAGATCTTCCGCTCCACCACGAGCGGCGGCCCCTACACCCAGGTCGGCACCTCGACGACCACCTCCTTCGCTGATTCGGGCCTGACCTGCAACACCACCTACTTCTACGTCGTCACCGCCTCGAACGGCACGTGCGATTCGGGCAACTCGGCCCAGGCTTCCACCACCACCTCGGTTTGCACCTGCACGCCGCCGGCGGCGCCCACCGGCCTCGCCAGCTCGGGCACGACGCAGACCGGCACCACCGTCTCCTGGACCGCCTCCTCCGGGGCGACCAGCTACAAGATCCTCCGCTCCACCACGAGCGGCGGCCCCTACACCCAGGTCGGCACCTCGACCACGACCTCCTTCACCGACACGGGCCTGACCTGCAACACCAGCTACTTCTACGTCGTCGTCGCCTCGAACGGCTCGTGCGATTCGGGCAACTCGGCGCAGCTTACGGTGACCACCTCGGCCTGCGGCGGCGGCTGCACCGTCCAGAACCTCTACAACCACACCTTCGAAGGCGCCTCCGGCCTCGACGGCTGGTCGACGGGCGTCTTCGTCTCCGGCGGCTCCGCCGCGAGCTGGCGCGGCGTCCAGGCCTGCTCGCCGGCCCACTCCGGCAGCAACATCTTCCGCTACGGCGGCACGACCTGCACCTCGAACTACACCAACAACAACTTCACCTTCGCCCAGCCCAACGGCACGGCCGGCATCGCGGTTCCCGCTGGCGCCACCGGCACGACGCTGACCTTCTGGCACCGTCGTGGCTTCGAGAGCGGCTTCGACGGCGGCACGCTGACGGTCTCCGTTGACGGCACCAACTACTTCTTCGTCCCGGCCACGGCCATCACCGCCGGCACGACCTACAACGGCACCATCTCCGCCATCTGCCCGCCGGCCGGCGCTGCCGGCGCCGCGGTGTTCACGGGTACTGCCTCCACCATGACCAGCACCACGGTGAACCTCGACGCGGCTTGCAACGCCGCCACGGGCCTCACCACCGGCTGCGCGGGCCGCAGCGTCCGGATCGGCTTCACCACGATCACGGACTGCAGCACGACCGGCACCGGCTGGTTCCTCGACGACGTCAGCGTGACGGCCTGCTTCTAAGCCGTCCCGCAGCGTCCGGCGCCCCTTCCCTCGCGGGGAGGGGCGCTTTTCTTTTGGCCCTGCATGGCTCACTTGGAGGCCCGGCAGGCACCCTATGGATAAAGGTGATCGATTCCGGAAACGAACCTGGTTCAATTCGAGAAGGAGCTGAAACAATGCGCAGGAGACCCCTCGCCGTTTCGATGCTGATCCTCTCGCTCGCCGCGAGCGCGGTTTTTGCCGCGAGCCAGCGTCCCGCCGAATGGCCATCCACGGACAAGCAGCTCTGGCAGGCCCAGGTCGCGCCGGGAAGCGCGCTCGAAGCCCTGATCCTCGCCAATCAGGACTTCAAGATGCTGCGCGCTGAGGAGGTGAACGACAAGATCCCGGTGCCGCTCTGGTTGCGTGTCTACTGGCGCAAGGGGCACCCGGAGGTCCAATATTCCGCAGCCGACCCGACCGGCGGCTATCCCCTCGTGCTCAAGGAGGTCTACGAATGGATGATCACCCACCAGGAGCTGCGGCCGAATTCCGCCGACGAGCCGAAGGCGCCGCTCCTCGAGGCCGATAGGGACGGAGACGGCCTGGGAGTGATCACCGCCGCCAGCACGGTGGGCACCAACGTCCGCGCCTCCGGTGCCCAGACGTCCCCACGCAGCGAGTCGGACATCCGGATCAACTACTGGAATCCGCTGAAGGTCATCGCCGCCTGCAACAACATCAGCGCCAGCGGCCAGCAGGCCCAGCTCTACTCCAGCGATGGCGGCGCCACCTGGGGCCAGAGCTTCCTCCCCCTCACCAGCACCGACGCCTTCCACTCCGACCCTGCCGTCGACTGGACGTCGGACGGCACGGCGTGGTCGACGACCATCGGCATCAAGGGCAACACGCTCAAGATGCGCGCCTACAAATCGACCAACGGCGGCCAGACCTGGACTTTCGACAACACCTTCTCCGGCACGCAGAAGAACACCGACAAGGAGCTGATGTGGGTGGACCACAGCGCCACCTCGCCGTTCAAGGACAACATCTACGCCTGCTGGCACAACGGCAATCCGGCCTTCGCCAACCGGCGCAACGGCCCGGCGGGCTCCTGGCTGGCCACCCCGGTCCAGGTGAGCGGCACCGAGAGCACGGGCACGGCCATCGGCTGCGACGTCAAGACCAACAGCGCCGGCGACGCCTTCGTCTTCTGGCCAACCACCGGCAACAGCAAGATCGTGGTCGCCAAGTCGACCAACGGCGGCACCTCCTGGCCCACCCGGACCGTCATCGCCACCACCTTCGACACCTTCGACATCGGCATTCCGGCCATGGCCAGCCGCCGTGCCTTGATCTACGTCTCGGGCGGCGCTTACAAGACGGCCACCCTCAACAACGTCTACGCCACCTGGACGGACCAGACTGGCGTCGCCGGCTGCAGCTCCCCCGGCAACGAGCCGGGCACCAACGCCGCCTCGGCCTGCAAGAGCCGTATCTGGTTCGCCCGCTCGACCGACGGCGGCACCACTTGGGGAGCGCCGACGATGATCAACAACCAGGCTTCGAAAAACGATCAGTTCAACCAGTGGATGGGGGTCGACGAGACCACAGGCCGCCTCGCCGTCATCTACTACGACACGGTGAACGACGCCACCCGCAAAAAGACGGACGTCTGGTATCAGACCTCCGCCGACAACGGCGTCACTTGGAGCGCCGCCGTCAAGATCACCACCGCCATGACCGACGAGACGGTGGCCGGCGCCGACTCCGGCAACCAGTACGGCGACTACAACAGCCTGTCGATTTTCGCCAGCAAGGTCTTCCCGTCCTGGACCGACCGCAGGAGCGGCGGCAAGGAAGAGATCTGGACGGCGCCGATCACCGAGCCGTAGAGCCCGATCAAAGGCGCTCCGCCAGCAGCTCGAGGGTACGGGCGAGGTCCGGCTGCGTGGAGAGGACCGGCAACAGCGAGTCTTTCTTCAGCCGGTGCAGGCGCTGGGGAACGGTCTTCAGGTTGAAGTCGCGAAGGTCCAGCCGGGCGTCCACCTCGCTCCAGTCGAGCGGAGTCGAGACCGTGGCTCCCGGCCGCGGGCGGGCGGCGTAGGGTGCGGCCAGGAGCTTGCCGCGACCGTTTTGGAGGGCGTCCACGTAGACCCGGCCGCGCCGCGCGGGGATGGCGCGTGCGGTAGTGGCGACGGCCGGCAGGCGCGTCACGATCACCCGCGCCAGGAGCTCCGCGAGCTGGCGGCTCTGGTCGTGGGTGAAGAGGCCGCCCAGCGGCAGGAGCACGTGCAGGCCGCTGCCGCCGCTCGTCTTGACGAACGATTCGAGCTCGATCTCACCACACAGCTCGTGGATGGCGCGGGCGATCTCCACCACGTGCGCGAACGGCGCGGTCTTGGGATCGAGATCCAGGATGCACCAGTCCGGCCGGTCGAGCGCCGTGACCCGGCTCGCCCAGACGTGGAACGGGATGGCTCCCAGGTTGACCAGGAAGAGAAGACCCTCGGCGTCGTCGCAAAGGAAATAATCGATGTCCCGTTCCGACCCGCCGGCATGGATCTTCACCGTTCGCAACCGGCCGGCGGCAGCGACGGGCGCGTTCTTTTGATAGAACGACTTGCCGGCGATCCCGTCGGGGTAGCGATCGAGGACGAGCGGCCGGTCCTTCAGATAAGGAAGCATGGCCGGCGCCACCGCCCGGTAATAGTCGACCAGGTCCCCCTTGGTGTAACCCTCCGCCGGCCAGAAGACCTTGCCGAGGTTGGTGAACTTCACCGGATCCGGGGAGCGAGGCAAGGGTGATGGCGCGGGCGGCGCCTCTTCAGGATCGTCAGCGGCCTCCTCTTCCCGTTCGTCTCCGGGCCGTACGCACTCCTCCACCGTCTTGTCGTCGCGCACGCGCAGGAACACAGGATGGCGCAGATTGCCGCCGCGGGTCCACTCCTTGTAGCGCACCTCGACCACCAGCTCCGGCTCCACCCAGACGACACCGCGAGCCGGCGGGATGGCCAGGGGCGGGGTCTCCCGGCGCGCCGGGTCCAGCCGGGCGCGGAGCTCGTTCGCGTCTTCGCGGCTGAAGCCGGAGCCCACCGTGCCGGCGTAGACCAGCGCTCCCGCCGCGTCACGGACGGCGAGGTGGAGGTTGCGCAAGCTGGAACGCGAGCCGGGAATGGGTTCGAAGCCCACGACGGCGAAGTCCGAGGAGCGGTCCACCCGCACCTTGAGCCAGTCCGCCGAGTAGCCGGCGCGATAGGGGGAGTCGGCCCGCTTGCCGACAATCCCCTCGAGCCCCATCTCCGTCACCGCGGCGTAGAGGTCCTCCCCCCTCTCTGCGACCTCGTCGGAGAGGCGGATGGTCGCGGATGCACTCTCCGCCAGGACGCGGCGCAACATCGCCCGGCGCGCCGCGAACGGCAGAGGGCGCAGGTCGAACCCCTCGCAGGCGAGGAGGTCGAAGACGAAGTAGGTGGCGGGAGTCGCCAACGCCGCCCGTTCGGCGTCGATGGCCCGGGTGCGCAGCCCGCGGCGCTGGAGGCGCTGGAAGTCGGGCTTCCCCGCCTCGTCGAGCACCACGGCCTCGCCATCCAGGATCAGGTTGGCGAGCGGCAGGGCCGCTACGGCGCGGGCGATCTCGGGCAGGATGCGGGTGGCGTCGTGTCCGCTTTTATAAAACAATCGAGCCTCGCCCGCCCCGCCGGCGGCGAGCACGCGGAAGCCGTCGTACTTGAGCTCGAAGACCCAGCCGGGCTTGCTGAACGGCCGCTCGCGCGTCTCCGGCTTCATCACTTTGACCGTGGCGGGATCGATCGCTACCTGCGGCGCGCCGAGACGGGCAAGCTCCTGCCGCACTTTCTTCGCATTCAGAGTGATTGGATTCCCTCCACAAGTAAAATGACGCGCTGCTGGCGACAGTTTTTAACGATCATGCGATCTTGGCGCAACAAACTCACCGGACGCTCCCATTGAATGGTATATTACGCAGCATGAGCGCGCGACCCTTTGGTTCCGGAATGATTTCCTTCGGCCTCGTCTCCATCCCCGTGAAGCTATATTCCACGGGCGAAAGCGCGGCTGGCATTCAGTTCAACATGTTACACAAGAAATGCGGTTCCCGACTGAAGCAACAATACTATTGTCCGGTGGACAACGAGGTCGTGGGCCGCGAGGACATGGTGAAAGGTTATGAGTACTCGAAGAACCAATATGTCCTCTTTACGGAAGAAGAGCTCAAGGCGCTGAATCCCGAGCCGACGAACGCGGTGGAGATCACCGAGTTCGTGCCACTCGAGCGCGTCGATCCGGTCTATTACGAAAAGTCTTACTATCTCGGGCCGGACAAGGGTGGCGACCGGCCGTACCGGTTGCTCGCCGAGGCGATGAAGAAGACGGGACGGGCCGCCCTCGCCCGCTACTCCGCCCGCGGCAAGGACCAGTTCGTGCTGCTGCGGCCGTACGAGACCGGCCTCGTCATGCAGCAGCTCCGCTATGCCGACGAGCTGCGCTCGTTCGAGGAAGTGCCGGTGGGGCCGGCCGAAATCAAGGAGCCGGAGCTCAAGCTCGCCATCCAGCTCATCGAGCAGATCGCCACCGACGAGTTCAAGCCCGAGGAATACGAGGACAAGCAGCGCCAGCAGGTGCGCTCGCTGATCGAGCGCAAGGTGCAGGGCGAGGAGATCACCGCTCCGCCCGTCGAAGCGCCCAAGGCGCAGGTCATCGACCTCATGGCGGCGCTCAAGGCGAGCCTCGCCTCCGCGGGCAAAGCCCCGGCCGCCGCGGCGCCGGTCTCGCTCGCCGACCGCAAGCCGGCGCGGCGCTCGCCCCGCACCGAGGCGGAGGCCGAGCCCGCTGAAGAGCCGGTGAAGCGAAAGAGCTCTAAACGATAAGGCGCGTCCGCGGTACACTGGGGGCGATGAACCGGTCCTCCGCCCTCAGTCCGCCGGGCGCAGTGGAGCGCCCGGCTCCCCCCAGCGGCTACTCCACGAAGGACGTCGCGGCACTCCTCGGTCTCTCGGCCGGGCAGGTGCGCTCCTACGTCCGCGCCGGCTTCCTGGCGCCGCGGCAGGGACCCCGGGGCGAGTACTACTTCTCCTTCCAGGACCTCGTCCTGCTGCGCACCGCCAAGGGGCTCCTCGCCGCCCGCGTGCCGCAGCGGCGCATCCGCCTCGCCCTCCAGAACCTGCGTGAGCAGCTCCCGGAAGGGAGGACGCTCACCGGCGTCCGCATCTCGGCCCAGGGGCACCACGTGGTAGTGCGCGACGGCCGGGACATGTGGAACCCCGAGTCCGGCCAGGCGCTCTTCGATTTCGAGCTGGCCGAGCTGGCGCGGGAGGCCTCCACCCTCCCCCTCCGCACTCCGGCGGCGCGAACGGCGCCGCCGGCCAGGGACAGGGAGCCGGAGACGGCCGCGGCGTGGTTCGCGCGCGGCAGCGACTTGGAGGACGACTCTCCCGAGGAGGCGATGGCCGCCTACCGCCGTGCCCTGGAGCTCGACGGCCATCTTCCGGACGCTCACTTGAACCTCGGCCGCCTGCTCCACGAGCAGGGCAAGACGGCCGAGGCCGAGCGCCACTACCGCCAAGCCCTGACCGAACGTCCTGGCGATGCCACCGCCGCCTTCAACCTCGGCGTGGCCCTCCAGGACCTCGGCCGCTTGCGTGACGCCGCCAAGGCGTACGAGGCTGCCCTCGGCAGTGAGCCCGGCTACGCCGACGCCCACTACAACCTGTCGGGGATCTACGAGAAGCTGGGCGAGCGGGAGGCTGCGTTCCGGCATCTCCGCACGTATCGCACGCTGATCCAGGGACCGACTTAGGGGGTGCCTTCGGCCTCAGAGGCTGTGAAGGAATCGCAGATCAGGGGTTAAGTTCGTAAGGGTGCAGGAGCCTCGGCGAGCCCGAGTTGCGGCGGGGGCGGTGAACGGATGGCGGCTTGGACGCGGCCGGAACCTCAGAGAGGGGCGAGACAG
>DASUEN010000136.1:0-21594 GCA_036275055.1 Thermoanaerobaculia bacterium
GCGGGGGGTGGCGCGGTAGGAGAGGACACGAGGAAGGAGATCACCCTCTCTGCCTCCTCCTACCCTACGTCAGACTACCCGTCCCCGCCCAAGACCCTCACCCCTGCCCCTCTCCCGACCACCGCATCCCCCTCCCCGGGAGAGGGGTCCCGGATGGAGCGATCTTGCTGTTCGTCCTTGCTGTCCCTGCCGTCCCTGATGTCCTTTCTTGGCTGTTCTCCCTCTTCTCCCGATGAGGGGGGAGGCGAGGGGGCGGGAGAAGAGGGCCGGGGTGATGAGGGTCTTGGCCGCGGCCCCCGCTGCCTGTAACGTCTCCCCCCGGTCCCGCGCCTCAAGTCCTTATGGAGAGAGTGGTCTCAAATTCTTGGAGGAACCTACATGATCTTCAGGTCGCTTTCGCTTCGCCGGCTGGTCAAGCCTCTTCTCGCAACGGGCCTCTTCCTGGCGACGCTGGCGCCGGCGCGGGCCGCGGTCACCACCGCCTTCGCCTGTCCTAGCTCCGGCCACAACGGAAACCACGACGCCATCTTCAACGGTTTTTTCGTGCAGCCGCTCAACGCCATGAACCTGCATTCGGTCCAGCTCTTCTATACCACCGACACGACAGGCACCTACACGTTGACCCTCACCGCGCGGCGTAATTCCTATGCCGGGCCCCAAGTGGGTACGACGCAGACCAAGACCGTCGCGCTGTCGAGCTCGTCGGATACGGCGGTGACGTGGGATTTCGGGGATGCGGCCTTCCCCTCCGGCGCCGGGGTCTATTTCACGCACACCGAGAGCGGACCCGGCGGCGTGCAGTTCAACATGCAGGCGAACCAGTGCGCGGGGGACGAGGAAACGGTGGGAACGAGCTCGACGCTCAACGGCTTCAGCGTCGCCGTGGCGATCACCCAGAACGTCGTGACGACTCCCACCTGCGCCGCCAATGCCACGACTCTGTGCATCGACAACAACCAGGGAGACAAGCGTTTCCAGATCCGGGTCACCTACTCCACGACCCAGAGCGGCGGCCTCTCCGGCAACGGCCAGGCGATCCCGCTGGCCTCGCTCGGCGTCATCCATGGCGGGCTGTTCTGGTTCTTCGGCGCCGACAACCCCGAGCTCCTGATCAAGGTGCTCAACGGCTGCCCTGTCAACAACCATTTCTGGATTTTCTATTCAGCCGGCACCAACGTGGGGTTCCACGTCACGGTCACCGACGTGCAGACGGGGCACTCCGTCACATACACCAACCCTGACCTCACCCCGGCGCCGCCCTTACAGGACACCGGCACGCTCCCTTGCTCCTAGTCTTTCAGGAGGCCTCGGCGCTTTCGACCAGCGCCGGGGCCAGAGCGCTGGCCAGGGCTCTTACGCACTCTCTGCCCGGATCTGGCTCAGCGGCGGCCACTCCGGCGGCGGGAGCCGCAGCAGCCAGGCCCACATCTGCCGGGAGCGTCCTAGATATCGGATCAAGCGGGCCAGAGCGCAATGATGTCGCCGGAACTGGCCAGACGTCCCGGATGTTTGCTTCCCGCAGGAGAGCGCCGAGCCAGTCGGCGCGTTCTTCTATACACAGCGTCATAAGTCAACACCTTCTAGGTCTACTTCGCAGCCACCACCGACGTCGACTCCACGGCCACGGTGACCGATACCCACACGGGGATCGTCAAACAATACACCGATCCCTCCGGCCGGGCTGCCGTGCTGGTTCAAGATACGTTCACCTTCGCAACCTGCGGACGGTAGAACGCGCCTCGTCCCTCGTATCTCTGGGCCCCGGCGGCGATTGCCGCTGGGGCTCAGGCCGTCTCAATTAATTTCGGATCACAGAGATGAGCGAGATTGAGCATGTCAGCGCTCATTGGGCACACCGCTACATCCCCCAAAACCAAATCCCCCAAAACCAGTTTCCCAGGTTCCTCCAGATTTTACGCATTGTACACAGAGTGGCTGTTCAGATTGGTTTACCCTGCCACAAGCGACCCGTGCCTTGTACGTCCCATCGAAACAACCATTCTGGGCAGCAAAATGGGTTAACATCGCCAAAATCATGAATGCCCAATACGCTGGTCCCCGGCCAGAGGAGAGCTGGCTAGCCGATTCATTCTTCGTGCCGGCGGCTTCTACCGGAGAGGTAGACGCTTGGGAGGCTGAGGGCGGCTTGTCTTCTTGAGTAGCCTCCTCCTTTGGCTCGGATTCTAGTTCTGACGAGCCGCATGATGAGACTACTGTGATTTCTCGTTGACCGATCGCATGCGCGTAACTCGCCTCGACCTCTGTTGATTTTCCCTTCTCATGGACGCCAGAGGACTCTTCCTTTGAAGGAGGCATAACAAATATAGTCTTAGAAAGGAACCCGAATTCTCTTAGCATACTTATTTCCCATTCCGTTCCAGGCCTATTTGAAGGAACCACTATGATGCCGGTTGAACGCTTTGCCAGAATAGTGATTTTATTTTTCCAATCTGCCTCTTCAACGGAAATCTTGCCAGCACCTGAAACGTAGTAGCCCGGCGTACCAAAGCCAACAAATTCTCCAACAGAGTATAAGCTGACAGCTAGTTGAGTTTCGAGATCCTTGTGCCACTTCCAAGCGGACGGCAATAGGGGAACGCGCGCCGGCGATGTATTTGGACTTGGCAAAGAGCTTTTAATATAAAAAGGCCGAAGAAAGAGAAAAACCCTTGGTACCGCAAGCGATTCAATCTCTGATCGCTCTAGCAGCATAGCGCTGATAATGGCAGCCTCTTTATCCCTTTTATCTTGGGTAGTCTTGCTTCTTTTCATTGCTCGCTTGATACCCGAATGGGTAATCGCAGGTCCAAATGCCATTGAAAGAATGGGGCCAAGGGCTATGTCTACCCATGTGCGGCCGTTGTGCTTTAGAGCTAGGCAGCTTAACAGGGCGCCGGCGAGCAACAAGACCTTCAGAGTTAAGGGGATTCTGGTAGTTGCGCCCTCTTTGCCCTTCACCTCTTGATCGCTCTTTCTTGGCTTCAACTTGAATACCAAGTACAAAACTCCACCCATAAAGATCAATGAAAAAACAGTCTCCAGAATTATGTCCAAATAAGTAAACCCTCTGTATCTTAGTGTTAGGTAGCTTAGCAGAGACGCCGTAAACCACAAAACCTTTGGAATCACGCCAGGGCTTTCTGGATCTACCATTCTGCGATAGGCAGGGAAGGGGCCTATGATAGTTTGTACCGCAGACAGGATCTCTCCGGGGTAATCAAACCTCGGGTGTAACTGCTTCGCAACTTTCCCATCTTGACCCAAGCTGAACATGGCTCCCGCACTACTGTATTCTGGCAGGTCTATGCCAAACCTTACCAGCGAGGTTAGGGTGTCATTCCAATTAGATTCTAAATCAAATTCTTCCATGAAAAACCTCTCATCTCTAGCTGTCCGATTGTCCGGGTTGCCATAGACGCGACAGCCCTGGGTTCAAACAAATAGCTTGAGCGTAACAATCCTCGGTCATCTGTTGGTTGCCGAAGCGTGATCTGCTCAACCCTACCTCAAATGGAAATCCGTTATTTCTTGAGAGCCACAACTCTACGAATTTGGCACTCACGGCACGAAGTCGTGATTCGCTCCATGACCTTCTGAGGCGGCTTCTCTCGGCATTGTCGTCACTGCACTCGGAAGGTTGACTGAACAGTTTGGAAGCATGCCCTATCTGCATTGTTGTAGAGCTCCTTAGGTGCCGTGAAGGTAATAACATAGTCCCTCCCGTTCTTGATTAGGAGGACTGATCTCTGCCGCAGGGTCATGCGGCCTCGGCGAACTTCTAGCACGTACTCAAGGGCGTCTTGTCCTGACACTGGCACGATTCCCGAATAAATTTTGGAGAACCCAGGTAAATGTTGCGGATTCTTATCCATCGTCCGCGCTAAGCCTTCGAGCTCCGTTGGAGATGCCTCGGCTCTTGGCACTTTGTAAGATTTGATGTTGATATTCTGATCTGCATCGGCCTCATTCACGAGGAAGACTAGAGCGCCTTCCACATCTAGAAGACCCTTGGTCTTCTCTCGAATTTGCTCCGGACTCATAATCCTCCATCCTGATGGGTACCAGAGCGACATGCCTCGCTCTTTGTCGCGGTACTCGCTGTTTCTCCCACCCCTCATTGGCATAGTCGCCCCTGCTTGGGTGTTCCAAGTCCGCAAGATTTCCACAACACTAGCATGACCGTTTTGCTCTGCCCATTTAAGCGCGGTCTGGCCGTTGGAATCGGTTGTCTCTCTGACAGCACCAGCGGCGACCAGAAGTCGCACGATATCCTCGAATCCGTTCGAGGCTGCTATCATGAGGACTGTGGCCCCGTCCGCATCCTTTGCATTTACGTCTGCCCCTGCCCTGATCAAGACTGTAGCTGTCTCGATCTGGTTTCGACCGACTGCTCCCATCAGAGCAGTATTGCGGTGAGGGCCGACGACGTTCGGATCGGCACCATGCTGGATGAGGGCTCTGGCGGTCTGAGCCTGACCAGTAAGCGCGGCCGCCATTAGGGCCGTGACCCCGTCGACTTGTGAATTGACGTCTGCGCCCTCTGCAAGGATCGACACCACCGCCTTGGTATCGCCTGCAGCTGCGGCGTCATTGAGCCGCTCTGCGCTAGGTCGGCAGCTGGTTAAGAGGATCAGAGACAAGGAGAGTCGCGCCAGTATTCCTATAATTCGCATAGGAGGCTCCTCTGTCCAGAAAGAGGGCTGCATCACTTGCCTCTGCTGCCGGCCTGCCTGTCGGTACCTTGGCAGCTTCGGACTGCCCTTCATCGGAATTAGACACGGTAGCGACCGAAATGTTAAGTGGTCTGGCGCCCACTGTACCACGCGTTCCTCAACGATGAGCCGGTCGCTGAGACGGCTAGGTGTCGGGGCGGCTTCATCCTCGGCATCATCGACGAGATCACCGGGCCGGACGATTAGGCCAGTTGCCTCCGTTCGGCAGTTGGGTGGCGTCTGGAGCCCGGCGAGGAATCCCGCCTAATCGAACTGGTGGACGATCTACAGCAGGAGCAGCTCGACCTATGTGGTCCGCCGCCTGAATGCCGATCGGAAGGCCCACATCGAGTCCGATGGCCAGTCCGTGTCGGTCCGTCAGGTTGGCGAGTAATAGCGTCCTGCTTTTTTGGGCTCGCCGTGGCGTATCTGAGCTTGCCCGTGCGCCGCTGAATCTGTGATTTCAGATTGACTTCAACCGCGCCGCGTTCTCTGCCCGGATCTGGCTCAGCGGCGGCCACTCCGGCGGCGGGAGTTGCAGCAGCCAGGCCCACATCTGCCGGGAGCGCCCCAGATAGCGGATCAGGCGGGGCCAGAGTGCGATAATGTCGGCGGAATTGACGAAGAGCCAGACGTCCCGGGTGTTCGCCTCCCGCAGGAGGGCTCCCATCCAGTAGGCGCGTTCTTCCGGATCGGCGGAGACAAGATGCTCTTTGAGCTGGCCGACCGTGGTATCCGTCCACCAGAGAAAATAAGGCCGCGTGGCGTCGTCCAGGAGAGTCTCCGAGGTCGGCGGGAGGCGACCTGACGGCACGGTAAGATTCGGGTTGCTCATCGTGGTGATCCTTCGCGGCGAACCTTATCAAGGACCGCCTGGCACCGCGACCCCGCCCGCGAAGCGGGCCGTTCAGGAAGCGCGGCCGGCCATCGGCCTTGGGAAACGAACGGATGAGAGAGCGGGGAGGACGATCGGCGCCGCAACGCGGGACGGTACGAGACCGCAGCGGAAGGTCGGCCTCGCGAGCCGGCCTGTTGGAGACCCGAAGCGAAACATTGGCCTCGCGAAGCGGGCGGTCGGGAATGCGAACCGGGCGGTCGGCTTCGCGAAGTGGGCGGTTGGGAATGCGAACCGGGAAGTCGGCCTCGCAAACCGGGCGGTTGGGAATGCGTAGCCGACCGTCCGCTTCGCGAGCCGGGCGTTCGGGAAAGCGTAGCCAACCGCCCGGTTCGTGATGCGCGGAGCAGGGAGACCAGCGCCAACCGTCCGGCTCGCGAGGCGTCTCCTGGCCAGACCGTGGCCCATCGTCCGCTCTTTGGCCGCACCGCCGCGTGCGGCGAGCCCCACCGCCCCCTTCGACGTGGGAAACCTCCGCGAAGGCAACGTGGGAGTCCGGAGACCGGCGGCCGGCCCGCGTCTCCTCTTGCTGACGAGCCGCTTTGGAAGCGACGCCCTGCGGCGGCACTCCCGCGGAGACGAGATGAAATCGCCAGAGTACGGGCAGCGCCGGCGCGCTCTCGCGGAGCCATGCCACGCCGATCTCAACCTGATCCGGGCGGGCTACGAGGCCAAGCTGCGGCCCTGGAAATGATCTGGCTCGCCCCGGACGGGAAGGACGGGGCGGACGCGGCTCCTGCCAGGCCGACGAACGAAACGTCTCCCAGTGAGACGGTCTCCCGTGAGACAGTCCGAAGCGAGACGGTTGCGAGTGAGACGGTTCGGACGAAGCCAGCGGTGGGCGGCTTGGGTCTTCGCCGGCTTATCGTGAGCCGGACCGGTCGCCGCACCGCCGGCTCCCTGGGCTGGTCGGTTGGAGGTTGGAGCAGCCTCTGTTCGCCGTATGCTAGTATGCGTGTATGCGTCGGAGGACGATCACCCTCCCAGATGATCTTGCAGAGTTACTGGGCTCTGAGGCTCAACGACGACAGACCAGCGTTTCCGAGGTTGTCCGCCGGTTCATCAAGGAGAGCCTCGTGGGATCTGCGGAGAAGCCCCGCCAGATTCCTTGGGCAGGCCTCTTCAATGATCCGGACATGGCGCCTGCCGAACGATTGGACGAGGCTCTCTCTCAAACCTGGGCTGATGACATCGATCGCGATCGTGGATAGCGGTCCGCTTGTCGCCGTGGCAAACTCGGCAGATCCCGCCCACCGTGCCTCGAGATTACCGGACTCATCGGTCCTGATGGTTGTTTGTAACTGTGGCCCAGTGGGGAGACGGCGGAGCGTTGAGCCAGGCGACGGCGAGGGGGGTGAGACCACCGGGTCTTGGGGAAACCTGGACTTGTGACGAGTAGCATGGCGATCAGTCGCCGTCGCAAGGGGTCGCTTGTGTGGTTCAAGGAAAGGGATACTCGTGGCGTTTTGGTCTCGATCCATGAGGTGTAACAGGCTATGTCTGATTCTGGAAAGTTTATCCTGAAATTTCTTATTGTTCTCGTGGTCTTTCCCACAATTGCGTTCTTGGCCGCCCTACTCTCTGGATTTGTTCTTGCTTGGCCCCTAATGCTCTTGCCAAAGAGTTCGCAAGCGACTGGGCTTACGATATTCAAAGTGGCTACGACGACCATAGGGCTTCTTGGCGGTTTTCTCCTCTCGTGGAGAGTTTGGCCCAAGAAGGCCGTTGGACTTGGCGACCTATCTGGTAGGTGCTGAGCACCAGGGAGTTCCCTGCCGAGGATCAGAGTGGTCTGGGCCCCCTCCGTCGAAGAGGTCCTGCGTTCGCTGCTTGGCGCCTCCACTGTGCTGCGGCACCAAACTGGCGTTGCAACCTCCTCAGCCGCAGTCACTACCCGGAAGCGCTTGCCACTTCCCTGTAGACCCAACCTGTTGTAGCATCTCAAAGGAAGAAAGTGGCGACTCATGGACATGCGTCCTGGGTATGCTGCGAGATGTCCGTACGAACCCAGAAGGCGGCCACGGCTCTGGGCCTGATTCGCCGACAGCAAGCTGAGGGGCTGGGCGAACAGCGCCAGAGACATCAGGTGGCTCATCTCGAAGGAGAAGCGACATGGTGAAGCCAGCAAGGAACACGATTTGCCTTTGGTACGATGGCGGCGCCGAGGACGCGGCGCGGTTTTACGCCGAGACCTTTCCGGATTCGTCCGTCGGCGCGGTGCACCGCGCACCGGGAGACTTTCCGTCGGGGAAGAAGGGGGACGTGTTGACCGTCGAGTTTACCGTGATGGGCGTTCCCTGCCTCGGGCTCAACGGCGGGCCTATGTTCAAGCACAACGAAGCGTTCTCGTTCCAGGTCGCAACCACGGACCAGGCTGAAACGGATCGCTACTGGAACGCGATCGTCGGCAACGGCGGCCAGGAGAGCGCGTGCGGCTGGTGCAAGGACAAATGGGGATTGTCCTGGCAGATTACGCCGATCGCCCTGACGCAAGCGATCACCGATCCCGATCCCGCGGTTGCCAAGCGCGCGTTCAACGCGATGATGGAGATGAAAAAAATCGACATCGCTACAATCGAGGCGGCACGCCGCGGTTGAGGTTGCAGCTTCGACGCGTGCATCACGGACGGCCCGAAGCCGGCTTGCGGAACAGATAATGAGCGGCGGCGGTGCGCAGGTCTTCTTCGGAGGCTTGCTGAAACCTCTTCCGCAGGAGCGAGCGGGATAGGCCCGGGCGGCCGGCCAAGACTTCGGCTCCTTCGACGTAGCGCCGGTCCGGGAGGATCATCCGCCGGAGGGCGATGCGCTCGAAGCCGGCGGCCTCGAACAGCGCCGCTACCTCTTCGGGCAACAAACGGTTGTGATATCCCAGGGGATGGCCGCACAGAAGGGTATACAGCCCATCCGGCATTCCCAGGTGCGCCAGGAAGGGGAGCCTTCGGTCCGAGTGGTGGAGGTGATCCCGGTGATCGAAGACGTGGGAGGCGATCCCGCCAGGGCGCAGGATGCGAAAGCACTCCGCCAGGAAAATCCTGAGCTCGTCCGGACGGTAGTGCTCCAGCGCTCCGCCGGAATGGCAGAGGTCAACCGAGGCGGAGGGGAGCGCGATGGGTTTTCCCCGCTGGCATTTCACCTCGGCGCCGCCGATCTCGGCGATGGCTTCCGCCGCGGTGTCATACCAGCGAAGGGGCTCGATCCGGCGGCGCCTCTCTTCGGGTACGCGGTCCACGGGGAAAGCCGAGGTCAGTGCGCCGTTGACGGCGCGGGCCAGATAGCGGCTCAGAATGCGCCCTTCGGAATTGGTGACCGTTCCCGCCTTGCCGGTCAAAAGAAAGTTGACCAGCAGCGGATACGGCGTCCAGCCGCCCTCGTGGATCCAGACGTCGCGACCCTCCAGATCCAGACCGGCGTGGAGCTTCCAAACGTCCAGGTAGCCGGGCCAGACGCGCTTGAGCTTGTCCACGTGAGTGGCCTGGGTGCCCATCCGGCTCCGGGTGAGCTCCCGGTAAAAGTGAGCGCCGCCGGGCGCTCGCCCGAAAAGGAAGAGCGCTCCGCCCTTCAGAGCTGCGCGCCACATACGTCCTCCGGCGGCTCATAAAGGACCCGGCCGCGGTTGTGCGACTCCTCCCGGTCGAGCAGGATCGACCCGTCCGCCCGCCGGAAGCGGCGGCGGATTCGATTCTCGCGATACCAGGAGCCGTTCTCGCGGAAAAAGCGATGATCGACCTCGTACACCTCGGCCACCCAGCCCGGATCGCTCGGGGTGGACAACGTCCCCCGCAGCGATCCATCCGCGATCCCGAGACGGAGCAGCACCGGTTCGGTGAGCGGGTTTTCGAAACGCAGATCGGCGTAGTTGTAGAACACGGTGGCGCCGCAGCCGAACGGCAGGACCCGGTCCTGATCAGGGAAAAGATCGAGACCGTGCCGGTGCCGCTCGACGATCTTCATACCGGAGCGCAGGGCAAGGATGTAGAGCAGGTTGGAAACCTGACAGCAACCGCCGCCGACGCCTTGCGACGGCTTGCCCGCCTGAAGCTCGAGGCCGGCGCGAAAACCGCGCAACCGGCTCGGCCAGCCGACGGTGTGGTGATAGGAGAAAACCTGATTCGGACCGATCAGCAAGCCATCGAGCCGCCGAGCGGCTTGCGCCACGTTGACCTCTTTGCCCGCTTGCAAGCGCGGATCGTAATCTCCCGTTTCACGCTTGAGCGGCGAGGTCTGCTCCGAAAGGACATAGTGGAAAGCTCGCCGCGCCTCTCCGTTCGCCCGGGCGCGGGCGATCCCCCGCCTTTCCAGAAGCCAGTCCGGCAACCGCCGCAGCCGAAGCAAAGCGACGCGCACCGAAAACGGAAGGATCACCCGGGCGATCTGCCTTGGCGAGGTCATGAGCTGGTTGGGCCGTGAGGCCCGCCCTCCTCTCACCGCCCGGCGGCAAGGGTCTCGCGCTCAATCGCCTCGCAACCCTGCTTCTTGAGGTCGATCCGCCACAGACCGTCGTACGCGTCCGTCAGCAGGCTCCCCGGTTTGATCCCCAGGCGCCCGAAGCACTCTGGCGTCGCCCCCAGCTTCTGCAGCAACTCGGGGACGGTATTGGAGTGCCCCACGATCAGCACGGCCTTGTCCGCCGCGTGCTTCTGCCGCAGTGTGGTGAGGAATCCAGCCATCTCCTCGGGTTTCGTGCTGACGTCGTCCGGGAGGAGGGGGCTGCCGGTCGCCTTGGCCAAGGGCTCACCCGTGGCCATGGTGCGCGTGGTGCGGCTGGTGTAGATGGCGGCGATGCCTTCGCCCTTGAGACGGGCGGCAAGCGCCTCGGCCCGGACTGCTCCCGTGCACGAGAGGGGGCGGAAAGGGTCCAGGTCGCGGGCCGCCGGCCAGTCGTCCACCTTCTCGGCATGGCGGACGAGATAGACGACGTCCAAGGCCGCGGCAGGCACCGCAGGCAGCAGGAGGGGCAGGAGAAGCGTTCCGAGGGCGAGACGAAGTTGGCGGCTCATGGTCCGACTATTCTGAGGGCAGGCGCGGCCCTTGAGAAGCCCGGAGTCAGGAACCCTGCTTACCCCGCTCCAGAGGAGCATCGCTGGTGCTCCCGAAGCTGGCTGCGGAACAGCCCGGCGCCGCCGTGGGCCGGGTGGCGCAGGGCGGGTGCCTCCACGCCCAGGGTCGCCAGCGCCGCCTGGGCCGTGCGCCCCACGGCGAGGATCCGGGCGCCGTCCAGCTCGGCGAGCAGGGTTTCGAGGACGTCGAGGTTCGCGGCCACCAGGCTCCGCTCCGGCGTCCGGTTGCTGAGGGGACCCTTCTCGCCGTAGGGGTGCCAGGGGAATGAATTCCAGAGGAGGACTCCCCGGGCATCGCCCCCGAGGGCATCCCAAACGACGCTGCCCGAAGGCTCCAGCCAGAGATCCGGTTTGCGGCTCGTGGCCAGGAAGGGAGGGCAGCCGGCCCAGGGCAAACGGCGCCCCTCCGGTCCCGCGAGCTGACGCTCGCTGGTGAACGCGATCCCGGAGAACCGGCCGCCCCGAAATCCCAACGCCTCCCCCAGCAGCACCAGGCGAGGCACTCCCACCCGCTCCAGGTAGCCCTCCAGGTTTTCCCGCCGGCGCCGCGCCGCGGCAGGACCATCAAGCTCAGGAAAGGACTCCCGGTAGGGATTCACCACCCCCGGCGCGGAGCCCCGGGGACCGCGGTAGAGGCGGCGGAGGAGAGGAGAGAGGTTCATGAGGGGGTCAGCGTGTACTCGAACACATACGAATGTTTCCCGTCAGCGATCTGGATCTCCATCCGGCCGGAGAGCCCCACGAGGTCCCCGGTGCCGGAATCCGGAACCACGGTCACCGACAGCTCCCCGACTCCGCGCGTCATGGTGCCGCTGTGCTGGAGGGCGAAGGTGCCGGTGCGCCCGTGAAGGGTGCCGGTGACCTGCTCCATCGCCACGTAGCCGGCCGAGCCCTTGACGCTGGTGCCGAAGGCCAGCATCTCGGCCTTGCTGGTCGCTTCGAGATCGCCGTGAAACTGCTTGTCGAGGGTCATCCTGCCGACGGCCGGGCCCGCGGATTCGCCGCTGGGCGCTTGCGGCGTCAGCTTGACTTCAAAGGTCCCGCTTGCAAGAGTGGCCATGATCGCCTCCTGTCCAGGTGATTCGTAGTCGTTCCATTCGGCGAGATCCTACCCGAAGAGGGAGAACAACCAAGAAGGGACGAAAGGGACAACAAGGACAACAGGGACGAGGGAGAAAAGCAAGACCGCCCCAGCCGGGTTCCCCCTCTCCCGGGATAGAATCCGCCCCGCCATGAACGTGCCCATCCTCGACCTCAGCCGCACCCGGCGGCGCATCGCGTCGCAGCTCGACGAGCGCTGGCGGAAGATCCTCGACGAGTCCTCCTTCGTCCTCGGCCCGGAAGTCCGGGAGTTCGAGACCGCCTTCGCCTCGTACCTGGAGGTCGCGGCGTGCGTGGGCCTCGGCAACGGCACCGACGCCTTGGTCCTCGCCCTCCGCGCCCTGGGATTGAAGCCCGGCGACGAGGTGATCGTCCCCGCCTTCAGCTTCTTCGCCACGGCCGAGGCCGTGGCGCTGGTGGGGGGCAAGGTCGTCTTCGCGGACGTGGACGCGGAGACCCTGAACCTCGATCCCGCGGACGCGGCGGCACGGGTGACCTCCCGCACCGTGGGCATCCTCGGCGTCCACCTCTACGGTCGCCCCTTCGACGTCGATGCCCTCCTCGCCCTCTGCCAGAAACACAGCCTGTGGCTGGTGGAGGACGCGGCCCAGGCCCACGGCGCCCGCTGGAAGGGGAAGCGGGTGGGGGGCTTCGGCCAACTCGCCGCCTGGAGCTTCTACCCCACCAAGAACCTCGGCTGCTTCGGCGACGGCGGCGCGGCCACCGGCAACGACCGCGAGCTGGTCGAGAAGGTGCGGACCCTGGGCAACCAGGGGCAGAGCTCCCGCTACCACCACGTGGCCGTGGGCACCAACAGCCGGCTGGACAGCCTGCAGGCCGCCGTCCTCAACTGCCGGCTGCCGCTGCTCGACGGCGACAACGCCCGCCGCGGCGAGATCGCCTGCCGCTATCACGGCGCTCTCACCGGAGTGGGCGACCTTCGGTTGCTGCCCGATCGCCCCGAGGTGCGCTCCGTCTATCATCAGTTCACCGTCCGCACCGCCCGCCGCGACGAGCTGATGGCGCATCTCAAAACCGCCGGCATCGCCTCCGCCGTCCACTATCCCGAGCCCCTCCACCACCAGCCGGCCATGGCAGGGCTGGTGGAGGTGCGCGACGGCGACCTCCCCGTGGCCACGGCCGCCGGCCACGAGGTTCTCTGCCTGCCGGTGTTCCCCGAGCTGACGAACGAAGAGCTGGAGGCCGTAGCGGCGGGAGTGAGGAGCTTCTTCGGCGCCTGACCGAGGGGAACCAGCCATGGCCGCCCTCTACCTCGTCGATGCCAGCCCCTATATCTTCCGGGCACACCACTCCCTGCCGTCGAGCATCAAGACGCCCGCGGGGGAGCCGGCGGCGGCCTCCTACGGTTTCACCTCGTTCCTGCTCAAGCTGATCACGGACGAAAAACCCACGCATCTCGCCGTGACCTTCGACCGCCACCTGAGCTCCAGCTTTCGCAACGATTTATTTCCCGCCTACAAGCAGCAGCGGGACGCGCCGCCGCCGGAAATCGAAGCCCAGATCGACACCTGCCTGGAGATCGCCGGTGCCTTGGGCGCCACCACGTTCATCGACGACCGCTACGAAGCAGACGACCTGATCGGTGCACTCTCCGCGCGGGTGGAGAAGGAAGGACAACCCGCCGTCATCGTCACCTCGGACAAGGACCTCGCCCAGCTCGTGGACGACCGCGTCTCGCTCCTCGATTTCGGCAAGGGGATCCGGTTCACGCCCGCGGCGGTGTTCGAGAAATTCGGCGTGCGGCCGGATCAGATCACCGATTATCTCGGCCTCGCCGGCGACAGCGTGGACAACATTCCGGGAGTCAAGGGAATCGGCGCCAAGTCCGCCGCCGAGCTGCTGGCCTACTTCGGCCACCTGGAAGCGATCTACGAACGGCTGGACGAGCTTCCCTGGCTCGCCTCCATTCGCGGCGCCAAGTCCCTCCACGCCAAGCTCGTCGCCGGCCGCGACCTGGCTTTCCTTTCCAAACAGCTCGCCACCGTGGCGCGAGAGGTCCCCGGCGTCGAGTCCTCGCTCGCGGACCTCGAATTCGAGGGCGCTGATCCCGTTCGCATCGAAACGCTTTTCGAGCGGCTGGGATTCAACAAGATCCGCGAGCGGGTGCCTTACAAAAATCAGGAGTAGCCTCGGCGCCGCAAGGCATGCCCCAAGGCGGCGGCGAAGAGGACCGTCAGCGGCACCAATCCCTGGAGAAGGAAGCGTTCCCAGGTCTCACCGATGAGGTCGGCGGCACGGGAGCTCACGGCATAGGCGGCATAGGCGACGGCCGGAGGCACGAGGCCCGCGAGCAGCATGCGGCGCGCGAGGGGACGGCGCAGGGCGCGCCAGCCGAGGATCACCACGGCGAGGAAAAGGATCCAGAAGCCGAGCCAGTCGGACCAGCGGAAGGTCCAGCGCAGGATTTCGGGGACGATGAGGGGGAGGCGCGAGACGGCGCCGCGGAGCAATTCGGTGAGATGGAGGGCACCCCAGTAATCCTCGTCCGCGCGGTTGGGGATGGCGGAGCGCCAGGAGGCTAGGAGGCCAAGGGCGAGCAGCACGGGGCTTGCCGCGGCGGCGAACCAGCCGGTGGGTCTGGGAGAGCGGCTCCAGAGAAGGCGAAAGGCCGCGAGCAGCAGGACGGCCACGGCGAGGAGGGCGCCTTCGTTCTTGGTCAGCACCGCTCCCGCGAGCAGACAGCCGGCGGCGAAGCCGGCGGAGACGCTCGGTTGCGCCGCGAAGAGGAGCACGCACCCCGCGCCGTAGAAACCCGCGAGCGGCAGGTCGCTGTAAGCCGAGGTGGCGCCGCCTCCGCCATAGCTCCAAAAAGGCGGGAGGGCCACGGCCAGAGGGGTGAGGACCGCCATGACCGGCCCCGCCGCGCGCCGGGCCCCATCGTGAACGACGAGGAGGAGCGCGAAGAGGAACGTGACGTAGAAGGCCCGGAAGTCCTGCTCGTCCTCCCCGGCGCCGAGAGTCTCCTGGATGGCGGCCTGGGCCAGGGGCAGGAGAGGGGGATAGCGCGGGTGGATGACCCACCAGCGGGAGTCCCGCAACACGGAGGCGTCGACGCTCCCCTCGTGGCGGACGTAGGAGGCGAGGGGACCCCAGGTCATCCGCCCGTCCCAATCCGCCAGGGGGGCGGCGAGCGCGGAGGCGAGAGGACCGAGGCCTGCCGCGAAGAGGGCCAGAAGCGCCAGGGTCTGCCAGGGGTTCCTCCGGCGAGCCGGTTCCGCGGCAGCCCGGGCCTGGCCGCGCCGCCGCCGAAGCCAGGCGGTCAGTCCCAGGGCCACGGGCACGAAGGCCACGGCGAGGAGGACCGGCCGGCGCAGGGGCACCGCGAAGAGATGGGAGAGAAGGAAGAGGATGCCGCCGATCCCCACGACTCCCAGCAGCCAGGCGTAGCCAAGGCGGCGCGGCAGGGAGAGCCGGCGCAGAGAGGCGAAGAGCTCGGAGAGCCCCAGGCCGGGGAGCGCGAAGAAGGCGACGCCGCCGAGGTTGGCGGCCACGGAGGCGGCGGTCACCGGGGCGCCCTCCGCCAGGGAGCGGGTGAACAGCCGGGAAGCACGGGGGCCGGGCGTTCGAGGAGCGCAGGAGGGCGCCCCGGGAAGGTCGCCACCACCAGCCAGCGCACCTGGTCCCGCCAGCAATCCGGAGACCGCCCTTCCAGGGCACCCGGGGAGCGCAGGACCATGGCGCGGCGCGGCAGGAGGTCGAAGCGCACCCACAGCATGGCCGCCGGTTGGTCGAGCTCGCTCGCCAGGAAGGGTTTGTCCGCCTGGCTGAGCAGGTAGGGCTCGTCCTCGGGGATGGTGCGCCGGATCTGCTCGATCGCGGCCACGTACGCCGGACCGAAGGCCCTCTCCCGCACCGCCGCCGCGGGAAGCCCCGCCGTCCTCACCGCCGTCCGCAGTCGCAGGTAGGTGTTGCGCAGGCTCATGGGGATGGCGATCAGCAGATAGAGGGCCAGCAGACCGAGGACCAACCAGAAGCGCCAGCGGAAGGGGCGGGAGGGCATGCTACTCCCCCTCCGGCAAAACATCCGGCCACCACCCACCCGGCACCCTCATCGGCCAAGGGCAGGTCTGCTGAATGTTCAGCTCGCGGAACATCGGGCTGTCGGACCTCAGATTGAAATTGAAGCTGTCCTCGGGCTTGTGGCCGGCGCACCGGTAGTAGGGAGTTCCGAAAGCGATCGCCAAGAGGAAGACGACTTCGGCCACGCCGTAGGCGCGAGTCCAGCGAATCGCCCGGGCGGCGAAGCGGGTGCGGGTGAGGGGTCCGATCCAGAGCACCACGGGGAGGATGGCGGCGTGGAAGAGGATCAACCCCTGCCACATCATCACCGTGGTGGGCGAGAGGGCGAAGACGATCAGGCCCGCCACGAAACAGATGCGCACGTATCCCTTGAGCCACGAACGAGGTGAGGTCCCCGGGACGAGCCGGTGGCGCCAGACGGCTCGCCCCCAAGCCCGCAGCTTCCCGAGCCGTGTTGGCGGAGCGGGATGAGCCGGCCCCACCCGCCACAGCCGGAGGTTGGCGATGAGGGGGACGAGGACGGTGAGGGAGAGCACCGTGGCGGACAGAAGGTGAAGCGCCGGACTCAGCCAGCGGTCGAAGCTGCCGAGGATCTCGGAGAAGTTGAAGTCGTCCATCCGCCACGAGACGGAGAGGGAAGCGTAGCGCAGCCAGTAGGCGACTCCCCGTGGCAACCCGTGGATGAGGCCCCGCCCCAGGAACCCCTTCTTCGCCTCGGTCACGATGGCGGGGTGGGAGAGCACCTCGATCGCCCACGGAATCAAGGGGAGCGAAGCCACGGCACCTCCGGCGATCAAGCCCGGCCAGTGGATACGGAAGAAGCGGCGCAGCCAGAGGAGGAGCGAGGCCACGGCCAGCAGCAGGACGGAGGGGTGGATCTGAACCGCGACCGCCAGCCCCGCGGCGTGGAGGAACGAGGGCCAGAACCGGGCCCGCTGCCGCTGCGCGAGAGCGCTCCACAGGTGGAGCGCCCCGAAGAGGAAGAGGTAGTTCGGGTTCCAGAGGAACGCGGCGAAGAAGAGCTGCCAGGGATTGAGCCAGTAAAAGAGGGCAAGGAGGACCCGTTCCCGGGGAGCGACGTGTTGCTTGAGCGTGCCATCCAGCAGCCAGTAGGCGGCGACATGGAACAGCAGCACGAGAGCGCTCGGCGCCCGGTGGTCCCGCCAAAGCATCAGCGGCAGCCCCACCAGCACCGTGGTGATCCCTCCGGGTGCCTTTCCCCCCGTGGACAGGGGATTGCCGTATGGGATGAAGATCCCCTTCGCCGCCAGTAGCCATCCCCGGGCGAGGAGGTTGAGCTGGTCGCCCCCCACCTGGCTGCGAATCAGCATGAGGACGGCGATCGCGAGGCCGAGGGCGAACAGGGCCCACACCGCGCGGACGGCGGCTTCCGGAGAGAGCCGGGATGGGGTTGGGGATGGCATCGAGTGGCCGAGTGAAAATCAGGTCAGAACGGGGAGCTGAACTATACTCTGCGCTCCGTGAACGAGGAAAGAACGACGGCTCCGGCGGCTCCGGCTCAGGCGGATCGCCCGCGAAGGGCACGCGCCTTGACGTGGACGGCGATCGCCTGCCTCTACACGGCCCTCACCCTCGTCTATTTCTGGCCCCTCCCCCGCCTCTGGCAGGATCACCTCGGTCCCGATCTGGGAGATCCCCTGTTCAATCTCTACGTCCTCAAATGGGGGGTGCATCAGATCCGGCTGGGTCTGCCCAACGTCTGGGACGCCAACATCTTCTATCCCGTCCGCGGCGCGCTGGCGTTTTCCGACCACCTGCTGGGGCCGGCGGCACAGCTCGCCTTGTTCGAGCTGGCGATCCCCAACGCCATCGCCGGCTACAACTTCCTCTTCCTGAGCTCCTTCGTGGCGAGCGCGCTCGCCACCTGCTGGGTGCTCCGCCGCAGCGGGCTCTCCTGGGTGGCCGCCGTGTTGGGTGGTTGGATGTTCGCGGTTTCGCCTTTCCGAATCATGCAGACTCCCCATCTCCAGCTCCTGATCGCCCAGTGGATTCCCCTCACCCTGTGGTTCTGGGACCGGCTGTTGGCGGAGCGGACAGCGAAGAACGCCGTCCTCTTCCTCGCCTTCTACCTGCTGAACCTCTCGGGCGGCTGCTACTACGCGTACATGATCCACTTCCCGCTGGCGGCGATCCTGGCCGTCCGAGCCTTCGGGGAGCGGCGGGAGCTGATCTCGCTCCGCTCGCTGCGCCTCTTCGTGCCGGTGGCCGCCGTGGCCGGGAGCGCCGTCGCCCTCCTCTTCCTCCCCTACGTCCGGATCTCCCGCACCCTGGGTCTCACCCGGACGCACGAAGAGGTCCAGGAGTTCGGGGCCAAGCTCGTGAGCTACGTCACCCCGGCGGTCGAGGGGATCTACTTCGGCCCGCGGGCGAACCGGTTCCTCCACTCCACCCTGGGGGGAACCGCCGGGCTGTTCTATCGTTCCGAGAACTCGCTGTTCGCCGGCTTCCTGCCCACGACCTTCTTCCTCGTTGGGGCGGTGGCCGCCTGGCGGGGGAGACGCAGCGGACCTCCAGACCTCTGGGCGCGCGGGCTCGCCCTCGCGGGCCTCGTCTGCTTCGGGCTCTCGTTGTCCGTCGTCTACTGGCCGTTGATGCGGGTGATCCCCGGCCTTTCAGGGATGCGGGTGCCCGCCCGCTTCTATGCTTTCGTCTCCCTGACCCTGGTGTACTTCGCCGCCCGCGGAGTGGACCTTCTGCTGTGCCGCCTGCCCGGACCCCGGGCGCGGGCGGCCGTGGCCGCGGGCCTCGCCCTCGTCCTCGCCGTGGAGCTGGCTCCCCGCCCCCTTCTCTGGAAGCCTTTGCCGAGAGAGGAAGAGATGCCGGAGGTCTATACCTGGATCCGGGATCAGCCCTCGATTCGTTCCCTGATCGAGCTACCCATTCATGACGACACGCGGGAGATCCAAGTGCTCTACGCCGCCACCGTGCACTGGAAGCCAGTCGCCAACGGCTATAGCGGCTACTTTCCGCGACCGCATCAGGAGCTGGCGGAGCGCATCCGCTTCCTTCCCGGCCCCTGGAGCCTCCAACTGCTGCGCAGCCTCGGGATCTCCCACGTCCTGGTCAGTGCCCGGAGAGCCGATCGCGCCGCGGCCGTGCAGGCGTGGGAAGAGAGGTTCGCCAGCGGTCCAGAGCGCCAGGTGGAGCGGGTCTACACGGCGGACGGATTCTACGTGTACCGCCTGCTCCCTGTCCCGGCGGAGAAGGTGGGCTCGTGAGCGTCTCGTTTCCAAGCTCCCCGAAGGGGGCGCGCGTCCTCGCCTGGGCGGCGATCGCCGGCCTCTTCGTGGTTGCCACGCTGGTGGCGCTGAGGCCAATCTGGCGAATGGGAGGCGATCACCTCACCAACAGCCTCGAAGACCCGCTGTTCAACCTCTGGGTGCTCAAGTGGGGCGTCCACCAGATCCGGCTCGGCCTGCCCGACGTCTGGAACGCCAACAGCTTCTTTCCCACGCGCGGCACGCTGACGTTCTCGGACCATCTGCTGGGGCCGGCGGCACTGCTCGCCCTGTTCGAAATCGTCGTCCCCAACGCCATCGCCGGCTACAACTTCCTTCTCTTCACCGCCTTCGTGGCGAGCGCGCTCGCCACCGTCTGGGTGGTGCGCCAGGGGGGGAGGTCGTGGGCGGCGGCGGTGCTGGCGGGATGGATGTTCGCGTTCTCGCCGTTCCGGCTCTCCCAGATCGGCCATCTCCAGCTCCTGATCGCCCAATGGATTCCCCTCACCCTCTGGTTCTGGGACCGCCTGCTGGCGGAACGGCGGGGGAGGCACGCCCTCCTCTTCCTCCTCTTCTACCTCCTCAACCTGACGGGGGGTTGCTACCTCGCCTACATGATCCACTTCCCCCTGTTGGCGCTGCTGGTGAGCCGCCTGGCCTCCGAGGGGCGGACGATCTTTTCGCCGCGGTCGCTCAAAGTATTGGCTCCGGTGGCGGTGGTGGCGTTGGTGGCGGTCGCCGTCCTCTTCCTTCCTTATGCCCGGGTCTCCCGCGCGCATGGGCTCACCCGCACGCCCGAGGAGGTCGAGCAGTATGGCGCGACGTTGACGAGCTACGTCCAGCCGGCGCCCCAGAACGTCTACTTCACCGCCGAGACAAGGGAGTGGCTGCAATCCATGCTGGGAGTGGGGCCCCGGTTCCTGAACCGCACGGAAAACTCGCTCTTCGCGGGTTTCCTCCCCACGATCCTCTTCGTCGTGGGCGCCGTGACCGCCTGGCGCCGGCGCCGTACGGCGCCGCCGGACCCTTGGACGCGGGGGCTCGTCTTCTCGGGGCTCCTCTGCTTCGCCTTGTCGTTCGCTCCGGTCTACGGGGTGCTCATGCGGGTGATGCCCGGCCTTTCAGGCATGCGCGTGCCCTCGCGCTTCTACTTCTTCACCTCGGTGACCGTCGTCTGGTTCGCGGCCTACGGGGCCGACGTCCTGTTGCAGCGCCTCGCGAAGCCGCGGGTGCGCCGGGCCGTGGCCACGCTGCTGATCCTCCTCGCCGCCGCCGAGCTCCTCCCGCACCGCCTGCGCTGGGCCGCCCTGCCGCGGGAGGAAGAGCTTCCCGACGCCTACCGCTGGATCGCCCGCGAGCCGTCGGTGAAGGCGGTGATCGAGCTGCCGATCCATGCCGACGCCTCCGAGACCCGGTACCTCTACAACTCGACCGTGCACTGGAAGCCCATGGCCAACGGTTTCAGCGGCTACGATCCGCCGAGCCATCAGGCGCTGGTGGAGCACGTCCACTTCCTGCCCGAGCAGGACGGCTTCGACCTGCTGCGCAACAGTTGGATCACCCACCTCGTCGTCCATGCCTCCACCCCTCGCCGGGAGGAGAGGCTGCGCGAGTGGGAGGGGCGGTTCGCCACCGGGCCGGAGCGCCAGGTGGAGAGGGTCTACCAGGAAGAGGACATCACGATCTACCGGCTCCTCGACCCGCCCGCCAGCTCGAGGACGCCGAAACGCGCCGGCTGATGGAAGTCGGGCGGGGTGGCGAAGGTGGGGGACCAGGCGCTGAATTCGGGCTCGGCTCCGTCCCGGGGGCGCTCGATGCGGTAGAAATTGGCCCGCCAGAGCCGGGGGAACGGAGCGCCGGGATCGAGGGTACAGACACCGCGCCAAGGGATGGAGAGGAAAGCCCACCAGTCCTGGTGCGCCCCGCCTTTCCCGGCGGCCCAGTGGATTCCCGGGCAGTCCCAGGACTTGTCGCTGACCAGGTCCTGCCGCCGGGAGGTGGGGTTGTGGATCCTGCCGTCCCAGAGGACGCCGAGGGGGCTCACCTCGAATTCGAAGTATTCGACAGGGTCCGCCGTCCCCACGGCGAGGAAGACCTCGACCGCCTCCTCCTCGTAGAGGGGATCGTCCCGCCGCATGAACGTCCCCCAGGCATCGCGGTCCTTGCAGTCGAAACGGACGAAGAGCGCCTCGCCGTCCCAGGCGACGCGGAGGCGCGTCTGCTGAAGGGCCGGCCCGCCGCCGCCGGAGCGAAGGAAAGGGGGGAACGAAGGGATGGCGTCCCAGACCGGGGAGAGGGGATCGCCGAGGCCCGGAACGTGGGGGACGTGCCGGTGAGGGAGGGCGGGGGCGGAGGGCATACCGGCAGAGCCTATACCGCCCGAGAGCGGCCCCCGCCCAAAGACCCTCACCCCTGCCCCTCTCCCGACCACCCCATCCCCCTCCCCGGGCATAGGCGCTAACTTAGCGGGGAGCGCCGCCCCCCAAGACCCTCATCACCCCGGCCCTCTTCTCCCGCCCCCTCCCAGCCCCCTCACCGGGAGAAGAGGG
>DASUEN010000137.1:0-12989 GCA_036275055.1 Thermoanaerobaculia bacterium
GGGCGGCGCTCCCCGTAAAGTTAGCGCCTATGCCCTCACCGGGAGAGGGGAACCCAGTTGGCGCGGTCTTGCTGTTCTCCTCCGTCCTTGCTGTCCCTGCCGTCCCTTTAGTCCCTTTTTGCTTTCTCGTGCCGCCGGAACTAAGGGCCTGGCACCGTTTTGGCCGGCACCGTTTTGGCCGGCGCCGCCCTGGTGCGAGGGCGGGCCGGACGGCCGCCTTTTCCTGGTAAAGTGAGCCTCCCGAAATAGAGCCTTCTGGCCTGGGGAAGCCTTTGGTCGTCAAGATCGCCTCGGAGGATTGGGAGCTCGAACAGGTCTATGGCCTGAACTACCGGACTTTTGTCGAGGAGATCTCCCAACACTCCCCCAACGGCGAGCGGCGGCTGGTCGACCGGCTGCTGGCGCAGAGCGTCTGCTACATTTGTCTCGACGAGCGGCGGCTGCGGGGGATGGTGGCGATCTGCGGCAAACGCCCCTTCTCGCTGGACGCCAAGATCGAGAACCTCGACGCCTACTTACCTCCCCACCGGAGCCCCTGCGAGATCCGTCTCCTCGCCGTCGAGAGGGACGACCGTGGCGGAACGGTCTTCATCGCCTTGATGAGGGCGCTGCTGCGCCACGCGCGACGCAACGGCTACGACCTGGCAGTCCTCTCGGGAGCGAAGAGCCAACTGCCCCTCTACCACCACATCGGCTGCGTGCCCATCGGACCGCCCCTGGGGACTGCGGCCGCCCCCTATCAGGGGATGTACGTGACCTGGGATCGCGTGAGCCCTACGCTGCTGGCTGGGGAGCCTGGGCTCCTGGAAGGGAGCGAAGCCTGAAACGGCCCGGCCGCCCGCTCAACTTCCTGCCCGGCCCGGTGGCCATCTGCGACGCCGCGCGACGGGCCCTGGCCTGTCCGCCGTATCGCACCGCAGCGCCGGCTTCATGGCCGAGGTGACGGCCATCCGCCGCGACCTCTGCCGGCGAACCGGCGCCCCGCACGTCGAGATCCTGCTCGGCTCGGGGACGCTCGCCAACGAGGCCGTGGCCGCCCAGCTCTCTCTCCTCCCCGGCCGTGGCATCGTCCTCGCCAACGGCGAGTTCGGGGCCCGGCTGGCCGGCCAGGCCGCGCGCTGGCGGCTCCGCTTCCACCAGATCGCCGCCGGCTGGGGGGAGCCTCTATCCCTGGGAGAGCTCCGTCGCGCCCTGGACGAGAGCGCGGAGATCCGGTGGGTCTGGGCCGTCCACTGCGAAACCTCGACGGGTGTGCTCAACGACCTCGCAATGCTCACCGCGATCACCCAGGAACGGGGCATCGCCCTCTGTCTCGACAGCATCAGCTCGATCGGCAACGTACCGGTCGACCTGTCGCGCGTCCATCTGGCGACGGGCGTCTCCGGCAAGGGGCTCGCCTCCTTTCCCGGGTTGGCCCTGGTCTTCCACGCCGAGGTGATCGCGCCTTCCCCTCACCTTCCTCACTATCTCGACCTCGGCAGCTACGGCCGGTCAGGAAGCGTCCCCTTCACCACCTCCACCAACCTGGTTTCGGCGCTCGCAGCGAGCCTCGCCCGTTCCGCCGGGCAGGACGGATTCACCCGCCGCCAAAGGCTCGCCACCTGGCTGCGCCCCCGGTTGGAGGAGCTCGGATTCCGCCTCATGGCCCCCGCGCCGATCGCCGCTCCCATGGTCCTGACGCTCCTGCCGCCGCCTGGCACCTCGGCGCTCGCCTTGGGCGAAGCCCTGGAGGAGCGGGAGATCTGGGTGAGCTACCGCAGCAACTACTTGGCGGAGCGCAATCTCCTGCAGATCTGCCTGATGGGGGAGCACCACCGAGGGGAGCTGGTGGAGTTGCTGGAGGTCCTGGCCGCCTTGGTCACGGTGCCCCGGCCTTCGGAGCTTCGCTCCGCGCCGCTCCCTGTCTCCGCAATAGACCCGTAGAGCCGCGACTTAGAGGGGGAACGGCAACAAGGGACAAAAAGGACAGCAGGGACAGCAAGGACTCCGCGGCACCGGGCCGGGCGCCGGTTCAGACCTTCATGATAGGGTCGATCCCGGAGTCATGTGACGCAGCCTGAAAGGCACGTGCCGATGCCCTCGACTGTCCAGCCTCCGGTCTCTCCTCCGCGGCGTAGCGCAGTGCTCAAGCTCGTCGTCGTTTTGATCAGCACCGGCCTCGCGCTCGGCGCCGCCGAGCTCGTGCTGCGGGCCCTCCATCCATTCGGTTTCCGGATGCGGGGGAACACGTTGGTGCTGCCGGCGAACAAGGTTTACGACATCCGGGCGGACCCGCGGTCGCGCTCCGACCAAATCGATGCCCACGTCGTCCACACCAAGAATTCCCTCGGCTTCCGTGGCCCCGAGCCACCGGCGGACTTCGCGGACTGGTTGACCATCGTGGCGGTGGGGGGGAGCACGACCGAATGCTTCTACCTGAGCGACGGCCGGACCTGGCCGGAGCGCCTCGCCGCGCGGCTACAACCGGAGCTGCGCAAGGTATGGGTCGACAACGCCGGCCTCGACGGGCACAGCACCTTCGGGCATCTGCTGCTCACCCGCCAGGCACTCGTGCCGCTCCACCCCAAGGTCACGCTCTACCTGGCCGGCGTCAACGACATGTTCACCGACGAGCCGCGCGGCTTCGACCGGGTGGCGCGGAACCGCTGGGCGGCGCTCGCCGACCACTCCGAGCTCGCTGCCACGCTGCTCAACCTCGATCGCTGGCGGCGCACCAAGCGCTTGGAGGACCTCGGCGCGATGCCGAAGCCGGTGGCGCTGCGCGACCGGCCTCTCCATCCCGTCCCGCCAGAGGTGGCGCAGCGCCTGTGGCAGGAGCAGGACCGCCGGCTCGGGGCGTTCCGCGAGCGCTTGGAGCAGCTCATCGCCCTCAACCGCGAGCACGGCATGGAGCCGGTGCTGATCACCCAGCCCACCCTGCTCGGCGGCGTCGATCCCCGCACCGGCATCGACACCCGGCCGATGGAGGTGGAGCTCTGGGAGAAGCTCGATGGCGCGCTCGCCTGGCGGCTGCTCGAACGTTACAACGACGTGACGCGACAAGTGGGGAAGGAGCGCGGCGTGCTGACGATCGACCTCGCCCACGCCATGCCGAAGGACTCCACTTTCTTCTACGACTTTTTCCACTTTACCAACCAGGGGGCGGACCGGGTGGGGGAGATCGTCCATGGCACCCTCGCGCCCTGGCTGGCGGCCCGCTACCCGGATCGTGTGATCAGGCCCCGCTGAGGGAGGCCGTCCGGGCCTCTTTCTTCGAGCGCTACGCCTGGCATCCGGGAAGACGGCAGCCGGAAGGGCGAAGTCGCCATCACCATCACGCAGCCGTCCCCGTCGAGGTCGACGTGCACGAAGCGCTCGCCACGCAGCACGGAGAGGAGACTTTCGTCGAGGCGGAACCATTTCTGGACCTCTCGGTCGGTAACATCTGCCAGTCGAACGGTGCGGCGGTCCTTGCTGCCGCCGTACCGCGACACGTTCCACGCGATCCAGAGGGCCAGCAGGGCGACGAGGACGAGCAGGACCAGGGAGTAGTCGGCCAGGGAGACGCGCAGCCCCTCATAAGCCCCCTTCGTGATCTTCTGGATGAAGAGGCGCACGCCGAAAAACCAGAGCAGCAGGCTGACGAGCGGCAACACCAGGTAGAGCCAGACCCCCCAGAACAGCAGGGTGAGCAGTGAAACGATGCCGGTGGGGAGGGGGCGCTTATGGGCCCGGTGCCGGGATATCAGCGCGTCGACGGTGCTCGATTCAGCGATCAGGGCTTTGCCAGATGGCATGGCCGGTCCTCCCTTTGTTGATGAGTGCGAGGGGCAGCGCCACCACCGAGGTGCCGGCGGTGATGACCCAATAGATTGCCGGGTACCAAATGGCCCAGAAAAGCTGGCGCAGGAGACGGCTGCCCTCGTAGGAGTGGTCGAGGGTCAGGCCGGTCAGGAACTGCAGGAGACAGACCACGGCGAGGAGGCTGCCGCTCCAGCCGGGCAGCAGGGTGACGACCCGGAACCCGGGCGGAATCCAGGCGGGCGCCAACTGGGTGAGAATCCAGGCGGCCAGGACGAGCAGGACCGCGTAACACCAGGCGGTGCTGACCATCAGCTCGGCGAGGACCAGCCACATCCGGCGCTTGGTCCAGTGGAAGATCGACCGGTGGTGGCGCATGGCCGCCTCCATGCCGCCGCGGGCCCAGCGCAGCCGCTGGTGCCACAGACCGCGGAGCGACTCGGGGACCAGGATCCAGCAGATCGCGCGCGGCTCATAGAGAATGCCCCAGTAACCGAGCTGCAGCTTCCAACTGATGTCGACGTCCTCGGTGACGGTCTGCGAGGACCAGTAACCGACCTCGTGGATGGCGCGGTGCCGGAAGCAGGAGCAGACCCCGGAGACGGTGTAAACCCGCCCGAGCAGGCGCTGGGTGCGCTTGATCATGCCGACGATGGCGGAAAACTCGCCGACCTGGATGCGGGAGACGAGGGTCGTGCGGTTGAGCACCCGCGGGTTGCCGGTCACCGCGCCAGCCCGCGGCGTGCGCTCGAGGTCGAAGACCATCCAGTGGATCGCCTCCGCGTCGAGCAGGGCGTCGGCGTCGATGCACATCAGGTACTCGGCCCCGGTGGCCAGGGCGCCGACGTTCAAGGCGTTGGCCTTGCCGAGGTTGCGTTCTAGCTTCAGGAGCCGCAGGTTGGGGATCTGTGCCAGCAACGGCTCGAGAATGGCAAGGCTGGAGTCGGTGCTGGCGTCGTCGATGACCAGGATGTCGAGGTTGGGGTAGCGGCTCGCCGCCGCGGCACGCACCGCCTGCTCGATGGCGGTCTGCTCGTTGTGACAGGGGATCAGGACGGTGACCTGAGGATAGGACTCGAGCTCGGGAGGCTGCCGGCGCCGTTCCCGCCGCCAGTAAAATACCAGCGAGCCCACGATCCAGAACAAGGCCATGAAGAAGGGATAGAAGAAGACGAACTGGAAGACGTGGCGCATGCAGGATTACCTCGAAAGAGCGCTCGAAAGAGCGAAGGCGGCGAGGGAACGTAACGAGATCTTGAGCCCCGCCTCGGCGAGCTCCACTGGCAGTCCGATCCACTCCCACCCCGCGACCGTGAAGCGCTCCGCTTCGGTGTCGGCCGCCGCCACGGTGGTGGCGCCGACGGTCAGGCCTCGGGATTCCGCCTGGCCCGGCGCCAGGGGCGCGAGGCGGAAGGCGCGCTCGCCTTCCCGCCCCCCTTGGCGCCACGCCAGCCGCGCCGCCGGGCGCACGTAGCGCACCGCCTGGCCGAGCGGGTCCCCTGGCACGGCGGCGGCGGGTAGCACCACGACGTCGAAGTCGGCGGCGCGGGCCAGGTCGGCGGCGAGAGTGACGTCCCGGCCCCGATTGCCCCCGGCGGCGGGGAGGTCCGCCATCACCCACCGGACTCCGGCGGCGCGCAGCGCGCGGGCGAGGGGACCGGCGACGTCGCCTCGCACCGGGGCGGCCGAGGTCTCGAACCAGGCCCCCGCCGCGCCGCCGGGAAGAATCCGCGCGCCGTTGAGGCCGAGCCGCCGCACCACCTCGACGACCCGGGCGATCCGCGCCTCAGGATCGCCGCCGGCGCAGATCCAGGCCGCCTCGACCTCGACGAAGCGCACCGGGTGGTCGCGTGGATCCCAGTGGACGCTCGCCTGGACCAGGGCCCAGACGCCGGCCCACGGTGGCACTCTGTAGAGGGCGACGCGCGGCGGCTCCAGGGCTGGCGGCATGCCTGGAAAGGCTGGCAACTGAACCTTCAGGCCCAGGCTGTCGGCGACCGCTTCCACCGACCCGCTCCAGGTGCCAGGGGCCCAGGCCACGGCGGCGGGCGCCACACCGGTGAGCTCGCGCAGGCGGGCCACCTGGGCCGCCAGGGTCCGGGCCAGGCGCGACAGGCGCTCCTCCGGCCGGCCTTCGGGTCCGGGTTCGGCGGCGGCCCCGCAGCGCACTGCCGGCACCGCCGCCCCTGCCTCCTCCTCGACCCGGGGTACCAGCTCGACCCACGGCGAAGCGGCCAGCTCCTGGAGCACCGGCGCCAGGGCGGGGTCCTCCGCCTGTGCCGGGCCGACGGTGACCACCGCCGGCATCCGGTAGAGCGCCAGCAACGGCACGACGTAGCGCAGGGCGCTCGCCGGGTCGTCGAAGCTGAGGACCATCGACCGCTCGCCGCCGCCCGTGCCGGCGTCGCCAGTGCGCACCGCCCGCCAGCCGTGGGCTTGCAGGAACTCCAGGTGCTCGGCCACCTGGCCGGGAGTGAGAGCTCCCGCCGTGGCAGGCTCAGCCACCACGCCCCAGGCGAGGCCCAACGGCGCCGCCGCGGCTGGGAACCCGGCCAGGGCGGCCCCGAGGACGAGGATCGGGAGGAGAGTTGTCAGCATCCGGGAGCGCATCAGAACCTCCGCCGTAAAGTCAGGTAGAACCGGGGATCGAGCTCGCGGGTGCCGTCGTAGAGCTGGCTGCGCGCTCCCGCTCCCACCACCAGCGCCGTGCGTCCCGAGAGATCCCAGTCCGACTCCAGCCAGAGGCCGCCCACCGGACCGGCGGCGAACCCCTGCTCGTCGTAGACGCCCGCGGTTACGAGCAGCGAGAAGGAGTGGCGGTGGCCGGGGGCGTTCGCCGTCACCCACTCCGAGCGGTGGGTGAGGGAGGCGCTGCGGTCGCGCGCCGGGCTGAAGTAGGCGACGTCGGTGCGGCTGTCCTGGGAGGTGTAGACCTCAATCCCGAAGTTTGCCCGATAGACCGGGCCCTGCCGTACCAGGAGATGAGCGGCGGCCAGCCCCCAGGTACGCTCGTTGCCATCGCTCAAATTCGAGCGTCCGCCGCCAAGGCGCGCATCCCACCGCGTTCCGGCGGTGTAGGAGAGCCCGGCGTCGTAGGTGTCGGCGTCGATCCCCAGGGCCCGGGCCCGCAGCGGCAGGTCGCGCCAGGTGTCCCGGGCGTAGCCAAGATCGACGCGCCAGCGGTCGTCCGGCAGCAGGGCCGCCCGTAAGTCCGCGGCCGGGCTGCGTCTGAAATCCTGCCGTGCGATGTCCCAGGCCACCTCGGCGTTGAGGCTCAACCAGCGGTCGGGGCGTAGCGACATGCCGAGATAAGCCTCCCGCACGTCGCCGCGCGAGTAGCGCTGATCGTCGGCGCGGCTGTCGTAGGCACCGGCCGCGAGCCGTGTCCGGGTGCCCAGAGGCGCGCTCACCTCCAACTGGTTCCACTCCTCGCCGAGCCCGCGGTCGGAGGTGTCGTAGCGCCCTTCCAGCCGTACCTCGGGAGCGAGCTGGGTGTGGATGTCGCGGCGCAGCCGCTGAGCATGGATGTTTTCGGGGTAGAGCGCCACCAGGTCGTCGGCCTCGCGCCGTGCCTCACCGAGATCGCCGAGGGTCGCGAGCGCTCCGGCCCGGGAGATGCGGGCCGCGGGGTTGTCGACGCGGGGCACGTCGAGGGTCGTGCGGGCGAGCACCTCGTCGACCGACATCAGCCCTTGCCGTGGCAACCCCTGCCACAGGTAGGCGGTGGCCAGTCCCTCGCGCACCCGCCGGTCGCCCGGAAACTGGCGGAACAGGGCCTCGAAGCACGCCTGCCCTTCGGCCGTGCGGTCCTGGAACAGCAGCAGCCAGCCGCGCTGGATCTCCGCCGTCTGCTCCTGGCCGGGGATCTTCGCCAGTCGTGCGAGGGCCTTCTCGGCGTCGCCATAGTGCCGCTGCTCGATCGCCGACCAATAGAGGCCGAGCCAAGGCTGCGGCTCACCGGCCCGCTCGACGGCGAACGAACGGTAGAGGGTCTCCGCTTCCGCCGGCCGGTGAACGGCCAGGTAGGCGTCGGCGGCGGCGTTGCGCAGCCAGTAGGGAGCGTCCTGGCGGTGCACCGCGTGTTCCCAAAGGGCGATGACGTCCTTCATGCGGTCCGCCAGCCGGTAGGCGAGGATGAGGTCGCCGGTCGCCCGCGCGTCCCCCGGGTCCTTCTGGTGCATGGCCTCGAGAGCCTCGATGGCCGCGGAGGCTTCATGGCGCCGCTCGGCGGGATCGAACACCGGCTCGTCCCATCCCCAGCGGACGCGGCGGGCGGCGACGTCTCCCGCGAGCTGGCGAGAGAGGTTGGGGGCGCGCTCGCCGGAGAGCGCCCCCGGATACTGTTCGAGGAATACGGCCGCGGCCTTCGGCGCTCCCGCCGCGGCCAGATCGTAGGCGGCAACGCGCGCGAGGTCGAGGTCCCCCGGGCGCTGCGCCAGGATCTTCCGGCGATCGAGAAAGGCGTTCATCGGCTGGCCGGCCGCATCGAAGACGCGGGCGCGCTCGGCCAGCGCGTCGAGATCGTCGGGGTGAGCTTTGAGACGGGCGTTGAGCTGGGCGAGCACTGGGTCGGGAGCCTTAACCTCGGAGGCGGCGAACGCGGCCTGGGCTCCCGCGGCCCAGACCACGGCCAGCAAGGCGATGTACAAACGGGAGACCCGAGAGTGATGGAAGTTGCGAAATACCATGCTGAACAGCCCTCCAGGTCCATCAGCCCGTTGCGAGTCATCGCATCCAGGAGTGGCAAGCCAAACAGTTCACTAGGAACCCGAGCAGAACAGCAGCCCAGATGCCAAGTTGTTGTGCAAATTTGATGCCAATGATGCTCACGTTGTGCGCACCCTCAAGCGGTAGTCTTGCTCTTCTTCCCCGTCCCTGCTGTCCCTGCCGTCCCTTTCGTCCTTTTCGCTCTTCTCCCTTTCTGCCCGGTCCGGAGAGGTAGAATGTCGAGACTCGATCCAGGAGACTCGACCGCCATGAATGCCCGCCTGCTGGTCTCGGCAGCCCTTCGCTTCTTCGCTCTGTACACCCTTGTGCAAGCCGTCGAGAGCGCCGGGGAGGTGGTGTTCTTCTCCGGGCTTTTCCAGGGCGTGGCCGGGGACGGCACCACGGGGCGGAGCGTGGCGGCCGGCCACCAGACGCGGGGCGCCACCTCGGCTGCTTGACCGCGGTCAAAGACATGAACATCGTAATGCGCATCGTGGTGACGCTCATCAGCGGCGTGGCCACCCTGTATTTCGTGTTCTGGGTTGGAGGCGCACTGGTCTTCTCGCTTCACCTTCCCCTTTGGATTGTTTCTCTCGGTTCGTTACTGGTTGCCGCTGTGGTGGCGTGGTGTGTCTGGTCGCGCACCGCGTCATTTCAGGCCAGTCGTGCCAGCTCAGTCTTGCTGGGGGCTTTCGTGGTAGGAAGCATCGGGTTTTCGGCGGGTTTTTTCGGGCCGCTCCTCTTCACGCCGAGCGCTGGCGCCAATGTAGGCCCAGTGCTGGGCATATTCATCACGGGACCGTTGGGATTCATCCTCGGCGCTATAGGTGGCGCCGTCTACTGGTACGTACGTCTCGAAAGGAAACCGGGTGTCTGTCCACGAAGGCCGAATGACTCGTAGCGAGGCAAGGGGAACGATCCTTGCCGGTGGCCTGGCTTTCGTCAGCTGCTCGTGGAGACGCCTGACTCTGCGCCGCATGCGCCAGACTCGAAGGTAGGAACCAAGGACTCAAAGGACACCAAGGACACCAGGGACGGCTCAAGGCTCCCTGTCCTTGGTGTCCTTTTGAGTCCTCTTTTCCGAGCCTTTACCTCGGCGCAACCAAATAGAAAACATCCGTGCGGAGCTTCGCGGGATCCTCCTCCCAATGGCCGTAAAGCTCCCAGAGCGGCCCGGCCAGGGCGAGCTTGTGCTCGGCGCACCAGTGGCGCACGGCATCGTGGGCTCCGCCGAGGCGCTCGTAAGGCCCGTAATGCACAGTCACGGCGACCTGAGGGGGGTGGCGAGGGGGCGGGAGAAGCCGGGGTGATGAGGGTCTTCGGTGGGCGGCGCTCCCCGCAAGGTAGCGCCTATGGGGGACGGGGGTGAGGATTCGAAGCAGACCGCCGGATTCAGGAGCCATGGCGGCGTAAGCTCGCGGAAAGAGATCCACCAGAAACCTCGAAAAGTCCTGGAAAGGGCGGCAGCGGACCGAATCGCGGAATCCTGCTGCCGCCCTTGCGGGGCTTTTCCAAGATATTGGGGTCTGCTTTCCCGGGCTTACGCCGCCAGGCTCTATGCCTTCATCCCTCCCCGCCTACGGGTTGTGAGACACGGTGACCGGGAACTGCAAGAGTTGGGCGATGACCTGGCCCGGGGCACCGACCGGAGCGAGGTCGATCGGTTGCTGCAACTGATAGACCGAGCCCTGCGGAGGGAAAACGGTCAATTTGTCATTGAGGAGCGTGGCTGTCTTGGTGTTCGACAGCACCAGGGGCGGGCCGCCGCCGGGGGGCTTCTCGACCGTCACATTGAAGTCGAGGAACATCGTCTGGCGAAACGTCGGTGGCAGGTTGCTGATGAGCTCCAGCAGACTCAACGGTGTCACGTCCACGTCGGATTGGCTGATGGTGACCTTGCCGAGCACAGGAGAGTCGGCCGACACTTCGTGGCCAATGACTTTCAGCCTGACGCCGCCGAGACCTGAGTCGAGGTTCGCCTCCACCCTGACTTTGATCCCGCCTTTGAAATCCAGCGTGACGATGCCCAGCACGTTGACCTGGAGGGGTACGTTGACAGCATAACAGCTACAGGGAATCTCCAACCCAATGGGCGGGAGAAGGCCACTGAGACTCGGCATACAAATTCCTCCTAGAGCGCGCCTGGAAGCGCAGAAGTACGATTGGCAGGTTCATTCTTCTTCTTCGTTATTGATGAACCTTGGATCTGCACTATGGAGGGATTGGCGAAACGCCGGAAGCGGGGAAATCCCTCATCCGGAATGGGAAATTTCCCTCATGCGTTTTCCCCGCCAAGGACAAGGGGAGAAGGGCAGGGAAGGGCCTTGGGCGGGGGAGACGCGAGGACGGCCGGACTCCGTTTTTTGCTAGGATATCCCCCCATGAGCTCGATATGGTGAGCAACCCCGAGCAGGCCGAGGGACGCATGCGCACCGTCGCGCGAGCCGTGCTCCTCGGCATGCTGATCGTCCTCGCCGGGACGATCCCGCGCAACCTCCTGTTCGCGGCCAACCTGCAGTACTTCACCGGCGTACCGTGGGCAGTGCCGCTGACCGCTCTGTACCTGGGGTTTTTCTGGTGGTATCTGAACGGCGGAGGCCCCCCTGAATCGACGGCCGGGGAGCGGCGCGCCAGCCTTCGCGCCTACCACGTTCCAGGCCGCGTATGGGCGTGGGCGCTTCTCGCCGGCGGGCTCAGCATCGTCGCGCTGGTCCTGGCGCTGCGGGTGGCGAATCGCTTGGTGGTGCTGCCTCAACAGCAACTCCCGGATCTTTCCCACGTGCCGAAGGTCACCGTCCTCTCTTTGCTCCTCATGGCCGCTCCCGTCGCCGGCATCGTCGAGGAAGCCGCGTTCCGCGGCTATATGCAGGGTCCGATCGAGCGGCGTTGTGGGCTGGCCATCGCGGTTCTGATCACGGGGACGATGTTCGCCGTCGCTCACCTGGATTTCACGTTGATCCTCTGGCCGTACTACGTCGCGGTGGCCGCGATCTACGGCACCGTTACGTATCTGACGCGATCGATTCTGCCCGCGTTGGTGCTGCACACGGGCGGAAACCTTTATTCGAATCTCGACCTGTGGCTGCACGGCCAGGCGGAATGGCAGGCCGCGTCAGGGCCTGCCGCGCTGATCTGGAAAACCGGCGCCGACGCGTCGTTCTGGATCTCGGGTATCGCGTTCCTCGTCGTGACGGCTGGAACGGTGTGGGCCTACTTCAAGCTCGCCCGCCTGGGATGTTGTGAAGAAAAAGTCTAAGATCTAAGATCTAAACCGGAGGAATCAGAAAATGCCCTGCTTGAAGCCGAGCTCCTCTGGGATCCTCGCCTTCGCGGCGGTCTTCGCCGTGACGTCCCTGACAATCCCGGCCTCGGCCCTGGAGATCCCCGTCAGCGGCCGCGTTCTTGCTCCGGGCGGCTCTCCTCTCGCCGGGGCCCAGGTGGAGCTCGTCGTGCTCCTGGACGGATATCAGTCCGGAAAGCTCGAGCTGGAGGGGAAGGCGGAAGCGGCGGCGGCAACCGCCGTAGCGGATGGGAAGGGAACGTTCCATCTTGCCGCGCCGGAGCCCGGAATGTGGAAGGTGGTGGTCCGCGCTCCCGGCCGGATTGCCATGGAGCGCCGGCTGGTCCCCCTCTTCGAGGAAACGGATCTGCCGCCGGTGGAGCTCGTGGCGGACCAGGGTCTCTCCGTCCGCGTCCTCGGCAGGGACGGGAAGGCCGTCGCCCGAGCCCGGGTGCAGATTGTGGACCGCGAGGCGACCTGGACCCCCGATCCCTATTCGTGGTGGCCGGTCCGCCGTCTGGCGTGGACCGACGCGCAGGGCCTGGCCACGCTGCCGTGGGGCGCGGGTGAGAAGTTCCGGCTCCAGTCGATCGCTCCAGGAACCCTGGAGGCCGAGGCGAGCCTGGTGAAAGAGGGGAGTGCGACGCTGACCCTGGACGTGGCGAGGAGCCTGGAAGTCGAGCTGGCCGACGCCGAGGGCAAGCTCCTCGCAACGGCGCTCGTGAGCCTCGGCGAGGGCATGTGGCCGGTGGGGCTCACGGACGCGCGAGGCCGTATCACCCTGCCGGTGCCGGTGGGAGCCGCGTTGGACCTGACGGTGCAGGGCCGCGGAGGCATGAAAGAGACCGTGGAGCTGCACGCCACCGCCGAGGAGCTCGCAGTCGCCGAGGGCGTGAAACGGATTTCGCTCTCGCGGCCGGCGATGATCAGCGGCCGGGTTCTGCGCCAGCCCGAGAAGCAGCCTTTTCCAGGAGCGCTCGTCTGGCTGGACTCTGATCCCGCCGCCTTCGTCCGCGCCGATGCCCAAGGCGCCTATGCCTTGATCAACAACCACGCCGGGCCTGGCCAGGTCGTGGCGGCGGCGCCGGATTACCGGCTGGCTGGAATGGGCTTCGACGTGGCGCGGGAGCTCCTCGGCGAGGGTGCCCTCCCGGACGTCGAGCTCTCCCCGGCTGGAGTGGTGGAGGGGCGGGTGGCCGATCCCGAGGGCCGTCCGCTCCCG
>DASUEN010000138.1:0-52899 GCA_036275055.1 Thermoanaerobaculia bacterium
ACCTCCCCGCCGAGCGCCAGGACGAGGTGCTGCGTCCTCTCGCGCGGCGCAAGGTCGTGCTGGCCACCAACGTGGCCGAGACCTCCCTCACCATCGACGGCGTCACCGCCGTGGTGGATTCAGGCCAGGTCCGCCGGCTCCGCTTCGATCCCGCCACCGGCCTGGACCGGCTGGAGCTGGGCCGGGTCAGCCGCGCCTCCGCGGATCAGCGGGCGGGGCGGGCCGGACGCCAGGCGCCGGGAATCTGCCTGCGCCTCTGGCCCGCGTACGAGACTGCCACCCTCGCCGAGCGGGAGGTGCCGGAGATCGCCCGCGTCGACCTCGCCGCCTCGGCCCTTCAGCTCCTGGCCTGGGGCGAGACCGACCTCGGCGCCTTCGGCTGGTTCGAGGCGCCGGCCCCGGAGTCGCTCGCCGCCGCCACCCATCTCCTGCGGCGGCTCGGCGCCCTCAACGATCAGGGCGTCACCAGCCTGGGGAGCACCATGGCCCGCCTCCCCATCCACCCCCGCCTCGCCCGTCTGCTGACCGCGGGACACCAGGAGGGGCGAACGCGCGAGGCCGCCCTCCTCGCCGCGCTTCTCGCCGAGCGCGATCCTTTCCTCCGGCCTCCCGTCCGCGGTGCCGGACCCCGCCGGGCCTCCCGTTCCGACCTGCTGGATCGCCTGGACGCCCTGGAGAGCTTCGAGCGCCGAGAAGACTCTGGAGGAGATCGCCTGAACGCGGGCGCCGCCCGCTTCGTGCTGCGCGCCCGCGATCAGCTCGCCGAGATGGCCAGGCGGGAGCTGGGAGAAACCGCTGAACAGGATCATGACGAAACGCCTCTCCTCCGCGCCCTCCTCGCCGCCTACCCCGACCGGGTGGCCCGTCGGCGCGAGCCCCGCAGCCCCCGGGGGGTGATGGTGGGCGGCCGCGGGGTCCGTCTGGCCGAGGAGAGCGCTGTCCTCGATGCCGAGCTATTCCTCTGCGTGGAGCTGGATGCCGGCCGTAGTGGTGCCCTCTCGGAGGCGCTCGTACACAAGGCCTCCGCCGTGGAGCCCGAGTGGCTTCCTGCCGATCGCCTGCGCACCTCGGTCGATCTGGAGTTCGACGAGTCCCGCGAGCGCGTCGCCGCCTGGAAGCGGACGCGTTACGACGACCTGGTGATCGCCGAAGCCGAGGTCCCCGTCCCCAAGGGGGAGGAGGCCGCGAGCGTCCTGAACCAGGCCGCAGCCGGCCGTCTCGGTCGGGCCTTGTCTCTGGACGATCCCGAGGTCGCCGGCTTCCTGGCCCGGGTGCGCTCGCTCGCGGACTGGATGCCGGAGCTGAGCCTCCCCCGGTTCACGGAGGACGAGATCCGCGCCCTCCTGCCGGTCCTCGCCGCCGGCGCCAGGTCCTTCGCCGAGCTGCGCCGGGCGCCCCTGCTGGAGGTGCTGCAGGGCGCCCTCTCCTACCCGCAGCTCGAAGCCCTCCGCCGCGAAGCGCCCGAGCGGCTGGAGGTGCCCAGCGGCAGTCACGTCCGGCTCACGTACGAGCCGGGGAGGCCGCCGGTGCTGGCCGCCCGCATCCAGGAGCTGTTCGGCCTGGCCGAGACTCCCCGCCTCGCCGCCGGCCGCGTCCCCGTCCTCCTGCACCTGCTCGCTCCCAACGGCCGCCCCCAGCAGGTGACCCACGATCTACGGAGCTTCTGGGAGAACACCTACCCCGAGGTCCGCAAGGAGCTTCAAGGGAGATATCCCCGGCACGCCTGGCCCACGGACCCGTGGAACGCGCGCCCGGAAAGGCGGCCGGCGAGAAAGCGGAATTGAACGCTCACCGCCCGGGCGGCCGGGCCTCGTATTGGCCCGGCCCGACGCGTTCCGTCTCGAGGAGATCGGGATCGTAGGGCTGGCCGAGGTTGAACATCCGGGCGGCGATCCAGGCCAGGGTCAGCGTCGGGATGGGGCCGGTGAAGGGGAGGATCGCCTCGACGGTGGCCACCCGGCGCAGGGATTCGAGGTTCAGCCGCCGCAGCAGGAACCAGATGATGGGGCTGGAGAACGAGTCGAGGGCGAGGTCCAGCAGGTCGAGCCCCACCACCAGCGACAGGGGGACCGCGCGCACGGTGGTGAAAAAGTCGGGGTCCGGCGGCAGCCGGAGACGGCGAAGGCGGCGGAACGCCACCGCCAGAAGGAGCGCGGAGAGGACGACGCCGGCCAGGGCGACGACGCCCAGCACCTCGAAGATCGCCTTCCAGTCCCAATCCATTTCCGGGCTCCTCCTTCCAGGTCCATCATAGCGGACGGCCCCGATCCAGGTTGGAAAAAGGACCTAAAGGACAACAAGGACTTCAGGGACTTCAAGGACGGCAAGGACGGCAAGGACCTTAAAGACACGAAGTGCACGGAGGTCCGGCATCTGTTGTCCCTGCTGTCCCTGGTATCCTTTAGGTCCTTGTTTTTTCTCCCCACTGGAGCGTCCTCACGGACGGCCCCGATCCTGCATGGCTCCGCCTCTGAAGGTAGAGGATTCGGAGGCTCCGGATGGCGACTGTTCCTTGCAAGCTCCCCGCGGCGTTCTTCCTGACGTGCTGCCTGCTGGGCGCTCCGGCCATTTCGGCAGAGCCGTGGAAGAAGCTCGCGGACCGCGAGGTGCGCTATCTGGAGATGGAGCTGGCCCAGATCCACAAGCTCCAGAGCCATTTCAAGTGGATCGGCCGCCAGCCTCTGGCTGCCGGAGCGCTGGCCGCCGCCGCCCTCGCCAGCCAGGAGCGGCCGGACGCGCCCCAGCTTCGCGAGGAGGCGGCGAAGATGGTGGCGGGCGTCCTCGACGCCTGCCCCAAGTGGCACAACAACGAGTGCGGCCGCTCCCAGCTCCCCTTGGAGAGGGTGGCGCTCCAATATCCCCAAGCCCTGCCTCCCGATCTCCTGACCCGTCTCAAGCTGGCCGTCTCGAATTCGGCGCCGCCCCCCGGCGAGGGGCAGATGCAGAACCCCTGGGCCTTCGCCGATACCGAGAACCAGCGGATGATCACCATGGCGCGGAGCCTCGTGGGCCAAGTGGTGGCCGGTGCTCCCGATTCGCCCGTCGCCAAGGGCTGGGGTGCGTTCGCCGAAGTCTTCCTCCGCGCCCATGACCGGGACGGCTGGTACGAGGCGGAGAGCCCGGGCTATCTCGCGCTTTCGATCACCGGCCTGCTGCAGCTCGCCGACCACGCACCGCAGCCGACGGTGCGCGATCTCGCCAAGCGCCAGCTCGACGTGCTGTTCTCTTCCTGGGCGCAGAATCAGGTGGGGGGCTTTCCGGCCGGGCCGAAGAGCCGCACCAACGGCGTCTGGGCGCTGACTCCCCGCAGCTCGCCGTGGGCGGCGTGGGCCTGGCTGATCGCCGGCATCGGCAAGCCGGACGAGATCAATTTCATGGACCGTCCGGAGCTCCCCGTGAGCCGCTACGCGCTTCCCGAAGGCGCCGCCCGCCTGCTGACGGAGCGGCGTAAACAGCCGCCGTACGAGATCCTGGTGCGACGGCGGATCGAGCCGCTGCGGCGCAAGAGCGTGGATACCGCCCTCTACGTCTGGGCCACGCCGGACTACGTCCTGGGGGCCGCGCAGACGGTGGGGAACCTGGCGCTGCGGGTCTCCGGCGGGCAGGAGATCGTGGCGGCGCTCTATGCCGAGAGCCCCGAGTTCGCGCCGCTCTACCTGTGGAGCCGCACCAAGTTGCCGGAAAACGACGAGGCCTCGGAGCTCAACACCCTCGATCAGGCCGTGGCGAGCCGCAACCTGGTGGTGGCCCGCCTCGATACCCCGGGCGAGGGGATCGGCCACGCCTACCTGGCGCCGCCATGGTCGCAGCCGGAGGTTCTGGGCGACGGGGGCGACGTGGTGGTCTCGCGCTGCGGCGACACCTACGTGGCCCTGGTGACCTCCGGCGGCTGGGAGGTGGCTCCCGCCCCCGCGCGCTTCCCCGACTACTACGGCTCGCCCGGCGAGCCGCGCCGGGGCGTCGGCGGCTCCTGGGCGGCGGTGCCCAAGAAGCAGCCGGCGAGCGTGGGGATGCAGGTGGGGCGGAAGGCCGAGGACGGCGACTTCGCGGCCTGGAAGAAGAAGGTGGCCACGGCCCGCCTCACCGTAGGAGGGGACGGCGAGATCCACTTCACCGCGGCCGGCGGCGCCCGGCTCGATTTCCTCCCCGGCCGCAAGGCTTCCGTCGAGGGGAAGGCGCTCGCGCCCGCGGGCTATCCGCGCCTCGAGGGGCCTCTCTTGAGCCGCCCGGAGCTCGTGGAGACAAAAGAAAAGGGGGCGCCGAAGCGTCCCCCTCAACCACCGTAGCAGTTGGCGGCCGAAGCCTAGAACTTGATCCGCAGGCCGAGTTGCGCCAGGCGCTGCTCGGGCTGGAGCGGGTCGCTGCCGGCGAAGGCGGTCGGCGTGAGGCCGATCGGGTTGCCGGCGGCGTCGAAGACCAGGGTGTAGGCGTTCGGGTTCTTCTCGTTGAACAGGTTGAACACCTCGGCGATCAGCTCGAGGCCGACGGGGCCGAGGTTGAAGTCCTTCGACAGCCGCAGGTCGAACTGCGAGAAGGAAGAGCCGCGGGCGGTGTTGACGCCCGAGACGCCCGGCGGCAGGTCGAGCTTGAAGCCGTCGCCGTTGAGGTCGTTCGCCGCGTGGACGGTGTAGGGAAGGGGGGACCGGTAACGGAACATGCCGGCGACGTTGATCCCATAGGGCGCCTGGTAGACGCCGCTCAGGGTGATGCGGTGCTTGGCGTCGGTGTCCAGCGGGCCGGTGCAGGCGCTGCAGAGCGGATTGAGGGGATTGACCGAGACGTCGCGGGCGCTCCCCAGGTCGGGCTGGTGGCCGACGTCGGTGAGACGGAACTCGTCGGCGCCGGCGAGCACGTTGCCGGTGGCCTTCGAGTAGGTGTAGAAGCCGAGGATCTCGAGCTTCTGGGTGGCGCGGGCGCGGAAGCTGAAGTTGCCGCCCTTGTAGTCCGCGAAGCCGCCGCCGTACCAGAGCCGGAAGTTGCCGAAGTCAGGGAACCGCCGCTTGCCGGTGGTGGGATCGATGGGGTTGGCGCGGAAGCGGAAGGGAATGTCGCGATAGGCGATGTTGGTGCCCTCGATGTTGAGGCCCAGCCAGGGGGTCGCCTGCCAGGAGTAGCCGAGGGACGCCTGGCGCGAGTAGGGGGTCGCGAGCGTCGGCGAGGCGACCTCGTTGGGGGGCGGAACGTCGGCGCCGGGGAGCTGGTTGGCCGGCAGCGGCTGGCCCGGCCGGAAGAAGGAGCCGTCGGGGTTCCGAATGCCGTTGCTGTCATGGACGTTGTAGACCACGCCGTAGCTGGACTGCACCGCGGCGGACGGGAAGAGGATGGTGGCGTTGGTGTAGGGGAAGTCGTAGTAGATGCCGTAGCCGCCGCGCAGCAGGTGGCGCCCGTCGCCCTTGGCGTCGTAGGTGAAGCCCACGCGCGGGCCCCAGTTGTTCTTGTCGTTCTTCAGCTTGCCGCCGCGGCCGCCCTGGAAGTCCTTGAGGAAGAACTCGTTGTACTTGGTCTGCGTGGACAGCTCCTGCCAGATCGGATTGGAGGTCTGGTTGAGGTCGAAGCCGGTCCAGTAGTCGTAGCGAATGCCGATGTTGATCGTCAGCCGGTCGCTCGCCAAGAGGTCGTCCTGAATGAAGGCGCTGTACTGATTGACCGGGGTCTGGTCGCCGAAGAAGCCGCCGAAGAAGGTGATGTCGGTCACCGGCGAATTGGGATTATCGGCCTTGAACGAGAACTGGCCGCTGGTGCCGGTGGTGAAGTCGCCGCCCAGGGTCGGCTCGTGGATGTAGTTGACGCCAGCCTTGAAGTTGTTGGTGCGGCCGAACAGGGTGTGGCTGAAGCTGTAGTCGTCCTTGTATTGATACTTCGTCTGGTTGGTGCTCTGCGGCGTGTTGATGTTCTGGCCGCTGTGCACGCCGGACGGGAAGTAGAGGTAAGGATCGCTGGAGTCCGCCGTGATCGTGTTGTTGAACTTGGTGTACTGGAAGACGAGCTCGTTCAGGCTGTCGGCGCTGAGCTGGACGGTGTGGCCGGCCAGGATCGAGCTGTACTTGTTGTTGACGGTGCCGAGGGAGCTGGGGGCCGCGAGCGCGCTGGCGCCGTATTTGTCCGTGTTCTTCTGGTAGCCGTAGCGCACCTGGAGGAACTGCTTCGGCGACAGGTTGGCGGTCAGCTTGGCCGTGAACAGGTCGTCCTTGAACGGCGTGGGGAAGGAGCCGCCGTCGAGCTGCGGCAGCACGCCGCCGGTGTCGACCGTGTACTGGGTCTTGCGGTCGGTCTTCTCGTAGGTGGCGAAGAAGTGGACCTTGTCCTTGACGATGGGGCCGCCGAGGGAGGCGCCGTACTGCTCGCGCTTGTAGGGCGACTTGTCGTTGCCGGCCTCTTTCTCGGCCTCGGTCTTCGAGTTGAGCTGCTTGTCGCGGAAGAAGCCCCAGGCGGCGCCCGAGAAGTTGTTGGTGCCGGTCTTGGTGACCACGGTCAGCACGCCGCCCGTGGAGCGGCCGTACTCGGCCTTGTACTGCTGCGTCTGGATGTTGAACTCCTGAACGCTCTCCAGGTTGAAGTTCTGGAGCGCGCCGCCGATGGTGTCGTCCATGTTGTCGCCACCGTCGATCACGTAGTTCACGTTCCGGCCGATGCCGCCGTTGAGGGCCACGGTGAGCTGGCCGGGCTTGGTGGGATCGGAGTTGTAGGCGAGCGCCGTGCCAGGGGCGAGGATCGCCAGGTTGGCGAACTGGCGGCCGTTGAGCGGCAGGTTCTCGAGCTGCTTCTCGCTGACCACGGCGCCGATGGTGGGCGTGGTCTGGACGAGGGGAGCCTCGTCCACGACGGTGATCGACTCCTCGACCGTGGTGGCGCTCAGGTCGACCGTCAGCTCACGGTCGGTGGCGACGTTGAGCCGCACGTCCTGCACGGTGACGGTGCCGAAGCCGTTGAGCTCCACGACCACGGTGTAGACGCCGGCCGGCACGGACGGCAGCCGGAAGCTGCCGTCGCTCTCGGCGACGGTGGAGCGGGTGAGCCCCGTGTCCTTCTGGGTGGCGGTGATGGTGGCGCCGGGGAGCGGCTTGCCGCCCTTGTCCTGCACCTTGCCGACCAGGTTGGCGCCCGCGGTCTGAGCCTGGGCGGCCGGCAGCAGCAACAGCGCGGCGACCAGCGCCAGCACGGTCGCCAGGGCGAATCTCGCCCCGAAGTTCCCTCGATTCATGATTCGTCTCCTTCTTTATGATCGTATACAGCCAAATCCATTCGCTCGTCGAACGGAACAGTACAAAAGCTCAAAGGAGCGACTCGGGCCCACTCACCTCCCCTGACTGGCCGGCGTTCCCGCCGCAACACGGCGGGTGAGCCGGGCCAGGAGCTGCTGCGCGACGCGGCGCTGCTCCGCGAACCGCGGATCCCCCTCCGTGGCAGCAAGGAAGTCCTGGTACGCATTCACCCCCGCGGCGGTTTCGCCGGCGAGCTCTAGCGCGATGGCGCGATTGAGCCGGACTTCATGGTAACTCGGAGCGAGCTCCAGAGCACGCTCGAAATAAGGAAGTGCCGCTCGCGGCTGATCGCGCTCCACCTCCAGGGTGCCGAGGCCATTCAAGGGCTCGGCGTAGCGGGGAGCGAGGGCGGCCGAGCGCTGGTAGGCCTGCTCGGCCTCGCCGAGCTTCCCCATGGCCTTGAGGACGTTCCCCAAGTTGTTGAGGGCACGGGCGTTACGGGGATCGAGCCGGGCGGCCAGCTCGAACTCCTGGCGCGCCAGCTCCAGCTTTCCTTCCCCCATCTCCACGATTCCCAGGGTGTTGTGCGCCTCGGGACGGGTGGAATCGAGCTGCAGGGCGCGCTCGATGGCGGCGCGCGCCTCGGGGAGCTGCCCCCCCTCCTGGAGCGCGGCGGCGAGGTTGTACCAGGCCTCGGGGTCCCCCGGCGCCGCCGCCGCCGCCGCGCGGTAGAGGGGCACCGCCCGGGCGAAGTTCCCCTGGCTGCGCCACGCTTCCGCCAGCTTGCCGCGGAAGACCGGGTTGGCCGGATCGGCCGCCACCAGCCCTTCGAGATCAGCGAGGGCGGCCTTGGTGTCGCCGTCCTGCAGATGGTTGTTGGCCCGCTCGAAGCGCTGGAAGAGATCGACCATGGTCTTCGGATCGGGAGAAGGTCCCTTCGCCGTCCCGGGCTTTCCCGCCGCCGGCCGCCCCGGAGCGCCGGCCACGTAGCCGAGGCTCGCCAGCCGGGAACGAGTCTCGGCGTCCGCGGCGCGGCTGGGGGCCGCCACGGCCCCCGCTTCAATTTCTTGGAGCCGGGCCGCGAAGCCCTGGGAATTCCCTGTCGGACCATGGTCCAGAAGGTTGGCCGTCTCCTTCGGGTCCTTCGCCAGGTCGTAAAGCTCGGGGCTAGGTGCCGAGATGTACTTGAGGTCGCGCCGACGCAGGGCGGCGAGAGGGCTCCAGCCGAAGATGGCCGGGTACTGGCTCTCGGCATAGACCTCCTCGCCCGCGGGCTCGCGGCCGTCGAGGAGGGCGGCGGCGAGGTCGCGGCCGTCGCGGGGTCGCACGCCCGTGCCGGCGAAGACCTTCCCCAGCAGGCCGGCGAGAGTGGGGGCGAGGTCCACGAGGCTCACCGGCGTCTTCACCACCTTGGGCGTGAGCCGCCCTGGCGCCTTGAGGATCAGAGGGACGTGGAGCGTCGGCTCGTAGAGGAGGAGGCCGTGGGTCAGCTCGCCGTGATCGCCCAGCGACTCGCCGTGATCGGCGGCCACGGCCACCACCGTCCGGGAGGCGAGCCCCTGGCGGTCGAGCGCCGTGAGCAGGCGTCCGATCTGCTCGTCCACCTCGGAGATCTCGCCGTCGTAGGGGCGGCCGGGGTGGCGCGCGGCCCAGGCTGGCGGCGGCGTATAGGGAGCGTGGGCGTCGTAGAGGTGCACCCAGAGGAAGAAGGGGCGGCCGTCTTTGCGATCGTCCCCGCTCTTGAGCCAGGCCAGGGCGCGGTCCACCACCTCGCGGCCGGAGCGCTCGGACTCCAGGGAGACGCCGGCCTTGGGATCGCGGGGGATCTCGTCGTCGTAGACCTCGAACCCCTGGCCGAGGCCGAACCGCCGGTCGAGGACGAAGGCGCCGACGAAGGCGCCCGTCCGGTAGCCGCTACCAGCGAGGAGGGTGGCGAGCGTCGCCGTCCCCGGAGGGAGCGAGCCGGCGCCGTTGTTGCGCAATCCGTGATGGACCGGCAGCAGCCCCGAGAGCACGGTGGCGTGGGACGGCAAGGTCAGCGGCACGGTGGAGGAGGCGGCGGCGAAGCGGATCCCCTCCTTGGCCAGGCCGTCGAGCCACGGCGTCACCGCCTCGCGGTCGCCGTAGCAGCCGAGGTGATCGGCGCGCACGGTGTCCACGGTCACCAGCAGGAGGTTGGGATTGCGCCCCGCGCCTCGCGAGCACCCCCAGAGGAGCGGCAGGGTGAGGAGCAGAGCCGGGATCTTTGATCGTCTTCTAAGCAATCAAAAACTGCCTTCACGCCGTGATGGCGGGAAGGATAGCGGAATCCGGGAAGAGGGAGAAGAGGCTGGGCGCTTAACTTTGCGGGGAGCGCCTATGCCCCCAACTCCCCTCCCGGCGAAGGAGAGGAGTTGGGTGCGGAGATGCCTTCAGCAGGTTCGATCCGTGTTGCAGCCCGTGGTGCACCCTGCAAGGCGGGTAAAGCAGGTGTCGCAGATGGTGCCCTGGCAGGTGCCGCCGCAACTATTGTCGGGTATGGAGATGGTATTGCAATCGATGCAAGTACCCCCCGTGGCTCCTGCAGCATTCCTCAGCCGGGTGGCGTCCAGGTCTCGTAGAGTTTCCCTGCTGAGCGTCAGCTTCTTCAACTTCTTGTTCATAGCACCCCTTTCGGTGTAGTCCGGGCAAACTATCCCGAGTCACCTGTTCTGTCAATGCTGAGGGGCTTGAAGGCTCCTCGCTCTCACGGCCCGCAGCAAAGGCTTCGGGGATGAGGTCTGCCCGTCTCACAGCCTTTCGAGGATGGTAGCGATCCCCTGGCCGCCGCCGATGCAGAGCGTCACCAGGGCCGTCCCGAGGCCGCGGCGCTCCAGCTCGTCGAGCGCCGTGCCGAAGAGCATGGCTCCCGTGGCGCCCAGCGGATGGCCGAGGGCGATGGCGCCGCCGTTCACGTTCACCCGCGCGGGATCGATCCCCAGGTCACGGATCGTCTTCAAGGGGACGACGGCGAAGGCCTCGTTGATCTCCCAGAGGTCGATATCCCCCACCTCCATGCCGGCGGCCTGGAGCGCTTTGCGCGATGCCGGGGTGGGCGCCGTGAGCATGATCACCGGCTCGGCGCCCGCCGTGGCCACGGAGCGGATGCGAGCCCGCGGCTTGGCGCCATGGGCCCTCACGTAGTCCGCCGAAGCCAGGAGGACGGCAGCGGCCCCGTCCACGATGCCGCTCGAATTGCCGGCGGTATGGACGTGGTGGATCTGGGTCACCTGGGGGTAGGGACGCCGGGCGATCTCGTCGTACGTTTCGCCGTCCGGCCCCAGGGGCGAGGCGCCGAGGGCCGCGAAAGCGGGCGCCAGCGCCGCGAGCCCCTCGGCCGTGGTCTCCGGCCGCGGATACTCGTCCTTCTCCAGGAGGACGGCGCCGGTTTCGGGGTCCCGCACGGGGAAGAGGCCGCGGCTGAACCGGCACTCGCTGCGGGCCGCGGCGGCCTTGCGCTGGGATTCGAGGGCGAAGGCGTCCACCTCCTCGCGGGAGATCCCTTCCTGGGTGGCGATCAGGTCGGCGCTGATCCCCTGGGGCACCTGGAAGTGCCGGGCGCGCAGGCGCAAGTTGCCGCCGTCCTGCCCGCCACCGTCCGCTCCCAGGGGAAGACGGGACATGCTCTCCACGCCGCCGGCCACCACCAGCCGCTGCGCTCCGGACGCCACGCCCATGGCGGCGAAATTCACCGCCTGCAGGCCGGAGCCGCAGAACCGGTTGAGGGAAACGCCCGTCACCTCCACCGGCCAGCCGGCGGCGAGGACGCCGTTGCGGGCGACGTTCGCCCCCTGCTCGCCCACCTGCGAGACGCATCCGACGACCACGTCGTCCACCTCGGCCCGGTCGAGGCCGGTGCGCTCGGCGAGAGCTTCGAGAGTCTGGGCCAGCAGCTCCTGGGGATGAACGCCGGACAAGGCGCCCTTGCCGGCCTTGCCGCGGCCGCGGGGGGTGCGGACGGTATCGAGAACGTAGGCTTCCATGGATAGGCTCCTCTAGGAACGATCGTGCTTTTCTGAGCGGGCTGGCTCGGCAATTGCGGCCGAAGGCGAAGGCCAGCCCCTGCGAGACATGATACGACCGCTCGTGCTATTTTGCAAGCTAGCCAGGGAAGCTGGAGAAGTTGGCAGGAAACCGGTACAGTTCTGTCCCAAGACGAAGCCGTACCGGTACGTAGGCGTTCTGCTAAGGCTCGTCACAGAATAAGTTTTGTCCGGCCCAACGGGTCGGGATACCTTAGCCCAGGGCTGAGGCCGGAGGCCGATGCCCTGGGAAAAAGGCGCCCCATCGGTGCGGCCTGAAGGGTCGCGATAACTCGGTTCGACAAGAAGATTATCGCGGCCCTTCAGGCCGCACTGCTTTGTGATCCTGCCACCCAGGGCATCGGCCTTCGGCCTCAGCCCTGGGCTAAGGTATCCCGGCCCGTTGGGCCAGACGCCTTAGGACTGAGCTCCGGGGAACTGGTGCAGTTATTCTGTGACGAGCCCTAAGAGGGAGTCTGGAAAGTGCGGGCCGCAGTCCCTGCATGACGTCGAGCGGCCTCGTGGACGGGACCGTTATCCGCCGAGGGGGCTCCCTGCGGAATCGCGACGCCGGACCCGGCCTCAGGGTTCGCGAGCTACCGTTCAGGGTCCGCCATTTTCGCCAGAGAGATCCCCTGCCCTGGCTCCGGGGTCCCACTTTCTGCTGCAAAACTCGCGAAGTTTGCTGCGAAACTCGCGAGCCCAGCCGCAAAACTCGCGAAGTTTGCATCAAAGTTCGCGAATTTTCACGAGAATTCGTGAGCCACGGACCGGGGAACACGGGCCCCGGCTCGCGCTTCGCGAGCCCCGGACCGGGGCTCGCGAGTTTTGCAGCAGAATTCGCGAACCCAAGCCGGAATTCGCGAGTTTTGCAGCACATTTCGCGAGGGCGGGAAGAGCGGCTCGCCGTCCCGCAGCGAGGCAAGAGAGCGCTCCTCCAGGATTGGCGAGCCCAATGCCGCGATTCCCTTTCCCGCTGCTACCACGGCCGGGCTACGAGGTAGGGAGCCGTCGCTCCCAATACACAATCTCCCTCCAAGAGGGTCTCTCGCTAGTGCCTGGAGCGCAGCCGAGACCTATGCTTTCATAAAAAGCCTATGCGCACTTCACCACGGCCGGTTGTGCTGTTCGCGTTCGCCAACAACCGGATGGACCCGGCGCTCTACTTGCGCAACCTCCCCGAAGAGCAGCGCCGGGTGCGCGAGGCCATGACCGCCGCGGAACAGTCCGGCCTCTGCGAGATCGTCGAGCGCGCCAATGCCACGGCCGCTGAGGTGCTCGATGTGTTCCTGGACTCACGGTACGGTGACCGGGTCGCGATCTTTCACTTCGGCGGCCACGCCGGGAGCGGTGCGCTGTTGTTCGAGTCACCGGAAGGGGCGCCCCGGATCGCCCATGCCGCGGGTCTCGCCCGGTTCTTGGGCGAGCAGCGGGGGCTTGCCCTGGTCTTCTTGAATGGCTGCTCCACCCAGGGGCAGGTCCAGGGCCTCCTCGCCGCCGGGGTCCCGGTGGTAATCGCCACCTCCCAAGCCATCCTGGACTCGGCGGCCACGGAGCTCTCGGCCCGCTTCTACCAGGCTCTCGCCTCCGGCGCTCCGCTGCGCGCCGCGTTTGAGGAAGCGACGGCGGCGGTGCAGGCCCTGACGGGCGATCTGCCCCAGGGGACCTACGCCGAGCTCGATCTGGGTCCCCTCGTCCCCCTCGTCCAGGATCGGTGGCCCTGGGTACTCTACGTCGCACCCGGCGCCGAGGAGGAAGTCCGGCGCTGGAGCCTGCCGCGCGTGGTCCGGGACCCGCTCTTCGGCCTCCCTCCGCTGCCGGCGATGGACCTGCCGCTCTCGCCATTCAAGCACCTCGCCCCGTTCACCCGCGAGGACGCGCCGGTCTTCTTCGGGCGGGGCCGGGAGATCCGCGAGCTCTATGAGGAGGTGACCCGGCCGGAGGGTGCGCCCCTCGTGCTCCTCTTCGGTGCCACCGGGGCGGGCAAGTCGTCGCTCCTCGCCGCGGGCCTCCTGCCGCGGCTGGAAGCCTCCCACGAGGTGCTCTACCTGCGCCGTGACCGGGCTTTCGGCCTCGCCGGCACATTGGCTCGCGCGTTGGGCGACGAGGATGCCATGGCCGCCTGGCGCCGGAAAGAGGCGACAGGCAAGCCCCTCGCCGTCATCCTGGATCAGGCGGAGGAGGCCTGGATACGTCCTCTCGCCGGCGGTGGGGAGGTCGAGGCCTTCGCCGCCGTGCTGCGGGCGCTCTTCGCCGTCCGCGAGACCCGCCCTCGGGGGCGCCTCGTCCTCGGCTTTCGTAAAGAATGGTTGGCCGAGGTGCTGCAGCTCCTGGATGCCGAGAAGCTCTTCTACACCCGGGTCAAGGTCGCCCACCTCGACCGCGACGCCATAGAGGAAGTCGTCCTGGGCGCGGCGTCGAGCGACCGCTTGCGGCGGCACTACCGCCTGGAGGTCGATCCCGAGCTGCCGGCCCGGATCGCCAACGACCTCGCCGGGCAGGGCGCCGCCACCATCGCCCCGATCCTCCAGATCCTGCTGACCCAGATGTGGATGCAAGTCCAGGCCGGGCCCGCCGCCCCCCGCTTCACTCTCGAGCTCTACGAGCGCATGAAGCGCCGCGGCCTCCTGCTCAACGACTTCCTCGAAGAGCAGCTCCGCGCGCTCCGCGAGCAGAGGCCCGAGGCCGTGGATTCCGGCCTGGTCCTCGATCTCCTGTTCTTCCATACCACTCCCCTGGGCACCGCCGAGGCCCGTTTGGAGGCCGAGGTGGCGGAGCGCTATAGACACCTCCCAGAAGTCCCGGAGCTCGTCGGGCAATGCAAGGACCGCTATCTGGTCGCCGAGGGCGGGGAAGACGGGGCCGCTGAGGCAGCAGATCGCCCCACCCGCCTGGCCCACGACACGCTAGCCCCGCTGGTGCGCCAGCGATTCGAGTCCTCGGACCTGCCCGGGCAACGGGCACAGCGCATTCTGCTGCGGGCGGAGGAATGGACGGGAGGGCGGAGCGGGGAGCCTCTGGGCGAGCTTGACCTGGCGCGCGTCGAGGAAGGGAAGGAGGGGATGCGGGTGCGCACGCACGACGAGGAGCGGCTGATCGAGGCGAGCCACATCCAGGTCGAGCGCTGGAGACGCCAGCGCCGGAGCCTCCAGTTCGCGGCAGTCGCGGCGGTCGCAGTGATTCTCGGCGCTGCGGCGTTGTTCCTGTGGCTATGGCAACAGGCGCGCGCATCGGAGGAACGTTCGCACGACCGAGCGTACGCGGCTCTCGGCGCGAACCTCCTGGTGGACCATCCGACTGAAGCCTCCCTGGTAGCCCTGGAAGTCCGGCAGCCAGACTCCACGCCCACTGCCGACGACTTGCTTGAGAAGACCCTTTTAAACCCGGTGCAGACCGCCACCCTGGGGCACACTGAGGTGGTCTGGAAGGCCTCCTTCAGCCCGGACGGCACCCGAGTGGTGACAGCGTTCGGAGATAAGACAGCGCGGATCTGGAACGTCGCAAACGGCCAACCCATCGCCACCCTGACGGGGCACACGGGCCAGGTCTTTGCCGTCTCCTTCAGCCCGGATGGCGCCCGGGTGCTGACTGCGTCCAGAGACAAGACAGCGCGGATCTGGAACGCCGCAACCGGGCAATCCATTGCCACCCTGACGGGGCACACGGATGCGGTCTTTGCCGCCTCTTTCAGCCCGGACGGCACCCGGGTGGTGACCGCGTCCGAGGACAAGACTGCGCGGATCTGGAACACCGAAACCGGACAACTGATTGCCACCCTGACGGGGCACACGGCTGCGGTCAGGACGGCCTCCTTTAGCCCGGACGGCACCCGGGTGGTGACCGCGTCCTGGGACCAGACGGCGCGGATCTGGAACGCCGAAACCGGACAACCCATCGCCACCCTGACGGGACACACGGGTCCGGTCATGGCCGTCTTCAGCCCGGACGGCACCCGAGTGGTGACCGCGTCCTATGACCAGACGGCGCGGATCTGGAACGCCGAAACCGGACAACCCATCGCCACCATGGCTGGGCACACGACTGCGGTCTTTGCCGCCTCCTTCAGCCCGGACGGCACCCGAGTGGTGACCGCGTCCGCGGACTGGACGGCGCGGATCTGGAACGCCGAAACCGGCCAACCCATCGCCACCATGACGGGGCACACGGCTGCGGTCGAGGCCGCCTCCTTCAGCCCGGACGGCACCCGGGTGGTGACCGCGTCCAAGGACAAGACGGCGCGGATCTGGAACGCCACAACCGGCCAACCCATCGCCACCCTGACGGGCCACACGGGTCCGGTCATGGCCACCTCCTTCAGCCCGGATGGCACCCGGGTGGTGACCGCGTCCGCGGACAAGACGGTGCGGATCTGGAACGCCGCAACCGGACAACCCATCGCCACCATAATGGGGCGCACGACTGCGGTCAGGGTCGCCTCCTTCAGCCCGGACGGCACCCGAGTGGTGACCGCGTCCTTGGACTGGCCGGCGCGGATCTGGAAGGCCGCAACCGGACAACCCATCACCACCCTGACGGGGCACACGTGTCCTGTCATGGCCGCCTCCTTCAGCCCGGACAGCACCCGGGTGGTGACCGCGTCCGCGGACAAGACGGCGCGGGTCTGGAACGCCGCCACCGGCCAACCCATGGCCACCCTGGCGGGGCACACGGCTGCGGTCGAGGCCGCCTCCTTCAGCCCGGACGGCACACGGGTGGTGACCGTGTCCGGAGACCGGACGGCGCGGATCTGGAGAGCCGCAACCGGCCAACCGATCGCCACCCTCACGGGCCACACGGATGCGGTCCTGACCGCCTCCTTCAGTCCGAACGGCACTCGGGTGGTGACCGCGTCCAAGGACAATACGGCGCGGATCTGGAACGCTGCCACCGGCCGACCGATCGCCACCCTGACGGGCCACACGGATGCGGTCCTGACCGCCTCCTTTAGTCCTGACGGCACCCGGGTGGTGACCGCGTCCAAGGACAATACGGCGCGGATCTGGAAGGCCGCCACCGGCCAACTGATCGCCAGCCTCACGGGCCACAGTCTTTGGGTCCAAACCGCGTCCTTCAGCCCGGACAGCACCCGGGTGGTGACCGCGTCCTTGGACCGGACGGCTCGGATCTGGGACGCCGTCACCGGCCAACCGATCGCCGCCCTGACCGGGCACACGGATGCGGTCCTGGCCGCCTCTTTCAGCCCGGACGGCACACGGGTGGTAACCGCGTCCGCGGACAAGACGGCGCGGATTTGGCCCGTCGCCGCAGAGTACGTACAAAGCTTGATCCGTGCACGAACTCTCCTCTGCCTGTCCGTTCCGTTTCGCCAGCAGACTCTGGCTGAGACTCCCCAAGAAGCCGAGAGTCACGAGAAGGCTTGCCAAGTCTGCGTGCCAAAATTCTTCGCCCGACTGAAGGGTGTCCCGATCAGCGATGCGCAAACCCACATCGCGGTGTGGAGGGCGTATCGGGGATGCTTGGACCGCGCGCGGTGACCTCTCCGACAATTCCAACGAGACAACTCCGACGATATCGGGTCAAGCAGTAGAGCTCTCCGGGGCAGACAAAGGGGCGGAGCCGGCCCAATCGCAGAAGCGACAGAGCGCTTCCTCTTTCTTGCCCCCAGCTCGGCGATACTAGACTCTTTTGGGCGCAACTGCTAACTTTAGCCCCGATGTGTTAGCTGCCAGAGCTCTCTGGCGCTCCATTCGCTGTCACGGCTGCTTCGGATGGTCCGAGGCGGTTTCACACCAGAGGAGATGCAACATGCGACGACTCTTGCGTAGCCTCTTGTTTGTGGTTGCTGTTGGATTCGCCATTGCTCAGCAGGTCAACGCCGCTGCTGGAGGGCCGTCTTGCGAGTCGCTTGTCGGCGTAAGCTGCGCTCCCCCAGGCGCCTCGACCCATTGCGTCTGGAACGATGGCGCTCCTGGTCTCTGCAAGTGCTCGACTGCAAACAGGTGGGTGTGTATCAAGTAATTCGCAGGGTTGACCCTAACGGATCGCCGCCAAGGGTCTCCGGGGCCGCCGCTGCTCCGACGACACCCGCTCGGTATCGAACGGCCCGGCTTCAATGACGGGCCGTTTTTTGGTGCTGGCACCCTACTCCCTCTCCCAAGACCCTCACCCCTGCCCCTCTCCCGACCACCCCATCCCCCTCCCCGGGAGAGGGGAACCTGCCGAACCGTTCTTGCTGTTGGGTGGGGGCTCCCTCTTCTCCCGGTGAGGGGGGCTGGGAGGGGGCGGGAGAAGAGGGCCGGGGTGATGAGGGTCTTGGGTGGGGGCGCTCTCCGCAAAGTTAGCGCCTATGCCCGATCGCCTCAACCCCCTCCCCGGGAAAGGGAACCCGGCTCGGGGCAGTCTTGCAGTTCTCCCTCGTCCCTGTGGTCCCTGCTGTCCCTTTCGTCCCTTCTTGCTGTTCTCCCTCTTCTCCCGGTGTTAGGGGGTCGGGAGAAGAGGGCCAACGAGAACGTTCCCCCCAGTGGCCCGGAACCTGCAATCCCGGGGCTGCCGTAGTCAGAGCGCCCGAAAGCGCGGAGGAGAGGAACTCATGAGCTGGATCGTCATCCTGGGAATCGTCGTCATCGTCATCGCCCTGGTCGCCCTCACCGGCATCAAGGGCAAGGGAACCCGCCAGGTGGGCAACACCCACCTCATGACCGCGGCCCGCATCTGCCTGGGGATCTTCCTCGTGATCCTGGTGCTGATGGCGCTCGGAGTCGGGAGGTAGCGGGAAGTTGGCCCAAGTCCTGCAACAGTAGAGAGCGGGGCCGGAAGTAACTCCGAGATTCAAACATCAGGGCCCCTTTCTTTTTCACGTCAGGAAGGAGGATCAAGGATGAGACGCAACGAAAGGAACCACACGGGAGCCGCTCTCCTGTTCGCTACTCTCCTCATGGGTCTGCCGTTCGTCGTCGCTTGCGGCGGTGCCTCGCACAATGGCCAGGCGCAACAGACGGTGCAGGTCCGCATTACCGACCAGGGGATCGAGATGCCGCCTTCGCTGCCATCCGGCGTGACCACGTTCAAGGTCACCAACGCGGGCACCACGCAGCACAGCTTCGGGATCACCGGCCCGTCCGGCGACCAGAAGCTGGAAGCCGCTCTGAAGCCGGGTGAATCCGGCGCCCTCGACATCGTCCTCGACGCCGGGACCTATCGGGTGTACAGCCCCGACGAGACCATGCAGGTGGCCCTGAACGTCCGGCCGGAGACGATCGCCCACAGCCGTAACGGCTAAGACCCTCCGTTTCCAGGCGCGTCCGCAACCAGCCGGGCGCGCCGCCGTCTTTCAGGGAAGCTCCGGCACTCCGAACCGTTCCCGCAATCCTCTCCGCAGCTCACCCACCAGGTAGATCGATCCGCAGGCCACCAGCACCTCGCCGCCCAAGGCCAGGGCGCGGTCCAGGGCGCGGCTGGGATCGGGCTCCACCTCCACGTCCACGTCCCGCCGTCCCGCCAGCAGTGGCAGGAGCTCGGCGGGCTCCTTCGCCCGCGGGCTCACCGGTTTGGTGAGGACGATGCGGCGGGCGCGGGCGGCGAGGCGGGGGAGCATCTCCCCGTAGTCCTTGTCCGCCAGGACGCCGAAGAGGAGGTCGGCCGGCCGCTCCAGCCGGTCGAGGAAGCGGGCGAGGACGGCGGCGCCATCGGCGTTGTGGGCGGCGTCGAGGAGGACGCGGCGGCCGCCGGGGATCTCGATGGGCTCCAGCCGCCCCGGCCAGCGGCAGGCCGCGGCGCCGGCGGCGATGGCGGCAGAGCCCAGACCATCGAAGCCGAGGCTCGCCAGGGTCTCCGCGGCCCGCACGGCCAGGCCGAGGTTCTTCGCCTGATGGTCCCCGAGCAGGGCGGTCGCGAGATCGTACGGCTGCGCGGGCGTGCCGAGACGAATCCGCTGCCCCTCCCATCCCAGCGCCTCCACGGCTTCGATCCGCACCTCGCTGGAGGCGAAACGGAGGTCCGCTCCCACCTCTCCCGCCACCGTGCGCACCGACTCGGCGGGCTCGGGCTCCTCGATCCAGGCCAGGGCGGGGCGGCCGGGACGCAGGATCCCCGCCTTCTCGCGGGCGATGGCGGCGAGGGTGTTGCCCAAGAATTCCTGGTGGTCGAAGCCGATGGGCGTGATCAGGGAAAGGATGGGATCGGCGAGGTTGGTGGCGTCCAGCCGGCCGCCGAGACCCACTTCCAGCACGGCGAGGTCCACCTGGGCTTCGGCGAACCAGCGGAAGGCGGCGAAGGTGACGGCCTCGAAGTAGGTTGGGGGGGTACCCGTCTCCCGCTCTGCAAATCCTACCAAGCCCTCCAGGATGGCGCCAAGCCGGCCGGAGTCGATCGCGCGGCCGTCGATGCGCAGCCGCTCTTCCACGTTCTCCAGGTGGGGCGAGGTGTAGAGCCCGGTGCGCAGCCCTGCGGCCTGGGCCATGGCGGCGAGGAAGGCCGAGGTGGAGCCCTTGCCGTTGGTTCCCGCCACCAGGACGCAGGGGAAGCGGCGCTGGGGATCGCCAACCCTCGCCAGCAGGTCGCGTCCCCGCTCCAGGCCGAGCTTGATCCCCAGCCCTTCGAGCCGGGAGAGGACGGCGTTGGGGTCTACCGCAGGTGCCGCAGGCACCGGGCGAGCGTCTCCTTCATCTCCGAGCGCTGCACCACGAGGTCGAGGAAGCCGTGATCGAGCAGGAACTCGCTGCGCTGGAACCCTTCGGGGAGGCTCTGGCGGATGGTCTGCTCGATGACGCGGGGTCCGGCGAAGCCGATCAGGGCGCCCGGCTCGGCGACGTTCAAGTCGCCCAGCATGGCGAAGGAGGCGGTGACGCCGCCGGTGGTGGGATCGGTGAGCACCGAGAGGTACGGCAGGCGGGCCGAGCGCAGCCGGGCGAGGGCGGCGGAGATCTTCGCCATCTGCATCAGCGACAGCACCCCTTCCTGCATGCGGGCGCCGCCGGAGGCGGAGACGACGATCAGCGGCCACTTCCGCTCCATGGCACGCTCGGCGGCGCGGGTGATCTTCTCGCCCACCACCGAGCCCATGGAGCCCCCCATGAAGCGGTACTCCATGGCGGCCAGCACCACCGGGATCTCCTCGATCTCCCCCTGCACCACGATCACGGCATCGCGCTCGTCGAGCGCCTGCTGGTACGACTTCAGGCGGTCGCGGTAGCGTTTGCTGTCACGGAAGCCCAGGGGATCGACGGGGCTCACCCCGGTGAAGAGCTCCCGGGGCTCGGCGTCGTCGAGCAGCAGGGAGATGCGGGTGCGGGCGTCGATGCGGAAGTGGTAGCCGCACTTGGGACAGACCTTGAGGTTGCGGTCCAGGTCCCGCGAATAGACGATCTCCTTGCACCCCTCGCACTTCACCCAGAGGCCTTCGGGCACGGTGCTGCGGGGCCGGTCCATACGGATCGGCTTGGGTTTCTTGGTCTTGCGGAACCAGGCCATGAAGCAGGTCAGATCTCGGCGGAGTGGCCCTCTTCGGCCTCCAGGTCGTTGGGGATGCCAAGCCGCATGCAAGCCGCGTCGTACATCTGCCGGGACGCCTTCTTGGCGGTCTGGAGCTCGGCCAGCCGGTCCTTGACCTTCGCCAGCTCCTCCTCGATCTGCCGGTCGAGGTCCTCCATCTCCTGGCGCGTCATGGCGAGCGTGCTCTCGTAGAATTTCCGCTGTTGGTCGGTGAGGCTCATCGTCTCGTCTTCCTCCGAATTGCAGGGCCGGCCACCGAGCCGGTGACCGCGACGGACCTTCCGGTCACATCTTGAAAGGAATCCTCAGGCGGGTCCACATCTTGACCCGGACCCCGTCTTTCGTCGCGGGTTGGTAACGGGCGGTGCGCGCCGCCTTGAGGGCGGCCTCGTTGAGACCGACGTTCTGCTTGACCCCCTCCGCCACCTTCGCGTCCTGGACCTGGCCGTTTTCGTCAACCAGGACCAAAATGACGACAACTCCCTCAACCCGCAGGGTCCGGGCGAGGGGAGGATACTCCGGTTTCGGGAAGGTGACAAGCTGCGGCGCCGTTACGCCCGGGCCGAGCTCGACCAGGTCGCCCACGTGAGCCCGGGGCGCGGGAGCCGGCTCCGGCTGGCGGGGCTTGACCGGCTCGGGCGCCGGGGGCTTCTCGGGCTCAGCCTCGTGTTTCGGCTCGGGAGTGGGCGGCGGGGGCTCGGGGGTCGGCGGCTTCACGGCCGGCGTCGGTGCCGCGGGCGGCGCAGCCAGGGCGGCAGGGGAAGGTTGCGGAGTGGCTCCGGGAGGCAGGGGCTTGCCGGTTGCCTTGGCCGCCGCGAGCTGCTTTTCGATGTCCTTCTGCTGCTGCTCGAGCTTCTTCTTGTATTCCTCTTCCTTCTGGGCGAGCTGCTGGTTCACGATCGCCTGCACGTTGACGCCGCCGCCGGGAGTCCCTGTCGCGGCCGGCGTCCCCGCCTGGGTTGGCGAGGCGGCCGGCAAGGGGGCTCCAGGGGTCGCGCCCGGAGCCTGAACGGCGGGAGCGGGCTGGGCGGGGGGCGCCTCGCCGCGCCGGCGGTTGAGGAAGAAGAAGGTGACGACGGCCACCACGGCGAGCAGCGCGATGGCCACCCAGAGGAGGGTGCGCCCCTTGCGCCCCCCTTCCTCTCCGACCGCCACCAGGTCGCCCACCGGCGCCACGGGCTCCACCGGCGCCTCGGCCTCGAAGGGGCTGCCGGCGATCGCCGCCATCGGGGGAGCGGGCGCCGCGGGCTCGGCCGGCGCGGGGGCAGGGGGCCAGGAGGCTGGCGGCGGCGGAGAGGGCGGCGGCGCGCTTTCGGCCGGCGGCGCTTCCTCCCTGTTCAGCAGCCGGTGAATGTAGGCGGCGAGATCGGCCGGACCGGTGGCACCGGCGGCCGGCAGGGCCGCGAGCACCGCCTCCAGCCGCTGCTTCATCTCTCCCGCGGTCTGGAACCGGGCCTGGGGATCGACCGCCAGGGCGCGGGTGACGATCTCGTCCACTTCCTTCGGCACCGCCGGGTTCACCTGGCGCGGCGAGCGCACCTGCCCCTGGCGCACGGACTCCAGGACGGAGATCTCGCTCTCACCCGGGAACAGGCGCTCGCCGGTGACCATCTCGAAGAGCACGGAGCCCAGGGAGAAGAGGTCGGAGCGGCCGTCCACCGGCCGCCCCCAGGCCTGCTCGGGGGACATGTACTGGAGCTTCCCCTTGAGCGCTCCCATCAGCGTCTGGCTGGCCTTGGAGACGGCCTTGGCGATGCCGAAGTCGCACAGCTTGACGTCGCCATCGTAGGTGAGGAGGACGTTCTGGGGCGACACGTCGCGGTGGACGAGCGCCAGCTCCCGCCCTTCGAAGTCCCGTTTGCGGTGCGCGTAGTCGAGGGCGCTCGCCACCCGGGAGGCCACCATCAGGCTCAAGCCCAAGGGGAGGGGGAGGCCCCGGCGCCGGCCGGCGTTGAGCAGCGAGCGCAGGTCCTTCCCTTCCACGTACTCCATGGCGATGTAGTAGTCGCGGCCGATCTTCCCCAGGTCGTAGATGTGGACGATGTTGGGATGGCTGAGCTGCGCCGCGAGCTTCGCCTCGTCGATGAACATGCCGATGAACTCGGCGTTGTCCGTCATGTGGGGGAGGATGCGCTTGATGGCGACCGTCTTCTGGAACCCCTCGACCCCCTGCATGCGCGCCTTCCAGACCTCGGCCATGCCGCCCGCGGCAATCCGCTCGAGGAGCGTGTACTGCCCGAAGCGCTCGCCTTCCACTGGCTGCTCGGGGAAGGAGGTGAACACCGGGAGGCGCTGGGTGGCCGCCGCGTCGACGCCCACCGATTGCGCGAAGGGGACGGCGGGGCGCGGCGGCGGCACGGGCTCCGGAGCCGGCGGCGCCTGGAACGGCAGGGGCTCCGCCGCGGCCGGAGGTGCCGGCCGCGCTACGGGCGGAGTCGGCGGCGGCGGCGCGGCAGCCCGGGGAGGGGGAGGCGGCCCAGCGGGGCGCGGAGGCGCAGCGGGCGCGCGGCCGGAACGGGCGAGCTCTTCCAGCTCCGAGAAGTCGAACTCCCCCGTCGTGCGCGCCTTGCGCACGGCCGTCCCCTCGGAGACGGGAGGCGGCGGCGCAGCCGCGGGGCGGGCCGGCGGCGGCACCGGAGCCGCGGCCGCGGGAGGAGGCGCCGCCGGCGGCGGAGGCGGCGCGGCGGCGGCCGGCCGCGGGGCCGGGGGCAGTGGCGGTGGAGAAGGCGGCGCGGGCGCTGCCGGGGGAGGCGGGCGCACGCCCGTCTTCGTCTTGCCCAGGTCGAGGTTCGAGAGCGTCTTGCTCAGCAGGGCATCGACGTCGCCCGCGGCCGGCTCGCTGCGCCGGGGCGGCGGGGAAGGGGCCGCCGGGGGCGCTGCCGGCCGCGGCTTCGGATCAGGACCGAGCATGCCCGACAGGGTCTTCTCCAGGCGGCGCTTCATCTCGTCGTCCGGCGCTGCGGCCGCAGGGGCTGACGGCGCGGCGGGCTTCGCCGCCGGGGCCGGGGGAAGGGGAGGCGGCCCGGCCGGGGCCGCCGGCACGGCAGGCGCGGGCCGGGAGACGGGGCCTTCCACCTCCGCCAGCACGTCGCCGAAGATGTCGTGCGAGGTGAGCTTGGTCTCGGGCCGGACCGCTGCGGCCGCGGGTGGAGAGGGCGGCTGCGCCGCCGCGGGCCCGCGCGACGCCAGCGTCCGGCGGGCGGCGGCGAGCAGCGACTCGTCGGTGAACGGCTTGGCCAGCAGGTCGTCGGGCGCGAAACCCGGGGGGGCGAAGGTGGCGCCCTCGGGGAGGAGCCCCACCGCTCCAGGGCCGCCGCCGTTGCGGGAGAAGGCTCCCGCGAGGGTGCCCGCCGCGGGCACCTCGGCGCTGACGATCACCAGGTCGGGAGCCTCGGAGGCCGCCACCTGGATCGCCTGGTCGGCGCGCGGCACCACCCGCACCGCCCATCCCTCGGAGGAAAGGGCAGCGCGGATGCGCTCCACGTAGCGCTCATCTTGCTCGACGACGAGGATCGAGGGCATGGCCGTCTCCCAGCAGTAATTCCAGCCAGCTTTTCTAGCACTCCCACCCGCGCCAGTCAATCGGCGGCAGAGCCAAAGGCCTTGATTTATGAGAGATTTAACGCCGCCGCCGCAGCGCTGCCGGGGGTGGCCTGGCTCCCCCCGGAGGCGCCCCGCCGGCTAGGCGGCGAGACGGGAAGTCCTGTAGAATCATCGTTCTTCAGATTTTGTTCACCAGGAGCCGTCCATGTCAGGTCACAGCAAGTGGAGCACGATCAAGCACAAGAAGGCGGCCACCGACGCCCGCCGCGGCAAGCTGTTCAGCAAGATCCTCAAAGAGATCACCGTCGCCGCCCGCCTCGGCGGCGGCGACCCGAAGGGGAACCCGCGGCTGCGCGCCGCCCTGCTGGAAGCCCGCTCGAACAGCGTCCCCGGGGACAACATCGACCGCGCCATCAAGAAGGGCACGGGCGAGCTGGCGGCCGAGGTCTATGAAGAGGTCACCTACGAGGGGTACGGCCCGGGGGGCGTCGCCATCCTGGTCGAGGGGCTGACCGACAACCGCAACCGCACGGCGGGAGAGGTCCGGCACGTCTTCGCCAGGAACGGCGGCAACCTCGGCGAGTCGGGGTGCGTCGCCTGGATGTTCAACCGGCGGGGGTACTTCGCCATCGACCGCCATGCCCCGGGGGCGATGAGCGAGGAGAAGCTCATGGAGCTCGCCCTCGAGCTGGGTGCCGACGACGTCGCCGTCGAGGACGACGCCTTCGAGGTCTTCACCCCGATGGAGGACTTCCTCACCGTGCAGGAGGAGCTGGAGCGCCGGGGGATCCCCGTCGCCGCCAAGGAGCTCGCCATGATCCCCCAGACCTCGGTGGAGGTCCCCCGCGACAAGGTCAACCAGGTGCTCCGCCTGATGGAGGCCCTGGAAGACCACGACGACGTCCAGAAGGTGTGGGCCAACCTCCATATCGACGAGAAGGTCCTGGAAGCCCAGTCGCGGTAGGCGGCCGGTTCCGCCTGCCGGTAAGCGACGGGAACGCCGTGCTCATCCTGGGACTCGATCCGGGCAGCCTGCACACCGGCTACGGGCTGATCGAGCGGCACGGCTCGTCGCTCCTCCCCGTCGAAGCCGGCCGTTTCTCCTGCCCCAAGACCCTCGCCCTCCCCGAGCGGCTGGCCCATCTCGCCGGCCGTCTGCAGGAGCTGCTGGCGCGCAAGCCGCCGGACCTCGCGGTGCTGGAGACGCCGTTCCACGGCATGAATGCCCACTCGCTCATCGTCCTCGCCCAGGCGCGGGGCGCCCTCCTCGCCGTGCTCGCCGGCCGCGGCATCGAGATCCGCGAGTACAGCCCGGCCGAGGTGAAGTCCGCCGTCACCGGCAACGGCCGCGCCGACAAGGACCAGGTGGCGCGCATGGTCCGCCTCCTTCTCGCCGCCCGCGGGGAGGGGTGGGCGAGCGATGCTACGGACGCCCTGGCGGTGGCCATCTGCTGCGCGCAACGCCTGCGCCTCGACCGCCTCGCGAACCCGGTCCGGACCGCTAAATAGCCGAATTTCAAGAGCTTGCCGCGCCTTGCGCGCCTTGATCTGGTTTTTTTCCCTGTGCTACCATCGCTTCCCTGTCGTTGACGACCGTGAACTACTGACGCCCATCCAAAACCGGCCATGGCCTTTCAGGGCTCGCTCAAAGAGCTTCCGCTCCCCGACATCATCCAGCTCGTGTCCGTATCGGGCAAGACGGGCGTCTTCGCCTTGCGCCGCAACAACGACGCGAGCGGCGAGATCTTCCTGCGCGGCGGGCAGATCGTCCACGCCAGCGTCGGCGACCTCCAGGGCGAGGAGGCGATGTACGAGCTGGCCATCTGGCCGGAGGGCGAGTTCGTGTTCACCCCCGGCAAGGAGACGGAGCTCACCACCATCCAGAAGTCCAACACCAACCTCCTCATGGAGGCGGCACGGCGGATCGACGAGTGGCAGATCCTCTCCAAGCGCATCCCTTCGACCCGCCTGGTGCCCGTGTTCACCCAGCAGGCCACCACCACCTCGGTCTCCCTGACCCCTCAGGAGTGGGCGCTGATCTGCAAGATCGACGAGCGGCGGACCATCGAAGAGGTCGCCATCGGCCTCGGCATGAGCCCCTTCGAGGTCTGCAAGCTCCTCTACGGCCTCATCACCTCCGGGCTGGTGAGCCTGAACGAGGACCTCAGCCGGCTGCGCACCGAGCGCCTCCACAACCTGCCGCCCGAGGAGCTGGCCGCCATCGTCGAGAGCATCCATGGCCAGGCCCGCGAGCTCCTCTCCGGCCACGGCCACCAGGGCGAGCTCGACATCCCGTACCGCATGAGCCGGGCCGAGATGGACGCCGGCCGCGGCGTGGAGGCGATCCTCGACCTGGTGCGGGCGGAAGAGAAGGTGGTCTCCGCCGCGCTCGGTCCCAACCAGAGCAAGACGTTCCTTGCCCGGGTCGGCCAGATCCTGAATCGCTGAGCCGCCGCGCGCGGGCGCGGATACAATCCCTCCCCATGGCAAGCTTCAGCCGCCTCGCCGCTGCGCCTCTCGCCGTCGCGATCACGCTCACTGCGCTCCTCGCGATCCCCTCGCCGGCCTGCGCCCAGACGCCGCAAACGCAGGAGACGCCGCCGCCGGCCGCCGAAGAGCCGCCTGCGGCGCCCCCGGAAGTCGTCCCGCCCGCGCCGCTGCCGGGAGAAAACCTCCAGCCGCCCGCCCCCAAGCAGCCGGCGCCTCCGGAAACCCCCGGAGCCAGCCAGCCGGGCAACGACCAGGGACCCAAACCCCCGGACGACCGCATCCTCCCCCGCCTCGACGTCTTCTTTCCCGAGGGGGACCTGGACCTGCGGGTGAGCCGGCTGATCAACGAGGTCTTCTTCGAGGGGCAGGTGAAGTACAACTTCATCAACGGCGACATCACGGCCTTCCTCCGCTACAAGTACTACAGCCTGCGGCGGACGACCCAGATCACCGTCTTCGACGCCATCAGCTTCGACCGCGTCCTCAATCAGAACGTCAGCAACGACTTCGACCGCACCCGGGGCGCCCTGGTGCTGATGCAGTGGCCCCACAGCTACAACCACCGCACCTCGTTCCTGGCCGAGTTCGACCGCATCAGCACCAACCATCCGGACGAGGTGAGCCGCCTGCTGCGCATCGGCACCACCAACACCTTCGTGCGCTACAGCTACCAGTTCGGCACTCCCGAGGACGGCCGCTCGAACGCCATCGTCGGCGAGCCGCGGGCGCAGACCGAGCGGCTGTTCTCCGCCTTCCGCGAGATCGGCCCCGGCGGCGCCGGCTTCACGACCGCCTTGTCCTGGGGCTTTCCCTACGGCGTCGGCAGCTACGACTACCTGAAGCTGGAGCTCGAGGCGCTGAAGCGCTTCGACGTGACGCGGCGCTCGTTCCTCATCGGCCGCCTGGCCGGCGGCTCCTATCCCCATGCGGGGTCGGTGAAGCCGGACCCTGCAATTCCCCCGTCCTCGGAGCCCGAGATCGACCGGCTGCGTATCCCCATTGGCGATTTTTTCAAACTGGACGGCACCGATGGCCTCCTGGGGCTCAAGAACTCCAAGCACGGCACCGAGGAGCTGCTGACCACCTGGGAGTACTTCATGCCCTGGTTCATCGAGGAGCCCCACCACTTCCTGTGGCTCGACTGGGACAACTGGTACTGGGTCCTCTATGGCGGGTACGGCACGGTCGGCTTCACCAAGAAGGTCTACAGCGACTTCAGCACCTACATCCCCGACGCCGGATTCGGATTCGAGTCGTCGGTGCGGCTGCGGAAGTACCGGTTCTTCCTTTCCGGGATCGTGGCACAGGCTTTGAAAGGAGGCGGAGGAGTGGAGGCGCGTATCTCGGTCAAGTCGTATCGCTGAGTCCGGCGCTCAGCGGCCCCCTCGACCGGAGCAGCACCCCCTGCAGGGGTTGGCTTCGCTGCAGTCAAGAGTGACGCAAGGGTGCCTCGAAACCCTTGCAGGATTGGCTTACAGCCGGAGGAGAACGCATGAGACTGAAATGGTTGGGATTAGGTCTGCTGGTGGGTCTCGCACCCACCCTGGCCTCGGCTGCGGAACAAGCCAACGCACCGACGGCGACGGGTGAGACGGGACTTTTCACCCTGCTGACCGGCGACACTTTGCCAAGGGGCGGGTGGTCGTTTGGCCTTTATTACAACAACTGGGATCCGCTGATCGACATCACGGACGTCCCCACCCACCGGAAGAACGACATGAGCCTGGACTACCACCGGGTGGATGCCAGCGTCGGCTATGGCATCACCGACCGGTGGGAGCTCAGCGTCGCCGTTCCCTATGAGAAGTACGTCTACTCCCGCAGCCAACTGGGGCTGGGCGGGCCGGACATCAACGTGGACGGCATGGGCAACGTCCACATCGGCACGAAGTTCCGCCTCCTGGGCTCCCAGGGCGACCCCACGACGCTGGCCCTGAACCTGTTCGTCGAGCCGTCGACGGGCGACAAGAACAAGGGCGTCGTCTCCGGCAAGACGGGCTTCGGCGGCGGCCTCGGCTGGCGCCTGAACAAGTGGGTGATCGACGTCGGCTACTTCGATCCGGGTGGCGACTTCGCCCGCGACGCCCACGCCGGTATCGGCTACGTCGGGCGGGTGAGCGAGAACTTCGACTGGATCACCGAGGTCGTTGGCAACTTCTACAGCGGTGGTAAGAACGACTTCTTCCTGGACAGCACCGGTGCGATCGTCAGCGACGGCGGCTTCCACAAGTACAAGGACCGCTACGACCTCACCACCGGCGGCCGGGTGTGGATCGGTGGGGGCGACTGGGCCTTCAACTTCGCCCTGCGCACCGACCTCGCCCAGCTCGACTCGATCTCGGACCACTGCCCCCTGGGCGGCGTCCTGGGTGTGAGCTACTTCCCGCGGCTGCTCCCCCACGCGCCGCCGCCGCCGCCTCCGCCGCCACCGCCACCGCCGGCTCCCGAGCCGCCGCCGCCACCGCCGCCGGCTCCCGAGCCGCCGCCACCGCCTCCTCCGCCGCCGCCACCGCCGCCACCGGCTCCGCCTGAGCGGACCGAAGTGACGTGCGACTTCACGGCGGGCAGCGCCCGGCTGACCAACATCTGCAAGGCCAAGCTCGACGAGGTGGCGCTGCGGATGAAGCAGAAGCCTGACGTGCCGGCGGAAGTCACCGGCTACTCCAACGGTGCGAAGGGCTCATCGACCGGCAATCAGAAGATCGCCGACCAGCGTGCCCAGGGAGTGAAGAACTACCTGGTGACGCGGCACGGGATCGATCCGAGCCGGATCAAGACCTCGGGTCAGGTCACCGATAGGAACGCCGCCGTCGTCGTCATCGTCATCCAGCCGTAACCGGTCATTCCGGCACCGGCTGGTTTTGGAAGGCCCCGCTCCGGCGGGGCCTTTTCGTCTTCAAAGCGTCTCACGCCGAAGTGACGCGATGGCGCCAAAAAGACCGGCACCCGCGCCGAGGAGGACGAGGAAGGCCACGTCCCGGAGGCTGAGGAAGTCGAGGATCAGCACCGCCGAGACCAGCGAGCCCCGTCCACGGGCGTGCAGGACGTGGTAGGCGCCCCACAGCGCGCCGCTCGCCACCAGTCCGCCGAGCAGCCCCTGGAGGAGCCCCTCGACGTAAAAGGGGCCGCGGATGAAGAACTCCGTGGCCCCCACCAGCCGCATGATGGAGATCTCCTCGTGGTGGAGGAAGGCGGTGAGGCGGATGACGCTGGCGATGGTGAAGATCGCCGCGCCCAGCAGCCCCGCCACCAGGGCCAGCCCCACGGCCCGCACCACTGCCACCACGGTTTCGAGCTGCCCCAGCCACTCGCGGTCGTCGTCCACCAGCGTCACCTCGGGGCGGCGGCGCCACTGCGCGAGCCAGTCGGCGCGGACCCGGCCCGTAGCGGCGGGATCGAGCCCCACTTCCAGAGAGGCCGGCAGCGGCTCGTCCTGCCAGCCGGCGACCAGGTCCGCGAGGCCGGGAAAGATCTCCCGGAACCGTCGGCGCGCCGCTTCCGGGGTCACCGCCTCCACCGACTTGACCCCCGGCTGGCGGGCGGCTTCGGCGGCGAGGCGGCGCAGCTCGGCCTCGGGCGTGTCCGGCTTGAGGTAGATCACCGCCCGCATCTCCCCCCGCCAGCGCTCGACCGAGCGGGCCAGGTTGCCGGAGACCAGCAGGAAGGCGCCGCCGATGAACAGGCTGACGGCGATGGTGAGCACCGCCAGCAGGCTCACCTTCCAGCTCCGCAGCAGGTTGACCGCCGCTTCGCGGCCGAAGTAGCGCAGGGCCTGAAGGAATCTCAACCGGCCTCCTCCCCGGCCGCTGCGTCCGGCGGGGCCGGCTCGCCGGCTCCCGCGTCCGCGAGGGGGTCCAGCGCCGGCGGATCGGTGCCCACCAGCTCCTGGTCCAGGGCCAGGGTGCCCCGGTCGAGGGTGATCACCCGCCGCCCCACCCGCTGGATGGTGTCGCGGTCGTGGGTGGCGAGGATCACCGTCGTCCCCCGCAGGTTGACCTCCAGGAAGAGGCGCAGGATCTCCCGCGAAAGGTCGGGATCGAGGTTCCCCGTGGGCTCGTCGGCGATGAGGATGTCCGGCTCGTTGATCAGCGCCCGGGCGATCGCCACCCGCTGCTGCTCGCCGCCGGAGAGCTCCGGCGGAAAGGCATTCAGGCGGTGGGCGAGCCCCACCCGGCGCAGCGCCTGGTAGGCGAGCTTCTTCTGCCCCTGGAGGTCCACGCCCAGGAGGCGCGGCAGGTAGGTGACGTTCTCGAACACCGTCTTCCTCGCGATCAGCCGGAAATCCTGGAAGACGACGCCGATCGTCCGCCGCAGGTAGGGGATCTTGCTCTGCGGGATCGACGCGACGTTCCTGCCGTTGACCACGATCTGCCCGGAGGTGGGAACCTCCTCGCGGAAGATCAGCCGCAGCAGCGTCGTCTTGCCGGCGCCGCTCGCTCCGGTCAGGAAGACGAACTGCCCGCGGGGGATGTCGAAGGTGACGTCGTCGAGAGCGGCCTGGCCGCCCGGGTACTGCTTGGTGACGTGGAAGAACTGGATCAAGCGACCGGCTCGCGCTCCAGGGCCTGCTTGAGGAGCTGCTGCACCGTTTTCGGCTCGGCCCGGCCGCCCGAGCGCTTCATCACCTGGCCCACGAGAAAGCCGATCGTCTGCGTCTTGCCGGCCCGGTACTGGGCGACGGGACCTGAATTCTGCTCGACGACCTCGTCGATCCACCCTTCGATCTGCGCCAGGTCCGAAACCTGGGCGAGCCCCAGCCGCGAGACCGCCGCCGCCGGGTCGTCTCCCGTAGCCGCCACCGCCGCGAACACCTCCTTGGCGGCGCTGTTCGAGATCGTCCCCGCGTCCACCAGCCCCACCAGGGCGGCCAGCCGCGGCGGCGAGATCGTCCTCCCGAGCTCCACCTTCCGCTCCTTGACGTCGCGCAGCACCTCGCCCATCACCCAGTTGGCGATCCCCTTGGGGTTCGCGGGGAGGGCGGCCGCCGCGGCCTCGTAGTAATCGGCCAGCTCGCGGGTAGCGGTGAGGACCTGAGCGTCGCCCGCCGGCAGGCCGTACTGGGCGGCGAAGCGCGACCGCCGCTGCCAGGGAAGCTCCGGCAGCGCGGCTGCGAGCCCCGCGATCCGCTCGGCGGTGAGGATCAGGGACGGCAGGTCCGGCTCCGGGAAGTAGCGGTAGTCGTGCGCCTCCTCCTTGCTGCGCAGCAGGCGGGTGACCCCGGTATCGGCGTCGAAGCTGCGCGTCTCCTGCACCACCCGGCCGCCGGCTTCCAGCAGGGCGGTCTGCCGCTCGATCTCGTGCTCCACGGCGCGGGCGACGTTGCGGAAAGAGTTGACGTTCTTCACCTCGGCCTTGGTGCCCAGCCTGGCCTCGCCCTTGCGGCGCACCGAGACGTTGGCGTCGCAGCGCAGGCTCCCCTCCTCCATGTTGCCGTCGCTGGTCCCCGTGTAGAGGAGGATCTGGTGGAGGGTCTGGAGGTAGTCCTGGGCCTCGGCGGCGCTCGCCATGTCCGGCCGCGAGACGATCTCCACCAGCGGCACGCCGCAGCGGTTGAAGTCCACCAGGCTCTGCCCCGGCAGGGCGCCGCCGCCCGGCGCCTCGTGCAGGAGCTTGCCGGCGTCCTCCTCCAGGTGGAGGCGCTCGATGCGCACCGCCTTGTCATGCTGCGTCAGGACGAGGCGCCCCCCCTCGGCCAGCGGCTTGTCGAACTGGCTGATCTGGTACCCCTTCGGGAGGTCGGGATAGAAGTAGTTCTTGCGCGCGAAGACCGACGCCGGGTGCACCTCGCACCCCAGGGCCAGGGCGAGCTTGGCCGCGAGGTCCACGGCATGGCGGTTCGGCACCGGCAGCGTGCCCGGGTAGCCGAGGCACACCGGGCAGACGAGGGTGTTGGGAGGCGCCCCGAAGCGGTTCGCGCAACGGCAGAACATCTTCGTCTCGGTCAGGAGCTGGACGTGCACCTCCAGCCCGATGACCGCCTCGTAGTCTGCGTGCGCCATGCGCTCTCCAGTCTAACCCAAGGCGGTGGCCACCACGACGCTGAACCAGGTGGAGTGGAGCTCCGCCGCGCTGCGCTCGATGGCGATCAGCGTCCGCACCAGCTCCTCGCCGTGCCGGATCTGCGTCCAGATCGGTTGCAGGAGGAAACCGTGATAGTCCCGCCGCACGAGGACACGGGCGTGCCGCTCCACGGCGGCGAGGATGCGGTCGGAAGCGATCGACTCCGAAGGGTCCGAAAGCTTGGCGAGAAGACCCGGGATCTGGAACCTGCCGTGCAGCCGCTGCTCTCGCGGGATGAGGTCGAAGACCGCCGCGGCGAAGGCGAAGTGCCGGTGGTCCCACTGCCGGCGGGAGGGTCCCACGTACTCGTCCAGATAAAGGAGGCCGCCGGGCGCGAGGGAGCCCATCACCTTGCGGACGGCGCCGTCCGGATCGGCCATATGGTGAAGGGAGTGGTGAAAGAAACAGGCGTCGTAGCCGACGTCCGGCGGCGAGATACCGGCAAGATCGCCTACCCGGTATTCGATACGGTCAGCGAGGCCCGCCTCCGCCGCCATCCGGCGGGCCTCCTCCACGGCCGGGGCCGCCACGTCGAAGGCGTGGACCCGCTCGCAGAGCCCCTTGGATAAGAGATCCCGCTCGAGCGCACCCGCGCCGCAGCCGGGGAGGAGGACGGTTCTCAGGGGATAGGAGACGAATCGGCGGCCGAACCACTCGATGGGCCAGACGTGGGCGTCGCCGCTCACCGACTCGTTGACGTACGCCCGCACCGCCGGATCGGCCATCCAGAAGTGTCCCGCGTCGCGAAGCTGGCGCCCCGGCGTCCAGTGCCGGGAAACGGCGAAGCGGGAAAGACGGCGGGCGAGTCCCAAGGGGCGATTTTGAACGCGCCCCGGGAAGAACGCAAAGCGCGCCTCCCAGCGTCTACAATCCCCCGAATGCGCAAGGTCTTCCTCCCGGTCTCGATCTCCCTCGCCGCCCTCCTCGGTTTCCTGGGTCTCCTCGCCGCCTGCCGTCACGAGCCGCCCAACCTGCACTCTCCGGGCTCCACCATCGTGGTCCTGGGCGACTCGATCGCATCCGGATACGGCGTGGGCGAAGGGGAGGCGTTTCCGGAGGTCGTGGGGGCGAAGCTCAAGACCGAGGTGATCAATGCCGGGGTTCCCGGAGACACCACGGGAGATGGCCTCGCCCGGCTCGACCAGGTCCTGGCGCAGGACCCGTGGCTCGTCGTCGTCGAGCTGGGAGGGAACGACATCCTCCGCCAGGTGCCGCCCGAGCAGGCGGAGCAGAACCTGCGGCGGATCCTCGACCGGCTGCTCGCGGCCAAGGTGCTCCCCGTCCTCATCGAAGTGGACGCCCCCTTCGCCGGCCGCTACAACGCGATGTACGATCGGCTCGCCGACGACTACCACATCCCCATCGTGGACGACGTGCTGGGGGAGATCCTGCGCAGCCCGTCGCTCAAAAGCGATCAGGTCCACCCCAACGCCCAGGGGCAGCGCGAGCTGGCGGACGCCGTGGCCAAAGAGCTCGAGCCGTTGATCGCCGCCCGGAAGAAGAGGCGCTGATGCCGGGGCCACAGGGTCCCACCCTCCGCGGCGGCTTCTGGACCTGGACGGACCGGCAGGAGGACGTCGAAGTCCTCTTCACCGGCCGCGGCCCCACGAACGACCGGGAAGAGATCCTCCGCGCCGTGGCGCCGGACGCTCCGCCCCTCGCCTGGGCGAAGCAGATCCATTCGGCTGTGGTCCTTCCCGCCCGGCCCGGGGTCTGCGGCGAAGGGGATGCGGTCGTCACCGCCGGCCCCGGCCTCACCGTTGCCGTGGTGACGGCCGACTGCGTCCCCATCCTGATCGCGGGTCCGGAAGGGCTCGCCGCCGTCCACGCCGGCTGGCGGGGGATCGTGAACGGGGTCATCCCGGCGGCTCTGGAGAGAATGACCGGCGATCCCGGAGAGCGGACCGCCTGGATCGGACCCGCGATCGGCGCCTGCTGCTACGAGGTGGGAGACGACGTGGCCGCGCAGGTGATCGCCGCCAGCGCCCCGGAGGTCGCCCGTCGGGGTCCGACGGCCAAGCCCCATCTGGACCTCCAAGCCGCCGCCCGGATTCAGCTCGAACGAGCTGGCGTCGGCCGCGTCCACGTGGTCTCCCACTGCACCCGCTGCGATGCCGGGAAGCTCTGGAGCTACCGGCGGGAGGGGAAGGGGGCGGGGCGGAACCTGGCGTTCCTCTGGCGGCGGGCGCCACCCCGGGATTCATTTCTATAGCGTGTAGCGGACGACCAGGAAAACCTGCGCGGCATCGCGCGTGAGGACGTCGTCCGCCGCGAAGCTCTGGTCCGAGGCGTGGCTCGGGCCGTTCAGCTCGTTCGCCAGTGTAACCAGTTCCGGGGACGTCCGGGGCACCGTCCGCTTCGCCACCTGCCCGTTTTTCTCTCCATAAACCTCCAGCGCCTTGATCACCAGCGTCCTGCTCTGCGCCAGGTAGGGGAAGTGGTCCTTGCGCAGTCGCACTTTGAGGTCGGCGGTGCTGTTCGCGAAGGCCGACCACTCCGTCGGGAAGTCGTGCCGCAGGCTGAAGAACAGCGCGAGATTGGAAAGGGTTGAATCGGCGAACAGGGCATCGAGTGCACCCTTGACCTTCGCTGGATCCCCGCCCTGGCGCGCGGTGTAGCGGACGTGCAGGATCACGTCCGAGATCGCCATGTAATCGAAAGAGCGGAAGTCCTTCGGCAGCTCCAGGCGCCAGGAGCTCTCCGCGCCCGCGCCCTCGAAAGGCAGGAAGCGCTCATCCCGAAAGTTGGTCTCGAACAGGCCGCTGTCGTTGACGCCGCCGCTGGTCACGATGGATTGTACCGAGCCGAAGGAGTCCACGAAACGGTCGTCGTTGGCGTCCTTCCGCTCGTACTTGTCGTCCTTCAGCAACGGCGATTTGCGGAGGGTGCTCCGCAGCAGCGTAAGGGTGCAGTTGACATTGGTGTACGGCCCCACCACGGCCGGCAGCGAAAGGGCGACGCTCTTGATGCGGCGCATATAGTGGCCGGGGCAGTCCCGATCGTAGAGCCACTCGGGGATCGTGGCCTCGCACCGGCCGGTCACCTTCAGGCTCAGCAGCGCCAGCGGATCGAGCTGCCGCAGCGAAACGTGGCGCGTCAGCTCGAGCTCGCGCTTGTTGTTGTCATGAAACGCCATCTCCATCCGCTTGACGTCCAGGTAGAGCGCCTCGCCGGAGAGCAGCCCCTTGCGGCCGGCGTCCCAATAGTTGGGCTTCACGTAGTCCGTGGCGTCCAGCTCCGGCCGCATGAGCTCGTACTTCATGGTGCGCTCGGCCTTGCGCGCGGTGTCGAACGCGAACCGGTAATATTCGTAATAGAGGCGCGAGATCTCGCCCTGCATCCAGCCGTAGAGCTCCTCGTTGGTGAACTTCTCGTGCAGGAAGCGGTCCACCTCCTGAGTCTGGTCGATCTGCTTCTGGATGTTGAGGAATTCATGATGCGCGACCTGCTCGGCGATCAGCGAGGAGATGATCTGCCGCCCTATCTGCATCAGCTCGCGGGCGGCCAGGTTGTGCTGGAGGAGCCAGTCGTCGGCGCGGCGCTCGAAGGACGCTGTCTTGGAGGCGCTGGCACCCCGGCTTTCCTCATCGGAGGCCTTGGTATTCAACGAGGACGAAATGATATGACCCACCCCGGCGAAGATAGGGCCGCCTGCCAAGTCGGTCTTACCGCCAATTCCCCAAAAGTGAATGTTCAGGCTGAAGAGCGGTAACAGAGCCAAGACACCAAAGGTGTCATCGACGGCTGTCGCGGCAATTCGGTAGTCCCGGGCGGTAGGCGCATGGTTGTTGAGGTCGGTATTCTCGTTGACGTTCAGATAAAGGTTTCCCTGCCCGGTCGCGCCCGACTGGCCGGCGGGTGACGTCCCTCCGGCGAGCTTCAGATTTGGAAACGTTTGCACCGCGAGGTCTTTGTTGTATTGGTCGACCAGGGCGCTGTAGGCTTCATCGAAATTTTCCTCGGTCAGCTCTCGCCGGTCGAGAGGAAGAGCGTCCGGCGCGTTGGCATCGGCGGGCAGCCCGAGCAGCCGCTCGTAATAGTGGTAGCGCTCCAGGGCGCTGGCCCGCGAGCGCAGCAGCGATTCCGTGGCCTCCTGTGCCTGCTTCCACTGCAGGAAGCGCACCTCCCGCGAGAGCTCCTGGATCTTGATCTCGTGCCCCTGGCGCAGCAACGCCAACCGCTCGCCGTCCCTCTTCTCGAGCGCCGAGAGGAGGGCGTTGCCAAGGCCGCGCACCTCTCCTGCAAGCTCCAGCGCCTTCTGGATGAGGAACAGAGAACGCGCTGGACCGATCGGCTGGTTCAGGCCGTTGACGATGCTCCCGACGTTGATTCCCGCTGCCGCGGCCTTCACCAGCATGCCGGGATCGAGCGGCGGATCGAAGAGGGCCAGTTGCCGCACCACGCCCTCGATGTTCATGCAGTGGCGGATCTTGAAGAGGCGGTCGGCCACCGTGTCCCAATACCCGAGCATGTTTTCATTCTGGGGGATGCAGAAGTACAGAGTATGGCCGATGCCGAAGAGGGGCCCGCTCTGGGCCTCGGCGGGACCACCCTGCGTTCTTGGCAGCGCCTGGTTGAACGGGAACTTGTTCTCCAACTCGACCAGCGCGTCGCCCATTGCATCGAGGCCCTGCGCCTTGAGCTGGGCGAACGTCTTCGGCGCGATGGTGCCCTGCGACGGGATGCGCTGCGGGCGCGGCCCCAGGAGGTTCGCGGCCAGCACGTAGCGCTGGGTGGCGTCGTTGATGGACTCCAGGGTGTCCTGCATGAAAAGGCTGTCGCCCCAGGCGATGAGGTTGTCGAGGTACTTCATGACGACGCAATATTGATAGGCGAGGGTCCGGGTACGCGCCACGGCGTGGGGTTGGAACGGCTTGTTCTTGATCGCCTCGTAGCCGCTGAGGATCCTGGTTTTGAGGTCCTCGTTGCCGGGCTTGCTCAGGATCGCCACCAAGTCGCCGATCTGCTGCACGTCGGTCTCCTTGCGGAAGCGCAGGAACCTCCAGAAGCGCTGCTGCGGCGGTGTAGACGGGTCGGGCTTTTCATTGGTCGTGGGGTCGAAGATGTAGTGGAACCAGCGCTGCGCCTCGGCGAAGCGCTGGTTCTTGGAGAGATGGACGGCGATGGTCAGGGGGATATGGAACAACAACTCCCAGTTGTAAACGGAGTATGGCCCGCCGTCGCTGACGTCGATCTCCTTCTTGGAGGGCTTGAGCTTGACCAGGGGGTTGGTAGAGACCGCGGTGTAGTACGCGGAGAAGAAGTCCTGGGCCAGGCCGTCCTGGAACTTGGGGTCGAACAAGCCCGGGAGCGACTTCTTGTTGAGTTGCTCGATGAGCTCGCCGAGGAAGGGATGAAAGACGTTCTCAACCGTATAGGTGAATTCAACGTTCTCGGCACCTTTGGCCGAGGTCAAGGCCAAACCGGCAAAGTCGCCGAGGCCGTGGAACCCGATCTGAGTGGAAACTGTGGCCATGTCATGGTCTCCTTTTCAGCTTCACGGACGCGTTGACCGTCGGTCGGGAAGGACGCCTGCAGGACCGATCTCCTGTTTGCCGAAGCGGACGCTGGCCGTGGTGCCGAGACCGGTCCGGATGTAGGCGTCTTCGCTGACGAAGCGCTCGATTGGGGACGGCTCGACAAGGCCGAGATTCAGGCCCCGCGGGATGGAACCCTGACGATCCTTGACGGCGGCCGGAGCCGGCATCACTAGCGGCGGAGGCCCCACCAGGCTCGGTTTCGCCGAGAGGACGGAAAAGCCGAAGGCGAAGCCTTCAGGTGGAACCTTCTCGGTGCTCGTAACGTAGAAGACGTGGCGGCTGTCCTCGAAGAAGAAGGGCCCATCCCAAACGTTTTGCAAGGGATTGCCTGGCTCGACGGTCCGATCGGGGATCGCGCTGTTGAAGATCGGGCGTTCGTCCCAAAACACGTTTTCCTCCAAGTCTACGGTCCCATAGAGGATGTAGAAGGTGCTGGATCTCCTCTCCAGAAAGCGAAGCTTTTCCGGGGGGGTGAATCCGATGTCACTGGGCGGGAGATCCTCCCCGCGCACGGGGAGGCTGTGCGTATTGTAGAGCACGAACTCGGACGCTCCGGAGCCGTCGATCTGGATCCGCAATGCACCCCCATCCTCCGCGGAGGTCAGAGACAGTTTGGAGCGGTCGAAGGCGAACAATTCGGCGGGAGAGAAGAACTTTCCCAACTCGGTAGGGCGCTCCACGTCCGATGTCTTGGCCGGCTGCCACTTGCCGTTGTAATACTCGCTCCAGCAAAGCACGGCCTGCACGACTGTGATCGGCACGACCAGATCCGATGTCGAGAGCGATGCCAGTGAATTACCTTCCTTGCCGGGTTTCTGCATGGTCGGCGGTCCCTGCTTCAGGATCTTGAGCCAGAAGAGAAGCAGGCGGTTCTTCCAGACCACCGGCAGCACCGGATTGTCCTCGATGTCGAGCTTGATCTGCTCCCAGGGAGTCCAGGAGAGGCCTTCGCGCCGGCGGTAGTAGTATTTGCGGTGCGCGCCGGCCGTGCGGGCCACCACGTGGACCACGTCGTCCGCCGTTCCAGGTTCGTTCTCGGCGTAGTGAAAGCCGCACGGCTCCAGCTTCGCGATCTCTTCCAGCTTCGAGAGGTAGTTGAGCAGTGCGGTCGCGGCGCTGTCCTCGGTGATGTCGCTCTGCAGCAGCTCGCTCATGGTCTCCTTGAAGATTGGCGACTGATCGTCCCGCAGCTCGGGCTCGAGCCAGTTTTCCGGCCAGAGGAAGACCTTGCGGTTCGCTTCCCACACCCGGTAACGCTTCATCCACTCCCACTGGTTGGCCTTGATGGTCGCCGGCGAGACCCGCGGCTCCAGGTTCATCAGGCAACGCTCGATGAAGAGCTGGACGGAGGAGAGCGCGTGCCGGATGCGCGAGGTCTGCATGCATGGCTCCATCTGCACGTCCATGAGGAAGTATTCGAAAAGCTTGTCCGGCGTGTCGACGTCCCGGGTGCTCGCGTTCTCCGCCAGCTTGCGCAACACATAGGCGACCAGGGCGTTGCGCTGCAGCCCGCGCAGCTCGTCGTTGACCGGCCGGATCACGGCCAGCCAGCCGGGCTCGTCGTAGCGGGCGCGAAGAGCGGACTGCAGATCGCGCACCGTGCCTGCGTCCGGCTCGTTGGTGACCGATTTCTGAAGGGCCAAGGCGGAGATGCCGAGCTTTCTGGCCACGGCGTAGGCGTCATGGACGCGCCGGAAATTGTCGACCCGCGAGAGGTCCGCGCGCGTCAGAGCGAAGCGGGTCAGGAAGTCCGTCAGCGATTGCCCCTCCCAGCCGGTCAGGCTCAGGAGCAGATCCGTCCCGTTCAGGACCGCGGCGGGATTGCGCAGCACGGCCAGCAGCCGTTCGTCGTCCGGCGACAGCTCCGCCTTGAGACGGGCGAAGTCGAGAAGCGCCGCCAGCACGTCTCGTAGAGCGGTCGCGGTTGCCGTCGGCGCTCCGCCGGAAACCGGCAGGGCATTGAGCCAGCCTTGACCTCCGCTCGGGATCTTGTACTCGTTCCGCGTGGCGAAGTGGGCGATTTCGTTCGCTGTCATCTTCAGCGCCGTCGCCAGCGACGACGCCTTGAGGAAGCGGATGGCGGCGTTCCGGAGCTGATCGATGAAGGCGAAGTAATAGAGCTGGCTCTCGGGAATGAGCTCCCAGCCGCGCCCTTCCGTCCTCCAGCGCACGGACGGCAACTTGGTCACGCTTTGAGCCGTGATCAGGAGGCGGTAGAGAGCTCCCGCCGTCAGCTCGACCGGCTGCCTGGTGCTCCAGACGTTCCCGTTCTTATCCAGCGTGACGTCTTGTCCGCCGAGAGTGAGCTTGGCGTCCGCGCTGCCCTCCTGCTCGATCTGCAGGTGGTAGAGGCCGTTCTCGGGAGCTTCGAGGTAGCCGTTCAAGCTCTGGAAGAAGGAAATGCCCGTGGGGCCCGGAGTCTCCAGGGCGAGCAGGTCGTCGAGGGCCGGCCTGGTTGCGTCCGCCTGCGCGTGGAGCACGTTGGCGTCCGTCAGCAGCGCCTGCGCAAAGGCCGGGTCGGTGCGCATCGCCGTGCTCACGATGGTGAGCGCCTGTTGGCGTTTGCGGCCCTCCTTCAGCTCGAGGCGGAGAGCGTTGAGCAGGTCCTCCCGTCTCTTCTCCGGCTCCTTGGTCGAGGCGGTATAGGCGGAGTAGAGCGGCTGGAGGTCCGGGTAGCGGGCGAAGAACGGCGTCATGGCGTTCTGCCCCGCGGTATAAAGGAGGTCCACCGCATTCTTGAAGTCGTCTGGTTTCGTCCCGGTATAAGCGGCTTTGAGCGCATCCTGGGTCGTAGTGCTCAGGATTCCGGAGCAGGCGAGCCGCTTGCGGAAGGAGTCATAGGTGATCCTTCCGGGCGCAGCATCGAGGATCGCCTGCTCCAGGGTTTCTTTTTCGTGGCTGTAGGCCACGTCGAACCGGAGCGTGCCTTCGAGCAGGCCGAAGAAGAAGTCCGTGGCCTCGCCGCCGTAGACCTGCGCCATACAGGCGCGGGCGACCTGGACGTCGGGAGCGCCGGTCACCCCGAGCTCGCTCTCGATGGCGGCGAAGCCGGCCCGCAGGCTACGGGCGAGATCGAGGATCTGCCGGTCCTCCGGCACGGATTTGCCGCTCACGTCGTCGTTCCAGAAGAGGTACAGGGCCTGCACCGGCTGCAGCGCGGCGGCGCGGAACGATTCCACAAGGTCGAGGAACTTTTCGATCGGGGGATACGGCGGCGTCGGTGCGGCGAACGGATCGAGGCCCGTACGATTGATCAAGAGAAGGAGCTCCTTGACGCTCAGGCGCAGCTTGCGCGCCAGCCAACTCCGCCGGAAGATCGCGCTGACGTTGTCCAGCGTCAGCAAGGCATCTTTCAAACCCCGATCCGCAACGATCAGAGAGAGCTCCTCGCCGGTGAGGCCGAAAGCAGCCCGCAGAGCCTCGGCATGGTCGAGGAGCTTCGCATTGGGATCATTCAGGAAGTTGCCGTAGCCGTCGTCCGCGAACACCGCGTCCAGCCGGAGCAGCGCCGGGCTCAGGAAAATCTTGCGATAGAGGGCGTCGGGACTGTAGGTCCCGAGAGGCGACCAGCAGGCCAGGAGCGCCTGCAGGTCGTCGTCCGGCGTCAGCCCGAGGCGGTCCATCAAGCGGAAGACGATGCCGAGACGCGGCAGCAAGGACAGGAAGGCGTCGTCCAGTTTCTGGAGGTCCGTGGCGTCGCCGGCCGGAGCCAGCGCCGTGATCAACTGATCGGTCTGATCGATCGTCAAGCCGAGCTTCTTCCACAGACGAATGAACCGCAGCAGGCGGACGAAATCGATGGCTTGGAGGAAATTGTTGCTGGTGTCCGGGTTGGAGTAGCGGAGCTCGAGAAAGTCAATGGAGCAGAGGTCCGTGCTGTGGGCGGGATCGGGATTGGCGACGACGATCAAGCCCATGATGCGGGCGTAGTTCGTGTCGTCCTTCACCCACTTCGGCACGTCCTTGTCCTTGCCGTACTGAGCGAGATCCAGGCCCGCGGGCAGGAGATCCCTGAAATCTTTATCCGAGATCTTGCCGTCCTTGAGGTCCTTGAGGGTCGCGAACGGCACGTAGAGGCGCTCGAGGCGGGGAATCAGCCAACCGTTCGGGTTGATGAACCGCGTCCCGAGCAGCGCGAACGCCTCCTCATAGGTGATCCCCACTCGGCGGCTGAAGGCCTTGACTTTCGCCAGCTCCTTCTTCGCCGCATCGTCGGACGTGCCCGCTGGAAATCCGTACATTTGCGGCAAGGTCAGAGAGTGCTCGGTCAGCAGCCGGTATTCCGCGCGCGAGAACCGCAGCTCCTCCATCAGGATGTCGCGCCAATCGTAGGCGGAGCTGCCATCGGCATTGGCTTTGGCGCCGAGGGTCTCGTCCTTACGCAGCGCCTCCATCGCGTCCTGGAGCGGGACCTCCAGCGTGCCGAAGTAGCGGCGCAGGGCCTCCAGCGGTTGGTGGAAGGGCAACGGCGATGGGAAGGACGTGGTCTTCAACGTGGCGTAGGCCGCGTCTTCGACGAACTGCGGGCTGGCCAGCAGCTCTTCCGGAGTCGCGTGATCGTCCGTGTTGTACCCCTGATAATCCTTCAGGGAGTCGTGAGCGACGAAATACTCCAGCGTCTCGTTGACCAGATCGATGTAAGGCAGCGGCGTGTTGGTGTTCTCGCAGGTCAAGGGCAGGTGCTGGAGGTCCGGGCGGCGCTCCAGCAGCACGTCCTGTGGATTCTCTTTTCCGTCCCACACTTCCTTGGGACGATCGATGAAGAGGAGCAGGTCCACCAGGTAGGCGGCCGGGCTGAGAATCGATCGGCAATGCTCGCAGGCACAGAAGTCCAGGGAGCCGAAAAGCTTTTCGAGCGTCGGATAGGCAATGACGTCGGGGGCATCCGTCGGGGAAGGCGGCGGCGGGACCGGGAGGACCACCGCTGAGCCCTGGCTCGCGCCGAGCCCGGGCGCGTTGCGGGAGAGGAGATAGCTGGAGGCGATGTTCAGCACTGTATTGTAGACCTGCTTCGCCTTGGCATAGATCAGCCGAGCGCTCTGTTCGTCCTCTGGATGATCCTTGACGTACAGCCGGACGAATTCCTCCTCCTCGTAACGAACGATCTTGTAGGCGGAGTCCAGGTCGCTGTTGAGCAGACCGACCATCGCCTGGTCATTCGGTGTGACCTGATAGACTCGTTCCAGCCGTTTGAGTTGCTCCATCACTTCGGGCGCCGGCGCAGTGCCGGCGAGAAATTGCTCGATGGGCTGGGTGCCGATCTCAAACTGTCCTTGCATCTGGGTCAGGACTGCAATGACTCGATCTTTGACGCCCGGGGGTATCTTGATCTCGTCATTCCTGATTCTCTCGGCGAGCACGGCGGTGGGAAAGCTGAAGCGCACCTGCGCGGCCAGCCGCTCTGCGTAGTTGGCGCGTTTTTCCTCCTTGTCGGCCCCGGGAATCTGCTCGGGGATAAGGCTCTGGGCGGCCGCCAGGAGCGGTTTCCACTTTTCGGCGCTATGATAGCCGCCTTTGACGAGGTCCAGGGGAGACGAGACCGAGGTGCGCAGGCTGCTCATCAGCGGCGCATTGTTGAGGGTCAGGTAGGCCAGTTGGCCGTCGAGTTGGAGGCGCTGGGCGACGTCGGGGCCGAAACCTCCGCCCGCCGGCGGTGGCAGCTTCGCTATCTCTTGCCAAAAGGTTGGCGGGTCGCCGCGATAGAGGGTGTAGAGCTCCGCGAAACGCGAACGTTGAGCCTCTTCGCTCAGCGTGGGCCCGAGCATGTCCTCCATGGAGGAGGTTCCGGCGATCGCCTGGGCCTTGAGGAGGTGATCAGCGCTGAGGGTTCGAAAGACGCCCTTGGCGCTCGAGATCCTGGACTCCAAGTCTTTGGGGATCACACCTTGATTGATGGCCCGCTGCCACACTCCGCCCACCATCTCGACGTCGGTCAGAAAGAGCGTTTTATTGGCGGGCAGCCCGGCACGCAGTAGGGCATAGAAGAAGGCCGGGTCGAGGTGCCCGTTGGGGTCGCTGGATTGGGCGGTTTTGTAGAGCTGATCGGCGAGGGCCGCCATGGCCACGGCGCGAGCGTCCCAGCCACACTTGTTGGCGAGATAGGTGATATCTTGCTGCGCTTCGATCTCCTGAAGGTCTCTGAGGTTGCCGCTGAAGTACGACTTGAGCGTAGCGGTCAGTGTCTCGTGCTCGCTGGGCAGCGTCGTGGATTGGGCGGGCAGCCTGACGTTCAGCGTCTCGTGCAGGGTCGCGTTGTAGCGAACCTCCGAGACCGCCAGGGGTTTTTCCGAAATCGCCTTGAGGAAGACGCGCGCCTGCAGGTCCGGCTGCGTCTTTTGAGCGGAGGGAGCGGTCCAAGAAAATTGGACCGTGTAATTACCGCGCTCATCGGTGTTCTTGGTCGCCAGCGGGAGGTCAGCGTTGAGCCCAACGTTCCTGTCCACGATCTGAACGAGCAACTCGTTGACTCCGGCCCTGTCCGGGCTCGTGACCGAGCCCTCCACGGTATAGGTGCCGGGAATCGGGGCCATTGCAGGGCCGTCATCGCCCTGGGTGCCGTTGACAAGGATCCGGCCTTTGAGCTTCATGGTTTCTCCTTGGTAACTACTCCTCTAATTCGGAATCTATTTGTGTCGCTGCTTGTGTGAATGAGCTGGCATCTGATGTTTCGGAGCCGAACGAGACTTTGGATCATCCAAGGGCATCGGGTTGGCATCGGCCGGCGCAGAGGGCTGCTTAGGCAGGAGCTTATCGACAAGTTGTTTCAATTTCTCCACCCGTTTCGTTCCGTGGGCAATCCCAACTTTTTCTTGGGAGATTCCACCTGCATGCAGTGCCAATTCATGGAAGAAAGTGTTAACCATTTCGCGGTCCGAGGGTTGTTCATTACCCGAATAGACATATCGGTTAACGATGACGATAAGACCCCGCCCATTGGCCAGTTGATCGCTGACAACCTTCGCACCGCCTGTTTCGCGCTTCTTCTGTTCGAGCTGCCGCGCTTGAGTTAGAGATGGAATGACCCTTCCCACGGCGCCACTATCGCGCTCTACGTCGAGCAAGGCTGTCTTGAGCGGCACAAATTTGTTATTCTCTTTCATCCCGATGGATCCAGGAGGGGCATCTGCCTGTGCCATCGTCAGATCATTCTGACCCGGGAATATCCGAAGCTCTCCCGTAGTAAAAGCGAAGCTATTGCTGCGCGCCGCGATTTCGGCCTGCGAGTACAATTTGGACCAGTCTTTCCAAACTGCGGCATCCGATTTGGACATTTTGCCTCCTTCCAGGCCTTTTTGAAAAGTGATCCTGGAACCATCTTGAGAATCAAAGTTGATAGCGTCGCGAATTTGTTTGGGAATCGATTCTTCGTTTTTAATCTTTGTGACGAGAGCCTCCGCCGACATCTGTGATCCTCGTAGCTCCACAATGTCGCGGCCATCGGGGTCGGAGACCACAATCGGGCATCCGCGACAATACTCATAAGGATTAGGATATCCACGCTGGCGTTCCTTCTCGGACGGATCACAACTCGTCCACCGCCCCAGCCACGGCGCGTAGTAGCGTGCCCCGTAATAGTAGAGGTCGTTTTCTTCATCCCTCTCCTTGCCCGTATAGCGGTACCGCTTCGGCGTCTCGGTGGCGTTGCGCACGGCCTGGTAGGCGGTTGAGCCGTACGGGAAATATTCCTCGTAGGAGACGATATCGGCCTTGTCATCTAGCTCCAGTACTGCAGAACCGAGATGGTTTCCGTACTGGTACCGGACGAGCTGCGCGGGGGCGGGATCGGTGCCGGCCGTGCGCGTCTCGATCAGTGCGACGCGATCCGGTCCCGCGGTAACGTGCAGGGTCTCGCGTTCCAGCGTGATGGTCGTCCCGTCCGCGGCGAAGACGCGGTGGATCTCGATCGCACCCAGATAGAGCCGCTCCGTGCGGCGGGAGCCGGTTGAGCTGTCGGTGACCTTGCGCTGCCGCTGGCCCCCGGCGTCGTAGACGTTGTACGTCGTTTCCGGCGTGCCGGCGGTCACTTGCCGCGCCGTCGAGCGGAGGCGGTCCTGCTCGTCCCAGACGAGCTTCGAGAGGTGCGGCATCCGCGTCATGTTGCCGTGGGCATCGTGCTCGTACTTGCTCGTATAGGGGCCGTCGTCCGGATCGCCGGGCAGGCTCGTGGCGGCGAGACGGTTGCAGGTTTCCGTAGGGACGATCTGCGATTTTTCGGTGTAGGCGTAGCGCCGGCTCCACGAGCCCGAGCTGACCTCGTGCAGCATCTTGAGCAGGTTGCCCACGGAGTCGTACGTATAGGTTTCTTTGTACGTCCCCACCGCCTGGCCGTCGCCCGGATGATGAATGCCGGTACGGAAGGAGTCGTCGTGGGTGACCTGCTGGGGAGAGTTCAGGCCTCCCCCGCCCTTCCCGAGATGCTCGCGGCCGGTGGCGCGGGTGAGGCGATAGAGCGAGTCGTAGGTGTAGTCGGTGGACGGCTCGACGCGCTGATTCTGGAAGAAGATGACGTTCTGGACGTCCGCGGTGTCTCGGATTCGCGTGACGTTGCCCGTTGGATCGTAGGTGTAGGCGAGATCCTGCACGACGCGCTGATCCGCGGCGAACGAGGCCGGGCGCGACGTGGTGAGATGAGCGAGACGGAAGGTCTGCGGATCGTAATCGTACGCCGTGACGGTGCCGTTGCCGAGCGCGAAGAGGATGCGCTGGCCACGCGCGTTGTAGCCGAGGTCGGTGACCGCGTGGTGATCGGCAGTGGTGGGGTCGAGCAGCGCGGTGGGAGCGCTCGCGAGCCGGAGCCAGACGTCCACCCGCTCGAGCAGGTTGGCCTCGTTGTACGACGGGCGCAGGACGCTCGGTTGCATGCCGGAGCGGTACGGCGTCACCACCTGGATGGGACGGTTGAGGGCGTCGTAGACGGTGGTCACGGTGTAGCGGTCGGCGGCGATCAGCAGCGGCGCGGCGGCGGTATCGAGCGCGGTGGCATCGGTCAGCGCAGCGAGGACGGACCAGTCGATCGTTTGGCGATACTCGACGGCGAATTGCCGCACGCTCTCCAAGAGATTGCCTTTGAAATCGTAGCGCTCGTCGCTGGCAACCCCGGCGCCGTCGTAGCGGCGGAACAGGCGGCCGCAAAGGTTGCGAGCGGTCAGCCCTTCGCCGTAGACGGAGCGCTCCAGGAGGATCTCCGCGGCGGCGCCAGTGCTGACGTAACGGTGCGTGGGGCGCTGTAGCTTGTCATAGAGGATGCGGAAGGCGTGATCGAGAGCGTCCCAGGCGCGGATGGGATGGCCGGCGACGTTGGCCAGGCTGCGCCGCGCGCCGTTGTCCATGCCGTTGTGATAGATCGCGTTTCCCGCGTAGTCGTAGCCCACGACGTAGAGGAACCCTCCGGTGCCGAGGGGCTCGCGCAGGCAGTGCTCGACCACGCGGTAGCCGCGGGCGTCGAAGACGGCCAACGGCTTGCCCTCGGCGTCGAACGCGGTGCGGGTGGCATGACGCTCGGTCCCGCCGTTGTGCGCCACGGCCAGGCAGGCGCGGCCCAGGGCATCGAAATGGTTCCTGCCCGGGGTGCCGGCGTGGTCCGCGGTTTTGATCGCGGCGTCTTTCTCGGCGGCGCCCTCCTCGGGAGTGGAGCCGAACGTGCCGCCGATCCGCCGGTCGTACCAGGAGGTGAAGGCGCCCGGATCCTCGCCCAGGAATCTCCGGAAGAAGCCTCCGACCTGCTCATCGAGGCGCGGGTCCGAGACCAGGACCGTTGGGTGTTGAGGATCGGGGAACCGGACCGTGTCGTTGACGTCCCAGGTCTCCTGCAGCCAGGCATCGAAGACCACTTTCTCCCAGGTGTCGTTCGGGTGCAGGGTGGCGATGACGCGCTCGGCGGGGTCGTAGAAGAGGACGGAGCTGACGCCGGTCTGGCGCGCGAATTCGAAGCGGTGGGTGGCGGAGAAGAACGGCTCGTATTTGCGGACCGGTTTTCCCTTGTTGTTGAAGAGGGTCCAGCCGGAGCCGACCCAGCGCGGCGAGACGTCGGGTCCCCCGCTTTCGACCGGCCCCTTCTCCGCCTGGGCCTTGCGCTGGATCTCACGTCCCAGCCCGTCCGAATAGACGAAGGCGTGCTGGTAGAGCGTGGTCTCGCCGGGGGCCAGGTCGGAGACGTGCGTCTCGCGGCTGAGCGTGTAGACGACGGGCGGATCGGGCTGTGCCGCGTCGCGCGTGCGGTGGTAGGCGAAAAGGTCATAGAGCAGCCGCGCTGACGCTTTGCCGAGGATCTCGTCCGGTTTGCTCAGCGGGCGGTCTAAATGCTCGGCTATCTTGGCTGGATCGAGGTCCGGCTCGAAATCGCTCAGCGAGTCGCCCAAAGTCTCCGTTTTGTCCAGGACGGCGTTGCCGGTGACGAGGCCGAGGGCATCGAAGGCAGCCAACGAAGGGTTGCCGTTCGGATCGGTGATCCGGGAGGGCTGCAGGACGCGATAGTCGTTGACGGCGGCCGTGGCATTGCCGGCGGCATCGGTGACGCCGGAGACCAGCAGGTCGTAGGGGTCTTGAGTCACACGGGTGACGGCGCCGAAGGGATCGACGAAGCGGCGGGGCTGATAGAAATGATTTCGGGCCTCGGCGCTTTCCACCGCGGGCGTGTCGGCGTCGCCCGGCGAGTAGAAGACGCGGCCGGAGGGCATCCACCAGTCGGTCCCGCCCGGGAGCTGCGCATAGCCGCCTTCGGTCAGCGTGGTATCCGGGACGCGCGTGTCGAAGACGCGTTGGACCAATCCGGGAGTGAGCGCCAGGCGATAGGAGTCGCCGGGCAGCGCCAGAGGTTGCAATTCGCCCGGCGGGAGCAGGGCCGTGAGGTCGTCCCGGCGGTAGATGGTGCGGGTGTGCTCAACGACGCGCCGCGTGGGAACGGTCGGCAGCGCGCCGGCGCCATCGACGTCCGAGCCCGGGACCTCCTCGTAGGGGATGACGTTCGCACGGTCCCAGATCTTCGGCCAGTTGTCCAGCTCGGTGAAGCGGAAAAGGTTGGTGATGCCGGTACGGTTCGCTGCCGGCTGGATGCCGGTCAGCTCGGCAGTGATGGTTTCCGCGGGCCGCGGCGTCCGGTACGTATCCGGGAAAAGGACGGGATCGGTCAGCGTGTCTTCAGTGAAATGGTTTTCGGTCGCCGCGATATGCAGCCGCTGTTGATCGTAGGCGAGCATTCCCTGGAAAGTGGTGGAGAGCCCGGGCTCCGGATCGGGGTGCCCGGGCCGGCGCGGATATCCGATCGAGACGCTGCGCTCGACGTTGCCGTAGAGGTCCACCTGGAGCGTGGCCTCGTGCGTGACCCGGGGATCCTGGGGCTGGCGCTCGTAGTGGAAAGAAAGCTTTTCCCGCGGGTGGACGAAGAAGACGGCGTGCCGGTTTCCGGCCATGGCCTGCTCCCGGCGGACGGTGAAATTCTGTTCGGTGACGGAGTAGGGATACGCGGCGGCCGGGGTGCCGTCCTGGGCGTAGACCTCGGTGCGCAGGGCCATGCCTTTGAGGGCGCGATAGGCCTCGCGGATCTCGTCGGCCGTGAGATCGGACGGCAGCACCGCGTCCGGGAGCAGCATGGCCTCGCGGTCGTCTCCGCTCAGCGCCGGCTCGCTCCAATACTCCCCGGCGTACTGCCGCGAGACGGCGCCGGCCTCGACGAACGCTCCGGTGTGGAACCAGGTGCGGGTGAGCATCGGCGGCGTCCACGAGGCCGCGTCCCAATTGGTGGCTTCCGCCTCGGGGAAGGAGGTGTCGCCGCGCTGCTCTTCGGTGTCCCATTGCTCGATCATGCCGAAGCCGCGGAATTCGCGCTCGAATCCATCGAAATAACCGTGGTGATAGGCGTAGCGGGTGGCGAAGCGGCTGCGCCCGATCCAATCGTAGGTCTCGACCCGCTCGACGACGTGCACGGGGAACGGCAGCCGGGTGATCCACGGTTTTCCCGCCGTCTTGTCGGCGAGGTAGAAGCGGGTGGACGGGGCGTAGCGCGTGCGGGTCTCGGCGCCCAGGTTGTTGCGCGAGCGCACCAACAGATGGGGTTTTTCTCCGCCCATCAAATCCACGTAGCGCAGCGGCGCCGCCGTCTGGGAGGGCAGGGGCGAGGACCAGACCAGGCAGGCCGTGCCGGTGCCGAGGAGGTCGGTCGCCTGCACCGCGCTCAGATTGTCCGCGGTGGGGAACACGGCGAGCCGGTGCGGCTCGGCCCACGAGTTGCCCGAGCGGTTGAAGCAGACCTGGACGCCGTCCTCGCCGACGTACAGCAGGTCGGTGGTGCCGGAGCCGTCGACGTCGGCCAGGCGGATGTGGCGCGCGTCGAAGCGCTCCTCGTCGGTGAAGCGCGGCGCGCCGTCCATCGTGACCTTGGCTCCGAAGCGGCCATAGCCAAGGTTCGGCCAATAGCAGACTTCGCCGTTGCGGATGCGGACGAGGTCGCTGAGCCCGTCGCCGGAGAGGTCGGCGAGGAAGATGGTCTGCGCCTCGTCAGCGAGCACCACCTGGGGACCGCGCTCCTCGTCCCACGGCGGCCGCACCGTGCCGGCCTCGCCGAAGCCGGCCTCGCCCAGCGACGGATAAAACGTGAACAATCCCTCTTCGGTCAGCAGGACGTCGGCGTGGCCGTCGCCGGTCAGGTCGACGAATTTCAGGTTCGGCTCGGACCAGTCCAGGCGCGGCAGGGAGGCGAAGGCGCGGAAGGGCTCCCAGCCGCCGTCCGCGGTCCGCTCGAAAAAGCCGGGGACGGGCTCGCCCAGGGTCACCACGTCGAGCAGGCCGTCGCCCGCGAGGTCGAGAAGCTGCTGGCCGCCGCCGAGCTCGCTGCGCGAGGGGAGCACCGCGACCGCCTCCAGCGGACCGAAACGGGCGCGGGTGGCGCGGCTGCCGTCGGCCAGGGTGACCTGGTTGAGCGGGCTCAAGTTGCGTTTGTAGCCCCAGCCGCCGCCGTGATCGGTAAGGATTCCCGAGAGCCCCTCGCCGTCGAGGTCCACCCACTGGAAACGCGAGCCGTCGAGGCCTTCCGGCAGGTTGGCGAGGCTCTCGGCGTCCAGGGTGAGGACTTCGGGGCGGACTCGCGGCTGGCTGTACTCGAATTCCAGCGGCGGCAGAGAGCGATGGACGTAGCCGGTTCCCTGCCGCCGGTAGCCCGTCTGGGTCACCGAGCGCAGGAAGGTATAGATCGGGTTTTTCGGATCAGCGGGCGTCTCCTCGTCGGAGTAGAAAAGGTCGGTGGAGCGGACGAGGCAGTTTTTCCCCACTCCGGGCTCGGCGGCGAAATGGTGGAAGAGCAGGACGCGCTCGCAGCGGCGATACGTCCGCACCTCGAAGCCGGCGCGATAGGTGGAGAACGGATCGGGGCGGACCGGCCACGGCAAAGTCGAATCGGGCTCTGGCAACGGCAGGTCCGGAGAGTGATCGCCATAGTCGAAGACCGCCTCGAAATGCCACTCGTCGGGGCCGGGAAGCGGAGTCTCCGGTCCCGCGACCGACCAGCTCGGGAAATACGGTCGCTGATTGCCGTAGCGGATCGATTGGAGATACCGCTGCGCGAGACGGTCGGGGTCGCCGCGGTTCGCCTCGTGCGCCTGCGAACGATTCACTCCTCTTCCATCCTCCGCCGCGTAGTGGTAAACGGCGACGTTGCCTTTGTCGTCGAACGTCCGGCAGATGAGATAGGAGAAGATCCTGCGGGGATCGGTGGGATCGGCGATGCGGCTGTCCGGGTCGAAGCCGTAGAGCGTGGTCACGTTGTCGCGGCTGATGCTGCGCCAGTGGCTGACGCCGGTCTCCTTCGCCACCCAACGCTCGATGCGGGCGAACAGCCCCTCAAGGCGCGGACGGTAGCGATAGATCTTGTAGGCGACGTCGTAGACCGTACGCTCCTGCGGCGGAACGCGCTGGTCCGCGGCGTCCAGGACGGGGACCAGGTCCTCCGCGCCGGAGAGGATGAAGACGTCCGACTCCTCGGCATCGAGGTAGCGCGGCAATCCCTTGTCGGTCTTGCGGGTGATCGACGGCAGACCGAGGCTCCAGCCGAAGCCGAAGGGTCCGTTGCCGGCGCCGGAGTCGTAGGACAGGGCGAGCTGGGGGCCGAAGCCGGCGCGCCCCGGCGACAAGGGCAGGGGAACGCTCAGGCTGCCCGTGCCCGTCACCGGATTGACGCCAAACTTCTCGCCGATGCCGCGGACGGCGCCGCCGCCTTTGGGAAGCGAGAGAGTCGGGGCGGAGACTCCCTTGACTCCTGGGCCTGCCGAGTCGGACTTCGGCTCCATTCGCTCCTCCGAGGACGGCGAAGACGCCAGGGCCTTTCGAGCCGGCGCGAGCTCATCTCGGACGCCGGCTCCTGGCCCGACGGGGAGAGTCAAAGGTTCTGAGGAGAACCGGATGGGTCCCTTTGTTCAGCCCCGTGAAGCGGTTTCCCAAACCTTAGCACAGTTGGCATGGCTAAGGTGCGAGCAGCCCGCCTCTCCCCTGCCTCTCATAGGCGCTCTCTTTGCGGAGAGCGCCGCCCACCCAAGACCCTCACCCCTGCCCCTCTCCCGCCCCCTCGCCACCCCCCTCACCGGGAGA
>DASUEN010000139.1:0-26371 GCA_036275055.1 Thermoanaerobaculia bacterium
GACAGGGATCCCAGGAGGGTGAAGGCCGTGATGGAAGCCATGATGACGATGGTGAAGCTCGACGTAGCGGCCCTTGAGCGAGCCTACCATGAGGCGTAGCAGTGCGAAACGCCCTCGCCTTGGGCGCCTGGAAGTGCTGCCCAACCAGCCGATGCAGCGGACGGCCTTCGGCCGCCGCTGATCGGCAAGGCGTTCTGCGGACAACAGGATCGTTGAATGAAGGTTTTCATCAGCTCAACGTACAAGGACCTTGTCGACCATCGGGCGAAAGTGGCCGAGGCAGTTGAGCGCCTGGGGCAGCAGGGAGTTCGCATGGAGGTATTCGGTGCGCGGCCCAGCGAAGCGACTGAAGCCTCGCTCGATGAAGTCGAGATGTCTGAAGTGTTCGTCGGTATCTATGCCCACCGGTACGGCTATGTCCCTTTGGGCTCGCAATCGTCCATCACGAGGATGGAATTTGACCACGCGAGGAATCTGGGTAAACCGATTCTCTGCTTCGTCGTCGACGACGATCACCCTTGGCCTCCAAAGCATGTAGAGTTGGAGCCTGGACACACGATGCTAGCGGAATTTAAGGAGGACATCAGCAGCAGCCTCGTACGGGACACATTCACAACCCCTGAGGACCTCGCCTTCAAAGTGGCAGCTTCTCTTGGGCGATACCTGCTGCAGCAAAAGGTCAAGTCCGAGCTCGCTCAGGCGGCCAGAGGCGAGGCCGCCATAACCGAGCGAATCCTCGATCAGGTATCGAGGCGGGCGGAACGACTCTCGCCGATCATCGGCGGAGCTCGCGTACTCCTTGTCAATGACGTTCCAAGAGAAATGGCGCATGTCATCCAGATTCTCCGCGACCTCGCTGTTGAGGTTGAGGCCGCCACCGACTCCTCGCTCGCCCTCAACAGGCTTTCGACTGCGTCATTCGACGCAGTGGTATCCGACATGGCGAGAGATGGTGTGGGCGACGAGGGTTTGAGGTTTCTCAAGACGATGCGCCAGCGAGGATTTCACCACCCGACCATTTTCACTGTCGGTCGGTATGAACCTGATCGCGGGACACCCGCGCACGCATTCGGTATCACCAACCGTGTTGACGACCTTCTAAACTACCTGTTTGACATCTTCGAAAGGGTAAGGGGTTAATGTAACGCCGATACGATGGAAGTTGTAGCCGCCCAACCAGCCCCTGCACCGGACTGCTGACTTCGTCATCCGCCGGTGAGGGGACGCAGCGTTGGGCGCTTCTTCCGCTAATAGGGAGCTAAATGCTATGTCTCACGAAGAAACTGCGAGAAAGTCCTACGAATTCGCAAGGCAGGAGTATATTCAAAGGATTCAACTCAGGGAGTATATTTTGCTTGCTTTCCTGGGTGCAGTCGCTACGATATTCGGGATCGCTCTTGGTACCCAAGCCAAACCAGAGATTCTTCTGATTGTTCCGTATCTTGCTCTAGGAGCTACTGTACTTACCATACATCATCATGGCGCAATAAGAGCAATTGCACAATTTTTGGACTACGAACTTGGGCCATTCCTGTCGAGCATTGGCGCAGATGCACCGCAGTGGGATAATTCTAAAGCCATAAAGGAGTTTCTACCAAAAGCTAATCGACTGCGGACTTTGGGATACTTCCTTTTGATTATTGTACCGGCTCTTGCGAGTCTGCTAATAATGTGGAGCTACAGGCTTCATGCAGTTCTATGGCTGAAGCTGCTATGGTGGTTTGGGGTATTGACAAGCCTTCTTTCCACTGCATTGGTCATTGTTAATCACGTTGGGCTGAAGAGATTGAATCAAGTTTCATTTTCAGTTGACTCTAAAGATGCTCAGGTTTCTCCAGGAGCATAGAAGAATGGATACCGAATCGGCCTGCGAGCGGTCCCCCGTCCCCAAGGTTGTCAAGAGCGTTCAGGTTATTTACGGTGAACTTTAAGGGAGATAACATGCCCCAAGCAACTACTGAGATCATATCGACCCCGCGGTTAAGTCTAAGGAGCACTAAGGCTGGCGATCTCGATGTATTGTACGAGATAGTATTTTCGGATCCCGACGTTATGCGCTTCGTGTTTGAAGGTGTGCCTTACACGAGAGAGCGTGCCGCTGAGTTTTTTGCGACGACCTTCGACCATGAAGCAACAGGCCTTAAACTCGGGATTCTGGTGGAAAAAGCTAACTCTCAAATCATTGGTTTCTCCGGTCTCTTGGAGTGCAGGGCTCTCGGCGAAAAAGATTACGAAATAGGTTTCGTCTTGGCCCGGTCGGCATGGGGCAATCATTATGCTCGGGAAATCGGTCGCGGGCAGCTTGAATACGGGTTTTATACGGTCAACTGTGCTCGGCTTCTAGCGCAAGTAGCTCCGGGAAATGATGCTTCAATTGCTGTTCTTGAAAAAATAGGCATGGTGTTCCATCGCACGGTTCAGAGTAAGGGCCGCGGTGAACGGAAACTCTATATTGCGTACCATCCAGCATGACAATGCGAACAACTGGTACGAAAGGCCTCGGCGGGTGGAGAAGCCGCGGCCAACCCGAGGCCTCAAGCGGACGGCTGACGCCGCTCGCTAAACTCCCAAACGTTATGCAATTAGATCTGTCGGTAAGAGAGGCAAAATGGGACCTAATCATCAAGAGGCACTGAGATTGACAATGATTGAATGCGCGTCACTCTCGTTATTGTTCCTGCTTCAAGTACCTCTTGCTTTCGCGCAACCTTCTCGGCCTGCATCAATGCCGTCTCTCTTGGAAGATGAGTATCGAGTTAAGGATCTTAAGCTGAGAGAACGTGCGCTCGATATCGAGGAGATGAAATCAGCAGTGAAACGAGGGAAGGAAGGATATGACGCTTAAACGGATGGACAACGTCCTCATCGTTGTCGACGATCTCGAAGCCGCCAAGGCGTTCTTCATCGAACTGGGCCTCAAGCTCGAGGGCGAGACGACAGTCGAAGGGCCTTCGGTCGGGAGCCTAATCGGGCTCAAGGATGTCCGGGCCACCCTCGCGATGATGCGGACTCCCGATGGGCAGGGCATTGAGCTGGACAAGTTCCACACGCCCAACGCGATCAGGTTTGGGCCCGTGGACGCGCCGGTGAACACGCTGGGCATCCGTCGCATCATGTTCGCCGTCGACGACATCGAGGACGTCGTCGCACGCTTGCGCGCCCACGGAGCCCAGCTCATTGGCGAAATGCAGTACGAGGACACGTACCGGCTAGCCTACATCCGCGGGCCTGAGGGCATCATTGTCGCGCTTGCCGAGCAGCTCGGCTAAGTCGTGCCTGGTAGCAAGCGAGAGTCGGGTTGGCAACCATCCGTTCACTGGCGTATAACAAGTCGTTCGAGCCGACCGCTCGGCTTCGCTTCGTGGCGACTCAACTCCACCGTTGCGCGGCATTCGTACGTCGGCAAGCTGCAAACGTCGTCGAAAGAGGTGAATAGTGAACCGTCGAAGGTTGCTCCAAGTTGCGTTGGTCGCCACCGGCGTGGCGGCGCTTCTCCTCTATCCACTCATGCGTCTTTGGCCCAGCGGGTGGGCGTGGTCACCCAGCCAGCACGAATACGAGTTGATGATGGTCGGCATCTACGCCACACTCGGCGTCTTCCTATTGATCGCCGCGCGCAAACCCGAGGCCCACACAAGTCTCATCTGGTTCACGGTCTGGTCCAGCGTCGTTCACGGAGGCATCATGGCTGTGCAGGCCTTCGTCGACTCGACCGAGCACGGCCACCTGGTTGGCGACGTCCCTGCGCTCTTCATCATTGCTGCCGTACTCGCCGCTCTGACTCCCCGACAGTCCACCTCCCGGATACGCCATGGGCAAGCTCGGAGCCCGAAGCATTGACGAGGGTAAGGAACAGGTGTAAATTATACTCGACCTCTCGAATGAGGAGACATGCATCGTAATGGGGGCTGTAAAGTGACGAACGACAATTCTTCTCAAAGCGACAGCTCAGTCAAAAACTATGTTGCTTCACTTGCTGATGAGCAAGTTGCAAAAGATTGCCGAGTGCTTATTGAAATGATGCAGCGAATAAGCGGGCATGAGCCAAAGCTGTGGAATGTGGGCACTATCGGGTTTGATACCTACCACTACAAATACGACAGCGGGCGCGAAGGCGACGGTCATGTTATTGGTTTTTATCCGAGAAAAGGTAAGATAACCGTCTACCTGATGGACGGCACGGTACGCTACTCTGAATTGCTGGCTAAGCTAGGTAGACATACCGCTACTGGGTACTGTGTTTATATCAGGCGGCTTAGCGATGTAGAGCTGCCAATCCTTGAGCAAATCGTGCAAAAGTCATATGAGCACATAAAGTCTCAAGACGGGCATATACACCAAATATTATGGCGAACTGCACAAAAATAGGCTTTGCTGCCCGAGGGTTTGAAAGTCTAGTTTTGCGCTACGCCCCAGCGGGCGGCTTAGCTCTGCGTTAGACCTGGTAACTTCGCGCCGAGCGAAAGGAAGGAGCAGCTATGAGGCGAATCTTGGGGCTTTTCCTGGCGGTTGGGTGCGGCGTGGCGGCGATTTCGGCTGCGGTTGCGCAGCATACTTCGATGGAGGGTGCGCGGGCGAATCGATCGAAGGTAACGATCGAGGGAACTGTGCGCGACGTTGCTTGCCCGATTCAGAATCTGGATGGGAAGGCGACGAGCATGAGCCTGAAGTGCGTCATGGATTGCGTGAAAGCCGGGTCGCCAATTGCGATTTTGACGAAGGATGGCGATTTGTATTTGCCGATTTCGGACAAGATGCCGGACTACGATCAGCGGCAGAAGCTGATGCCGTTTGTGGGGAAGTATGTGCGGGCGACGGGGATTGCGTTTGAGCGGAAGGGAATGCGGGCGATTGTGATTTCGGAGATTGCGGAAGTGAAGGATGTGAAGGTCAGGGATGAGGGGGAATAGGCCGGACCGGGAGGTCACCGTGAGAAAGCTCTGGACGTGTTTTGTCGTTGCGTTTGTTGGCTGCGCTGCGCACGTGACGAGCAGCGTTCAAATCGACGGAACTGCGTTCGTACCGACCGTTTGTCGATCAGGCCAAGCACGAGGCTTCGCCGGAGTCGAGCTTGCAGATAGTCAGCAGCGCCGCCTGCGCCTCGTGCAGGCGCTCGATGGACAGTTCCAGGCGATCTACTTTCCGCCAGGGGCTTTGGTCGGGGAGAATCTGGGAATGTGCGGGACAATGACATTCCAAAACGGCATCGCCGTCGTGAATGGCATAAGGAATGTGGAAGGAACTGCGACATTGAGCTGCGGCACTGGAAGGTATAAGGTCACTGGAAACGTCGCCTTCGAAGGATGCCATTGAGCTGACGCTTGCCCACTGCAAGCCACGGCATGCCGCGGTAGGAATCCGCCACCACCCAGGCAGCCGCCGTCAGCACCACGGTGGTGACGAACTCACCCCATTGGAAGGCGTTGACGGAGCCTGCAGCCACTCGGGGCACCCACACGAGCAGCAGGAACCCGCCCAGTTGCAACGTCGAGAGCGTGGCTGCCAGCCGTGCGTACACACCAAGGAGCACCGCCAGCCCCGCGGCGATGAAGGCAGCGCCGGTGAAGTATGCCCAAGCCACAGGCGATCCCAGCCAGCCAGGAATCAGCACGGTGGTCTGTTTCAGATAGACGAAATGGGCCAGGCCGAAGGGGATCAAGGCCAGGCCGTAGAGCGCCCTCGCGATGCGCAGACCGTTGCTGCCGGTGGCGAAACCGAGGCGCTGCCCGTCCCGGTCGCCGGCGAGCCAGATGTACAGAACCCAGGCGGCCGCCACGATCACCGCGGACTGACCGAAGCCCCAAGCGGCCAGGAGCGTAGGGTGGAGGAGGAAGAGCTGCGGCACTCTCAGCAGCAGGAACCAAACCAGGAGGTAGGCGAGCAGCACGCGGGAAGCGACGGCGGCCGTGCGCTTCCACAATAGGCCTATGCCAGTTGCCAGATAGACGGCGGAGCAGAGATAGGCCAGCAGCTCGTGCGCAGGCACAGCCTTTGGCACGGACGGCCACGTCGGGTCGAAATCGCCTTTGACGAAGCCCAGGATTCCGAGGGCGATCAAGGTCAGAGCAAAGACCGCATGACCCCAGCTCGAGATGCGCATCGCCTCTCCTCGGGTGTTTTCCGGCTCGTTCTGCGTCCCCCTCACCCCCTTCACTTCCCCTGGATGAACTCTCCGATATCTTTCGACAACTGCTCGAGCGAACCCTGGTTGAGGTACATCATGTGTCCCGCCGGGTAGTTCCGGATGGTCACCCGCGCCGGGTCGATGCCGCTGTGGTGCAGCATGTAGGCGTTGGCGAAGTAGGCCGTCGCCAGGTCGAAGTAGCCGTTGGCGGTGAACACGCGCAACGCCTCGTTGTCCTTGGTGCCCTGCGCCAGGTCGCCGGTGACGTCAACGAAGCCGGCGAAGGCGCCGACCGCGTTTTTCCGCCGCTTCCAGCTCTGGTTGGCCTCGCCGTTCTGGGGCAGGTAGGGCTCCTCGATGTCGGCACCGAGATCATTGCGCAGGTACTGGTGGAAGAGCGAGACGTAGATCGGCCCCGTCTTGGCGTCGAACGGGTCGCTGTTGGGGACCTCCGATGCGTTGTCGAGCTCCTTCTGCGCGTAACGGCTGTCGAGGAAGCCCGTGGCCATTCCCTCGTCGCGCAGCAGCTCCTTGGCGAAGCGGGGCGCGTAGAGGCGCAGATCGCTGTTGAGGATGTACTGCTTGGTAACACCCGTGTAGCGGTGCAGCTTGTCGGCGATCCGCCCCTTCTCCGCCGCCGAGAGCGAATCGCCGCGGAAGAGGGCCTGCATGTACTCGCCGGAGGCGAACTGTTCGACCTCGGTGAGCAGCGCCGGCAGGCTGGGCCAGGAATCCGGGAGCTTCTTGTGGTACCACGCCGTCGCGGCGAGCGTCGGCAGGTGCGTGACGTAGGTGAGGTCGTTGCCGCCGGTGACGAAGGGCAGGGCGCCCATGTTGATCGCCGGCGAGACGAGGATCACGCCGTTGAGGCCGATGCTCATCCTCCCCTGAAGCCGCGGCACGAGCATCGAGCCACGGATGCCGCCGTAGCTCTCGCCGAGGACGTACTTGGGCGAGTTCCAGCGGTCGTGCACCGTAAGGAAGGCGCGGATGAAGTCGGCGACGGAGTCGGCGTCCTCGTCGTAGCCCCAGAAGTCGGCGTCCTTCTTCTCGCCGAGCGCGCGGCTGAAGCCGGTGCCGACCGGGTCGACCTCGACGAGGTCGGTGAAGCGCAGCAGGCTCGACGGGTTGTCCTTGAGCCGGTAGGGCGGCGCGCCCGGGTCCTGCGCGTCGCTCGGGATGTCGATGCGCTTGGGGCCGACGAAACCGAGGTGCAGGAAGACCGAGGAGGAGCCCGGCCCGCCGTTGAAGAAGAACGTGATCGGCCGGTCCTCCTGCCGCTTCACACCCTCCGCGATGTAGGAGATCGTGAAGAAGCGCGCCGTGGGCTTGCCGTCGCGATCCTTGAGGTCGATGTCCTCCGCCGTGGCGTTGTAGGGAATGTCCACCCCGCCGGCGGTGAAGCGGTGGCGGGTGACGAACTTGCGGGCTGGGGGTGGGGCCGGCGCGGCCTTCTCCCCGCCGCCCGGTTTGTCGCCCTTGGGGGCGTCCTCAGCGCGGACGGCTGCAGTGGTCGAAACGAACAGGGTCAAAAGGATGGCGATTGTCACGTTGCGCATGCGCAGGATCTCCCTCATGGTGAGGGAGATACGCCTGGAACGGGCGGATGTTTCAGGATTCCGCCGGGCGGCGCTCTGTCCCGGATGAGCGGATTGCGGCACCCGTAATTGCAGGAACACCTGAGCTCCGATCGCGGCATCACGAACGCCGCGGCGAGCCGCGGGCACCCCGAAACCGGACGAGGTCTGCCAGAATCGTCCACAGGGTCAGGAGGAACGTGATGAAGAAGGAAAAGAAGAAGCTGAGCCTGGATGATCTCGAGATCGAGAGCTTCGAGACGAAGGTGGCGCCGATCGTTGTGGGTGGCTCCGGCTCCACCCCATCGATTCTCAGTTGCGCGCACTCCTCCTGCTCTCGCGGCGGCCCCTGCTAGACCGGGACCGGTGATCCCGAAGAGCCGTCCCCGCCAGCTCACGGAGCCGGCGGGGCGGTTCTCGTTCTCGTGACCTCTCCGCAGCATGACCGATCACCAGCTCTTTCCCCACTTCATCTGTCGGGTGGCAGGGGTGCCTGTCGGCGGCCTGGAGGATCTGGCCGCCGTGGAATCCGTGGCGTCCTACCGTGCCCTGCAGGAGCTCGAGGCCGAGCTCGGGAAGCTGCGCGGTCCTCTGAACGAGGCGCTCTTCGAGGCCGTCGGCGGGCTGGAGGACCCGGAGCTCCGTAGAGCCCTTCTGCGGCTCAAGCGAGACGTCCACAACCTCCGCCCTCCGGACTGCTCCGACCTGGAGAAGGTCCGGAGCCTGGTCCCGGACCTGGAACGCTACGACCGGCTCACCGGCTCCCTCCGGCAGGCCGAGGCCCGCTTCGAGGCCTGCTTCGAGGCCGAGCTCATCCGCATCCGGCGCCGCTTCCAGGAGGCCGTCACGGACGAGGGCTTCCGCAACGGAGTGCTCCTCGCCAGCACCACCCTTTTCGACGAAATCGAACGCTACACGAGGGCGGAGGCCGGGCACCCGGGAGCGAAGGCACGCCAGGTGGAACGGAGCCTCCTGCGCTACTACACCCGGACCGCGGTCAAGACCACACCCTTCAGCACCTTCTGCGCCGTGATCCCTGGAAGGATCTCCGGACGGCTCCGCGACGATCCTTCTCCGGGCATAGGCGCTACCTTTGCGGGGAGCGCCGCCCACCCAAGGCCCTCATCACCCCGGCCCTCTTCTCCCGCCCCCTCCCAGCCCCCCTCACCGGGAGAAGAGGGAGCCCCCACCCAACAGCAAGAACGGTTCGGCCAGGTTCCCCTCTCCCGGGGAGGGGGATGGGGTGGTCGGGAGAGGGGCAGGGGTGAGGGTCTTGGGCGGGGGCGCTCCGAGGTCGCAAAGAGCGTCGTGCGCCTCAACAAGGCCATGGTCCCCTTTCTGGTCCAGGCCCTCACGGCGCGCCCGGCGGTGCGCCGCCACCTTTCCGTCGAGCTCAACCCGACGTTGCGCCAGAAGGACGGACGGTGGCTCTTCCTGACCGGTCTCGGCCGGCGGGAGGTTTTCCAGCACCTGGCGCCGAATCCGGTCCTCGATCTGCTGCTGGACGTCCTGCGAGACCGGGACCCCTTGCCCCTGGCCGTCCTGACGGAGACGCTCCGCGAGGACGTGGAGGCCTCCGAGGAGGAGATCGCCGCCTACCTCGACCGGCTGCTGGACGCCGGCTTCCTGCGCTTTCGGCTCGGCATCCGGGAGCAGGAGCTCGATTGGGACCGCTGCCTGTGCGGGCTTCTCGCCAACATTGAGGACAACGTCGAAGACGACCTGGCCCGACGCACCGTCGATTTCCTCCGGGAGTACCGGCGTCTCACCGACGCCTATGCCGAGGCCGCGTTGGAGCGGCGCAGAGCTCTATTGGAGAGAGTGACCGCCCTGGTCGAAGGCTACTTCGCGAGGGTGGAGGAGACCGAGGGCTGGCTCCCGGGTACGGAGACGCTCTTCGAGGACGCCGCCGGCAAGGAGAGCTTCGTTCTCGACCTCGGGGGTCTCGGGGACCTCCTGGCCGAGTACGTGGGGCTGATCCGTCCTTTCATCTGGCTGCTGGGCGAGCAGGCGAACATGCGCCATTTCTTCAACCGTCACTATGGGGCGGATCCCGTCCCCCTGCTCCAGTTCTACGAGGACTACTACCGCGAGCACCTCGCGGGCCACGTGGAGCGTCAGAAGCAGTTCTGGGGGAGGGAAGCTGATGATGGGGAGACACTCGCGCGACTGGACAACCCCTTCCGGCTGGAGGTGGTGGAAAAGCTCAACGCGGCGCGCCAGGGTCTCGAAAAGCGCATCCGCGAGCTCTGGCGGGCGGCTCCGTCGGCGGAGGAGATCGTCCTCCAGCGCCGGGACCTGGAGGAGCTGACCGCCGCTCTCCCCGATCTCGAAGAGCCGTTCCGCTCGATCTCCCTCTTCGTTCAGCCTATGCCGGACGGTGTGGTGCTCGAAGAGGTTCTCAACGGTTTCGGCAAGTACTTCTCCCGCTTCCTCTACCTTCTGCCCGAGGAAGTGGAAAAGGATCTCGTGGCCTCGAACCGGCGCCTCACCCGGAGCGCGCTGGCGGAGATCTGCGGCGACGCGAGCTTCAACGCGGACCTCCACCCGCCGCTGCTGCCCGAGGAGATCGCCTACCCGACGGCGGAAGGGGGCAGCGCCCGCGAGCAGATCTCCGTAAGGGACCTGGCGGTGGAGCCCGATCCCCGGTGCCCTTTCCGCGTGCGGCTCGTCGACACTGCCACCGGCCGGCAGGTCGTTCCCATCGACTTGGGGTTCCGCAACCCGCGAATGCGTCCGCTCCTTTTTCAGATGCTCTCCCGAATGACGCCGGCCTCCGCCTTCGTGCTGAACGTACCCTCGCGGCCCGAGGAGCCCGAGAAGCCCGAGGGCACCGGCCGCGAATCCCCCGGGCACGTCGTCCACCGTCCCCGGCTGACCTATCGGGGCCGGCTGGTTCTGGCACGCAGACGATGGACCCTGCCCCAGGCTCTCTTCCCCAGCCGCGACCGGCGGGAAAGCGAGGCCGGCTATTTCCTCCGCATCCAGCGCTGGCGCGAGGAGCTCGGCTTGCCGGAGGAGGTCTTCGTGCGCATCGTGGACCTGACGGGAGGGCCCTGGACGCTGCCCGAGACGATGTGGCCTGGGCAACTGCCGCCCGGCAGGACACCGCCTGGAAAAAGACCGGGCCTCCGGGATCACCTCGCCAAGCCCCAGTACGTCGACTTCCGCAATCCCCTGCTGGTCGATCTGTTCAGCCGGATGACGGAGAACCTCGAGACGTTCCAGGTGATCCTCGAAGAGCGTCTGCCGGGGCGGGACCAGTTGGTCCCTTGGGGCGAGGAACGGTTCGTCACTGAGATGATCCTGCAGTTGGACTTCCCGGAACGGGAGGCGACCTCCTCGCGGGAGGAGGCGTGATGCGCACCACCAGTCGGCCAAGCGGCCATGTCTGAAAATCACGGTGGTGGTGGTTCAATTCCGCCCCTGGGCACCATGCAACTTACTACAGCAAAGAAACTTAGAGATGGCCGTGTGGCGCCGGCTGTCTTTTTTGGCGGTTCGGGGGAGGGAAGAGGGAGGGGCTACTCTCGCAACATCATCCTTAAGGCGTTGGCGTGATCACGAATCGCTGACGCGTTACCAGACCAGATCGGCCCCGTGGTCAAGCGCAGTTGCATTTGCCCCTGACTCTTGGCGCCACTTTCTTCGTCCATACTAATGTTTACGGTTACAATCTGCTCCGTGGCGAGATCACCTAGCGCCAGGAATGCCATGCCCGTTAGGATCTGCTTGCGATCGACGCCGACACTAGGAATCTTGTGTATAAATACTGCTTCCTCTGATTCCGAATTAGACACTATGGCCACCGAACCATCGCTTTTATATTCCCGATCATCCGTATCCCCCATTGGTCGTCTGTATTTGCTGAAATGATCCAGATCAGCGTACGCGACAAACTCGACAGGAGAGACAGTAACTCGAACCCGAACGTCGCGCGCAGGGACAGGACCGGAGTTAGCGACTTGCAGGCGGATCCAGAAGAGGCGAGAAAGGGCCCTTACCCACTCGCGCAAGTGCTTTGCCTCCTCCAAATCGTCTTCGGAAACGGCTTCTCTCCCTTGCGTAGGCAGAAGATCGCCCTCGTTCGCACCAATGACGACTTTCTCCGCAGCGACAACAACTGCGCCAGAAAGCGTTGGATTCGCAGACTCCGAATCTGGAGTCATAGAATACTGGATCAACTGCAGTTCAAGTTTCTCCGGAATGGGATCGCCTCGGCGTGTCTGAATCTGCAGACTCGGCTTTAGTGGTGTCAACGCGCGCGCGAGAGCTGCTCTGAGTTCGGCGTTCTCCGCCGAGAGTCGCGCGAGCTCACTCGTTACTTTCGCATCGCCGGGAAGATCATCGCCTCGGAACCAACCAGGCCTATTCCTGCCAAGGCGCTGATCGTCGGCGATCTGCTTCGTCAATGCCATGGTTACACGCGCACAGAGGTCCTCACTGGTCGTCCAAAGTTCGCGACGGCACTCTTCGTCTATTCTCCTGATGAACGCCTGTCGGTGCATGATTGCGGAGGGTTCGTCGTCCATGCGCGAACTGATGGTATGATCCCTGTGCCGCAGGAAAGCGAGTGGATCTAGGTTTCGGCTACGCGCATAGTTGTACTCTTTTTCCGTCCAGCTCACATCCTCGCCCGGGAACATGGTTCCGTACCGGCCTGCAACTATAAGGACGTAGTAGTCGCAGATATCGATCGTTTGCGTGATGACATTCCAGCCGCGTCCAGAACCGGCTGAGAACTGTTCCATGCCGCAAGGGATATGGCCCAGCTTCAGAATGGCGTCAGCCACTTGTTCACGCTCGTGCTGGAGATCGTCATGCGTGGACGAGAGAAAGACCGTGTACTTGACAAAGGCGGGCATAGGTTCGACAGCGTACCACAGAACTGCCTGAACAGTGCCAGCGAAAAAGAGCAGAATTCGTGGTCCAGGCGCCAGCTCTTCGGCCAGGGCTTGGCAGTCGATGCAGTGCACAGAGGTGCTCAGAGAGGCACTTCGGTATAGCTGCCCTTGGTCGCTCCATCGACCACGACCACCACCTCAGAAACCTTTGCCTGGATCTTGGGCCAACTGGTGGAGAGAAGGACTTCAGCCTGGGAATCAGGGGCCGTTCTGCAGGGTGCTCCAGCCAAGCTCGTAGACGGTCGTCACTTCATGCATACCGGCGCAGGGGTACTGGTGTGCCCTGATCGAAGAGGACCTTCACGCCACAAGGAGACTATGAACTGCGTGTTCAAGGACCGCTTCCGCTTGCTCACGGGAGACGCCTGGAAACCACTCGAGGAACTCTTCCATCCTTGCGCCGGACTCGAGATTCTCGAAGAGCGCCGCAACGGGCACGCGGGTGCCACGGAATACCCAGGCACCACTCACCCGGTTCGGGGAGCGTTCGACAGCGTGGCACTGAGACCAGTCTAGCATCGGGCTTATTCTACGACAGATACCACTTTGCGGCGGCGGTCGCTTTCCACCGGGCCACCGCGACCCCATTCTACCAGTTTATTCGGAGGGCCGGCACGAAACCGGCATCAAGGGTTCAAAGCTCGTATCCGCGATGACAGCACTGGAGGAGCCGTCGTCACCATCCGCGATCCCTTGACTCACGAATGACTGGCGTGCTGTCGGGCATCGGCCCGACGGCCTTGCGGAGCTGGCGGATCCTCTCGACGGCAGCCGGAAAGTCTCGTTGCATTCCCAGATCCTGACAGAGCAGTGAGCTGATGAGCTCCGACATGCTTACGCGGCGACTCTCCGCCTCTCCCTGGAGACGTTCGACCAGATCTTCCTCGAGCATCAAGTCCACGTGCTTCAACGCTCCTAAGGCGCTCTTGCTCCAAAGTCACGATCTTGTCGAGCGTAATACGAGGAACGAACTCAACCCGCTTCCGGTCGTCACCTGGAAGCGATCTGGTGGCCAGTGCTGGGTCGTACCCTACCGCAACCAGCATCCCGACATTGACCAATGTGCCAGTGGCTCCGGTATCGAGCGCCAGTTGCAGGATTGCGCTGCCAGTAGGCCCCCACAGCTCCGCTCGAACGACGATGAGCCCTTGGCGAGGGTCGAAAGAGAGACTCATAAGACGATCGCTGTGTCCTCGGGAATCTTGCCGGTGTAGAGCATCGCGAAACGTTTGGGGCGCAGCTCTACGGCCTTTCGATAGACCTGGTCCCGATCTTTGCTGTGCCAGAGAACCTTGCCTCTTTGCACTTCCAAGGCATCATTGGTCTCAGGGTTTTCCACCAAGACCCACTCGGACTCGAATCGTTCTTCGATCTGCTTGAGGGCGAGGGCGCGTCCATCGATTTTCCTCCAGAGGATCTCTTGATGGTCGATGAGGACAAGATAATTCAGGGGCGAGGTGTTCGAGCCGACCGTCATCGGAGCATGAGGCGATCGAGGTCTCTACGATCTTGCTCGAAGTCCTCCTCCGTGTAGGCAAGATAGGCCTGACCGCTCCTTGAGGAACGCTTCCGTCTCCCAGAAGGAGAGCCCGAGGAGCCGTTCCACTTGGCCGCGTGTCAACGCCCCTTCACGGTACCCCTCTACGGCGATGGCCTCGAGGGTGCCTCGTGGCACATCACGCCATGCGAGCTCCAAGCGCTTCGCGATGTCCTCGGGTAGCTCCAAGGCGATCTGCATGTCTCGCTCTCCCTCGGCAACTATAGCAGAGACGCGCGGGTAGCAGGTGCCGCAGCACCACCCCGCCGTTGCTGCCCGAGGAGATCGCCTACCCGACGGCGGAAGGGGGCAGCGCCCGCGATCAGATCTCCGTCTCGGACCTGGCGGTCGAGCCCGATCCCCGGTGCCCTTTCCGCGTGCGGCTCGTCAACGTCACTACCGGCCGGGAGGTCATTCCCGTCGACCTGGGGTTCCGCAACCCGCGTCTGCGCCCGAGGAGGGCCGAAGATGTAAAATAGCGGTTTAATCGTCCATGGGAGAAGCCGCTCATCAGCACTCCGAAATCTCTTCCTACGACCTCCGAGTACCTCATCGGCGAGAAGTACCGGCTGAAGGAGCGTCTCGGCGAGGGAGCCGTCGGGGTCGTCTACCGCACGATCCATGTCGGCTTGGAGAAAGCTTTCGCGATCAAGCTTCTGAAGACCGTTGGACCTCCGACTCCCGATGCATTCGAGCGCTTCCGCAGGGAGGCTGTGGCGCTCGGACGTCTCCGGCACCCTCATATCGTCGAGGTCACTGATTTCGGAATCGACCGATCGGAAGGCGACCGACCCTACATCGTCACGGAGTTCCTCGAAGGGATGCTCCTCTCGGATGTCTGCCGGGATCAGGGTCCGCTGCCGCTCGCGCAGGCGCTTCCTCTTCTCAGACAGATCGCCGCCGCGATTGACGCCGCGCACGATGCTGGTGTCCTCCATCGCGATCTCAAACCTGGCAATATCTTTGTCTGCTCGGAGAATCTGGAGTCGCCGCGTGTGAAGGTCCTCGACTTCGGCCTCGCAGAGTTGCTCGCAGACCCGGCCAGGTCCAGTCCCGGGACATTACCGGGTGGAGGAGAGAGTCCGCCCGGGCTTACCACAACGGGCTCGCTGCTGGGTACGCCGCTGTATTTGGCTCCGGAGTTGGTCCAACTCGGCGAAGCCAGCCGTTCTTCGGACATCTACTCGTTCGGCGTGCTCGCGTACGAGATCCTGGGTGGAAAGCCGCCGTTTCGGGGGACGGTGGAAGAGGTCCTTGCTAGCCATCTAGAAGCAGAGCCTCCTCCTCTTCCCCTGCCTCCCGAGGTGTGGCGTGCTCTGCGGGAGGCCCTTCAAAAGGATCCGGCCCTCCGCCCCAGTACCGCTGGAGAGGTCGTCCACCGATTTCTGGAGGGAATGGTCGAGGCGTCTGCAACCGCTGCAGAGCGGCGAGGAGCGGGACTGACCAGGGGGCGAATGAGAATCGCGCTTGCCACCATTGCCCTCTGCGGGCTCGCGCTGGCTATGGGGATGTCTCCTCTGGCGAAAAGACAGGAACTTGTGGAAACCCCGAGGACCGACTTGGAAGCACAGAAGCAGACTTTAGCGGACATCAGCACTATCGGTACCGCCATGTTCAGTTGGCTCACCGACCACGTCGGAGCGGCGGCCGCGGGGCAGTCGCAGGTTCCGACGCCCGCCACTGTAGACCTTGCTGATTACCGGGAGATCTCTCATATAAATCTCGAAAGGCTCTTGGTCCCCAGGTATATCCAAAAGATTCCGGAGGTGGACGGATGGGGACATCCATATGAGTTCTACCTCAACGCAAGCTCCCCGGCCAAGGGGATCACGTCCATTCGGAGCGCGGGGCGGGATGGAGTATTCGCTGGGAGCTCCTATGTGATTGGATACTTTGATCCCGAGAGCTTCGATGAAGATATCGTCTGGTCGGATGGCTTCTTTGTCCGGTGGCCGCAAAAGCCTTCCGAACGTCTAAAGTTCAGGCGTCGGCAAACCTCCCTTGACTCACGTTGCACGGCTTTGTGCGCCGATGACAGCTCCGTATCGGTGAAGTGCCCGGGTGAGTGTAGCTCGGTGGCACAGATCTGCAACTCCTCCGGCAGCTCTGGGGGCTACGTCACCTGCAACGGCACCACGACTTCCCGCTGCAGCTACTACCGGTGCCCGACGGTCCGCTGCGAGGATTACATAAACAAGGCCTGCTCCGACCCCGGATCGAGGATCGAATGCTACTGGACGGGCGGACAAATTGGTTCCTGCGATTGCCTCCACAATTGGCTCTGCGGGTACTCCTGAGTTTTCTCCAACCTTCCGACACTGATTCGGCGGCCCTCAAGTCGAGGGCGGCGCAGGCCTCTGTACAGGCTGGAGATGTCCGACTCCTGAGCTCCGAGGTGCTCGAGTTCGAGATCGGTCGCATCCCCGACGAGCAATGTAGGAGCGAAGCTATTGCGGTCCTAGCCCTCGCGCGGGAGCGGTTGACGATCTCGGATGAGTCGCAGGCGCACGACCTGATGCCGAAGGCGGCATCGATCGGCCCGGCGAGATCGAGGAAGAAGCGTGGTCTTCGTAGGGCTCCGACGCGACGGAGCTGGACGCCGGTCCTGCACCACCCTGACGATTCAGGAACCCAGACTGTAGGCCCGCCTGGCCTGTGGGTGTCCTGCGCGGCGGAGGCACTCTTCGAGTCTGCCGAGCAGACCGGGGCCGAGAAATTTTCGCACGAGGTCGCGCGTCGCTTCGACGTCCAGGTCCTTGACCTTCGCGAGGAGGCGGATGGCATCCCGCTCGTCTTTATCGGTGCCGGCCGCCAGTTTCATCGCGACGAGGTGCTCGGGCGGGGCCACGGGATGCCCTTCGAACTGATCGTCCTGCGCTTCGGCAGCGCGAATGGCGTCGAGGTAGAGGGGCTGCAGGTTGCCCCATTCCTCACTCGATCGATCGATGAAATCAGTCCGGACTCCCTGTTTCGAGATCCGTGCATTGACGCCGCCGATCGTGAGCTGTGACACCTCGGCGTCAGTTTGGTGAAGGATCTCGAGAATCGAGGGGATGCTGACCTGGGGGACGGCAAAGTCAACGTCCTTAGTGTACTCGTGATCCGCCTCGTCGTCGAGCCAATACCACATCGCCACTCGTCCAATCAGCGCGCGGCGGGACTTGGATCGGTCGAGAATCTCCAGGCCAAACTGGGCCGAGGGCACCGGGTCGAACGTCGGAAGCGGACGGGGCTTTGCTGTGCGGCGAGCTGCCAAGGTTCGGTCCTCCAGGGTCGCCCGGGCATGGTGTCATGCCCGGGCGGGCGTCGTCAAAAGGGGGCCGCAGGAGCCGCCCCCCCAGAAGCTCAAGCTCGTATCGGCGCTAAAAGCACTGGAGGGGGCAGCAGGCGGTCTCGATCCCCGGCCCGGTGGCGGCGCAGGGGCACCCAAGTCAAGAGAGGTCAGCGCGTGCCACGGCTGCTTGCTTCCGTAGCAACTTGCGTCCGCATCCTCGCGCTCAGCTCCTTCGCGGCAGCGCCAGCTTCCTGACACGTGAGGAGTTGCTTGACGGGAACCTTATAATAGTTGCCATAGGCATTGATGTGCTGATAGACAGCCTGGACGAGGAACTTCGCCAGGTCGGACGTGCAGGCCGAGACGTCCGCGTAGTCGTTCGGGTTGCTGAACCCAGCCGCTTGGTTCGCCGGGGCGTAGTCGGTTTTCCGTGAAATATACTTCAGCACGTCAATCAAGTCGTTGACGTCTTTGGAGGGGCTCACATTGCCCTTGGCGGGAAGACTTTGATAGAGCCCTGGAATCTGAGAGAGAGTGGGAGGTGCTTGCTGTGCCCAGGCGTGGGGCACGACGTCGAGCTGATTCCAGACGCGCGTGGTGTTGGCGCCGAGCTTCCCGGCGTAGAAAGCGGCGAACGCGGCGTTGCCGGGCGTTGGGCCGGCGAACGTGTAGACGGAGACCGTCGCGTTGGGCCAATTTGTCTTGCGGTCGCTCAACCACAATCCCGTCACGGGAGAGAGCGCTCCACCGAGGCTGTGCCCGGTAACGTAGATGTTTCCTTTTTGGTCGCCCAGTTGCTGTGTCAAGTACGCCTCGAGGGTCAGCGCTCGGTTCGAGCCTTGCGGTACGGTCGGCACCGACTGGAGGCTCTTGACGATCTGCAATCCAAGGCTTGTCCCGAGAGCGATCCGTCCGGCGGAGGGAGCACCATCTATCCACGGAACGGTGGCGCCGACCAGACCGTCCTCGAGCAACCAATCCCACGGCGAATTGAAGTTCGTGCCTGCGATGCCGATGGTGTAGTCATTCGGCGCTTTCGTGTTCTGAACGACGTAGACGACGTTGTCGGCGACCTTGGAGCCGGGCGCCTGGTAGACGACCGGACCCCATGCGAGCGTCAGTTGGACATAGTCCCCCAAACCTTTTTGCTGGAGCTGTGTATTCAGATCGTTTATACGCCCGACGATCAGTTGCGTCGCATTCTTCTGCAGGTCTGGCTGGGTTCCCGTTTGTCCGGCGAGGACATTGGCGATCATGGCCAGGGCGAAGAAGATAGTATTCATTGCCATACCTCCTAAGAGTTGATCGAGTGGTTGAATCGACTCACGCCCGCCCGCGCGGGCAGTTTCTTCAAGAAAACCGGATCCGTGGGCAGCATTCCGATGTCTGGTTAGCTCATATCCCTCCTTCTTTAGCGATGTGCAGACTGGCGAGTGCCGAGGCGGGCGTTATGCCGAGTCGAGCATCCTCCGAGCCTTTCTGAAGAGGACGCGCAGCTCGCCGGCGAAACCAGTCATCGAGAGGAAGGGAGCTCGGATCCAAAGTGTGTGGGGTGGCGCTCCAGCGAAGTTGAAGGGCTTGACGCTTCCAATCCGGTCAGTGCAGGCTACGTGTGAACCGACCCCTGAAGGGGCAGCCCTGCAGGCGGACTTCCCGGAGGAGGCGTGATGGAGCCGCCCCACACCCAGAGCGACTCCCTGTGGCTCACCGCCTACCTCTTCTTCGAAGATCACGTCTACGGCGAGACGGCGGACCGCGTGATCCGCGAGGTCGTGGCGCCGCTCGCCCGGGCGTGCCGTCCTGACGCGGTCCGCTGGTTCTTTCTGCGCTACGCCGAAGAGGCGAGCCACGTGCGTCTGCGCTTCTTCGCGCCGGGCCCGGTCCTGGAAGAGACGATCTGGCCCCGCGTCGCCGCGGCCGCTGCCTCCTCGGAGCTGGTGGTGCGCGCGCTCCGGGAACGCTACGAGCCCGAGGTGGAGCGCTACGGCGGTCCCTGGGGCCTCGCCCTGGCCGAGGAGCTTTTCCACCGCCAGAGCGAGACGGCTCTCGCTCTCCTCGGAAAGATTCCACCCGGCACCCGCCCGCAGCGCCTGGGCAAAGGCCTGCTGGCGATGCTGGTCCTCCTCTTCCTCTACCGGAGAGAGCGCCAGGGGGTGGCCGAGCTCGCCCGGAGCTATGGCGCGGACTATCTCAAGATCTGGGCGGGGGACGACGCCCAAGAGCAGGAGCAGTGGCTCCGGACCTTCCAGGAGGCCTTCGACCGCCAGGCCGATCGCCTCGCCGGTTACGTGGAGTCGGCCTGGGAGGCTCTCGAGTCCGGCGACGAGTTGACGCCTGAGCTCGATGCCTATCGCCGGGACATGGACGACGTGGCCTGCCGGCTCCGGGAGCTCTTCGATCAGGGACGCCTGCGCCTCGACGGGCGGCCGGCGGCTGATTGGGACGAGTCCGTGGACTGGATCGTGCCCAGCTATATCCACATGATGAGCAACCGGCTCGGGGTGTCGATCCAGGAAGAGTCCTATCTCTCCGTCCTGATCGCGGGAACCCTGGGAGAAGGCGGGGAGCATGGCGACGGCTGAGTTTCTCGACGCGGCTCTCGCCATCGGCCGCCGCCTCGCTCGCCGGGCCCTGTGGGAGGGGACGGCGTGTACGTGGGAGGTGCTGGAGCCCCAGCCCGATCCGGAGATCCATGTCCGCACCATCCGGGCCGAGGGTCAGCTCTACCAGGGGGCGGCCGGAATCGCCTGGTTCCTGGGCGAGCTCTACCGCGCCACCGGGGAGGCGGAGGTGGGCCGGGCGGCCCACGGGGGCCTGGAGCACGCTCTGGCCCGTGGCGATCACCTTTCCGACCTGTTCGGCTTCCACAGCGGCCGGGTGGGGCTCGCTTGGGTGGCCGTCCGCTTGGCCGAGATCTTCGAGCGGCCCGACTACGCCGAGCGGGCCCGCCGTCTCCTCGCGCCCCTGGCGGGCCGGGAGTCCCACGACGAGAGGCTCGACGTGGTCGGCGGCGCCAGCGGCGCCATCCCCGCCTGCCTGGACCTCGCCGAGAAGGCCGGCTGGGACGAGCTCAGGGCAATGGCCCGCGAGCTGGGGGAGCACCTGATCGGCCAGGCACAACGGAGGCCGGACGGCTGGTCCTGGGCCACCGTAGGGGAGGGCGCGGTCCGCAACCTGACCGGTTTCGCCCACGGCGCCTCAGGTGTGGGCCTCGCCCTCTTGGAGCTGGACCTTGCCACGGGCGACGGCCGCTTCCGTTTCGCCGCCGAGATGGCCTTCCTCCACGAGCGCCGCCTCTTCAACGAGGAACGGTCGAACTGGCCCGACCTGCGGCACGATTTCTTCGATCAGCCGGTGGACGAGCTGCGCCGGGCGGTCCGGGACGGGAATCCGCCGGTGTTCGAGGAGAGGTACATGACCGCGTGGTGCCACGGCGCTCCGGGAATCGGCCTGGCCCGGCTCCGCGCCTTCGAGCTCACCGGCCAGGACGTCTACCGCCGGGAGGCGGAAGCGGCGCTGCGCTCGACGCTCCAGGCCGTCGAGGATGAGCTGTCGCAGGGCGGCAACTACTCCCTCTGCCACGGCATCGGCGGCAACTGTGAGCTGCCGCTGCTGGCCGCCGAGCTCTTGGGGGACCCGGAGCTGCGCCAGGTGGCGCAGCGGGCGGCGAGGGAAGGCATCGCAATCTACGAGGCGCGGGGGCGGCCCTGGCCCTGCGGAACCCGCGGCGGTGTGCCGGATCCCAGTCTGCTCGTGGGCGAGGCCGGCATCGGCGCCTTCTACCTGCGCCTCGCCGATCCCGAGACGCCGTCGGTCCTCCTACTCCGCCCGCGAGCTGCGAGGACGGCGACGGAGGGACAAGGGAGCCATTTTCAGGAGCTCGCCCGGGAGTCTGCCGATGATTTTTTCGCCACCACCCTCCGCGTCTGGTCTCGTCTCGCTCCCCCGGGCCCCGCTCTGCCCTCCTGGGGACCGGGCGGCGAGCCTCTCGACCGTGCTCCGGTGGAAGAAGCGCACGAGATCCTCGTCGGCGGTCTGGGGAAAGAGAGCGGAGAGATCCGCGCGAGTCTCGAGGACGCCTTCGAGCCCGAGCGGGTCCGCTACGAGCTCACCCTGGAGCTCGTCGACTCCACCGAGGCCCTGCTGCGCCGCCTCGTCCGTCCGGCCTGGGAGGAGATCGACCTCCGAGTCGCCACGTTCACCCTGACGCCGGGCACCCGGCTCCTCTCGACCCGCCATGATTGGCAGTCCTGGCTCGGGACGGCCGACCCCGCGCCGCCACCCGAGAGCGACATCTCCTTCCTTTGCCACCAGGAGGGCAACGACATCCGCTGCCGGCGGGTGAGCCCCATGGCAGCCCTCGTCCTCGAAGCGGCGTCCGAACCCGCCTCCTTGGACGAGATCGTCGCCCGGGTCGCGGAAGCGGCAGGGATCGACCAGCCAGGCGAGGAGCTGGCCTTGAAGGTCCGAGCCCAGTTGCGCGAGCTGTACGGGGCCGACCTCATCGGCAGCGTCCGAGTTGCCGGGCAGATTGGGAGGTTCCAAGAATAGCCTGGAACCTATTCTGGCGCATTGCAGCGAGATATAGCTAAAATTCCGCAAGCTGAGATCGGAATCCCGCAAGTTTGGGGGCCCGGCGATGCGTTGCAAGGCCCCAAGAAGCCAAGGGCAGGTCAAGGAAAAAGATCGAGGCGCAGCGAGACCACGCACCATGCTGATGTGATCCTGCCGGGGCTGTTGCCGTTCGAGGAGTCGCACTATGACGTGGCGTTCCCCCAGTTGTCCTGCCGCAACCACGCCCATTACAGCTCGCCGGTGCTCGCGCCGCCGCGGGGCCGGCCCGCGGAGTGGGAGATCCTGCTGCGGCTGGCGGCGGTCGCCGAAGGGAGGGGCGCCGGAGCTGACGTGCAGACCCTGGATGACGAGATGGCGGCCGAGGACCTTCGCCGCCGGACCGGCGCCCAGGCCGATTTCCTGTTGCAGGCCGTGGCGCAGTGGCGCGGCCCCGAGCGGCTGCTCGATCTCGCGTTGCGCGGCGGTCCGTACGGCGACCAGTTCGGACGCCGCCCGGACGGCCTGACGCTGGCGAAGGTCAAGGCCGCGCCTCACGGCATCGACCTCGGCCCGCTGGCGCCCCGCGTGCCGGAAGTCCTGCGCACCCCCTCGGGAAAGATCGAGCTCGCGCCCAACCTGTTTCTCGAGGATCTGAAGCACGCCGAGGCGGATCTCGCGGCGCCCGCTCCCGACCTGGTGGTGATCGGACGTCGCGACCTGCGCTCGAACAACAGTTGGATGCACAATCTACCGGTCCTGGCCAAGGGTCCGCGACGGTGTACGGCGCTGGTCCATCCCGCCGACGCCGCCCGCTGCGGCGTGACCAATGCCGGTCCCGCGCGCCTGATCGGCGCCAGCGGACATGCGGTCACGGTGGAAGTGAAGATCAGTGACGAGGTCATGCCGGGCGTGATCTCCCTGCCGCACGGCTGGGGCCACGACCTCCCCGGGATCCACCTGGAAGTCGCCACCCGGCGGCCGGGCGCCAACCTCAACGCACTGCTCGACGAGAACCTGCGCGATCCGCTCTCAGGCAACGCCGTCCTGAGCGGCGTGCCGGTGCGCCTGGAGCCGGATAACGTCTGATCGGGAACGAATGTAGGTAGAGCATCATATCTGTCCGCCAGAGGCGGTGAAGGCACCTCCGGGATGCCTTATCGCTTCACCAGTCGCGTTGACTCTCTCCGGTCGGAGGCGTATCCTTCTTTAAGTTGAGGTGAGAGAGTACTTTACGGTAAGGAAGCGAAGAGCCAGAGGGCTCTTATGCGGTTCGTAGAAACCCTAAGAGGCTGCCGCTCCCCGCAGAGGTAAGCCACTCGAGGCTTCTTCACACATGCATGATCCTAAAAAAGTTCAATTGGGAAGCCCGTTGCTCGGCACAGAGGCCTCGCCACGAGATGTGCTTCGCAGTTTATGGGTTGGTCGGAAGCAGGAATTGCAGTTACTTTACGATCACTTCAACCGGAGAGGACCGCGCCAAGCAGTAATCACCGGACAGCGTGGCTCCGGAAAGACTGCGCTCGCATACATGTTCCGCGAACAATCGGAGCCAGCCAATCTATTCCCGGGAGGATGGCTTCATGTCCACGCGACACCGTTTCCGAATATTGTCCCCGAGATTGTCCCCGAGTTTTTCGGCCGCGCCCGGCGCGGAAGGCGGTCGCTCTTGTTCGTCGACGACTACAATGTCGGATCGGATGCGTTTCGATCAGTCCTATGGTCATCCCTGGCGAATAATCCTAGCCCAGATCTCCTGATCTGCAGCAATGGTGAAGTCCCGAGGGAGATGAAAGAGCCCCTTGTCGTCCAGCTTGGGGGTCTCACCCGAACGGAGTTTTTCGAACTGATTCAGCGCCGCGTCAGGTTTTCTGGTACGGACGAGGCACAGGCACAGAAGCTCTTTGAATTAGTGGCCGGGGAACCGCTCTACGCCGACTTAGCAGGCAAGACAATACGCGAGCATCTGTTCACACTACATGAGTTCGTGAACGGGCTTCGCTCATTCGCGCGCTCTGGCATCGTCGGACCCGACGGTGAGCCTCTCCCGAGGATCCCCAAACCGTTCAAGTTAGTAACTGTCGATACGAACCAGATTCTCCGAGAACGGCTTCGCGCAAATCCGGGCGGTTTGTACTCGCTTGAGCCTCGGCAGTTCGAAGAGCTGATCGCTGATCTTTTGCGCGAACGTGGTTACGAGATCACGCTAACTCCACCTTCGAAGGACGGTGGCTTCGACATGTTCGCTGCTCGCAGGGATGACCTCGGAAGCTTCCTCTACCTCGTGGAGTGCAAGCGATTCACGCCGCCTCATAGAGTTGGCGTCTCAATCGTGCGATCTCTCCACGGAGTTGTACAGCAGAAACAAGCGAATGCAGGCATAATCGTTACTTCATCGTTCTTCACGAGAGGCGCGAAGGCATTCGAGGAGAGCGTCCCATATCAACTGCAGTTGCGGGACTATCTTGCCCTCCAAAAATGGCTCGGAGTGATCTGAACGGCCATGGGAATTTCGGAAAGAAGCGCGGCCAGTCACCATGCGCAATGGTCCAAACATTCTCTGGGATTGTGTTGCCCGATCGGAGCAGGTTCTCTCTCACCGTTCGGAACAAAGAATGAGGCGATTGGCTAACCCGCGATTGCAGCGGACAGCGCTACGCGCCGCCCGCTGAACCGCAGCTCGTTGGACGTAGCAAGATGAATGGTAAGAACGAGCCCTGAGGCTCTGCCTGTCGGAGGGAAGAGAACTGAGGTTCTCACATATCCTTCCCGAGTTTCTTTACAAACCTCTCGGCGACGAGAAGCACAGGTACATTGGCCTAAAGGCCCCACAACAGGCGGGCGCCAAACGGGCCTTCCTCCAGAAGGGAATCCGTGAGTGTCTCCTTTGCGGAGACTGCGAACAGCACTTGGCGAAGTACGAACGCTATGGAGCGGAGGTACTTCGAAAACTACCCGACACGTCGAGAGAACCTCCAGGCTCCGTTCAGGTAACAGGCGTCGACTACACAAAGTTCAAGGTATTTCAGCTTTCTCTCCTGTGGCGTGCGGGCGTGAGTAGGCAAGCCTCCTTTCAAGAAGTTAACCTCGGTCCTCATGAAGAGCGACTGCGTGTAATGGTGCTGAAGGGAGATCCTGGAAAGCAGATGGACTATGGCTGTATCCTGATGCGCACACAAGGCCCCGAATCACTCAACCACATCCTTCAGCCCCCACGTTACGTTCGGTTGTTCGAGCACCACGCTTATGACATGCTATTGTTTGGCATGATATGGATCTACATCGTCTCCAGCCATACAAGCCAGCTTCATAAAGCTGGTTCCTTTCTTTCGGAGGCGGGGGTTTTGCCTATCCATTTCACAAGGACAAAGACTGAGCAGTTTATCGCAGGCCTTGGGAAGAGACTCAGAAAGATGGGCGTCATTTAGTGGACCACTTGGGCGCCCAACCTGGAGGCCTCAAGCGGGGCAGCTACACTGCCGGGTAGGCCATCCTCTATCCGGCACCGCAAAGGAGAATTTCTCGAGGGGCCTCCCCATTGTTCTTCCTTGATCTTCACTCTCCGCCTCTTGCTTGAGCAGTGTCAAGAGCGAGGCCTTCCGGTCATATGGATTCCGCCGCCGCCGCGCCCGTGTCTCAGGATGTGCACGGTCGCCATCTTCGTGATCCCCACCTGGAGCACCGCCGCCCGAAAAGCTCGCTGGATCTGCCGCTCGCTCAAGTGGTGTCGGGAGGGCCTCGGGACGAGAACCTGCGCGATTCGCTCCGGCAACGCCGTCCTGAGCGGCGTGCCGGTGCGCCTGGAGCCGGAAAACGCCTGATCCGGATTCAGTGCTGGCAGTCGCAGGCATCCGCCCGTGCGAGAAGAAAGGCCCTTTCCCGCACGTTGCGGGTCAGCGTGGCCACAGCCTGGAATTCTGAACGCGCCTTGGCCAGTCGGCCGGCCCGGAACAGAAAGTCGGCCCTCGCCGCCGGCAAGGGCGCATAGTGGCGGAGGGTGCCGTCGTCGCCGATCTCGTCCACCAGTCGGAGGCCCCGCTTCGGGCCCGAAGGCCATGCTGTGGGCGATCGCGCGATTGAGATCGACCACGGGCGAGGGCGCCACGACGCGCAGCCGGTCATAGAGTGCGGCGATGCGCGGCCAGTCGGTCTCGGCGGCCCGGCGCGCGCGGGCGTGGCAGGCAGCGAGCGCGGCTTGCAGCATATAGGGGCCGTCGCCGCCCAGCGCTTCGGCGCGGGCCAGCGCATCGAGCGGGCTCCCGGATGGCCGGCGGCTCGCGCTCAACCCGCTCCGAGCCGCCCGAGCCGGGCGAGGTCGGATTGCCAGGACCGGCGCTCGCGGGCCTCCCGCTCGAACAGCTCTTCCGTCTTGCTCAGGATCAGGGTGTACGGCCGCCCCGAGCG
>DASUEN010000140.1:0-8504 GCA_036275055.1 Thermoanaerobaculia bacterium
CGGTGAGGGGGCGGGAGAAGGGGCAGAGGATGAGGGTGGGACATAGTCCCCGCCTCTTTGCAGGGAAAAATTAAAGAAGTATGATAGGGCTGTGCCTTTCCCAGAGTCGTCCTCGCGGACCTTCCTGCGGTCGCGCTCGACGGGTCTGTTCCTCGCCGCGGTCTTGCTGGTGGCATTCGGCCTGCGGTTGTGGTTGACCCTCGAGCTGCCGTTCTTTTACGACGATCACTACGTGATCAACAACATCTCGGCTTTCCTCGACGGATCGCTGGAGCCCAGGCACACCTTTTACGGCAGCCTTTCCTATCTGCCACAGGCGCTCGTGCTGGCGGCTTGCGACAGGCTGCACACCTGGACCGGGATCGCTGCGCTGGCGGTGCGCGGCTCCCACGTCGAGGGTCTCACGCTCGGCGCCTACCGGATCGTCAGGACGTTCGTGCTCGCCTACGGGATGCTGAGCATCCTGATGGTCTATGTCGTCGGCAAGCGGCTGTTCTCGTCGCCCACGATCGGAGTGGCCGCGGCCGCGGTGCTCGCTGCGTACCCGCGCCATCTACGGAGCTCGGTCGAGCTCAAGCCGGACATGCTGGCGCTGCTGCTCACCCTCGTCACGCTGTACTGGACGGTAGGAGCCACGCGGGTCCCGCGGCTCTCCCGGTTCTTGCTGGCGGGCTTGGGCGTGGGGCTGGCGGTGTCGGCGAAGTACACCGGTGCGGCGTCTGCTCTGCCGCTGACCGTCTGGGCGCTGGCGACCGGCTTCCGCGACCGCCGGCGGTGGGGCTGGCTCGTTCTCGCCGGCTTGACGTCGGTGGTGACGTTCATGAGCTTGAACCCCTTCGTGGGCAAAGTGCTGTTTTTCATGCCCAGGCTCGTCAACGGCTACGCGGCGCATGCTCGCTGGGACGAGAGCGGTCACCTGACGGTGCTGCGCGGCGAGCTCGAGTTCCTGGCTTTGCAGCATGGCTGGTTCTTCGGAGCCTTCCTGCTGCTGGGCACCGGCCTCCTGGTTCATCGGCTCTGGCAACCGGTCGATCCGGAGAGGATCGCGGCGTTGCTGCTGCTCAGCCTCTTCCTTGGCTATCCTGCCCTGCATGCCGCGGCCATGACCCTCTTTCGCCGCCAGAACCTGATGCCGGCCCTGGCGGCAGCGGCGCTCGTTTGCGCGTATGGAACGATCGGTTGCTGGCAGTGGCTCCTCCGGCGTCTGCCGCCTGCGCGCGCGCCGCTCGTGGCCCTGATCGCCGGGCTTGTGACCGGCGGCCTGTTGCTCGCCCAGCCTTTCGAGTACGCCTATACCCAGGTCGTTCCCGAGACGTGGGTGGCCGCCAAAGAGGCGCTGAGCGCACGGCTGGCGCCGGTGGGCGCCCGGCAAGTGGCCATGGAGCCGGAGGAGGTCAACCTTGGGCTTTTGGAAGGCTGGAAGCGCGCCGTCACGACCGCCGTGCCAAGCCTGACCGCGCTCTCGCCGGCTCTCCTCGACCTCCAGGACGCGGAGGTCTTCCCCCTCTCGCGGACGCAGGGACCCGACGCGACTTTCTATCAGCGCCGCCTGCAGAGAGCGGCTGAAGAAGGCCGTCTGGAAATCCGCGCGCTGCCATTTCGCCACCGCGGCATTCCCCTCGTTGTGCTATTCCACCCGTGGACACCGGCTGCGGACGCGACCGCGATCGATCTCGCACGCTCCAGCGGATCGCCTGGAAACCTGGTGGCCCGAATGCCGGATCACCTCGCCGCCGGCGACGTCGTGTCGATCGAGATCATCGGCCCTATCGAAGAGGAGTCCATGACCGCGGTGCTGCAGCCCGGTGGCCAGCGGCTGCCGCTCGAGTACGCCGGCTACCATGGCCAGCGGCTCCGCTTCCTCACGCCGCGTTTCCAGTATGCCGGCGGAGCCCAAATCCGGCTGTCGGCCTCTGCCCAGGCCGATCCGGAGAGCTTCCTCTTGCAACTCTGGCGCTGGAACAAGCCGTAGAGCCAAGGGGTTGACCACCGACGAGCGAGGTTTGAGATCACCCGACCGGCGTCGCCGCCCCGGAGACGCCCCGCCGTCCTCGTGACGTAACCGGTCTGGTAACGGTCTGGGGCGTCTCTACGGACCGTTACCGCCGTGACAAAAGGGCGGAGATTGTGGGGGCGTTGACCAGCCTCTGGGTAAACGCTCCCGGAACCTCGACCTCATGAGATTGCGTCGACCGGATCGGACCGCCGGGTAAAAACGAAAACCGGGGCGCGCCTGCCGGCACGCCCCGGGTGTGTTTACGGTTGAACCAGCTTACTGGGCCGGCTTGGGCGCCGGAGTCGGGGCGGGAGCCCCCTCCGTTGGCGTCTTGACCTTACGAGGCGCCGCCTTGCGCAGCGGGGCGATGCCGAACTGCACCAGCTTCTCGCTCTTGCGGCCGATCTTGGCCTTCACCTGCACACGCAGTTGGGCCGCGAGCTCCCTGCCATCCAACACCAGCTTGTTGAGCTCCTGCGTCGCGTCCTGCCGGCCGGCCCGTTGTGCGTCTTGGCGCGCCTTCGCCGCCTTGGTCTTCGCCACGTGGTCCTCGAAGGCGGCACGATTGGCCTCCAGCTCCTGCAGGGCCGCGGCGTTGGCCGCCATGGCAGCGAGGAGCGCCTCCCAGTCCGCGATGACGTCTGCGTACGATGCTACGATTCCCATGTTCGTCTCCTTTCTTTTCTGTCACTGTGTCGTTCGTACGTCCTTCGTTTCGCCCGGCTGCCGGTCAGCCGAGCCGCTTCGCGAGCTCGATGACGGCCATCGTCATGCCGCCCTTCTTGCCCTTCCGCGCCTGACCGAGGAGCGTGAGACCGACCCACCCTCCCGAGACGAGGATCGAGACCGGCTGCCGGTTCGCACCCGCGAGCTCCGTGGCGAAAGCGGCATAGGCCAGCGCCACCCGCGCATCCGGAAATGGCAGAAGGCGCTCGAGCGACTTGCGGGTCGTGTTCAGCGTCCAACCGGGCATGGCCTGGAGAAGCTCCTGGACCCGCTCCGGCTTGAGCTCCGTGGTGTTGTCGGGCTGCCTCACGATGAGGGCGGCCGGCGCCACGAAACCTACGGCGTTGACAATCGGCTGCTGCATGATGAACCTCCTTGGTTCAAGAATCCGGCGCCTCCATGACGCCGGAAGATGAAGCCTGGAAAACTCGCCGCCCTTGATCGGCGGCTTGCGACTGAAGCGAACGGATAATGACCGAAGCGGTTTGCTTTGTCAATACCCTCCGCGCGATTTGTGCTTTATGGTAACCTATGCAGGTCAGAAAGGGAATCAGTACATCCCTTTTGGCTCCAGCGGCGGAATTTACCGGGATTGCGCGACGGGCGCCGCGGCTGGTATGACTGCTGGCGCTCACTTCTCGTCTCAGGATCATGGGGGAGCACGGTTGAGCTCGCCGGCATCACCTGACGTCGTACCCGCGGGCATCGGGGCCATGATGGCTCCGGAGGCTCTGTGGGCTGGAGGAGGATTGACCCATGCAACAGCAAACTCGAAAGCGTCTCCTAGTCGTGGCTCTCCTGGCCGGGGGGCTCGCCGTCGCCGCACCGTCCCAAGTTCACGCCGCCCCGTTCGAGGGGCCTCAAGCGGTTTGGAAGTGGCTGGCCCGCGTCTGGGGCGACGGAGTGGCGGTTCTTTGGGAGGGGCGGGGGGGGAAGAGCATCCACGAGAACGCCGGAGGGTGTATTGACCCTAATGGGGCGTGCGTTCCAAGGCCGGCGGTTTGTCCTCCCAACGGCTGTGCCACCTCAGCTGGCGGTCCAACATGCCACGCCTGGAACGATGCGGGTGGCTGTATCGACCCCAACGGTTAGGAGGCTAGAGTGCCTTCACTCAAAGATGGCAGCGGTGTACTTGCCGCTGCCCCTTGCGTGCTAAAATCGCCCGACCTTGAGAGAGAAGTCGCCGCATAGACGGGTGAGCCCCAAGGAGGTCCCGTTGCGCGAATATCCAGCGCCGTTCGACCGGCATCTTCAGCAGGAGGCTGCGCGAGCACGCGAGATCGCGGCCCTGCTCGCCGAGGGTGGGATCAAAGCCGTCGTACAGGACGCGGACCTGCCGCTGGCGGGGGTTGCTATGTATGTCGCCTTGCTCGAGAGGAGTTGGGCCGTCCGCCACGAAGATCCGCGCGAGATGGTGAGCCTGGCTCGAGCCGCAGTCCGGGTGGCAGAGGATCTCGATTCCAGCTTCTACGGGATCAAGGGGGTGTATGACCTGCAGGCCAAGGCTTGGGGTCAGTTGGCGAACGCCCTCCGGGTTGCCGACGACCTGGCAGAGTCGGAGCGGGCGTTCGGCACGGCTTTCGACCTTTTCCGCCGGGGGACGGGCGATCCCCACCTGAAGGTTCGCTTGTACGACCTCCATGCCTCCTTCCTGGGCACCCGGCGCCTGTTCGGCCTCGCCTTCTCGGCTCTCGACGTCGTCGTGGACCTGTACCTCGAATTGGGAGAAACGCATCTGGCGGGAAGGGCGCTGATCAACAAGGCCATCTATACCCACTATAGCGGCCAGCCGGAGGAAGCGATTCGCATCAGCGAGCGGGGGATACCCATGCTGGACAAGGACCGCGAGCCGGAACTCACCTTCTTCGCTGCCCACAACAAAATCTGGTTCTTAGTAGCCTGCGGCCGATTCCGCGAGGCCAAGAGAGAGCTTTTCCTGCACGGGGCTGGTTTCCAGGCCGCGGAAGGACGGGTGAACTACCTCAAGCTCAGGTGGCTGCAGGCCCAGGTCAGCCTGGGGCTGGGTGAATGGAAGAGTGCCGAAGCGGGATTGCTGGAGGCCAGGGAAGGGCTCGAGGCCGCCGGCATGGGCTTTCACGCGGCGCTCGCCTCGCTGGATTTGTCGCTGCTCTGGATGCGTCGCGGGAGGTGGAGCGAGGCGGAGGCGCTGGGCCTGGAGGCGGCGGAGGTGTTCATCGTGCTCGGCATCCATCGGGAAGCCACGGGGTGCGTCATGATCCTCAAGGATGCCTTCAAGAAGAAGAAGGCGACCGTGGTCCTGCTCGAAAGCGTCGTCGAGTTCCTCCGGCAAGCCCAGATCGACCCCGACGCGCGGTTCACTCCGCGATACGAGTAGGCGGGGCCAAGGGTTTGCCACCGACGAGCGAGGTTTGAGATCACCCGACCGGCGTCGCCGCCCCGGAGACGCCCCGCCGTCCTCGTGACGTAACCGGTCTGGTAACGGTCTGGGGCGTCTCTACGGACCGTTGCCGCCGTGACGAAAGGGCGGAGATTGTGGGGGCGTTGACCAGCCTGGGTGACGCCCCCGGAACCTCGACCTCATGAGATGCGTCGACGTGCCGTAGTCTCCGAGGCGGCAGCGTCGATCCGATGACCGATACCCTGGGCCGGGGCGACACCGGTCTTGCTCTTCTCCCGGCGGGTCTTGGGTGGGAGCGCTCCCCACAAAGTTAGCGCCTACCCCCGCCCCCCCTCACCGGCCCCCCACCAAGTCGCGCAGCGCCTGCCGCACCGACGCCTGGATCTTCTGCTGCAGCTCCTCGTCCGAGATCTCGAGCCCGGGGATCGCCTTGGTGCGCGAATCGGGCGGATGCAGATCCTCGAGCATCCGGCGGATCTTGATCGCCGCCTCGCTGGGCTCGGAGACCCGCGGGTACGCCAGCTCGAAGAACTCGGCCGGCTTGAGCCCCATGGCGCGGGTAATGGCGAGCACGTGCTCCACCTTGAGCTCGATGGTGCCCCCGAAAAGACGGCCCAGGTAACTCGGAGTGAGCCCCAAGCGGCGCTCGATCTCCCGGTTGTTCAAGCCAAGGAGGCGGAGCATGGTCCGCAGAACTGTCAGCAAACGCTCGATTTCAGCTTCTTCTACCTTGTCAGCCATGTGGGAAGTGTACACCAGAAACTAGACCCGTGCAAGCAGGCCGGGAATCATGCCTACTTGACAGATTTCGTCCGTGGGGTGTAGAAACGGGTCTCGCCGAGTTTCCGGACGCCGGTACTTTCACCGGCCCTCCCACGACTCGGGAACCTTGACCTCGTTGCTGGAAAGGAGATCTGCATGGGCGACCGACCGCCGAGCTGCCTCAACGCCTTTTCCCCCGAGTACCTCTCGGCTCTCCGCGAGAGGGACGACCCGTCCAGCGCGCTGGAGGCGGAGTTGGCGGGACCCTGGACCGTGCGGGAGCACGACGAGAGCTTCCACCTCTTCCGCGAGTGGGAGAGCTTCGAGACCGGGCACCGGCCGTTCGCCTCTTTCGCCGGGAAGGAGGACGCGGTGATCTTCCTGACGGCGCTCCGCATGCTGGCGAGGCCGCCGCTCTTCCGTGGACGCGAGACGGACTCGCCCCCGGCAGGTTTCCTGGTGGAACGGGAGGGGGAGGTCTCGGGGGCGTTCCGCACCTACCAGCGGGACCTGGTGCTGTCGGCGAACGTCCTGGCGGGCCTGGCGCGCTCTTCCGCGGACCTGGCCAACGTGCTGGGGATCGCCGGCGGGACGGCCCAGGAGATCGTCGGGGAGATCCTGGGAGCCGCCGTCCTCAGCAGCACCCCTGAGCCGGCTGAGCCGTAACGGCGGGAGGGCGCCGCGACCCAGCCAGCAGTGATCGCTGGCTGCTCAGCGACGACTGCTGGCAGCCCAGCAACGATCGCTGGGTATCCAGCGCCGACTGCTGGGTGTCCAGCGAGGACTGCTGGCTGCCCTGCAACGACTGCTGGGTGTCCAGCAATAACTGCTGGCTGCCCAGCGAGGACTGCTGGGTGTCCAGCGACGACTGCTGGCTGCCTAGCAACGACTGCTGGGTGCCCAGCAATGACTGCTGGGTTCATAGATTCGATGCCGAGCCGCGGATTGGTTCCCGAGGACGGTTATTTCGCCTCCATTTGGGGGGATTGGACTCGGAGACCCTGGTAGAGGGCTGCGCCCAGGACGGCTCCGAGGATGGGTCCCAGCCAGTAGACCCAGTGCGCCTGCCAGAGGCCGGAGACCAAGGCTGGACCGAAGGAGCGGGCGGGGTTCATGGAGGCTCCGGTGACGGGTCCGCCCCACAAGGCGTCGAGCGCCACGGTACCACCGATGGCAATGGCAGCGAGCTGGCCTACCGCCCGGGTATCCGTCGCCACCGAGGTGATCACGAACATGAGGACTGCGGTCAAAAGGATCTCGACGCCGAACGCTTGGAGCGGGCTGCCCGAGGGTAGGGTGGCGCCGAGGCCGGCTTCCTGCCCCAGGAGGGACCGCAGGACACCCGCACCCGCCACGGCTCCCAGGAGCTGGCCCGCCAGGTACATCGGCACGTCCTGCCAGGGGAAATGCCGGGTGACGGCAAAGGCAAGGGTGACCGCCGGGTTGAAGTGAGCGCCCGAGAGGTGCCCTTCGGCGGCGATCATGACCATGATGACGAGCCCGAAGCAGGCCGCCACGCCGGCGTGACCGAGAGATCTGGTGGCATGGTCCACCATGATGGCCCCACAACCGCCGGTGACCAGGGCGAACGTCCCGGCCGCTTCCGCAGCCGCCCGCCGCCAGAGAAGGGGAGGCACCGCCTCACCGCCCCTTCTTGTCCAGCACGGCGAGCAGGTACCGAATCCGGGCGGTCAGCTCGTCGGCGGCCCGCTGGAAGGCGGCGGCCTGGACCTCCTCGCTGCCCTCCACGGCGGCGGGATCGGGGATGCTCCAGTGGATGCGCTCCGGGTCTCCCGGGAAGAGGGGGCACGCCTCGCGGGCGTTGTCGCAGACCGTGATGACGTAGTCGAAGGGCTCGCCGACGTATTCGGACAGGTGCTTCGACCGCTGGGCGCTGATGTCCAGCCCGCGCTCCGCCATGGTCTGGACGGCGAGCGGGTGGACCCGGGTCACCTCGGTGCCGGCGCTGAAGGCTTCCACCTCGCCGTTGCCGAGGCTCCGCAGCAGGGCTTCGGCCATCTGCGAGCGGGCGCTGTTGTGGGTGCACAGGAAAAGGACGCGCACCCGGCGCTCCAGCCGCAGGCCCGACAGCACCGCGGCTTGCGGAGTCTCCGCCAGGCCGGGATGCAGGGTCTCGCTGGCCGTCATGAATAGCCCCCGAAGCCGTTCGAGGTCGAGGCTGTAGTAAACGTCCCGGCGGTCCGCCGCGCTGCGGCGCTCGGCGACCAGGGCCTGCTCCCGCAACTGCCGGAGATGGTAGGAGACGAGATTGGCCGGCTCGCCCACCAGCTCGACCAGCTCCTGAACCCGGAGGTCGCTACGGGAGAGCGCCTCCACCAGGTTCCAACGCAGCCCGTGCGCGATCAGCTTGAGGAACGGGGGAGGCTGAGACAGGGGGGCGGTGTCCATATGTGTCAATTTAGCTTGAATCAATTCGGATTGCAAGGCCCTGGGAGAAGGGCATGGCATAGGCGCTAGCTTTGCGGGGAGCGCCACCCACCCAAGACCCTCATCACCCCGGCCCTCTTCTCCCGCCCCCTCCCAGCCCCCCTCACCGGGAGAAGAGGGAGCCCCCACCCAACAGCAAGAACGGTTCGGCCAGGTTCCCCTCTCCCGGGGAGGGGGATGGGGTGGTCGGGA
>DASUEN010000141.1:0-94694 GCA_036275055.1 Thermoanaerobaculia bacterium
GCTTCCCTTTCGCTGGGGAGGGCGCCGTCTTCGCTTCCGGCTCGGGGATAGGGAACAGGGTCTCGCTCATGAGTGAAGTATCTCACGAACACGAGCCAATCAGAGGCGGCTATCCGGAATTTTTTCACAGCCTCTCAGCCCACTGGGAGGCGTTGGCGCCCGACGCCACGACTGGTACCCAAACCAGCAGCGTGAACAGACCGATCTGCAGCGCCGAAAGTGCGGCCGCCAGCCTTGCATACACACCGATGAGCACCGCTAGCCCCGCCGCGACGAATGTGCCACCTGTGAAATACGCCCAGGCCACATGCGCTGGCAGCCAGTCGGGCACCAAGGGTGCGGTCGCCTGAAGATAGATGAAGTGAGCCAGGCCGAAGGGGATCAAAGCCAGGCCATAGAGCACCCTCGCGATGCGCACGCTTCTGTCGCCGGTGACGAAGCCGAACCGCTGCCTGTCTCGGTCAGCAGCGAACCAGGCATAGAGTACCCACCCTGCTGCCACGATCACCGCGGTCTGGCAGCTTGAGTACCACACGCCCACCGTAGGCGAGATGACGACGTGCGGCAGTCTCAACAGCAGAAACCACAGTAGGAGAAAGGCGAGCAGGACGCGGGTAGCGGCGGCGGCGGCGCGTTGCCAGAGCAGACCTATGCCGGATGCCAGGGGAACGAGAGCGCAGAGATAGATCAGCATCGAGCGTGCGGGCACCCCCTCGGGCACCGGCTCCCATATCGGAGCGAAGTCGCGCTTGAGCAAGCCCTGGATTCCGAGGCCGATCATGGTCGCAGCAAAGGCCGCGTGACCTATGCTTACGATGCGTATCGCGCTGCGGCCGGCGCTCTTCTCGTTCATTGACCCCTCTCCAGCATATCCATACTGCGGCCTAACACTTGGGCCTAACCGGAGGCGCCGCGCAGCGGTGTCGTCCGGTTGAGGCCTTGGGTTACACGTTCTTCAGAAATCGAATCTCAGACTCTCCAGAATATGGCTACCAAGAGCTTCAGTCACTTCCAGCTCCAGGATAGAGCGCTCACGGATAATTTTCTCAAGAGTACCAATGTATGCGTCAACTTGAGCCTCTGTTAGCTGACGGAAGTCAGTTGCCTCGGATTCCTCGATTTGTTGGACAAGCTTCACCGCGACCTCATCTGCAGGTTTACCCTTTGCCCTTGTAGCGACTTCTGCAAGAGGCCCTACCTCCCGCGTCTTTGCATACCTAAGGAGTCTAATCGCGATCCACGCTGCTTCCGTAGCGATGGGTCTAGTTAGTGGGTCTAGTATCGTTTTTAGCATATGTGCCTCAGAGGTAGAACTCAATGACATCAAAGCAATCACGAGGTAACTCTGGAATGAGGAACTCCAAGGAGAGAGGAGCCGCGCGCTCCTCGATAGGCACCTCACATATTCGATCGGTCACCAGAGACGACGGGATGATATACAGTAAGGGCCGAAAGTCCCTTAGTTCGGCGCGTTCGACAACGGATGCAATTTCACGTTCTTGCCTCTCTCCTATAGCTCCGTTGAGGCGTTTAGAACTCGCGCCACGGAGAATGCCGACTTTGTTTTCTCGGATTTTGGGGCTGTGCCTGTCGCCGTTATGTACTTCATTGTAGAGGACCTTGAAGACCTCGATGGGATTTGCAGTCGGTGGCACATGTGAATCGAGAGACCCTCTGGAACTGGGTGCTATATGCGGACTACACCAAACGTAATGCGTAGCTCCATAGTATCGCTGAGCGATGCTGTAGGACAGCCAAGTATTAGTAGAGTAGTACAGGATGGGTTGGGTCACTGCCGAAAGGTCTCCAAAGAATTGAGCGTTTCCGCGAATTCCTCTCTATCGCCGTGTAACGATAAGGGCCTAACCGGCGGGACCGCGCGAAAGCGCGGTACCTGTCCGGTTGAGGCCAAGTGTTAGGCGCAATACTCTATCATACGTCAGTCTAGAGTTATGCCGTTACTGACTACAGCCCGAAAGACAGCAAGCTGGGCAGATCCTACAATTTCAGGATACACTGATGACTGGTTTATTCCCATAGCGTCAAGGTCAGATAGGGCATGGCGCGACTCACTTCCAGGTATCAGATACTTACGTAGGGGGACTCCTTCGTCAGAATGTGCCTTAACGTAGTCCTCAAGACAGTCAAAAGGAGTCTTGGACAAAGTGAACTTGCCGGACTGATTGCGAATCCTAATGTTTCCAAAAGTCGGCACCTCTACGACTTGGACTCCATACTCCTCCGACCATATTGGATTTCTGGTATCGAGCCCCCATATGGCCATAGAACTATCGTAGTCACCCAAGAGCACCGTATTGTTGAACGCGAAAAAAGCCGCAATGTATGGGCTCTCTGTCCAATCTAGAAGTCGAGTCGGTAGACCGTGGTGCTGGCCAAGTGCAAGCAACAAAGAATCGTCGTCGCGGACTTTCTCTGGAAGCTCCAGACGTTCTAAGTCTTTCCTAAATGTGCGCAACAGATCTTCCGATACTATGCGCCTCTTTTCCTTTGGTAGCTTCCCAAAGGTGCGATCAAAGGTAGGAGAAAGCTTCCATGCAGGATTACTCTGGCCCCTAAAAATGAAGACACTCCTCTGAAACGGCAGGCTTTGGAACAGATCGCTAACTATAGTAGCTTTGAATTCTGCCCAACTCTGGAATGCGCGAACCGGAATCGCTGACATAGCGTGAATCCTCCTAACCTCAAGAGCCTACTCGGCGGCTCGCCTAATCTCTAGGTGAGCTTATGCGCACCACCGAAGAATGCTTATCGTCGGCCTCCAATCCGGCGGAAGTCTCGAATGTGTAAGCCTCCAACCTGTTCAGCCCATTCGACTTGGATCTTACACCGATGCCTTAAGCTCGTCAACGCGACGGACGATCCATCGTGTAAGCGCCTGGGACCGTGGAGCTAGAGTGCTCCCTCAAGAACAAGCCTAAATCGTTGAAACGATGAGGCTCAAGTCGGCCTCAGCCGGATAAGCGACCCGCGTCAGTTGCTTGGCCGACGAACCCGTGCATCCCAGGGCTTCGTTGTCGATCGCTGAGCCGCCTCAGAAGGTCGACAGCAAGGAGTGAATCATGGGCTGCACTTCTCGCGCGCACTCTGCGGATCCAACGAAATCGATGCCTCCACCCCGGCTCGGCGGACTGCCGCGCGCGTCGTGGGCGGCTGCCCTCGTTTTTCTGGCGCTCATCCTGAGCGGCCGTGCGGCGCAGGCTCAGTCGCGTTGGCAAGGCCGCAGGCGACGTCTGCCGGCCGTCGGCCGGCGCCTGTGAGCGGCAGCGCCTACCGGACGACCTGCCCTACGCCACTCCTGGCAACGACAACAGGAAATGCGGCGGCACCGGCTGGCTCCATCGGCGACGGCACCGAGCTCGTCATTCCCTGAGCTTGCACCGCCCAGGCCTTCGCGCCCGGGCGTTCGTGTCCCGTTATGGGCCTCGAAACGCGAGCGCAACGAGGCCCCTGAACCGTCCGCTCTCTCCAAGGGTATGCGGGTACCCTGCCGGCCCCCCTCCCAGCGGGTCAAAAATTTCTTCTCTGGACCCCCCTTGACAAGCGGAGATGGATAGGGCACTCTATGCGCATCGATGGTTCACAGTACCCCTCTGCAAGGGATCGCCGGGGGCCTTTTGAGGAGATCAGAGTTTCCGGCCCACTGACGGTGCCGGATTCAAAGAGCCTACGGGCTCAGGAAGGAGCAGGAAGATGTTCACGGAAACGACGAAGGCAGGTAAGCAGGGTTCGTGGCGTCAGTTGCTGACGACGCTGGCGGCCAATGCCACGGAGCTGGCCCACCTCGAGCCGCTGCGGGTGCTGCTCGCCGCCCAGCTCGACCGGGCGGTGGAGTTCAATGCCCAGCAGGCTGGCCTCACCGCCAGCAAGCAGGAGTCGTCCAAGAAGCTTCAGGAAGTGATGGTCGAGGGACAGCGTCTGGCGACGCTGATCCGTTCGGCGATCAAGCAGCACTATGGGATCCGGGCCGAGAAGGTCGCCGAGTTCGGCGTGCAGCCTTTCCGCGGCAAGTCCCGCAAGGTGGCCCCGGCGTCCGAGCCGCCCACCCTCCCTCCGCCCACCATTCCCGCCACCAAGTAAGTTTCCAGGGATTTTACATCGGGGGACGTGCGCCGAGCACGTCCCCCTCTTTTTTGTCCGGTAGACCGTAGGTCCTTGGTGTCCTCAAGAGGTGTAGCGGAAGGAAAGCTCGTACTTGCCACCATCTCCCGTCATGATCAGGGGTGATCCGGGCGGCTGGACGTTCACCTGGAAGGTCTGCTCGCCGATGGTATCGTCCTGGGCGGGGTCGCTCTCGAACACTCCGACGAAGAAATCCCGCAGGAACGAGTACTCCTTCAGGATATCCCGGCTATCCCCGTCGCTCATCTCCCAGTCGCCCTTGTCTGGAATCCGGCCCTCCAGGCCGTCGGTTGCCAGTTTCATGTAGACTTCGTCGTTTTTCCCAGCATCGCCGGTCTTCTTGACGCACTTGAGCTTCTCGATGAACAGTTTCGCCATGACGTCCTCCTCGTACCGTCGGCGGCTTCATTGCCTGCCGTCAACTCGGTAGTGGGACGACGTCTCGATCTATCGCACCGGTTCAGGTCCCTCCGGCCAACCGGTGCACCACCCAGAAGCAGGCGAACAGGAGGCCAACGATCCCGATCGTGACCAGCGTGAGGAACGGTGCGAGGCGGCGATCGAGCTCGGGTATCGCCTCGCGCGGATAGCTGCGCAGGAACACGACATAGGCCATGCAGGCCAGGAACACCCCGGCGATCACATCCGCCACGTAGTGCTGCTTCGTGTACAGAGTTGAGACTCCGACGAGTACGGCACCGAGAGCCGCGACGATTCCAACACCGCGGTGCACGCGATGGCAGGTCAGCGCCGACACGAAGGAGTGCGCGACGTGCAGGGAAGGAAAACAGTTGTAAGGCGGGTCGGCCGAGTAGAGGAACCGCAGACCCCAGACGGCGAATCCTTCTCCGATCACCTTACTCGGGCGCGGGACCGTGGTCGGATAAAGCAGAAAACAGACGTACGCAACGATCCAAACCGTCAGATAAGCGAGAACGGTGCGGCGGAGCTGCTCCTTCTGCCGGACAACGAACACCGGCAGCAGGATCAGGAAGAGGTAAAACGGTCCATAAATCAACGCCCAGGCGGGTTGCAGAGGCACGACCCGGTCCAACGCCAGCTCGGGGACGTGCAGTGTCCCTTCCCGCGCCAACTCGGCAATGAAGATGTAGAAGGGAACGAGCGACACGAGCACGACCATGGAAATGCTGACCGGGTAGGGTCGGTTCAGACTCTCCGCGACCATGCTCCATCGGATGCGGTCCGTATCGGTGGTTGTCAATTGCTCGGTCCCTCTAAGCCGCTGCCCCGAAGAGCCTCCCATGCATCGCTCTCATGTCATGATTGGCGTGCCGCCCAACCATTAAAGCGTCTGTCTGAAGTCCTCTCCGTCGAAAACGACCGCGATTTCGTGTCAGTGAGTATACCGCAGCACACCACTCCCTGGCTCCGCAGCGGCGCCTTCGGTGCCCGGGCCGGCGCCACTTGACCCACCAGGCGCCGGCGTGCAATGCGATGGCACCGAGGTGCGGTGCCCAAACTTCTGCTCCATCAGTCAAAATTGCGACTGTTGCAACGGCCCGTACGTTTCGACTTGCTGGAGCCTCCGGGGAGACTGCCAGTACACAAGCAATGGCATCGCGTGTAACGGTTCCACGTTCACCTGCCTCGATGCCTGCCCGCTGTGCCCTGGGGGGTAACCGCCAGGTGAGTCGCAGGGCTGCTGGAGCAGATCGACGCCGAAGCTCTGGCTGCCCAAGAAGGAGGATCTGGAACGCGCCGCTCGCGATCGAGGATGCCGGGCCCGTCGTCTTGATTCCAGGAGCCGGGTCGCCTCCTCACTGACGGAGAAGAGGGACTGGAGAGTCGGGCAGCCCAGTCGTTCGGGAGGGACCAAGGGCTCGGGTTGCGCCTGCGACTGTATGATATGGTGTGAGGTATAGACATGCCCGCCTTCAAGAGCCCCATCACCGATCCCCTCCTTCAGGCGAAACGGCAGGAGATCCTTGCCCTGGCGGCTCGCCACGGAGCGCGCAGCCTGCAGATCTTCGGCTCCTTCGCGCGTGGCGAGGCCCATGCCGCCAGCGACATCGATTTCCTCGTGGAGCTCGGGCCTGGCGTCACGTTGATCGATCTCGGCTCTCTCCAAATGGACCTCCAGGATCTCCTTGGCCGTAAGGTTGACGTTGTCGAGCCGGATGCCCTACACTGGTCCATCCAGGGCAGCATACTCCGGGAGGCGGTCCCGCTTTGAAGGACGACCACCTTTACCTCTCCGCTCGATCCCTGCGGGCAGCTTCCTGGGGAAAGGAACTTCCATGTCGATCAGCTTGACGCTTGACCAGCTCGAAACCGAAGCTCTGAAGCTCCCGGAAGAATCCCGGATCAAGCTTTTCCGGACTCTCCTCCATAGCTTTGAGCGTGCCCTGAACCTGAACGACGGAGTTGCGCGTGCATGGGCAGAAGAGGCTGAGAGACGTGCCCAGGCGATGGAGGACGGAAGCGAGCCGGAGATTCCGGCCGAGGAAGTCTTTTCTCGGGTGCGCGCCTCCCTTCGATGAGGAAGGTCTCCTTCAATCGGCTGGCCGAGCGCGAGCTCGCCGAGGCCGCCGACTACTATGAGCAGGAATCACCGGGGCTGGGTGAGCGCTTCCTCGACGAGGTTACTTCTTCTACCCTTTTCTTACTGAGCTATCCCTACGCTGCGCCAAGGCTTTCCGGAGTGACCCGCCGTTTCGTCCTTCCTCAATTTCCTTATTACATTCTCTACCAGGTCCGGGGAAAAGACCGGCTCCGCGTGCTGGCCATCGCGCATCAGAAACGCCATCCTCGGTACTGGGTCGGACGTTCCTGAAGTGCCGCTTGCCTTCGCCTCCGTAGTGCGCCAGCCCGTGACAACTACAAGTTCTTTCCTTGATGTGTCCCATATCCCGCAGGATTGCTCGTCGGCCTGATGGTTCCCTCCACTTGGAGCGAAATCTCACCCTCGCCATACCGACGCTCGCGCATCTTGAATGCTTCCCGACCACCTTCAAGAATCCGACAGACCTCCTCGCGAATGGTCCCTTGCATGAGTCCATCAGCGGTTAGTGCCTCAAGGCTCCCAAGACTGTAAGTAATGGCTGGTAGGCCATCATCTCCGAACTGACAGTGTGCGACAATGACTTGTTCCGCGTCGGTATTCACGACCAAATTTGGATTGTGAGTGATAATGATAACTTGGCGCCTCTTCTTGGCCTCGCGGAAGTAGCCGCGCAGGGTTTCAAAGACAGACTGGTTATCAAGGTTCTCGTCCGGCTGATCCACGATAAGCGGCCGGTGGTCATCGGCATCAATCGCAAGATAGAGAATGAGCAGTACGATGCCTTTGGTGCCAGGTGACAGCAAGCGGAGGTCCTTTCCGTCGTAGCGGATACCATAGGTGATGGAGATGTGGTCCACGGAGAAAAGCCACTCGGCGACGCTAAGAAGCGTCACGTTAGCCCGCAACTGACTCCGCAGGATCTCGGGTTCCTTGATGAGATCAATGAGTGCATCGATCGCTTTGCCAATGGTATCCTTATCGCAGGAGCGCCAAGGCCCCTCGAGGTAGCTGCGCGCAAACCCGGCAAGACCATCGCGAAACGGGCCTTGGCGGCGGAGATCGAAGAGATCCTCGCCCCGCTGCACCCACTCCGCGAGGCCAATCTCGACGCGGCAGATTAGCTCAAGCTTCTGCTCATGCTGACCCTTCCCGGCAAGAGACATACTTAGGTGCCGGTAGAGATCGGCAAGTATGCTCTGCTCCTCAGCGAGGAGATCGAAAAATTCGAGATAGTGCGCGCGGCGGTCGTCCTGCTTGCGCTGACGTTCCTCAGGATAGTTCTCCGAAAGCCATTTGAACTCTTGAACAATTCTTCCTAGCTCGACTACAAGCCTTTGTTCTTGTGTTTGGGAATCAAGGATCTGTTTCTTTACGGCGCTGTCAAGCTGGATCTCTTTTTCGATAGCTTCCACGCGGCGATTCCAGTCGGCGATCGTCCTAGCCGCTATGTCGGCACATGGCGGCTCTGCGACGTTTGGATGTCCCATTTTTGCCACAATCTCTACTTCGATTGCGCTCGTTTTTTCTTGAAAAATGGCCTGCCAGCTCTCCGGCAGTCGCGGTTCCAGACGGGCGACTTCTTCAGGCGTAAACTTGGCGCGTAAAAACTCCGGCTGCATTCCTTGCCAGAAAGATGAGATTTCCTGAAACCTCAGCGACAGCTTACGCTTCAGATCGTCAAGGAGCTGTTTCCGGCGTCTCCGCTCCGCAACTTCATCGGCAAGTTTGTCTCGGGTCTCTTTAGCGGCAGCTACTTCGCGCAGCTTCGCCTGCACTGCCTCATCGTTCGCCTTAGGACGGCTTCTTCTGAGATTCTCGATGGAACGCGTAAGCTCCTCCTGCTTCTTCCCCTTGGCTCGAATCTCTAGCCTCTTTCGATCGAGATCGCCTATCTCTCTGCTTAGCTGTGAGATTTGGCTCGCCAGTTCGTTGCGCCGGTTGCGGATGGCGCCCGTGCGGATCTCTCGCAGTTCCCGGAAGTCGGCGGTACCAAAACGCTCGTCTCTCGGAATATAGCTGAAGATTACATCTTCGACCTCCCGGAGCAGTGCATCCGTCAATTCATCCCCGTTGCACAGCCGGTCCACGAACTTTTGGGAAAGATATCTGACCCCGCTCCCCATGTTCCGCGGCGGAGGTTCTGGCAAAGTGATGGTCTCTGGGGCCTCCCCGCTCGCCCATGCGAGATCAATCTCAAGGCCATTGAGATGTTCTGCGGCTCGCGAGATGAACGACTCAGTTGGGTCAATTTCTGTGGAGGTAGAGAAGGCCAGCATATCGGCGAGAGCGGTCTTACCAGATCCCTTGAGGCCGACAATAGCGACCAGACCGCTATTCAAGGGGAGTGTTCGTTCCTCGAACCAGCCGCCAGTATTGCGAAAAGTAATGGAATCGATGACGCTGTCAGGGTCATAGTGGCGGGGCGGCTGCTCGCCTATTGCTACGCGGTCTTCTGGCTCATAGAGAGTTTGGCGCAGACCCTCAAAGGTAGGATCTGCCTTGATCCAGCAGTAACGGTTGCCATCCGGTTGAAAGAGCTTCGCCGTGGAGTGAGCATCTGAACCATGCAGGCAGGGCTTAGGAGCGCCATAGGAAAGACCATGCGTTTTTCCTAGGAAGAACGCCCTATCTGCGGGCCGAGAGGAGAAGATGATATGTGAAAAGCGGTAAATCTCGGCGCGGGTATCCTTGAGCCCATCGTCGTGCTGAAGACCCGAAGCGCCATCAATGGAGCTGTTAGCGACTGCAATAAGCGAGTTCCTCCGAAGCCATGACTGCGACTTCCACCACTCCTGGAAGAGGTCAAAACCTATTTTGAACTGCTCGACGCCTTCGGCGAGTGCCGCATCGGGAAGATCTGAGAGTTCGGGACGCATCCGACGACCAAGACGGCGAAGCCCTTCTTCAGTACAAGGGATACTGTCGTTATCGCGATCAATAGTAAGCTTCGTCAAGGCCTCCTCGATACGCAGTACGTGGTCTGACTCGTTGGGTGATATTAGGAGGTGTATGTTGATCGCCTTGCCCCTCCCAGTTACAGGAGTGAGACGGAATTCGATATTCGAAATAATGAGGCTAATATTGGAGAGCCGCCCTTGTTCACGATAGGCAAGAACCGCCTTGTAGCTACGAAGGGTAAAGTAGTCGGTCACACCGATGACCGCTATCGAATCGTCGACAGCTTCAATGGCGGCTAGATATTCTTCCCAATCGCCGAATTGATCGTTAAGAGCAGTACCGGGCGTGTGGAGATGAAGATCCCATCTTCGCCATTCCGAGCCGCGACCATAAGTCTTAGTCGTCTTAGTCATACTTTTTGTCCTCTGCGAATATGGACCCACCTTCGCTTTGCAATGAGGTCATGTCTATTTATTCTCTCCAGCCAGGAGAGCTTCTGTCAAATGCTGCCCCGACTGGGGATCACTCTCCCGCTCTTTTGCTTCCGGGGAGAAGGGGGATGACCTCTCCCTGGCCGTTTACCCATCGCGCGTCAAAATGTTCAAGTGGCTAAGTCTCTCTTGCGCCGCCGGCAGACTGAAGCAGAAGGCCCAGGGTGACCGCCAAGTCTTTATCCCTGGGCCTTCGCGTTTCGGCAGCGACTCATTTCGCCGTGACGGTCAGGACCCGAAAGTTCGGGATGCCGAGGTGTGTCCTGGGAGGCCGTGCCGTCATGTCTCAACCGCCTGGGCGTTCAACCGGATCGGGTCGGCGGCGGCGCCCATCGCGAGATGATCGGAAGCAACGCGAGAAAGGCTCCAGGCAGATACAGGCCTTCCCAATCCGGCCTGGCGCGGCTGGCTCTGCCGCCAGCCGCGCCGAAGCCTCATTAGACGGTTACCGGCCCAATCTGGGCCTTCTCCCACTGGCCGGTGTAGATCCAGATGCTGCTGTCGTCCCAGTAGACCTGCCCTAAGGAGGTTGTAGGTGTGACCGGCGAGGGAGTGCCTGAGGAGTTGGGATTCTTGGGGAGCACCGTGGTGGTGGCTTGGAACGGCCCCTCCACCCGCAGGCCCAAAGAAGTGCGGATCAAGGTTTTGCCGCTGCCGGCGATGATCAGGTCGCGGTTCGTGTTTTCGATGTTGTTGACGTTGCCGTAAGAGCCGATCTTCATGAAGGCGCCGGAGTTCTGTTGGTCGCCGAACTGTACGTAGGGACCGGTTCCTGGAGTTGCCAATTCGAGGGACTGCGTGTTGTCGAGAAGCCGCAAGCTCATGGGTTGTCTCCTTTTCTTTTGCGCCGGAGGCGCTCGTTGGTGGCCTTCAATGGCCCATCTATTCAGAGAGTGAAGGAAGACGCCCAGGAATTACATCGCCAAGAACTGCGTAGCGACCTGAAAGATAATTCAGCGATGTCCGAACCGTGGAGCACTGCCCTTAGCCTTCACCACCAGCGATCTCTCCAGAATCGCCTGACTCTCCGTCTGGCGGCAGGTTGCAGCTCATGCCTGGCATCCTGGTCGCCTGCGCAGCCGTACTGCTCTCCATGCTCCTTTGGGGGCTCTTGACCCAACGCTGGTCCGCGAAATCGCAATAGCCCTGTGATCATCGTCTCCCACGATGGCTTCAACGCGACACCCGGCTGGAGATCCAGCGTTGTCGTTTCCTTTCGATCTCCGATTCTCAGAGGAAGAGAGGGTTGACAGTCGTGGCTCTGACCGAAGGTACTGATGGACTACCTACCAACTGTGTCGCCCTCTGTCACCAGATTACGACCCTGGACCGCTCAAAGCTTACCGAGAGGATCGGAGCCCTACCCGAGGCAGACCTCCTCGCCGTTGAGGACGGGATCAGGGCGGCAATCGACCTCGACTCGTGAGTCGTCTCCAGGAAGCCAAGGTCTCTTGGAAATCCTCTCGGTAAGCCCGTAGGGCGGCAGACTGCTAGCCCAGGCCATGAGCCCTGGGCCACAGACGGTCGGTCCTCGGGGAGTCCGGCCAAGAACGCCCTTTTGCCAGGGCTCAACGCTCGCGTCGGCTTTCGGAGTGGCACGATCGCGTCTCGCAGTGCTCCTCCTCGCTTTCGCAGCGCTCATCCTCCCTGGGAGCAGTGCTCATCCTACTTTTCTTAGCGTTCTTCCTCCCGGGAGCAGCGCTCCTCCTCTCTTCCGCAACGCTCCTCCTCCCCGGAGGTCGCGCTCCTCCTCGCTTTCGGAGTGCTCTTCCTCCCTTCTGGAGCGCTCCTCCTCCCTTTCGCGGCGCTCGACCTGGGCCGCGGAGCGTCACTCCTCGCTTTCCGTACGCTCCTCCTCCCTCGCGGTGCGCTCGCGGCGAGGATTGACCTGCTCCTCGCGCCGCCTCAGCCGCCGATGTTCATCGAGAAGGCGCCTCGCCCGCCGGTGAAGGCGATCAGCGTGGTCTGGTCGCGGTCGATCGCGAGCTGCGAGATGCGGGTCCTTGGCAGGCCCTGGTTGAGCGAGGTCCAGGAGACTCCCTCATTGGTCGAAAAGTAGACACCGATGTCGGTGCCGACCACCAGCACGCGGGTCGCGCCCGCAAAGTAGGTGACGATGCTGTAGGCCGGGATGGCAGCGGGGAGGTTGCCCGAGATGTTGGTCCACGTCTGGCCGCCGTTGGTGCTCTTGTAAACGGCCTGCGGGGTGCCAGCGAAGGTGGCCCCTGCCAGGTAGACCAAGTCCTGATTGTTGGTGTCCACCGCCAGGGAGTTGACGAACAATCCCGCGGGCAGGCTGCCGTTGCGCAGGGCCCACGTCGACTGGGCGCCATTGGCGTGGGCCGCGGCGGTCCGGTAGACGCGCCCTCCCGAGAGGCCCGCGTAGATCACCGCGCTGTTGCTCGGAGCGATGGCCAGGGCCGACGGCGTGCCGCCGAGGTCCTGGCTGCTGCGATACCAATTCCCCAGGTTGGCGATGATCTCGTAGACGCCACTGTTCGCGGCGTAGGCGAAATGCTGGTTGTCGAGCCGGTCCGGAGTATAGAAGGGATAGAAGGCCACCGGTAGCCCGGAGATCCCCTGGTTGAACAGGAACCAGGTATATCCCCAGAAATCGCTTTTGAAGAGCCCGAAACTGGACTGCTGCTCGGCATAGGCGAAATTCGGGGTGGCCGGGTTGTGATCGAGATAGGCGTAGCCGCCGTCGGCCCCCAGGGTGAAGGTCCATTCGCTGGGATTGCTCTTGTTGGGATCGTCCCGCACGTAGACCTCGGTGCCGTTGTCCTGCGAGCCGGCGATCGCCCGCGGATCGGTGACGAAGTTGATCCCCGCGTCGCCGCCGGTGAATTCGGTGATCACCAGGTTGAAATTCTTGTTGTCGGCGATGACGCTGGTGGGGCTCCCCTGCGGCCGCAGGAACCAGACGCCGCCGTCGTTGCCCGAATAATAAGAGCAGGGCGAGGCGGAGCAGGGCGGGAAGGCCAGGGCGTGCTGATCGACGTGGATGTCGTTGCTGACGTTGGTCCAACCGCCGCCGCCGGTGCCGCTGGTGTTCACCGAAAGGCCGACGGCGCCCACGTAGACCACGTTGGCGTTGAGCGGATCGACGGCGATCTCCATGTTGTAGCCGCCCTGGGTGTTGGAGTTGGGAATGCTCGTGTTGAGGAGCGTCCAGGAGGCGCCGCCGTTCGCCGTGAAAAACGAGCTGTTGGTGATCGGGTTGATGATCACGTAGGCGACTTGTGGGTTGGAAGGGGCGATGGCGATGCGCGAGCGGCTCCAGGAAGCGGCGGCCGGCAGGCCGCTGGTGAGCTGAACCCAACTCGTGCCGCCGTCGTTCGAACGGAACAGACCCACAGAGAGGACGCTGGCGTAGAGCAGGTTTCCGTCCGGAGACATGGCCACGTCCGAAACCACACCGTTGGCGAAGCCGTGAACGGGTTTGCGCCGCTTCCAGGTGGTGCCGCCATCGTTCGAGAAAAAGAGGCCCAGAGAGGAGGCCATCCAGACGGTGCCGGTGGGGCCGACGAGGATGCGGGAGGTGGTCGAGCTCGGGGTGAAGGTGTCGCTGGCGATCAGGGTCCAGCTTCCCCCGGCATTGGTCGATTTGAAGATGCCCTGCCCACCTTGACTGTCGGAGCCGTTGGGCTCGCCGGTGCCGGCGTAGACGACGTTGTGGTTGGTGGGATCGACGGCGATGGAGCCGATGGCCAGCGTGGCCAAGCTACTCTCGCCGGCCATGGGCGTCCACGAGGAGCCGCTGTCGGTGCTCTTCCAGACGCCGCCGTTGGCGCCCCCTGCGTAGACGGTGCTGGGGACGACCGGGTCCACCGCGATCGAGGTCACCCGCCCCGCATACCAGGCGCCGCTGGCGGAGATAGGGCGCGGCCCGAAGGAGGTCCAGGAGCCGCCGGGGATCAAGGCCTTGGCATCGGCGCTCCGGCCGTCGCGGCGGGGGAGCCTCCCCTCGGGCAGCAGCCGGTCAGCCTGCCGGCGGGCTTCGACGATGGCCTTATAGGGGATGCCGCCGCGGCGGGCCGCCCAGAACCGCTCCCGCTCGATGGGGCTCCCTTCCTTTTCTTCGTCCGAATCCAGTTGGATGGCGCCGACCGAGCGCGGCGGGTACGGCTGGGCCAGTGCGCTGCCCAGAATGCCGAAGAGCAGCGTCAGCCCGAGTATGAAGGTGAGTCGTGACCGCGATGGCCCTTGTCCGTTCTTCATGGCAGAGTCCTTTCGTGATGGGGGGTGTGGTTCCCCACCAGTGAAGAGTCTCGGCTGGGGCGCGTATTACCATGGGGTGTAGACGTGTCGAGGATACGTACAGCTTTGCGATGTCCCCAGCCCGTAGGGCGGCAGATTTGTAGCCCAGGGTGTGAACCCTGGGAAAACGAGAGCGATACACGAATTTCGTCCTGCCGGCGCCCAACCCAGGGCTCACGGCCTGGGCTTCTACAGTCTGCCGCCCTACGGGCTCTCGGTATGGGACTGCGGAAGCTTCGCGGCTTCCCTACGCTACCGCTTCCGCACCAATTCCGGAACGTCTTGACCAGCGGAGAGATAAAGCTGAGAAAAAAGGAACACGCAATCGCGGGCCTGGAGCTCGCAGATTTATTGGCTTACCCTTTCAAGCGCGAGATGATCGCTGAGCGTCGCGGAGAGGACCTGCCGGAGGACTTCAGCTCCGCTCTCCTGGATGCCGTGCGGCCGAAGATGAACTGCCAAATCCATACACGCCGAATTGCAGGTTACGGAAAGGTCTGGCTCGACTAAAATGAAAGGGCTCCGTCAAGGAGCCCTGTCACCGCTGGCCCGTTGGGGCCATCCACCTGCGGCGTACCGCATTGAAACCATCTTACGCTGGGAGTATCCCACCCGTCAAGACGATTGCGTCGGCTCTCGAAGCGCCTTCTCTGCGCTACCATCCGCAGCGTGATCGACCATCCTTCTGATACTCCTGGCCTGCTCAGCCCGCTGACCCTCCGCGGCGTGGCTCTCCGCAATCGGATCGCCGTGTCCCCCATGTGCCAGTACAGCGCCGAGGAGGGGATGTGCAACGATTGGCACCTCGTTCACCTGGGGAGCCGCGCCGTGGGCGGGGCGGCTCTGGTGATCGCCGAGGCCACGGCTGTCACTCGCGAGGGGCGGATTTCCCCCGCCGATCTGGGGATCTGGAGCGATGAGCACGCCGAGCCCCTGGCCCGCGTGGCGCGGTTCGTCCATTCGCAGGGAGCGGTTGCCGGCATCCAACTGGCCCACGCAGGACGCAAGGCCAGCACCGAGCCACCTTGGAAGGGCGGACGTCCCCTTCTATCGCCCGAAGAAGGGGGCTGGACTGTCGTGGGACCCAGCCCGATTCCGTTCAACGCCGGCAGTCCGGTTCCGGTGCCGCTGGACGAGGCCGGCATCGACGAGGTGGTCAATGCGTTCGAAAACGCCGCCCGGCGCGCTCTGTCTGCGGGCTTCCGGGTGATCGAAATCCACGCCGCCCACGGCTATCTGCTGCACGAGTTCCTCTCGCCGCTCAGCAATCACCGGCAGGACCGCTATGGCGGCAGCCTGGAGAACCGGATGCGCCTGACGTTGCGGGTGGCGGAGGGCGTACGCGGGGCGATGCCTGAGGAGTTGCCGCTCTTCGTGCGTGTCTCGGCGACGGATTGGGCGGAGGAGGGTGGATGGGATATCGAGCAGACCGTCGAGCTCGCGAAGCGGCTCGCGGAGACGGGCGTGGACCTGATCGACTGCTCTTCCGGCGGCACGCTGCCCGGGGCGAGCATCCCGATCGGCCCGGGGTATCAGGTGCCCTTCGCCCGGCGCATCCGCCACGAGGCCGGCATCCGGACCGGTGCCGTGGGCCTGATCACCGAGCCGCGGCAGGCCGACGAGATCCTGAGGAACGGCGACGCCGACCTCGTCATCCTCGCCCGGGAGCTGCTGCGGAATCCCTATTGGGCGTTCAGGGCACAGCGCGAATTGGGCCAGCCGCCCGCTTTGCCGGTACAGTATGAGCGCGCCCGGTGATCGCCGGGCAAGGCCTAGGAGGCTGACATGTCCATTCGACCGGTCAAGCGTCTCGTCCGATCCAAGCCGACCTTGGAAGGAGCGGGCGTGCATCTGCGCCGCGCCTTCGGCTTCGGCAATACGTCCGATTTCGACCCGTTCCTCCTTCTCGACGATTTCCGCAACGACGTTCCCGAGGACTACCTGGCCGGCTTCCCGTGGCACCCTCACCGCGGGATCGAGACCATTACGTACGTGCTCGCCGGCACCGTCGAGCACGGCGACAGCCTCGGCAACCGGGGCGCCATCGCCCCGGGCGACGTGCAGTGGATGACGGCCGGGAGGGGGATCATCCACCAGGAGATGCCGAAGGGTGACGCGGCCGGGCGGATGCACGGCTTCCAGTTGTGGGCGAACCTCCCCTCGGCTCTCAAGATGACGACGCCGCGGTATCAGGAGGTGAAGGCGGCGGACATCCCGGAGATCACGGACGACGACGGCACCCACGTGCGCATCGTCAGCGGCAGCCTCTGGGGGAAGAGCGGCCCGGTGGACGGTATCGCCGCGGAGCCGGTCTACCTCGACGTGTCCGTGGCTCCCGGCCGGCGCAAGACCCTCCCCGTCGAGACCACCCGCCACGCCTTCGCCTACGTCTTCGCGGGGTCGGGGAAGTTCTGCAACGCCTCCGGACCCCTGGCGGTGCCCACGGAAGGGGTGGGCTGGGCGGATACGGCGCCTCCCTCCGAGGCGGACAACCGCTCGCTGGTGGTCTTCGACCGCGGCGACGAGGTCACCGTGCAGGCCGGCGACGAGGGGATCCGCTTCCTCCTGATCTCGGGCAAGCCGCTCGAGGAGCCCGTGGCCTGGTACGGACCGATCGTGATGAACACCCAGGAGCAGCTCCAGCGGGCCTTCGAAGAGCTGCGGGAAGGGACCTTCCTGAACCCGGAGGCGCGGCGCTAGGGGGCTAGGCGTTAACTTGCCTCAGAGCGCCCCCGCCCAAGACCCTCATCCCCTGCCCCTTCTCCCGCCCCTCGCCTTCCCCCTCACCGGGAGAAGGGGTCCCGGACGGGGCGTTCTCGCTGTTCGTCCTTCCTGTCCTTGGTGTCCTTGTCGTCCTTTTTTGGCTGTTCTCCCTCTTCTCCCGGTGAGGGGGGCGGGAGGGGGCGGGAGAAGAGGGCCGGGGTGATGAGGGTCTTGGGCGGGCGGCGCTCAAAGCTAGATCTAGCGGGACAACACCCGCAGGAACACCGCCTTGCCGTCCCCGGGAGCGTAGAAATCCGGAAGCTCGGCGGCGAGATGGTAGCCACAAGCGAGGTAGAAGGCCCGGGTGGGATCGTATTGGGGACGCGTGGAGGTCTCGACGTAGACGCGCGGACGGCCGGCGGCGGCCATCCACTCTTCGGCGGCGCGGAGGAGGACGGCTCCCACTCCGCGGCCCTGGTAGCGGGGGTGGACGGCGATCCAGTACAGGTCCGCGGACTCCCGGCTGCCGGGGATCGGTCCCCAGCAGGCATAGCCCGCGACCTCGCCGTCCACTTCTCCCACCAGGAAGCGATAGTGGCTGGCGTCGCCGTTCGCCAGGCGATCGTCCACCAGCTCCATCGCCACGTCGATCTCTTCGGGATTGAAGAAGCCGGTGGCGCGGATCAGCTCCTCCAGCGGGGCGCGGTCGGCGGTTTCGAGGCCGCGGCGGAGGGTGACGCCGGGGCGATCTCCCATCGAAATCCTTTCTGAAGGAGGCACTTCCGCGGCCGCAGCGGGGAGCACGGAGTCGCGCAGGATGCGCTCCACCACGTCCCGCGCGGTGAGACCGGCCTTCCCGGCGGCGGCCATGAAACCGGCGTCCGCCGCCAGGCAGGGGTTGGCGTTGACCTCCAGGATGCACGGCTCGCCCGCGGCGTTCAGCCGGAGGTCGACCCGCGCGTATCCCTTCAATCCGAAGATCCGCCAAGCGGCGCGGCTGAGCTCGGCGGCCCGGGCGAGGAGGGGAGCGTCCAAGGGGTCATCCGGAAAGTGGCGGACGGTGTGGATGCAGGCGAAGGAGTCTTCGTCCCACTTGGCATCGTAGCCAAGGACGCGGCTCATCCCCTCGGGGAAGTCCTGGTAGAGGATCTCGGCGATGGGGAGCACTTCGACGCCGACATCCCCCGCGAGCCCCGCGAGCAGCGAGACGTTCAGCTCGCGGCCGGGGAGGAAGGTCTCGGCCACCACGGCCTGGCCGGGGAAACGCGCGGCGAGTCCTCGAGCCCGCGCCACGGCCGCCTCGGGGGTGGCGCAGACGGGATCGCCTTCCAGTCCCAGGGAGGCGTCCTCGCAGGCGGGTTTCAGGATCCACGGCCCCGGGATGCGGGTGAGCACGTCCGGAGCGTCCGGGTCCAGCCGGCCCCCTGGTGCCACCGGCAGCCCTTCGGCGGCGAGGACGGCGCGGGTCGCGAGCTTGTCCGTCGTCACCCAGAGGACGCCGGGTGCGGAGCCGGTGAAGGGGAGCCCCATCAGCTCCAGAGCCGCGGCGGCCCCCAGCAGGGCACCAGGGCGGCCGGGGGGCGCTTCGATGAGGTTGAAGATGGCGGTGCCGGGAGCGGCCCGGGCGGTCAGGGAGACCCAGGGGCGCCAGTCTGGAATGGCGATGGTTTCATGAGGCAGGCCGAGGGCGTCGAGCCCCGCGGCCACCAGCTCCACCTGGGCCAGCACGTCCGAGGTCGAAGGGTCCGCTTCCGCGCCCACCGGGTTGTGGGCGATGACGACCCGGGTAATGGCCGTCAGGTCCACAGACCCCAGCGCAGCGCGGCGGCCTCGACGACTTGGCCGAGGAGCTCGATGTAGGAGGTGCCGGCGCGGCCGGCGAGGATGGGGAGGTCCGAGTAGGTCGGGTGGAGGCCGGGGAGCGGATTGACTTCCAGGAACTGCAGCTCGCCGGCCGCGTCGCAGCGCAGGTCGACCCGCGCCAGGTCCTTGCAGTCGAGGGCCCGGTAGGCGGCGAGGGCCATGGAACGCGCCCTCTGGGCGAGGGGCTCGCCGTCCAGGAGCACGTAGTCCACCCGCGTCTCATATTCCTTCTTGTTCTCCGCGGTGTAGGCGGCGCCGGCGTGGGCGCGAAAGACGACTTCCATGACGCCGATCACCCGCGCTCCCGTGCCGTTGCCCACGATCCCCACGGTCATCTCCCGCCCGGGAAGGAAGCTCTCCACCAGCACGGGCTGGCGAAAGGTTTCGATCAGCTCGGCGCAGGCCGCGGGGAGCTCGTCCCGCGTTTCGACGCGGGAACGGCCGGTCACTCCTTTGCTGCTCCCCTCGGCCACCGGTTTGACGAAGAGGGGGAGCGGCAGGTCCACGGCCGCCGCCTCTCCAGGCTCTTCCACCAAGGCGAAAGGGGCGGTGGGGAGGCCGTGATCGCGCAGCAGGCGCTTGGCGAGCGCTTTGTCGAGGGTGACGGCGCAGGTGAGCGGGTCCGAAAAAGTATACGGCTGATCGTACAGCTCGCAGACGGCCGGCACCTGCGCCTCGCGCGAACGGCCACGCACACCTTCGGCGAAGTTGAACACCAGGTCCCACCGCTCGCCGGCCGCCAGCCGCCGCGCCAGCTCCACGCCGCGCCCCACCCGCTCCGGCTGGTGGCCGAGGCCGGCGAGCGCGGCAGCAAGGGCGGCGACGGTTTCCTCCTCGTCGAACTCCATGACGGCTTCGGGGGAAAACCCCGCGGCGAGGTAATCCCCCTTCAGGTCGTAGCACAGGCCGATGCGCAGGGGTCGCATGTCGTTCAGCGCTCGACGTCTTCGTAGGTGTAGGTCTGGCCCTGCCAGTTGCGCAGGCTCCAGACGCCGTCTTCGTGGCCGAGGAGAGTTTCTTTCTGGATCGGCACCTTGCCGCCGCCGCCCGGCGCATCGATCACGTAGGTCGGCACGGCGTAGCCGGTGGTGTGACCGCGGAGCTGGGCCATGAGATCGAGTCCTTTTTCCACCGTGGTCCGCAGGTGGCCGGTGCCCAGCACGGGATCGCACTGATAGAGGTAGTAGGGGCGGACGCGGATTTTCAGCAGCCCGTGGAAAAGGTCGCGCAACGTCTCCGCGTCGTCGTTCACGCCTTTGAGCAGCACGGTCTGGCAGCCCAGGGGGATGCCGCCGTCCGCCAGGAGGTCACAGGCTTCGGCCACCTCGGGCGTCAGCTCCTTGACGTGACAGAAGTGGAGGGAGAGCCAGACGCGGTGCTTGCGCAGCACCCGCACCAGCTCCGGCGTGATGCGCTGCGGCAGGAAGCCCGGGATGCGGGTGCCGATGCGCAGGAAGTCGATGTGATCGATCGCGCGCAGCCGGCCCAAGAGCTGATCGAGCGTGTGATCGGACATGAGCAGCGGATCGCCGCCCGAGAGCAGCACGTCGCGCACCTCGGTATGTTGCTGGAGGTAGGCGAGGGCCGCCTCAATGCGCCGGCCGAGCGGCTCGAGCTCGCCCTGGCTCACCAGGCGGCTGCGCGTGCAATAGCGGCAATAGGCGGCGCAGGTGTCGAGGACGAGGAAGAGGACGCGATCCGGATAGCGGTGGACGAGCCCTTCGACGACCGAGGCGCCGTCCTCGCCGCAGGGATCGGTCATGTCGCCGGGGCTCACCACCAGCTCGTGCTCGTGGGGGATGACCTGAAGGCGGATGGGACAGTGCGGATCGTGGGGATCGATCAGCGTCGCGAACTCGGGGGTGACCGCCACGGAAAATTTTTCACTCGCCAGCAGCAGCCCGCGCCGCTCCGCCTCGGTCAGGCGCAGCAGCTTTTCGAACTGGTCCAGGCGGGTGAGCCGGTGGCGCATCTGCCAGCGCCAGTCGTTCCAGTGATCGGGATCGAAGGGCAGGCCGAGGACGTCGCAGACCTCCTCGCGCCGGGTGGTCGCGACCGGGTACGAGGCGAAAGCCTCTTGCATCATTTCCAGTCTCCTCTGTGGAAACGCAATGAAGTCGAAGGCGAGCCGCCGCCAATGCAGACGACCCAGCCGGATCGTTCATCCGGCGGGAGTGCCCCAGGGGGCTCCGTGCGCATGGCGGCTAGTACGTCAACCCGGAGGGGATGACACCGCAACCGGAATGGTTACGGGAAACTGCACTGGCGAGGGTTACGGATTGGGGGTGAAACGCTGCGAAGGCGGTGCCGGTGGCAGACAGCCCGATCCGAAAGTCCACGGACGGCGGGCTGTCCACGGTACTCGGAGGTTGGTCGGGCGGAACGTTCACGTCCACGCCCTTAACGATACCGGACTTCTCCCCCCTGTCAAGGGGATAGGACTCTTCTTTGTGACATTCGTACAGTGCGGCAACGCCAGGATGGCCGGCCAGGCGCCAAGCGCGCCTCCAGCCGGCGCCAATGGCGCCCTGGGAACGGACGGGTCGGAAGGCAACGGCTCCTCGCACGGCGACGAGGTAATGCAATTATGCTACCAGGTCTCGAGGGCCCTCTTCACGCCGGGCGGAACCCCCCGAACACGGCGTGGCCGGCCTTCAACCAATGGACCTCGACGCCGGTGAGGCCGGCTTCGGCGAGCCAGCGGAGCTGATCCTGGAGGGGAGAGGGCTGGTCGCCAGGATCGGGATCGACGTAATAATTCCAACGCTCCTCCCGAAAGGCCCGGTAGGGAACGAGGTCGCCGGTGACCTCCAGAGACCGCTTGCGAACGGCCTCGTCCCAGGCTTTGGCGGCGGCGGCGTGACCTGCGGGCGAGACCGGCAGGATCAGGTCGGCGATCACGATCGCGCCGCCGGGAGCGAGCGCCGCGGCCAGGTCGTGGAAGAGCCGGCGTTTCCCCTCGCCGTCCAGATGGTGAATGGCGAGGGAGCTGACGAAGGCGTGAACGGGCTCGGGGAACCGCCGCCAGGAGGAGTCCGCGAGGTCGAAGCTCTGCGTTTGCAGCCGGTCCCCATGGACCGCGAGGGTCGACCGCACGTGCTCCAGCATGGTGGGCGAGAGGTCCATGGCGAGGACGCGGATGCGGGGGAACCGCTCGAGGAGCGCCGCCGTCAAGAGCCCGGCGCCGCAGCAGAGGTCCACCACGAGGCCGCCGCCCGGCTCCGGGACGAGGTCCACCACGGTGGCGACCTGCTCCTCGCGATCGGGGACGAAGATCGGGCCGTAGTCGATGAACTCCCGGCTGTCGGCCTCGTTCCAGAACGGCTGGGGATCGGGGGTGGCCATGACGGGGAAGGGTAGCAGAGCGGCATACAATAGGCCGCCATGAGCGACCATCAGCCCACCATCTTCGACAAGATCCTCTCGGGGGAGATCCCCTCCTGGAAGGTGTACGAGGACGAGCACGTCTTCGCGTTCCTCGACATCGGTCCGCTGTCGGAAGGCCATACGCTGGTCATCCCCAAGGAGCGCAAGGCGCATCTCCACCAGCTTTCGGACGAATCGGCGGCGGCGATCGGCCGCGTCCTGCCGCGGCTGTGCCGGGCGGTGATGCGCGCCACCGGTGCCACGGCCTACAACGTGCTGCAGAACAACGGCTCCGCGGCGCACCAGGTGGTGATGCACGTCCATTTCCACGTCATCCCGAAATTCGGCAGCCAGGGTCTGGGGATCGGCTGGCCGGCGCAGAAGCTCACGGAGAGCACGGCCCGCGAGCTCCAGGCGAAGATGCAGAAAGCGCTGGAGGGTTGACGCCATGCGGGCGGCGGAGATCCACGGCGGCTTCGGGCTGGACCATTTGGAGATCGTGGAACGGCCGGACCCGGCTCCTGGACCCGGCCAGGCTCTGGTGCGCCTGCTCGCCGCGTCCCTCAACTACCGCGACCTGCTGATGGTGGAGGGGAAGTACAACCCGAAGCAGAAGCTGCCGCTCATCCCCTGCTCGGACGGTGCCGGCGAGGTGGTGGCCGTGGGCGAGGGGACGACGCGCGTACGTCCCGGCGACCGGGTGTGCGGCATCTTCGCCCAGCGCTGGCTCGCGGGCGAGCCCACGCGCGAGAAGCTCCGCTCCACCCTCGGCGGTCCCTTGGACGGCACGCTGACGGAGCTCGCCGTCTTCGACCAGGAAGGACTGGTGAAGGTCCCCGATCACCTCACCGACGAGGAAGCGGCGACCCTCCCTTGCGCCGCGGTCACGGCCTGGACCTGCCTCCAGGGGGTTACGGCCGGCGACACCGTACTCCTCCAGGGGACGGGCGGCGTCTCGCTCTTCGCCCTGCAGCTCGCGCGACTGCGCGGTGCCCGGGTGATCCTGACCTCCTCCAGCGACGAGAAGCTCGCCCGCGCCCGGGAGCTGGCCGCTCCTGAAGGAATCGACGGGATCAACTATCGCGAGACCCCGGACTGGGCCGCGAAGGTCAAGGAGCTGACGGGCGGCGCCGGGGTCGATCTCGTGGTCGAGGTCGGAGGCGGAGGCACCCTGAAGCAGTCGCTCCAGTCCGTGCGCATGGGCGGGACGATCTCGCTGATCGGCAACCTCGCCGGCAGCACGGCCGAGGTCCTCCTGCCGCTCATCTTCATGCAGAACGTACGGGTCCAGGGGATCCTCGTCGGCCACCGCGAGGCCTTCGAAGCCCTGAACCGCGCCATCGCCCTGCACCAGCTCCATCCGGTGATCGACCGCGTCTTCCCCCTGGCGGAAACCCGCGCCGCCTTCGAGCACATGAAGGCGGGGGGGCATTTTGGGAAGATCGTGGTGGGGATCTGAGAGCCTGGTACGCCCAGCTTACGCTATGATCTCGTGAATGGAGACTTTGGAGAGGCACAATCCTTTGGATCTGAGTGGACCCATGAGCTCCACCCCCTCTTCCCTCCTGGATCTGCAGACCTTCGAGATCTCTCTGGGCGAAGCTCTCCTCGCGCGGCTCCGCTGGGAAAGCTCGCGGCTCGGACTGCATTGGCGCAGAGAACGGCTCTTTGAGCTGAGCGGCAAGCTGCTGAGCTCCCCCGAGCTGGCCGGCCACCTCCTCTCCGGCAGGCGAGAAGCTCCTGAGACAGCCGGCTGGGGAGATGACTTCGAGCCCCAGGACTACCTCCATCTCGTCCCTCAGGAGATCCGTCGCGGTCTCGGCCAGTACATGACACCGGCGCCGATCGCGCGGTACATCCTCCGGACCTCGGGATATCTTCCAGAGGAAGGCGTCCTGAAGAAGAGGCTCTGCGATCCGGCATGTGGCTCCGGAGTGTTCCTGGTCGAAGCCGTCCGCACGTACCTGAGTGCTCTGCACCGGGCCGCGGTCCCAATCGAAGAATGGTACCTGCTCGTGCGAGCCCGCTTCATGGGCATCGACGTCGATCCCATGGCCTGCCTGTATGCCCGATTCAATCTGAGCGTCCTGTTGGCGCCGGCCGTGCTGCGTTGGATGGCCGCCAATCCGCGCCGGTTTCCGGAGCCCCTGCCCATCCATCAAAGGGATACGCTTTCCAGCCTCGCCGCCGAGTTGGGTGAGCTAGGGCTCTTGGAGAGCCGAGCCGCCGGGGCGCCGCTGGCGGGTGCGTTCGATTTCGTCGTGGGCAATCCTCCCTACCGCAAGCTGGCACAGATGTCGCCGGAGCTCCGCCGGGCCTTCTCGGACTCCATCTATGGTCATCCCAATGCGTACGGGATGTTTCTGCATGCCGGGATCGAGATGCTGCGGCCCGGAGGGCGGCTTGGATTCATCGTGCCTCGCTCCATGCTTTCGGGTCTCTACTTCCAGAATCTGCGCCGCATGATCGAAGAGAAGACGTGGCTGGAGGAGATCGCTCTCTTCGCAGACCGGAAGCGGGTTTTCTCGCGAGTGCTTCAGGGCACCATGATCCTGGTGTTCAGCAAACGAAGGCGCGGAGATCCCGACAGGAAAGAAGGTCGCCAGGTTCGAACGGCCATCGTGCGCTCCATCGCCGAGTTGGAGAAGGGCGGGCCGCCACACGTCTCCGCTCCTTCGTCGCAGGTGGCGCGGAGGCTCAACGGCACGACGGTCTGGTTCGTCTCGGACCGGGAGCGCACCTATTCGATCCTCGACAAAGATCGTGGGCCGGCATCCCCTGTTGGGCAGCTCTGCCATAGCCTGTCCGGCTAGGACGGGCCCTATCGTGTGGAACCGGGTAAAACCGCTCCTTCGCCAAGGAGGAGGGGTCGGCACCCTCCCCCTCGTCTGGGCCACGGACGTGTGCCGGTTCCGCTTTGCTTTCGGGAGCGCGGGAGACAGCCGTCCCGCGTTTCTCGCCGACAACCCGGAAACGGAGCACCTGGCCACTTACGGGCCGAGCCTTCTCGTGCAGCGCGTAACGGCGGACGAGCAAGCCCGGAGAATCGTCGCCGGCTTGGCGAGATTCTCGCGGCCGTGCAGGTATTTCGTCGAGAACCATCTCAACGTTCTGCAACCGTCACCGCGGACTCCCGTCGCCCTGGAGTTCCTTCTTGGGGTGCTCTCTTCGGACGTGGTGGAATTCATGTTCCGCTCCATGAACGGCAATACCCAGGTGTCGGCCACCGAGCTCAACCTCTTGCCGATTCCGAGAGGGGCGTTCGAATCCGAGATCGCAGACCTGGTGGGGAGCATGGAAGAGTCTGGTTCCGCAGGACGGGAGGACCTCGAATGGGCGCTCAACGAACGGGTGGCGCGAGCCTATGGCCTGGACAAGAGCGAGCTCGGCTTCCTGCGGGAGGCCCTACGAGAAAGCCCCGTGCCCGGAGCGACGCGGCGTGACGATTGAGGACGTCAAGGAGCTCCTTCGAGAGTTGAGGTTCCCCTCCAGCGCGATCTCGGATCAGACGGCGCTCACCTTGCTGGCGCTTGCCGACCGCAGACCGAGGGAAGGTCTTCTGGTGGGCCATTCCTGCCTTGCCGATGGCGCCCGCATTCACGACGTCCTCAACTTCGTGCGGGAGGATTTCGGCCGCAAGGTCGCAGAGAATACGCGTGAGTCGTACCGGAAAACCTCTCTCCGTCCACTGATCGATGCGAGATGGGTGGTCAGGCATCAGCTCACGACGAACGATCCCAACACCTACTATCGGCTGAGCGCCGAGCTTGCAAGCCTGCTCGCGGCAGAGAGTGGACCCGACCGGAATCGCTTGGTGCAGAAGCTCCGCCTCGGTAAGACCGGCAAGAAGACGCGGGGGCGCCGGAGCGATGGCGTGCTCGTCCGGCTATCCGCAGATCAGTCCTTCCTTCTTGGCCCGGGCCCTCACAGTGAGCTCGAACGGGAGGTGGTCGAAGTCCTCGCGCCTGCCCTTATGAGACAACCCTTGGTCCTTTACCTCGGGGACACCTCACCGCGGGCCGGCTTCCAGGATCGCGCTCTGATGCGGCGGTTGAACCTGCCCATCGATGTTCAAGAATCCTTACCCGACGTAATCCTCTACGACGACGAAGAGCGGCTGCTCGTCATCGCCGAGACCGTGACCTCCGTCGGACCGATCGATTCGACTCGACTCGAGCAGCTTCGGGAGCTTGTCCAGGGGCCCCTGAAACTGGGGGTCCGGATTGAGTATCTGACGGCGTTTCCGACCCGGCGAGCTCTCAGGACCTTCGTCGAGCAGATCGCCTAGGGAACGGTGGTATGGATCGCCGAGGAGCCCTCGAACCTGATCCATTTCGCCTCGGTGGAGAGGCCGGCGACGTCCTCGACCTGAAACGGCCCTCTCTCCTCTTCGAGTTGGAGAGAGGGCCGAAACCCCGTTTCTACTTCACCTCCACCGGCTCCACCGAAGCCAGCAGGTCCAGCTTCGCTCCCGCCACCTTCTGGCGGAAGGCGGGGATGTCCTCCGCGAACAGCTTGTTGAGGTCGGCGAGGACGGCTTTGGTCTCCCTCTCGGCCTGCTCGAGGTAGGCCTCGGCCGTGGGGCTCGGGCGGTCCCAGGTGGAGTCGAGAGCGCGGTTGGCCTCGTCCACCTTGGAGGAGACGGTCTCGTCGAGGACGAGCCCCTTGGTGTCCGGCGTCACCCAGAGCTTCTTTTCCACCTCGGTCAGCTTCTTCTGGAGGTCGCGGGCGGCCTTGCCCAGGGCCCGGTCGGGATCGTCCGCCGGCTTGCCGCCGCCGCTCATGACTCCGGCGTTGCGCTCCCGCTCCATGCGGCGGGCGTCGAGCTTGTTCAGCACGACCTTGACGTCGTCCTTGGCGGCGCCGATGCGGACGATGGCGTCCGCCACGGCGTTCTGGAGCGCTCCGGCACGGGCGATCGCGGCCTCGCGGGCCTGCCAGTCGGCCTCGGTGTTGGGGAGGCCTGAGTCCTGCTCGACCTTGATCACCCCCTTGGCTTCCTTGTCCTTGAGCTTCACGGTCACGTTGTAGGTGCCCGGCCCCACCGCGGGACCCGAGTCGCGGCCGCGGAACCCCCGGTTCTCCCGCGGCGGCTGGCGGAACGAGTCACGGCCGAAGTCCCAGGCGACGCGGTTGATGCCGAGCTTCGCTGGCCCTTCCAGCTTGCGGATCAGCTTACCGGAGGCGTCGGTGATGCGGATCTCCACCTTCGGCTCCTTCGAGTCGCGGTCCCGGCCCCGACCCGTCTCGCTGGCCGCCACTTCCTCTCCCGGAGGCTGATCCTCCTTGGTGGTGGCGCCCGGTTTCTCGGCCGCCGGCTGAGCCGCCTTGGCGCGGGCCGCGGCCCGCTCGGCTTCCTTGCGGGCGCGCTCCTTCTCCTCGTCCTGCACAGGAAGGCCGGGAGCGTTCAGCGAATAGGTGATGAGGGCGCCGTAGGGGCGGTTCTCCCCCTGGTAATCGCCGGCGCCGCCCCCCCGGACTCCGCCTCCCGGCCGGCTACGATGGAGCAGGGCCGGGGCGCTGGGGAAGAGGTGGATGGGCTGGGCGAGGGCTTCCGGCGTGACCTCGCGCAGCGGGGTGATGTCGTCCAGCACGTAGAGCGCCCGGCCGTGGGTGCCGATCACCAGGTCGAGGTCGCGGGGGTGGATCACCAGGTCCATCACCGACGCCGTGGGCAGGCCGTGCTTCCAGGGAATCCATCCCTTGCCGCCGTCGAAAGAGACCCAGAGGCCGAATTCGGTGCCGACGAAGAGGAGGTCCTTGTCCGCCGGGTCCTGCTCGATCGACAGCGCGTACCCCCGGAGGTCCTTGGTGGCCAGGCTCTTCCAGGTCTTCCCCCAGTCGTCCGTGCGGTAGACGTAGGGGGTGAAGTCCTCGCGGCGGTGGTTGTCGAAGATCACGAAGGCCGAGGCCGCGTCGAACTTCGAGGCACGGATATGGGGAATCCAGGTGTTAGCCGGCACACCGGGGACGTTCTTCTCCAGGCTCGTCCAGGTCTTGCCGCCGTCGCGCGTGACGTGGAGGCGGCCATCGTCGGTCCCCACCCAGATCACCCCCTTTTCCTTGGGGCTCGGCACGATCTGGAGGATGGTCGTCAGGTTCTCGGCGGCGCTGGCGTCGATCGTCAAGCCGCCGCTCTTCGCCTGCTGCTGCCACTCCGTTTTGTCGGTGGTCAAGTCCGGGCTGATGATCGTCCAGGAAGCGCCGCGGTCGGTGGACTTGTGGACGTACTGGCTGCCCAGGTAGACCGTGCCCGGCTCGAAGGGGTCGACGGCCAGGGCGGCGTTCCAGTTGAAGCGGAGCTTCTTCAGGCCACTGCCTGGTGCCGGGTCCGCCGGCTTGATGGCGCGCGACTCGCGAGTGCGCAGGTTCCAGCGGACGACCTCGCCCCCTTGCGACTCGGAGTAGCCGGCCATCGAGTCCTGGGGATCGGGGAGCGTCTCGAAGCCGTCGCCGCCGCCCACCGGGTCCCACTGGTAGCTCCGGATACCGCCGAATTCCCACACCGAGCTCGGACCGCGCCAGGAGCCGTTGTCTTGCAGGCCGCCGTAGACGTGGTAAGGCGTGTCCATGTCCACGGCCACGTGGTAGTACTGGCCGAGGGGGAGGGTGCTGACGAACTGCCAGGTCTCGCCGCGGTCGCGGCTGACGCCGACGCCGCCATCCTCGCCGGCCACGATGTGGTCGGGATCGTGCGGGTCGATCCACATCGCGTGATAGTCGCCGTGGATCTCGCGCGAGCGGCCGAGGAGGTGGAAGCTCTTGCCGCTGTCGTCGGAGACCATGAGCCGCGCCGTCAGGTTGTAGAGCCGGTTCGGCCAGGCAGGATCGACTTTGACGTAGGAGTAGTAGAACGGCCGCTCGGCCGTACGGTGGTCCTCGTTGGCCTTCTCCCACGTCCGGCCGCCGTCCGCCGAGCGCAGGAGGGCGCTCTTCTCCGCCTCCACCAGGGCATAGACGATATTTGGATTGGAGCGCGAGATGGAGAGGCCGATCCGTCCCAGGTCCCCCTTGGGCAGGCCATCGTCCTCCGTGTAGCGCTTCCACGTCTCGCCGCCGTCGCGAGAGACGTAGAGCCCCGAGCCCGGTCCGCCGGAGCGGAACCCCCAGGGCCAGCGCCGGTAGTCCCACATTGCCGCGAACAGCTTCTCGGGGTTCGCGGGATCGATCACCAGGTCGGCGGCGCCCGTGCGCTCGTCGACGTAGAGCACCTTGCGCCAGGTCTTGCCGCCGTCGACCGTCTTGTAGACGCCTCGGTCGGGGTTCTCCCCCCACTCCTGCCCGAGGGCGGCGACCCAGGCGACGTTCGGGTTGCTCGGATGGAGGACGAGACGGGGGATGCGTTCCGTCTTCTCGAGCCCCAGGTGAGCCCAGGTCTTGCCGCCATCGAGCGAGCGATAGACGCCATCGCCGATCGAGGTGCTGTTGCGGACGTTTCCCTCGCCGGTGCCCACCCACAGGATGTCCGGATGGGCCTGGTTGATGGCCAGGGCGCCGATCGAGTGCACCGGCTGGTCGTCGAAGACGGGGGCGAAGGTCAGACCACCGTTGGTGGACTTCCAGAGACCGCCGGTGGCGGCGCCTACATAGAGGATGTCCGGGTTGGATTCGACCGCTTCGATGGCGGTGACGCGGCCGCTCATGGTGGCCGGGCCGATGGAGCGCGGCGCCAGGCCGGCCAGGAGGTCCGGATCGACCGAGCCGGCGGCAGCAGCGGGCCGGGGCGCCAACGTCAGTACGGCGAGCGCGACGATTCCCAGTAGTCGGTGCATGTGGGTTCTCCCGGGATCAGACGTTGAAGGAAAGGAGGAGCGTCTCCCCGCGCTTCATAGCGCAGGGAGACGGAGCCGTCAACCGTGCCCCGAACCTCAGGAGATGGTGACGTTGCCCTTCTCGACCCGGATCCGCTCGCCGTCGAAGCCGCGGAAGACGTAGAAGGGATCGGCCTCGTTGTGGATCTTGGTCTGCTCCTGCAGGATGCTGATCGCGACCGCCTGGCCGATGCGCAGGGAGCTGAAGGTGTCGCTGCGCCAGTGGACGCCGGCGATGTCGCGGCCGGTGGCGATGTTGGAGGCGAGCTTGTTGAGCTCGCCTTCGATGGTGAGCGCCGGGCCGGTGTAGGGCACCAGGGCCGAGCCGTCGGGGGTTGGAACCACCGGATGCGGGATGGGGCGGTTCTCGGTGTCGAAGATCGCCTTGAGTACGGTGACGCAGGCGCCCGCCACCGTGGCATGGCCGGCGGTGTAGGACGGATGGGTGGGCGACCCTTCGGGGAACGCCATCGGCAGCAGGGCGGGGCCGCCGTTGTAGGTGGCGATCTGGTCCAGCACCGTGGCGCTGAAGAGGCTTGGATGCAGGGCGCCGTTGTAGCGGCCCGGCGACTGGTTGAGGTGCACCTCCACCAGCCCGCCCATCGCCTCGGGCCGCAGGCGGCGGTGGACCTGCCACTTCTTGTGCCAGGTGGCCTTGAGGCAGCGGGAGGCGACCTCGCACATCAGGGCCTTGGCGGCCGGCGGGCCGAAGGTGCAGAAGCCGTCCTGCGTCGGGTTGCCGAGGTAGGGGTTGCCGGGATTGAACGGGCAGCCGATGCCGCCGCCGACGTCGGACGTGTCCGGCGGCGTGATGAGGATCAGGCAGGCGTTGAAGTAGGCCTGGAAGAGGACGTCGATGTGCACCCAGGCCGAAAGGTCGCGGCCGTTGATGACGTAGCGCCGCGCGCCGAGGAACGACTGGCTCTCCGGCACCAGGCCGTTCTGCACCGCCTTCCATTCGTCGAAGGACTGCATGTGGTCCGAGCCCGCGGCAAGCGTCCACATCTTCCGCTCCACGAACTCGACGCCGAACGGGGTGTTGAGCCACATGAACTGCGACATGTAGGGGCCGGCCGTGGTGCCGGGAGCGATGTCCCGGAACAGATTCTGGGGCGTCACCTTGCCACTGGCGTCCCGGGGAGCCTTGTAGTCGGCGCCGAAAGTGTTCAGGTCGGCGGCGGCCGCCGCCGCGACCGGCGAGGAGCCGTAGTCGAGGAAGTTGACGTCGCGCAGCAGCGCCATCCAGTAGTTCTCGACCATCTCGCCGGCCTGCTCCTTGCTGGCCAGCGCCGGGGGAGGGGGCACCGCCACGCCGTGGCTGTCCACTCCCTCCATGTCGAAGGCCAGGCCGCACTGCGGGCTGGTCTGCTTGCGGGCACCGGGCGCCAGGATCATGGCGTCGTAGTCCGTCGACTTGCCGGACTTGATGGCCTTGAGCAAGCTGTCGTAGGCGTCCAGGTCGACCTCGCCGAAGGAGTTGTGGGGCATGCTCTTGGTGTAGTTGGCGATCCGGCTCGGATAGCGCGCCTCGTCGCCGTTGGTCGGGTGATTGACGATGCCCCGCTGCCACCAGTAGTCGGCCTGGTCCTTGCGGACCGCCCAGCAGGCATTGCGCCGCGCTCGGACGGGCGTGAGCGAAGCTTCGGTCGTGACGTCCAGGCCGGGTCCACCGGCGGCGTTTGCGAGGGGCTCGAGCGCCGCAACTCCGGCGACTCCCGTCGCCATGGCGGCCGCGGCTCCCCCGAGCCCGCCGAGAAACCCGCGCCGGCTGAGCGCAGGAGTGTCTGGATTGAGAAGGTCGTTTTCTTGATCGGACATGAGCTCGGCTCCCTCCGTCCGGCCGGGCCTCGGCCTCGCCGTTATTCTGAATTTTTCTGATGACTCTACGTTACTTTCAGAATACCACGTAAACCTCCCGCCGCGATTCGCGTAGGATTCCGAGACTCACGAACCGGAGGTCCCGTCTAATGAAACGATCCCTCGCTCTGCTCTGCCTTCTCCTCGCCGTGCTCCTGGCGGCCGCGCCCCTCGCGGCGCAACCGCCCGGCGCGGCGGACAAGCCCGCTGCCAAGGCGGAAGCGCCGCCGCCCCCGAAAGCGCCGCCGGAGGAGAAGACCGCCGTCACCCATCACTCGATCACCCTGGACGGCAAGGCGGTTCCCTACACCGCCACCGCCGGCACCCTCCAGCTCAAGGACGACGACGGCACCGTCAAGGCCCTGGTCTTCTACGTCGCCTACACGCGGGAAGGGGTGAAGGACCCGGGGACCCGCCCCGTGACCTTCAGCTTCAACGGCGGACCGGGCTCGGCGGCCCTCTGGGTGCACATGGGCGCCTTCGGGCCGAAGATCGTGGCACGGAGCGACGAGGGGTGGAACGTAGGCCCCACCCCCGGGCACCTGGTGGACAACGAGAATTCCATCCTGGACGCGACGGACCTCGTGTTCATCGATCCGGTGAGCACCGGCTACAGCCGGCCGGCCCCGGGTCAGGACCCGAAGCAGTTCCACGGCGTGCAGAAGGACGTGGAATCGGTGGCCGACTTCATCCGTCTGTGGACCACCCGCAACCAGCGCTGGGCCAGCCCCAAGTACGTGGCCGGCGAGAGCTACGGCACCACCCGCGCGGCCGGCCTCGCCTATCACCTGGCCGAGCGCTACGGCATGCAGCTCAACGGCGTCGTCCTCATCTCCTCCGTGCTCAACTGGCAGGACCAGGACTTCCACCCCGGCAACGACACCCCCTGCCTGATCCACCTCCCCACCTACGCCGCCACGGCCTGGTACCACAAGAAGCTGCCGCCCGAGCTTTCCGGCGACCTGATGAAGACGCTGGACGAGGTGGAGACGTTCGTGCTCGGCGACTATGCCCAGGCCCTGGTGCTGGGCGACCGCCTGCCCGAGGAGCGCCGCAAGGAGATCGCCGCCCGTGTGGCGCGCTACTCCGGCCTCTCCCCCGCCTACGTCGAGCGCTCGAACCTCTGCATCGAGATCGATCGCTTCACCAAGGAGCTGCTGCGCGACCAGGGGAAGACCGTGGGGCGGCTCGACACCCGCTTCACGGGCCGTGATATCGACTCGGTGGGCGAGGAGACGGAGTACGACCCGGCCAGCACCGACCTCGACGGACCCTACGTGGCGGCCGTCAACGACTACCTCAGGCGCGACCTCAAGTTCGAGAGCGACCTGCCCTACGAGCGGCGGGGGAACGTCTGGCCGTGGAGCTGGGACGACTTCACCAATCAGTACGTGAACGTCGGCGAATACCTGCGGCGGGCGATCACCCACAACCCCCGCCTCCAGGTGCTGATGGCCAGCGGCGTCTACGACCTCGCCACCCCATTCTTCGATTCCATCTTCACCAAGGAGCACCTGGGTCTGCCGAAGGAGCTGCGGGGCAACGTCAGGAACGAGCTCTTCCTGGCCGGCCACATGATGTACATCCGCAAGGCCGATCACAAGAAGCTCAAGCAGGACGTGGTGGACCTGATTCAGCGGACGACGGCGCCGTAGGAAAGCGCCAAGGAAAACGGGAGGGGGCGCCGGCCGGTGTTGCTGGCCGGCCGGCGCCCAAAGAAGGAGAGGATGATCGGTCCCCTCCCCCTTTTGGAGCCGTCAACGGCGAACCGTCACCGTCGACGTGGCTGTCGCCGCGGGCACCCGCGCCGTAGCCTCCTTGGGTCTCGCGACCACCCGGCGTGGTCCGAAGGCCTGCCGCACCACCCGCCCCAGTACAGACGGATGGAACAGAGCCGCCGGCGACTTCATCATGTGGTTGACCTCCTGGAAGCGGCGGAACACCTCGCCGCTCTGGGGGATCAGGCGGATCACCTGCTCGACGTACCAGTGCATGAACCTCACCTGGGCGGTGAGCTTGCCCCCCTCGGTGGTGGGCCAGCGCATGTCCTCGCCCGTGGTCAGCGCCCAAGGGCCGGCCACCAGCTTGGCGACCCGCTTCTGGAACCGCCGGTTGTCGAGCGTCCCGCGGCCGGAGCGCAGGCACTTGCCGAGCTCCAGCGCCTCCAGACCGGTGAGGGTCATCCCCAGGCCGTAGACCGGATTGAAGGCGCAGACCGAGTCGCCCAGCGCCGCGAACCCCCGCGGCAGCCGCGCCTTCTCGTAACTGCGCAGCCGGTTCTCCGTGCGCCGGTACCCCCAGATGCGCGACAGCGGGCGGGCCTTCTGGATCGCCCGGTAGAGCTCCGGCGACGAGAGGCTGCGGGCGAACTGCAGGAAACCGTCCTCGTCCGTCGGCGGATAGTCGTGCATCACCCCGGCGATGGTGACGATCCAGCGGTTCCCCTCGACGGGCTGAATGATCCCCGCCCGCGGCTGATAGGGGGGACGATTCATGATGAAGAGGGTCTTCCAGTCCTTCTGATACTCCTCCACCGGCTCGTAGAGGCGGGTGGCATAGCCCCAGAAGGCGTCGACGACGGTCTCCTCCGGCTTCTCGTAGCCCGCGGCCTCCAGCCACTCCGGCGCCCGGGAAGCGCGGCCGCTCGCATCCACCACCAACTCGGCGGGCAGCAGGATCTCTTCGGCCGGTACGCTGGGATCGCGGTGGCGCGACCGCAGCCGGACGCCTTCGACGTTCTCTTTGCTCTCATCCAGCTCGAGCCCGGCCACTTCGAAGCCCTGGCGGAGGACGACCTTCGGATTGGTCATCAGGTGCCGCCGCACGGTGGCCTCGAAAAGGGGCCGGGTGAAAGTACAGAACTCAAGGCCGATCGGCTTGCGCGGCGACCACCCCGAGCGATAAAGGATGCGGAAGTCGCCGCCTTGATCGAGGAGATGGCTTCCCGCCTCTTGGAGGTCGGCGGTGACCCCCGGGAAGAGCTCCTCGGCGACCATCAGCCCACGCTTGAAGAGGAAGTGGAGATGGCGGGCCTGGGGCACCCCGGGCCGGTTCTCATTCCCCTCGGGCAACAGGTCGCGCTCGACGATGGTGACCTGATCGAAATGATCGGCCAGCACGCGCGCCGTGAGCATGCCGCCGATGCTGCCGCCGATGACGACGGCGTGACGTTCAGTCCTACCCTCTTGCCGTTGCTGCCTCCAGCTACGGTCCTGCATGGTGTCCCCCTTTCAGGGTTCCGCTGAGCTACCACGGATCGATGCTGCACCCCTTACTGTGCATACGGAATGCCAGAGGGCGGGTTGCAGAGCGTAAGAGGGCTTTTGTAAGAATCTCCACCCTGCGGACCTCTCTGGGATATCCTTCCGGCGGGAGGTTCGAGCATGCGCCTGTACGTCCTCGGCAGCTCCGGCGGCTACTCCGCCCCGGACAATCCCTGTTCCGGTTTCCTCCTGGAGCACGCCGCCGCCCGGTTGTGGATCGACGCGGGCAACGGCACTTTCGCCGTTCTCCAGCGGCTGGCCGACTTCACCCGGATCGACGCCGTCGTGCTCAGCCACCTCCATCCCGACCACTGCGCCGACCTGTACCCTCTTCAGGTCGCCCTGCGCTACCGGGTGGACGGCGCCCTCCAGCTTCCTCTCTACGGGCCTCCGGGCACGCTCGAAGCCCTCGGCGGGCTGCTGGGGCCGGACGGCGCGAAAGGTCTCGCCGAGACCTTTCCGTTCCAGGCCGTGGACGAGGGAAACCCTGTAACGGCGGGCGATTTCCGCCTGAGCTTCCTGCGCACGGACCACCCCGGCCATACCCTCGCCATCCGCGTGGAGACCAGCGCCGGCACCCTCACCTACTCGGCCGATACCGGGCCGAACGCCGACCTCGCGGGCTTTGCCCAGGGGAGCGACCTGCTCCTCTGCGAGGCCACCTACCAGGAGGGAAAGGCCGGCGCTCCCGTCCATCTCACGGCGCGCCAGGCGGCCGAAACCGCCCTCCGGGCCGGCGCCCGGGAGCTCGCCGTCACCCACGTCTGGCCCACCTTCGATCCCCAGGTCACCCTCGCGGAAGCCCGGTCCGCCGCCCCCGGGCTCCCCATGCGCTGGGCACACCCGGACGAGGTCTTCCCAATCGCCAAGGACCCCGTTTGAAAATCCGCCACTCCTCCCGGCTTCGTAGTGTAAGTAGCTCCTGAAATCTTAGCGCGCGCAACCCGTGTCAGCCCTGTCCGGCGGTGTCAGGGAGTGTCAGCCCCTTCCGTCACTGACAAGGTCCTCAGCCCCTCCAGCCCTGTGTTTCTGCTCTAGCAAAAATTCGCACAGGGCTCTACTAAGAATTGTCACCTCGCTGCGGGCGGTCCGATCCCGTGGTCTAATAAGGCCGGACCGGCCCTAGAGGAGGAGGAGCGACGAGATGAGCTTTCTGGCAGGCGTATTCGGCCCGAGACGCGAAGAGGTCTGGAAGCAGCTCTGCACCGAAATCGGCGCCGACTTCATCGACGGCGGCTTCTGGAAGGGGGACAAGGTCCAGGCGCACGTGAAGGGGTGGGCCATCACCCTGGACGTCTACACCGTCTCGACCGGCCACTCCCACGTCACCTACACCCGGATGCGGGCGCCCTTCGTCAGCCCGGACAAGTTCCGCTTCCGGATCTACCGCAAGAGCGTCTTCAGCGGCTTGGGGAAGATGCTGGGGATGCAGGACATCGAGGTCGGCTACTCCAGCCAGTTCGACGACGACTTCATCGTGCAGGGGAACGACGAGACCAAGGTCAAGGCCCTCTTCGCCAATGCGGAGATCCGGCGGCTGATCGCGGAGCAGCCCCAGATCCGCCTGGAGCTCAAGGATGACGAGGGGTACTTCTGCCACCGCTTCCCCGACGGCGTGGACGAGCTCCACTTCCAGGTCGTGGGGGTGATCCGGGACGTCGAGCGTCTGAAGAAGCTCTTCGACCTCTTTGCAGAGGTGCTGGAGGAGATGCACCGCCTGGGCTTCGCCTCGAACGCGGACCCGGGAGTGAAGCTCTGAGGGCCGGACGGGCGATACCGTTCGCGTCTCAAACTACGTGAGAAGGAGAGAGGGAATGCCGTGGATCCAGGTCACCCAGAGCCCCAACCGCGACGTCTGGCTGCGCACCGAGTCCATCATCGGCTTGGCGCCGCCCGAGCGCCACGGCCGCGGCACCCAGCTCCTCCTCCTTTCCGGCGCCACCCTCGACGTCACCGAGGAGCATGCAGGCCTGCTGGAACGGATCCGCAAGGAAGAGGGCACGCTCCCGAAGGAGCGGCAGGTGGGGTTTCCGGGGGAGTAAAAAAGAGGCGGCCGGGGAGGATCCGGCCGCCGGAGTGTTGCAGGGCATGGAGCTTCGGAAAACCTTCTAGGGCACGACCCTCAGGATCCCCCAGATCCCGGCGTCGAGCCGCGGACCCGGATAATCGCGCCACAGGTAGTCGCCGGTGATCTTGAACTTGCCGCCGGCGCCATCGGGGATGAGGGCGTCGAAGTGGTCGGTGGGACCTACCCCGCCGCGCGTGCCGAAGAGCTCGGAGATGGAGTTGTTGCCGATCTGCGTGGAATTGGTGCCCAGGACGTAGGGGCGCTCCGGCCAGGGGTGCCCCTGCGCCTCGAAGACGTGCGCCTGGGTGTGACCCGACGGATGCACCACGCGGAAGCGGAGGGGCTGGCCGGCGCTCGCCTGGAACACCGGCGTCTCCGGATCGCCCCCCACCCAACTGTTGTGGAGCAGTAGGTCGAACTGGGTGAACTGGCGCGTCGTGAAGCCCGGGCCGTTGCCGGTGATCGGCGTTTCCGGTCCCCAGCCGCCCCGGTACCAGAGGGGCTCGGCACGGTAGTTGATGGCCTTCTGGCCGCTGTTTTCCGGGTCGTCGTCCACGTCCAGGTTCGGCACCGGCGTACCACCGGCGAACTGGAGGTTGACGTCGTCCTGGATGACGAAGGCGAATTCCTTGAACGGCTTGAAGGCGCCGGTCGAAGAGCTCACCGTGGCGGCGGCGCGGGTGGTCTTGAGGTTCGAGTCCGTATCGAGCGCCCACGTCGAGGTCGCCGGCTCGATCAGGAGAGCGCCCATGGCGCCCTTGTTGGAGTGCTTGATGGGATCGGACGAAGTCAGGCCCGTCGCCCCGAACTCGATGGCGACGGTGGTGGAGCCCTTGACGTCGCCGGCGTACCAGTAGTACGTCCGGGTCTCGCCGATCGCCGCGCTCTGGCGGCCGAAGTTGCTGGGGTTCAAGCCAACGTTCGAGCCGTCGCTGCGCTGCACGTCGTAGTAGACGAGCTGCGGATGGAGGCTGACCTCCATCGACGGCGCCACCTGGTTCTGGTTGAAGTCGGGCACGATCATGTTGACGCCGGTGTAGCCCGGGGCGTCGGAGTACTTCGAGGAGATGTCGTTGTACAGCGAGACCTTGATGCACTCCCCCGCGTTGGCGCGCAGGATGAGCGGCTCGCGGCGCACGTTCTGGTTGAGCCGCGGGCGGGCCGGCGAGCCCACGTAGGTAAGGTCGCTGGCGAAGACGAACATGATGGCCGTGGGGTCGAAGAGCGGCCCGGAGAAGGAGCCGTTGGGACCCGTGACGGTGGCCGCCCGCGGGTTGTAGACCAAACCCGCGAGACCGATCGGATCGGCTTTCAGGACCTCGGCGGCCGACACGGCGACGACGTTGTAGGTGCGGCGGGGCGCCCCCACCGGGCAGGCGATGCGGATGCTGCTGCCGGGCTGAGCCGCGGTCACCGTACCGCCGGAGCCCCCCTCGCTCTGTGGGGTCGCCGTGCCGGGGCTGACGTCGGCGCCGGGGACGCCTTCCGTCTGGGCCTGGCTGGCGGGGATGGTGTCGAAGACCTCGTCGGGCGTCGCCGACCTCGCCGTGGGGTTGTAGCTCGCCAGCGGCTTCAAGGAGAACTTGGCCGTCGAAGGCGAGGCCGTGGTGTCGTTGCGGTAGACGCGGATGAGGCCCCAGGCGCCGGTCCACTGCGATTCCGTGGCGGAGCTGGGCGTGTAGAGGATGTCCGCCGAGGTCCCCGAGACCAGGCTGGGGATGCGCGGAATCTCGAAGTCGAACCACTCGGAGATGCCGGCCATCTGCGAGTTGCGGTAGCCGGAGTCGGCGTCGTCGGGCTCGAAGAGCCACTTGACGCCGTGCACGCTGAAGTTGTGCGGCTCCTCGTGGGCGCCGACGAGCGTGCGGATCTTCACCTGGTCACCCTCGAAGGAACGCAGCAGCGGCGTGTACGGATCGCCCGGGGTGAGGTCGCCGGTCAGCGGCGGGTAGAAGGCCGGTTGCACGTTGAACGCCGCGTCGGCGCGATCGGTGCGCGACTGGTAGGCGAAGGAGAGGTCACCCTTCTTGCCATTGGCTTGCAGGTTGGTGGTGGGGTTCCTGACGCGCAAGCCGACCGGCTCGTCGCGGTAGTTGACCGTCATCAGACCGATGTCGTCGGCCGAGACGGCCTCGGGGCAGGGCGGCGCCAGGAAGGTACCGCTGCCGTCGGGCACCGGGCACTGCACCGGCTTGGCGTAAAGGAACGGCAGGCCGTCCTCCGCGCGGCCGGGAGGGTTGACGGCGCGGGTGAGGTCGGTCCAGCCGACCGAGAGGCTCGGGTTCGGGCAGAGCGGCCCACCCGGGGTGTACATGGGCTGGAAGTCGGCGAACTCGATCATGAACTCGCGGTAGTTGTCCTTGACGGCCGAGCCTTCGATGACCGCCTGCCAGGTGGTGGGGCCGCCGTCCTGCGTCAGGCCCGGACCGCTGTTGGTGCCGAGCTGGGTGCCGGTCTCGTTGTGGAACCAGAGCGAGCCGGCGGGCTCGATCACCAGGCCGGCGTAGAGACCGGTCTGCTGGTGGGTGGAGGGTCCGAAGTGGTCGTGGGTGAAGATGGTGCGCAGGGTGCGCTTGGTGCCGTCCTGGTTGGTGATCGGATCGGCCCACCAGCGCTGCACGGTGGTCTGCGCGCCGAGGAAGTCGTTGACGCCGTTGCAGTCGGCGTCGCGGGTCTGGGTGAAGAAGGGGTGGACCTTGGGCAGCGGGCAGTTGGTGGTGGCGGTGCCGGCGAACTTGCAGCCGCCCACCGGCTCGCCGCAGCGGCCGGGCTGGGCCTGGCGGATGGCGCAGATGCGCTCCTGCACCTCTTCGCCGCCGAAGGAGCCGTCCTCGTAGTTCCAGCCGTTGCCGCTGCCGTCGGAGGAGGTGACGTCGAACTTCACCAGGTGGATGTGCTGGCCCAGGACGTCGGTCGGCGTCGTCACCTGGAAGTCGTCCACCACGTACTTGTTGGGCACCAGGTTGGTGTGCCAGAACTCGATGCACTGGCCGCTGTTGGCGCGGAAGAAGAACGGCTCCGGCGCCTTGGTGCCGGCGAGCAGGGCCGAGACGTCACCCCACAGGGCGAGCATGCGGGCCTGCGGATAGTGCCAGCCGGCCTTGTTGTATTTGACGTCGAGCTGCATGTCCGCCGCCTTGTAGTACCGCACGTCGGTGATGGCGTTGCCGGCGTCGTCGAAGCAGGGATCGGCGTAGGGAGCGCCGTGCTGGCCCGGGTGGCCGTTGACCTTGAAGGTCCCGGGCGCGCCGAGCGGCGTCACGGTGGCGAACCCGCCCGGGGTGTGATGGAAGTTCATCGCCACCTGCTCGACGGGCTCGCCGGCCTCGCCCAGCCATTTGACGTTCGCCGTCAGGATGGTCTTCTCGAAGTCGAAGCGCGTCTGCGTGCTGGCCGCCGTGCCGTTGATCACCACGTGGCGAGGCAGGCCGCCGTCGATCGGCACGCCGGCGTTCAAGGCGAAGTCGAGCGGCGGATGCGGCGCCCGGCGCCCGGCGAGGCCGGGGATGAAGAAGGGATAGCCGGGGTTCTGGGTGATCGTGGCCGGCAGCGACACCTGGCCGGCGACGATCGAGACCGGCCCGGGCAAGGGTGCCATGGCTAGGACCGGGATGGGGACGATCGCGGGGATCGGCGTACCGGTCACGATCTCGTTGTCGGGCAGGGCGCGGGCGCCGGCCACGGGCTTGCCGCTGGCGTCGATGCGGGTGCCCAGCTCGAGCACGTCGTGCGAGCGCCAGAGGCTCCACATCCCCTGCGCGAAGTGGGGATAGAAGTGGCAGTGGAAGATCGAGTCGCCCACCGTCTTGTTGCGGTTGCCGCTGCCGCCGTAGGCGATCTCATAGGTATAGCCGGCGCCCTGGCCGATCGACTGGCTGTCTTTGTACGAGGAGCCGTCGCTCAACGGGGAGTGCAGCCACTGGTGGGCGTGGAGGTGGAAGATGTGATGGTCGTCGCTGCCCGCGTGGTCGTTGCGGAACTTGACGTGATCGGAAATGTAGCTGTGATAGACGTTCGAGGGATCGTCCGGATAATAGGCGATGGTGGCCTTGCTCCCCGTGGAGTAGCAGGCGGTGTTGCCGGCCTGAATCTGCGCCGCCGTGCAGGGGGCGTTCGCCGGCCGGTTGACGACCATGGCCGGATCGCCCAGGGCCCACGAGGAAAGGAAGAACTCCTCGTATTTGCACTCCGGGCAGTCACGGGCCGGACCGACGCCGACCCGGTTGGCCAGCACCTCGGCGCCGGCCCCGCCGGTGCCGTAGTTGATGGCGAAGGCGTCGCGCACGCTGTGCAGGGTGAAGTGGAGCTGATCGGTCTCGAACTGCGGGAAGGCCTGCACGGCGCCGATCTCGTCATGGAAAATGATGGTGAACTCGCGGAACGGTTGATCGCGGTTCGGATAGGTTTTCGTGCTGGTCATGCCGCTCAGCAGGTACGTCGGGGCGGGACCGGCGATGATCGCCGTCAGGTCGGAGTGCACGATCTCGTTGCCGCTCTTCATCAGCAGGATCGGCTTGCCGGCGTAGCGGTGGCCGGCGGGATAGACCGCGGCGTAGTTGATCGTCGGGAAGCTGTCCACGGCGGAGTTGTGGACGTCGGTGCGGGCGAGGTCGAGGTCGTCGCGCGTCACCTGGCTGCGATACCAGACGGAGCCCGCGGGCTCGACGTTGACCGCGCCGAAGAGGCCCGAGGAGATGCTGCCGCTGTCCCCTTCGCCGCCGGTCATGGCGCCGGTGCTGTAGAAGGTGTAGGTCCCCTCCTTCACGCCGTACAGCCAGTAGTCGATGCTGCCGTTGGGAGCGACGACGCCGTTGCCCGAAGCCGGGTTGTTGCCGACGTTGGCGCCCATGTCGGAGATCCCCTGCACCGCTTCCATGCCCACGAAGTGCATGGAGGCGTTGCGGGTCGCCGGCTGCTCGTCCTTGCCGCTCGCCACCGTCGGCGACAGCAGGTTGGTGAAGGTGACGTGCAGGCAGTCGCCGGCATTGACCCGCAGCACCAGCGGCCGGGGGCGCTTGTCGCGGCGCAGGGTCACCTGGCCGGCGGTCAGGGTGTAGACGATTCCCGGATCCGGCAGGCCGTCCGGGTCGCTGGTGGGAACCACGTCGCGGCGCAGGGCGTACATCATCCCCTGCGGCTCGATCGCGCCGAAGCGGTTCCACGAAAACGGCTGGTCGAGGGCTACTACGTCGGCATAGGTCACAGCATTGCAGCCGGCCGGAATCGGCGGCTGCCTCTGCGCACTGGCCTCGTGAGCCGCGCCGAGCGCGGCCAGGGACGCTGCAAGAAGACCCGCAGCAAGACCACGTCCTTTCATTGCTCTCCTCCTTGTTGACCCGGGCCTCGCGCAACGGCCCGGGATGGCTTACGCCATTGGCATTTGCAAGGAGAGTAGGGAAGGGGACCTTACGGCGGGATTACAGAAAAGAAAGGTGGGAATTTTTTTATTGCGCCGGTTGCGGGGAGCCGGATTCCACCTCGATCCAGCCGTTCTCCACCACGAACCGCTTCGCCGCGAGGTCGATGCGCAGCACGTAGGCACCGCGGGCGCCCAGCCGGCGGGCCGGGCCGAAGGTGACCGGCGGAGCGTAGCCGGTGGTGAAGGCGTTCAAGGTTTCGAGCTGGTCCACCAGCTTTTCGCGGTTGAGCTCCCGCCCGGCGCGCCGCAACGCTTCGACGAGCACGTCGGCGGCAGCGAGCGCCGTCCACTGGGCGGAAAAGGCCTCCGCGGGCAGCGGCCCCAGGGAGCGGTAGGCGGCGACCGCCGCTCCTTCCGGACCCGCGGGCGAGGTGGGGAGGGCGAGGAAGATCTTCCCCTCGAAGGCTGCGGGAGCGGCGAAGAGGGCGTCGTCCCCGGTGGCGCCGGTGAAAAGGAAGCGCGGGTGCCATCCCAGCTGGTCCGCCTCCTGAAGGAGGCTCGCCGCTTCCGGGCCGGAGCCGAGGAAAAGGACGGGATCGGCCTTCGCCACCGCCAGGCGCTTCAGCTCCTCAGAAATATCCTTCCCCGGCCGCAGCGTGACCGGCGCCGGCCACCCCTTGGCGGCGGCGAAGCGGACCAGGGCTTGGGCCTGCACCTCCACTCCCGGCACGAGGTAGAAGACGTAGCGGTTCTGGGGAAACGCGTCCTGGGGATGGAGGGTGAAGGGGCCGACCGCCGGCACCTGGCGCTCCTGGAACAGCGACGCCATGCCGGCGTCCGCGCCGGCGAAGAAGGGGGCGACGCCCGCGAACACCTCCTCCCGCTCCAGGAAGTCGGAGGTCCAGGCCCGCCGCTGGTCAGCGCTCGCCGGGGCCTCCAGGAAGCGCGGCTCGATCCGCCGGCCGTAGATCCCCCCCTCGCGGTTGACGGTGTCGAAGCGTGCCGTGAGGGCGGCGCGGACGGCGCGCCCCATGCCGCTCAACGGGCCGGCGGGCGGCAGCACGATGCCCACCCGCACCGCCGTGTCGCTCACGCCCGGATCGCTGCCGGTGCCCAACTGCTGGAGATAGGCCACCAGGTCTTCCATGTCCTCGAGGCTCATGCGGAAACGGGGCATGGCCGTGTTCAGCTTGTTGCCCGCCGGATCGATCCCCAGCGAGATGGCCCGCTTGAGGAGCTTGACGTCGTACGGCGGGTGCTTGCGCCCGCCGGGATGGGTGACGCCGTAGGGCTTGGTGAGCGCCGGCCAGGTGAGGTCCGAAGGGATCAGGCCCCCTTCGGGTTTCCCTTTGCCGTCGCGGCCGTGGCAGCCGCCGCAGGGCACGGTCGAAGCCGGCACCTCGACGCTGGAGTCGCTCATCACGGCGACGATCTCGTGGCCCGCAGGGCTGGTGCCCTCCAGGTAGACCTGGCGGCCGCGCTCGAGCTGCTTCTTGGCGTCCGCGGGAGCGGTGGGCGGGGCCGCCTGCAGCAGGGCGGGCAGGAAAAGGACGAAGGCGAAGAGGAGGGCGACTCGCCCCCACCCAAGACCCTCATCACCCCGGCCCTCTTCTCCCGCCCCCTCGCCTCCCCCCTCACCGGGAGAAGAGGGAGAAAGCAAGAAAGGGACGGAAGGGACTGCAAGGACGAACAGCAAGACCGCCTCAACCGCGACCCCTCTCCCGGTGAGGGGGGTGGCGAGGGGGCGGGAGAGGGGCAGGGGTGAGGGTCTTGGGCGGGGGGCGCTCTCCGCAACAAGGGTGGCGCCTATGCCCGCGCCTATGCCCGTCATCCCGCCCCCTTGTCGTCCACCACGCTGTCCACGATCGGGAGGATCTGCTCCACCGGCGCCAGGGCGAAGGCCTTCTTCCACAACCCGGTGCGGTCGTTGCCAATGAGGAACAGCGTCTGATGGTCGGAGGGATCGTCCACCCACTGGCCGAGCTTGCGCAGGGCGATCTCGACGTTCTCCTTCGAGCCGGTGAGGAAATACCAGCCCGGCCGGGCGTGGAAGCGCGCGGCGTATTCCTTCATCTTGGCCGGCGTGTCGTGCACCGGATCGACGGAAATGGAGAGCAGACGCACGTCCTTGCCCACCCGGTCGCCCAGGTGGTCCTGGATCTTGGCGATGGTCCCGCTCATCGCCGGGCAGGCGCCGGTGCAGGTGGTGAACATGGCGTTGATGATCACCGTCTTACCCTGCAGCAGATCGGTGTAGAGACGCATCTCCTGGCCGTCCTGGTTCACCAGCTTCACGTCGCCGAAGTACTTCTGGCCGGGAGACTCGGCTCCCCACGCGGCGAGGGCCGCGAGCGCGCTCAACAGGGCGATTCCGAGCTTCGCTTTCATCACCGGGACTCCTTTTTCGCGCCGGCGGCCGGCGCGGCGATTTGATCGATCAGCTCCGCCAGCCGGACCGGCGGGGCGAGACCGTAGGCCCGCGTCCAGCGGTGCCCCGGATCGTTCCCCACCAGCACCAGGGGCGAGTGGTCGGCGACCCCCGCGGTATAGACCCCCAGGGCCTTGAGCAGCCGTATCACCTCGTCCTTGTTGCCGGTGACCAGGGTCCAGCCCGGGCCGGCGCCGAACTTCTGAGCCCAGGCCTTGAGCCGCTCGGGAGTGTCCGTCGCCGGATCGACGGAGACGGAGATCAGGCGGACGTCCTTGCCCGCCAGCAGCTTCTGGAGCTTGGCAAAGTTGGCCCCCATGGGCGGGCAGATGGTGGTGCAGGTGGTGAAGACGAAGTTCATCACCACCACCCGCCCCTTCACCAGGTCGGTATAGAAGCGCACCGGCTTGCCGTTCTGATCGACCAGCGCCACGTCGGGGACGTTGAGGCTCCCCAGCGGCTCGGCCTCCGGAGCCGCCGGCGCCTGGGCCGCGGCCTGCAGGGCCTGTCGATGGTGCTCGTGCCCGTCCTGGGCGGCGGCCGGCAGGAGGCCCGCGGCGAGAAGCAGGGCCAGGGAATAGATCGTGGTCCTCATCTCAGCGCGCTCCTTCCTGGCTCCGCGGCGTCTCCGCGGAGAGCACGAGGTACGGTGACTTCTGGAGCTGCAAGCCGGCGGAGGCTACCTCCACGAAGACGTAGTAGACGCCTTCCTGCGGCGGCTTGAAGTGGATCTCGTAGATCCCCTCCCTGACCTCCGTGGCCGTCTGCCGCTGCTGCCAGAGGCCCGGCGCCAGGAAGGCGAGCATGCGCACGTCCTCCAGGCCTGTGCGCGGCGAGCCGTCCGCGGGATTGGTGAGCTTGAAGCGCACCGGCACGTCCGCGCCGGCGACGACCTTGGTCTCCTGGGTCACCGCCTCGACGCCGAGCGGCGCCTTGCGGGCGGCGGCCAGCGCCGGGTCCGGCGCCACCTTCACTGGCACGCACTGCACCAGCTTGGGCGAATCGACGAACAGCGCCAGCTCGTAGTCGCCCGCCGCGGCCATGCGGGTCACCGTCTGATAGGTCCCGGGGAGAACCTCCCGCAGGCTGCGGTCCACCACCAGGGCGGCCCGGGGCTGCTTGCCGTAGTTCGAGAAGTGCCCCATGGGCGCGGCCATCCCTTCCTTGTAGAAGTAGATGATCTCGTCCTCGGGGTTGGAGACCAGCACCGCGGCGTCCCCCGGAGCCTGCACGATGCCGGCCGCCGGAGTCGGGCGCTGCATGCGGCCGGGCGGATGCTGGCCGCCGGGGAAATCCACCGCCGGCACCCGCTGGCCCGCCTCGCCCACCGTCTTCAGGGGGATCATCAGCACGGTCTCGCTGCCTCGGTGGCGAACGTAGGCCAATTCGTCGCTGAATGCAACCTGATCGGGCTCGTCCTCGACGTCGGCGGACTGCACGATGCGGTTGCTCGCCACGTCCACGATATGCACGAGGTTCTCATTGGGATGGACCACGAAAGCGAGGCGGCCGCCGGGCGCGAAGCGGATCTGCCCGAGGCCCGGAGTCGAGGCCATGCGGGCCACCGGTTTGGCGCTGGCGCCATCGATCGCCACGATGGCGCCGTCGCCGGCCGTGGTGACGTAGGCTGCCTTGGCCAGGGTGGACCAGGCGATCGACGCCGGCTTGACCCCCGCCCGCACGTTGCGCAGGCGCACGAGCTTGCCGGTATCGACCACCGACACCGTGCCGTCCTCCCCGTTGGTGACGAAGGCGAAGCGGCTGTCGTCCGAGAAGGCCAGGTCGTGCCCGCCCTTGCCCGTGGGGAGGTCCGCGACCTTTTTCAGGGTGTGGACGTCGATCACCGCCACCCCGCCGTCATGCGCGGCCCACAGGTACTGGCCGTCCGGCTGGATGCCGACCCGCCGCGGATGGGCGCCGGCCTCGACCTCCGTCTTCACCTTCCAACTGTCGGTGTCCACTACGGCGACGAGCCCGGAATCGGGCATGGAGATGAACAGCCGCTGGCCGTCCGGCGACAGGGCCCAGTCCTCCCCCGGGCTCTTCAGGAACACCATGGTCAGCAGCTTGCTGGTGCCGTACCCGAACAGGGGATCGATCACCGAGACCGTGGCGTCGTCGTTGAGGGCGAGGACATAGTAGATATTGAGATCGACCTCGGGCCGGGAGAGCATCGAGCCGCCCAGGAACGCCTCGACCTTCTTCTGGCAGTCGGTCTGCACGCCCGCGTGGTCCATCCATCCCCCCGGGTAGAGGTCGCTCAGCGGCTTGCCGCTGAGCTTGTCGGTGACCCGGAAGCTGACCCGGGCCTCCTGCCCTTCCAGCACCGGCCCCGGCTTGCCGTCCACCGGCTCCACCTTCACCTCCACCTTGATCCCGTCGTTGACGGCCTTCGGATCGGCTTTCTTGCCGGCGGCCGGCTGCGAATCCGCCGCCCCGAGCGGCCCGGCCACGGCGAGGGCCGCCAGGAGAAACCCGCAGGCGAAGCGTCTGGAAGCATGCTGCGTCATGAGTCCGCTCCTCGTGTGTGCTCGTTGAAGTGCTCGCTGGTGAGCGGGGAGAAAGTAACGGACCCTTCCTTACGGCAGGATTACAGACAACGCCTCCAGGCAGCGGTCGATCTCCGCCGCCGTGTTGTAGAAATGCGGCGAGATCCGGAAGCGCCCGGCGCGGGCGGCCGCCACCACGTCGCGCTCGCCAAGCTGCTTCACCAGCTCTCCCGCGGGGAGATGGGGATGGACGGCGGTGACGATGCCCGAGGTCTCGCCGGGAGTGGCGGAGCTGACCACGGAGAAGCCGAGCTCCGCGAGACCGCGGGCGGCCCGGCCGGTCAGGCTGAGCACCTGCTCCTCGACCGCTGCGGCGCCGGCCTCGTGGAGCACCTCCAGCGCGCCTCCCAGGGCCACGATGCCGTAGACGTTCAGCGTGCCACTCTCGAAGCGCTTCGCCCCCGCGGCCCAGGCGAGGTCGTCGCCGGTCCATTGAAAGATGTCGCGCGTCGAGCGCCAGCCCGAGCGCGCCGGGCGCAGGCGATCGATCACCCGGTCGGAAACGTAGAGGATGCCGATTCCCTCGGCGCCCAAAAGCCACTTGTGGGAGGAGGCCGCGGCCACGTCCACCAGCTCCCGCTCCACGTCCAGCGCCAGCGCGCCCAGCCCCTGGATGACGTCCACCACGAAGAGCACGTCCCGCTCCCGGCACGCCGCGCCCAGCCGCGCGAGGTCGGAGCGGAAGCCGCTCGCGAACTGCACCCAGGAGAGGGCGAGCATCCGCGTGCGCTCGTCCATCAAGGCGATCAGCTCCGTGAAATCGATCCGCCCGTCGCGCTCCGGCACCCGGCGGTACTCGACGCCGAAATCCGCGAGCTGCATCCAGGGGTAGACGTTGGACGGGAACTCCAGCGCCGCGCCCACCACGTTGTCCCCCGGCCGCCAGGTCCACCCGGCCGCCACCATGGAGAGGGCGGTGGAGGTGTTCTCGACGAAGGCCACCTCCCGCGCCTCCCGGGCGCCCAGCAGCCGGGCGGCGAGACCGCGCACCCGCTCCACCTCGTCGTTGCGCTCCAGCCAGCGGCGGTCGCCCGTGCGCGACACCAGCTCCGCCAGCTCCCCCATGCGCCGGGCGGCCCGGCGCGGCATCGGCCCCATGCCGGCGTGATTCAGGTAGGCGCAGTCGTGAATGACGGGAAACTCCGTTTCGCGGAGGGTGCGTAGGTGCTCGTTCATGGCTGGATCTCCTCGCCCTCGCTGGCTTTGGCGCCCAGCCTGCCCCGCCCAGGGCTTACGGCCTGGGCTACGGTCTGCCGCCCTACGGGCTCTCGTTGCTGGCCTGCACGCCGTTCGTCCCTGATGTCCCTGTTGTCCCTGTCGTCCCTTTCTTGCTCTTCTCCCTGATGAAGGCTCTTCCCCTTCGGCCGCAGCTCCAGCACCGTCAAAGCCGGCAGCCCCACCGCCAGCACTCCGGCGTAGTGCAGCCCCCGGTAGAGGAGGATCCCCGCCGCGGCCACCACGGCATCGACCCCCATCAGCTTGAACGAGGCCATCATCGCCACCTCCGTCGTGCCCATGCCGCCGGGCGTGCCGGTGAGGGTCCCCACCGCCGTGCCCAGCGACACCACGGCGACCACTACGAACGGGCTCACCGGCGCTCCGATCGCCTGGAACATGGCCCACTGCGCGGCGATGTTCACCAGGAAATAGGCCGCGCCGAGGACCGACGCCTGCACCTGCAGCGGCCCCGAGGAGAGAAGGCGGACGAACACCCCCACCGCCTCGTGACCGTGGGCGAAGAAACGGTCGAGCTTCCCCTCGTCCCTCGCCGCCCGGCCGGCCAGGAAGCGGACGATGGGATTCTGCTCGAAAGGTCCCCGGCGCCGCCCCCAGATCCAGAGCACCGCCGCCGCGGCTACCAGTGCCACCACCGAGATCCAGCCCAGCCACGGCCGGCCCAGGTAGAACGCCGTGGCGCTGAAGACGATCCAGGTGCAGATCGACATCACCGTGTGGTGGGCGACCTGGTCCCAAAGGACGACGCCGTAGAGGAGGCCGAAGGGGCGCCGGTAGCCGCGGGCGAAATACCGCGCCCGCATCAGCCCGCCGATCACCCGCGCCGTGGGCGTGATGAGGTTGAGCGCTGCCGAGGCCATGAGCACGAAGAAACCGAGGAACGGCCCCGAGGCGTAGCCCAGCGTCAGCCGCGTCGCCTGGCGGAAGCGCCAGTCCCACAGCCCGTAGCGTAAAAGCAGCAGGGCCACCCCCAAGGTCACATAGGACGCCCGGGCCGCAGCCACCCGCTCGGCGAGCTTGGACCAGGAGAGGTCCGAATGGGTGACGAAACGGTAGGTGAAGTACCCCGCGAAGACGATCACCACCGCCTGGAAGGAGCGCATCCCCCAGGCGCGCAGACGGGATTTCTGATCGGGCTCGGGAAGCGTCATGAAGTCAGCGGCCGTTGGGTGGAGGGGCTTAGAGAGTGTCTCGCAAGGCCCTGTCAGCGGCTCCGATGGCGCCCGGGATTGAAATCCCGCGCTACCGACGGTAGTCCCTGCGGGACCGCATCGTTCTTCCTGGGTCCCGCAGGGAACACCGAGGGTAGCCGGGGATTTCAATCCCCGGCTAGGCTCTCGAGACTGCCTAGGATATCGCACCGCCCTTGACGGCGGGGCGCAGATCGGGAACGCTTCGCCGCGCACCGGGGGCCGGCGCTCCGGCTCGGGCCCCGTCTTCGAGAGAGAGGCACGCTCATGTCCGACGTCAAGATCACCGTGATGAAGAACGGTCCGCTCCGCCTGGAAGGCCCGGCGGACGCCCTCCGGATCCTCGATCCCACCGGCCAGGCTTACGGATTGGGCGGCCGCACCGTCCTCTCCCTCTGCCGCTGCGGCGCCTCCGCCAACAAGCCCTTCTGCGACGGCAGCCACAACCATCACGGCTTCCAGGACGAGCCCATCGCCCGCGAGCTGCCGCCGAAGAAGGTGTGAGACGGGGCGGGTCACGCCCGCGACAATCGGTTCAAGCTCGCCCGCAGCAGCTCGTGAAACGCGGCCTCGGGGCGTTCGCGGCGCACCTCGCCGACGGCACGCTCGGCGAGGCTCGACTTGTAGCCCAGGTTGACCAGTGCGGAGACGACGTCCTGATCTGCCGCGGCAGGAGCGACGGCCGCCGTGGTCTCGGGGAGCTCGGCGGCCAGCTCGCGCATCTTGTCCTTGAGCTCCAGGACCATGCGCTCCGCCGTCTTCTTCCCCACCCCGGGAATGGTGCCGAGCCGGCCGAGGTCGCCCGAGGCAATGGCGCCCAGCAAGTCGTCCGGCGCCATGCCCGAGAGAATCACCCGCGCCAGCCGGGGGCCGATCCCCGACACCGCGATCAGGCGCTCGAAGAGCAGCTTCTCCCGCTCCGTCCAGAACCCGAAGAGGGCGATGCCGTCCTCCCGCATGTACGTGTGGATGAACAGCCGCAGGGTCTCGTCGCGCCGCTTCTCGATCTCGTACCACGTCGAGAGGGGAACGTGCACCTCGTACCCCACCCCCTGCACGTCGAGCAGCAGCTTCTCGGGAGTGGCCTTCAACAGACTGCCCTGCAGATAGCCGATCATGCCGGGATTGTATCCTTCGGGGTGGGTGGGGGGATCTCATTCCCTTTCTCCCTGTCTCGTGATTCAGCCTGTCAGCAAGTCGGAGCCCCGCCGCCCTCACCGGGAGCCCGTAGGGCGGCAGATTCCTAGCCCAGGCCGTAAGCCCTGGGGTACGGGGCGGTAAGCCCCTCGCCCAGGGTTCACACCCTGGGCTAGAAATCTGCCGCCCTACGGGCTCCCGGTGGTGGCCTGCGTGACCTCTCCCAGGAAGGAGGCGGTCCTGCTTTTTCTCCCCGTCCCTGCTGTCCCTGACGTCCCTGCTGTCCCTTCTTGCTGTTCTCTGTTCTTGCGACCCGCTATACTAAAAACCGAGGAGGGCGTGTTCCACCACGCCCCCCTCGAGGGGAAACCCCTGCCGGGGCCCCACTCTCCAACTCCTCTCCCTCGCCAGAGGGGAGACATCCTACGGAATCGCGCCAGCGAGCCCGGCATCCGAGCCCGCGAGCTCTCGTTCCGGGTCCTCCATTTTTGGCAGCCAATCCCCCTGCCGCGGCTCCGGGAGCCCATTCTCTGCTGCAAAACTCGCGAAATTTGCTGCGAAATTCGCTTGGCCAGCCGCAAAACTCGCGAAGTTTGCAGCAAAGTTCCCGAATTTTCACGAGAATTCGTGAGCCCCGGTCCGGGGAATACGGGCCCCGCTCCAGGGCTCGCGAATTTTGGACCGGGGCTCGCGAGTTTTGCAGCAAACTTCGCGAACCCAAGACGGAATTCGCCAAGTTTGCAGCACAATTCGCGAGGGTAGAAGGGATCACCCTCCCAGCCGGTCCGCAGTCGTGCACTCGTGGCACGGCAGAGCAGCGCCCTCCAACCTCTCCCGAGCCAAGATCCCGCTATCCTTTGATGCTCCGCCCCAGCATCTTCTCCAAGGTCACCTTCAGCATCTCCTGAAGCTGCGCCTCGGAGTACACCGGCACTTGGGCGGCGGGCGGCGGCGCGGGCTGCGGTTGCAGCAGGGCCTGGGGCTGCTGCTGCACGTTCTGCAGCAGGTCCCGCAGCTTGGAGGCGGCCAGCGAGCTCATGGGCTGCCGGGGATAGGCCAGCGCGAAGAATTCCGCAGGCTCGATGCCGGCCGCGCGGCAGATCCGGATCACGTGGTCGAGCCGCAGCTCGCTCGCGCCGGAAAGCAGCTTGCTGATGTAGCTCGGGCTCATCTCCAGGCGGCGCGCGACCTCCCGGTTCGTGATACCGAGGATCTTGAGGCTGACTTTTAACAGGTTGACGAGTCGATCGGTCTCTGGATCCATGATGGGCGCATGGTACACAAACTTCTTGCCGCTTACAAGAACCTTACCGGCGGTCCGTTATTGACAAATGAGAACGCATGGTCTAGAAATAGCCCCGCGGAGGAGTATCGGCTTGGCGCGATTTCCTCCAGCGATCTGGCGACGCCTCTTGCACCGCCAGCCAAACCTGGACACGGGAGGAGACCATGAGCACGCGGCAGCCTGAGACCCTGAACGCCTTTAGCGCCGAATACCTGGATGCCGTCAAGCAGCACGACGAGCCCTCGACGGCCCTCGAAGCGGATACGGCCGGCCCCTTCTCGCTCGTCGAGCAGGAGGGGATGCTGGCGCTGTTCCGCTCCTGGGAGAGCCGAGAGAGGGGGGACGTGCCGCAGGCGCTCTTCCGCGACCGGGAGACGGCGCTGCTCTTCCAGGCCATCTGGCCCGCGGTGGGGCGCAACCGCCTTTTCCACTTGCGCACCAGCCCGGCGGCGGGCGGTTTCGAGCTGGAGCAGGAGGGGGAGCTGGTGGGCAGCCTCCACAACTTCGTTCCGGATGCCGTCCTCGGCGGCCATTTCGCCTCGTACCTCACCCGCATGCCCTGGAGCCTGGCCCTTCTCCTCGAAGCCTGCGGCCCCACCGCCCAGAGGCACATCGGCCAGCTCCTGGGCGCGCGGCTCCTCGGGCGCTGATCAAGGGCCTCGTCAAAGTCGCGATGACTCTGGACCGGCAGCCGCTCGCGCAGGACCTCGGGAGCGCTCTGCCGATCCGACGGATCCGACCGCTCGGACCGATCCGTCGGATTGGTCTGTGGCATCATCGGCTTCACCCATGAGCGAGCCTGCGACGCCTCTTCCCGCTCCCCGGAGCCGATTCCGCCGCCGGCTGGCGGCCTGGCGGCGGTTGCTGCGCACGCATCCCCGCCTGCGGCGGACGCTCTACGGGATCGGCGCGGGCGTGGCTCTTTTCATGGTGGTCGTGGTCTGGCTGCTGTTCCCGTACCTGAGGGTGTTCGGTGACATCGGCGCCGGGCTGGAGAACGCTCCGTCGCGCCTCTATGCGGTGCCCGAGGAGATCCGGGTAGGCGAGGAGATCGCGCCGGAGGACCTCGCCCGCGAGCTGGAGGTCCAGGACTACCGCTCCTGGGACGAGGACGTCCTCCCCGCCGGCCGCTATCACTTCGACGACGACGTCCTGGTGGTGCGGCTCCGGCGGCACGAAACCCCCAAGGGGCCGGTGCCGGGGCAGCTCGTGCTCGTTCGCTTCCAGAAAGGGCGGATCGTTTCCTTGAGCACCGATGGCCGGCCGGCGGATTCGGTCTCGCTCGAGCCTCCGGTCCTCGCCACCTACTACGACGAGGAGGTGCGCGAGAAGTGGCCGGTGCTGGTGAAGGAGCTTCCCGAATACGTCGTGCAGGCCGTGCTCGCCGCCGAGGACGACTCCTTCTACTGGCACCCCGGAGTCTCGCCCACCGGCATCGCCCGCGCCTTGATGGTCGACCTGCGCAAGGGGCGCGCCGCCCAGGGCGGGAGCACGCTCACGCAGCAGCTCGTCAAGAACGTCTTCCTCACCCAGGACCGCCGGGTCTTCCGCAAGATCCGCGAGGCGGTGATCGCCCTCGCCGTCGAGGCCCAGCACTCCAAGCGGAGCATCCTTCAGGGGTATCTGAACACCATCTACCTGGGCGGCGGCGGTGGCCTCAACTACCACGGTATCGGCGCCGCGGCCCGGGGCTACTTCGGCAAGGATGCCACCGAGCTGACCCTGCCCGAGGCGGCGACGATCGCCGGCATGATCAAGTCGCCCGCCGCCTATTCGCCGGTGGGTAGCCCTGAGCGATCCCGGAAGCGGCGCGACGAGGTGCTGCGCCGGATGGCCGAGCTGAAGTGGATCGACGCGGGCGCCCTGGAGCGGGCTCTCGCCACGCCGATGGCGACCTCCCCGCAGCGCCTCGGCGGCCGGCCCGCTCCCCACTTCGCCGACGCCATGACGGCGGAGGCCCGCGACCGCTTCGGCCTGAAGCGCCTGGGCAACCGCGGCTACAACCTCTTCGCCACTCTCTCCATTCATGAGCAGGGGCTGGCGCAGAAGGCGACGAGCGAGGTCCTCCAGGAGCTCGACGGGCCGCGGCGCAAGGGGGTCGATCCGCTGGAAGCGGCGCTCATTTCGGTCGATCCCCACACCGGGGCCATCCTCGCCTACGTCGGCGGCCGGGACTTCGGGCGTAGCGAGTTCGACCGCGTCTCGCAAGCGCACCGCCAGGCCGGCAGCTCCTTCAAGCCGATCGTCCTGGTGACGGCGCTGGAGAGCGGGCGCCTCTCACAGTCGAGTATCCTCAAGGACGAGCCGTTGACGCTCAAGACCGGCGCCGGGATCTGGACGCCGAAGAACGCGGACGGCGAGTTCCTCGGGCCAGTCACCGTCCGCAAGGCCGTGGAGCTGAGCCGCAACGTGCCGCTGATCCGCCTCGCCATGGACGTGGGTCTCGGCAAGGTGGCCGCGACGGCGCACCGCATGGGCGTCGATTCCGACCTGGTGGAGCTCCCCGCCATGGCCCTGGGCGCCGCGGACGTGACGCCGCGGGAGATGGCCACGGTCTACTCGACCCTGGCCAACGGCGGGGTGCGCCCCGTCCTCCATGGTCTCGCCACGGTCCTTGGGGCCGACGGCAAGCCGGTGCCCGATCTCCAGCCGAAGAAGGCCGAGCGGGTGATCTCGCCCCAGGTGGCCTTCATCACCACCTCGGTCCTCGAAGGGGTGGTGGAGCGGGGCACGGCGCGGGGCGTCCTGCGTTTCGGCGTCCCCGGTCCGCTCGCGGGCAAGACGGGGACGACCAACGAGGCCCGCGACTCCTGGTTCGCCGGCTACCGGCCGGACCGCGTCACTGTCGTCTGGGTGGGACGGGACAACCCCGGCGCCACCTCGCTCTCCGGCTCCCGCGCCGCCCTCCCCATCTGGGGACGCTACATGAAGGCTTCCTTCAAAGGGGTCAAGAGCTCGGAGTTTCCGGAGCCCCCCGGCCTGGAGCACGCCACCGTCTGCCGGGACAGCGGCATGCTCGCCCGCCCGATTTGCCCCGTGCCCATCGCCGACGTCTTCCTGCCGGGCCAAAAGCCTACCCAGGTCTGCGACTGGAAGCACGAGCCGCGCTTCGAAGAGAAACAGAAGCAATTCGGCCTGCGCTTCTCCGACTGGCTCAAGAAGAAGCTGCAGCGGATTCTGGGGAAGGGGAGGGAGGGGGGCAGCTCCGGTGGGGCGCCGGAGAGCAGCACCCCACCGGACTAGCCGTCAACGCCCGCAGGGCGTCACGCCCCGCACCGCCTCGAAGCGTACCGGATCGGCCGTCTTGGGGAGCCGGACGACGTGGACCGGACGCTGCGAGACGATGCAGACGCAGTTGACGGCCGGCGGAGCCTCGAGCAGGGTCACCACCACTTCGCCCGGGTTGTGGACGATCTGCTGGACAGTGACCTTGGAGATGCAGCTCTGGGTCGGCATGGCCGCGACGATCACCATGTCCTTGCTGAAATCGACCCGCGGCTCCTGGTGGGGCAGGGTGCCGCTGTCCCGCTCCCGCAGGCGGAACCAGTTGTCCTTCCAGGCGCTGGCGTCGCGCACCACCTGCCGCACCTGATCCCCCTGCTGGCCGGGGATGGAGCGCTGCACGAGCGTCTCGAAGGCGACGTTGCCGCTGCCCGGCTTCGGCCGGCGAGGGTGTCCGGGAAACACCGGCGTGGCGCCGAAGCAGGCGAGAGCCAGCAGCCCGGCCACGGCGAAGGCGAGGGAGACGCGGAATCGGTTCGTCATAGCGCTCCTGCCAGGACCTCCTCGGGCACCCGCTCGTGGCCCTGGATGAGAATACGGTTCCCGGAGTCCACGAAGACGAGCGACGGCTGGTGCGAGCGGCAGTCGGCGTCCTCGTAGTCGGCATAGGTGGCGAGGATGACGACGTCGCCCGTTCCGGCCTTGTGGGCGGCGGCGCCGTTGATCACGATCTCGCCCTTCCCCGGGGTGCCCGGGATGGCGTAGGTCGCGAACCGCTCACCGTTGGTGCAATTATAGATCTCCACCCGCTCGTAGTGCACGAGGTCCGCCGCCGCCATCAGCTCGGGGTCGATGGTGACCGATCCCTGGTAGTGGAGGTTGGCGTCCGTCACCGTGGCCCGGTGGATCTTCGACTTCAAAAGCGTCCGCTTCATGTCCTTATCCCTCAGGCGGCCGGCTCGACCGCCAGTTGAAAGTTGTCGATCAGTCGCGTCCCCCCGATCCGTACGGCCAGGGGGAGCACCAGCTTGCCCTGCAAAGTCTCAACCGGTACGAAGGTCTCCGCGTCCACCACCTCGGCGTACTCGACTTGCGCCAGGAGCTCCGAAGCCAACACCTCCCGCAGGCGCCGCCGGACCTCCTCGCCCCGCCGCTCGCCGGAGGCGATCAGCTCTTCGGCCGCCCGCAGCGAGCGGTAGAGCACCGTCGCGGCCTGGCGCTCCGTGGGCGAGAGGTAGGCGTTGCGGGAGGACATGGCGAGGCCGTCCTCTTCGCGGAGGGTCGGGCCGGGTACGATCTCGACCGGCAGATGGAGGTCGCGCACCATCTGCCGGATCACCGCGAGCTGTTGGGCGTCCTTCTCGCCGAACACGGCGACGCCGGCCTGCACCAGGTTGAACAGCGCCAGCACCACGGTGGCCACGCCGCGGAAGTGGCCGGGCCGGCAGGTCCCTTCGAGACCGAGCGCGGCGCCGGCGGGCTCCACGAAGGTGGCATTCCCCGGTGGGTAGATCGTCTCCACGCCGGGGAGGAACAGGAGGTCGCAGCCGGCGGCTTCCAGCATCGCCGCGTCCTTCTCCGGCTGGCGGGGGTAGCGGCTGAAATCCTCGGCCGGCCCGAACTGGGCCGGGTTCACGAACACCGAGGCCACGACCCGCTCCACCCGCTCGCGGGCGAGCCGCACGAGGGAGAGATGCCCCTCGTGCAGCGCGCCCATAGTGGGCACGAAGCCGATCTTCGCCCCTTCCCGCCGCCAGGCTTCCACCCGGTGGCGCAGCTCGTCCTTCGTCCGTGCGGTGCGCATCAGCCGTAGAGCTTCGCCGGTTCGGCTTCCAGCCGCGGTGCGGCGCCGCCATAGCTCTCCTCCGGAGCGGGGAAGCGCCCGTGGCGAACGTCGTCGGCGAAGCGCGTGATCCCCTCGCGGGAGAGCAGGCCGAGCTCGGCGTAGCGCCGCACGAAGCGGGGTGCGATCCGCTCCTCCAGCCCCAGGAGGTCGTGGTAGACGAGCACCTGCCCCGTACACCCCGCGCCGGCGCCGATGCCGATGGTGGGGATGGAGAGGCGCTCGGTGACCTCGGCCGCGAGGTCCGTGGGCACGCATTCGAGCACGAGGGAGAAGGCGCCCGCGGCCTCCACCTGCGCGGCGGCGTCGAGGATGAAGCGGCGCGCCGCCTCGTCGCGCCCTTGGACCTTGAAGCCGCCGAAGCGGTGAACCGATTGCGGGGTGAGCCCCAGGTGGGCCATCACCGGCACCTCGGCCGCCGTCATCGCGGCGACCATCTCGGGCCGGGCGCCCTCGATCTTGACGGCTTGGGCTCCGGCCTCCTTGACGAAGCGGATGGCGTTGCCCACCGCCTGCTCGGTTCCGAGGTGGAACGAGCCGTAGGGCATGTCGGCCACCAGCAGGGCGCGCTTGACGCCCCGGCGGACGGCCTTGGTGTGATGGATCATCTCGTCCATGGTCACCGACAGCGTGTCCGGATGGCCCAGCACCACCATGGCGAGCGAGTCGCCCACCAGGATGACGTCCACTCCGGCCGCGTCGGCGGCGCGTCCCTGCGGAAAATCGTAGGCGGTGACCATGACGAGGTGGTCGCCGCGCTCGGGTGCTCCCGCCACCCAGGGAACCGTAACGCTCTTCGGTTCTCCAGCCATTGCCAACTCTCCTTTCTCAGAAAGCAGAAAGCCCTTCCGCTTGCAGAGACGGAAGGGCCGTTGGCAGGCCCGCGGGTTCACGGCTTGTCGTGCGCTGTTGCGAGGTGGCTGTCCCCGCCGGGGGATCAGGCCCTCGCGCGCCGGGCCGCGCCGCAGGGGGCGTTGAGCTCCGTCTCAGTCCCGCGGTTGCGGGATCCAAGCGGTGGGGAGATTGTGGCGGGTGCGACTGGCTTTGTCAACGCGGCGTTGACAGAATGGCTCCCCAGTAGCGCCGCGAACGGACGAGCACACCTCATGACTCCTGACCAGATCTCCGCCTGGGCCGCCTCCGGCGAGTCCGAGACGCTGGAGCTCAAGCGCACTACCGGCGAACGCCGAGAGGCGACGCGCACCCTCTGCGCCATGTTGAACCACCGCGGCGGGCGGGTGTTGTTCGGCATTGAAGCGAACGGAAGGGTCGTCGGTCAACAGGTCAGTGATCACACCATTGAAGAGGTCGCCCAGGAGCTGCGCGCGATCGATCCGCCAGCCTTCCCGATCATCGATCGCGTGCCCTTGGGAACTGGCCGCGAGGTTCTGGCAGTCAGCGTCTCCACGGGGCAGAGCCGGCCTTACAGCTACCGCGGTCAGGCGTACCGGCGCGTCGGCAACACGAGTCAGTCGCTTTCGCGCGACGAGTACAATCGCATGCTGCTCGAACGTGTGCACGGCGAGCAGCGTTGGGAGAATGAGCCCGCTATTGGCTGGTCGGTGACGGACCTCGACGCTACCGAGATCACCCGGACCCTCGAGGAGGCGATCCGCCGCGGCCGCGTCGAGGACCCGGGTACGCGCGAGCCGAAGGAGATCCTGCGTGGGCTCGGACTGATGAAAGAGGGTGCGCTGCTTCGGGCCGTGCTCGTACTGTTCGGGCGTGCCGAGCGGCTCGCCTCCGAGCTCCCGCAGTGTCTGTTGCGTGTGGCGCGCTTCGCCGGGACCGATAAGACGGAGTTCCGTGACAACCGGCAGTTCCGCGGCAACGCCTTCGAGTTGTTGCTGGCCGCCGAGCGCTTCCTTCGCGATCATGTGCCGGTCGCCGGTCGTGTAGTTCCCGGGCACATCGAGCGGGTGGACGAGCCGCTCTACCCGCCGCTGGCGGTTCGCGAGGCACTAGCGAACGCCTTCTGCCATCGCGACTATGCCATCGGCGGGGGCTCGGTCGGCGTCGCTATCTACGACGACCGGCTCGAAGTAACCTCCTCAGGCACACTGCACTTCGGACTGACGCCCGAGGCGCTCTTCGGGCCACATGAGTCCCTCCCCTGGAATCCTCTCATCGCCAGCGTCTTCTACCGTCGTGGAATCATCGAGTCGTGGGGACGTGGCACTCTCAAGATGGCGGAACTGGCCTTGTCCGCTGGGCTGCCTCGCCCGGAAATCGAGGACGTCGGCGGATGTGTGACGGTCAGGTTCCTCCCCACGCGCTACGTCCCGCCGCAGCGGGTTGCGAGGAACCTGAGCGAGCGGCAACGTTTGATCCTCGCGCTCCTGGCCGCCAATCCAGGAGGCATAGCGCTACGGGAGATCCGGGCTGGCTTGGGAGGAGAGTTCGCAGAATGGGAAGTCAAAGCCGACCTGGCACTGCTCAAGCAATTGGAGTTGGTCCGGTCACGGGGGCATGGTCGCGGCTCCTCTTGGAGCCTTTTGAATCAATGAGTTACAACGAACTCCAATTCGACTCCAATTCCGGGTCTTATTCCGGCTTATTCCTGGCCAATTCCTTGCTGCCTCCTCACCGCGACCCCAGCGGCTGAAAGTACTCCGTCCCCTTGATGGGCTTCGCCAGGCGGTGCATCAGCTCGTCGAAGTCCTCGGGCCTCTGGGGGAAGTTCAGGTGGCGGGTGTCGACGACCAGCAGGGGGGAGCGGCTGTAGTAGTGGTAGTAGTGGTTGTAGGCGTCGATGAGCTCCGCCAGGTACTGGGGCGAGATCGTCTTCTCCACCGTCCTCGCACGCTTGCGGATGCGCTCCATGCAGGTGTCGACGTCGGCCACCAGGTGGATGACGAGGTCGGGCACCGGCACCTGGGGCTCCAGCAGGGCGTAGAGCTTGTCGAAGAGCATCAGCTCGTCGTCGCTCAGGTTCAGGTAGGCGAAGATGCGGTTCTTCCACAGGGTGTAGTCGGAGACCAGGACGCGGTCGAAGAGGCCGCGCTGGGCGATCTCCTGCTGCTGCTTGTAGCGGGAGAGGAGGAAGTAGAGCTCGGTCTGGAAGGCCGCGCCCGGGCGGTCCTTGTAGAAATCGCCCAGGAAGGGGTTGTCCACGTCCTCCAGGATCTTCACCCCTTCGAACCGGCGGGTCAGCATTTCCACCAGGGTGGTCTTGCCGACGCCGATGGGGCCGTCGACCGCCAGGTAGTGGAAACCGAGGGTGTCGGGTTTCAAGAGGCCAGGGCCACGCCGGAGTGGGCTGCCACCGGCGGAACCGGCGAGACAGGGTTGTACAGCGTGTCGCGCTCGACCGGCACGAAGCCTGCCTCGCGCACGATCCGCTCCAGCTCCGGACGGGTGAGCTGCTGCGAGGTGCCGGCGCCCGCCATGTGGTAGATCTTCTCCTCCACGATGGTGCCGTCCATGTCGTCGGCGCCGAAGCGCAGCGCCACCTGGGCGAGCTTGGGGGTGATCATCACCCAATAGGCCTTGATGTGGGGGATGTTGTCCAGCACCAGCCGCGAGGTGGCGATGTGCTGCAGGTCGCTGTCGCCCGTGGTGTGGTACTTGAGCCCCATGTAGTTGTTCTCGGGGTGATAGGCGAGCGGGATGAAGGCGTTGAAGCCGCCCGTCTCGTCCTGCAGGTCGCGCAGGCGCAGCAGGTGGTCCACCTTGTGCTCCGGCCGCTCGACGTGGCCGTAGAGCATGGTGCAGTTGCTCTTGATCCCCATCTTGTGGGCGATGCGGTGGACCTCGATCCACTCGTCCGCGTCGAGCTTGCCGTCGCAGATGATCTCCCGCACCTCGGGATGGAAGATCTCGGCGCCGCCGCCCGGGAGCGACCCGAGCCCCGCCTCCCGCAGCCGGCGCAGCACCTCCTCGATCGAGATTTTCTCGTGCTTGGCGAACCAGCCGATCTCGATGGCGGTGAAGGCCTTGAGGTGGGCGTTGGGGAAGCGCTGCTTCAAGCCGCGCAGCATCTCCTCGTACCAGGACATCGGCAGGTCCGGATGGAGGCCGCCCACGATGTGGAACTCGGTCGCCCGGTTCCCACCCTGGTCCGCGGCATGGGCATACACCTCGTCGTGGCTCATCTCCCAGGCGTGGGACTCGCCGGGCAGGGCCGCGAAGCTGCAGAACTTGCAGTTGTAGGTGTAGACGCAGACGTTGGTGGGGTTGATGTGCCGATTGACGTTGAAGTAGGTGACGTTGCCGTTGATCCGCCGGCGGACGGTATCGGCCAGCTTGCCGAGGTGGAGGAGATGGGGCGTCGTCAGGCACGTCAGGGCGTCGGCGGCGTCCAAGCGGACGCCGTCGCGCACCTTGGCGGCGATCTCGCGCAGTTGCGCGGGGAAACTCTCGGGGCGAAGGGGGGACGTCTCGATGCTCACGAGAGGAGTATATCAAGGGCGGTCGCGGCGAAGAGCCAGACCGAGAGCGCCCCGTTGGCGTTGAAGAAGGCGGCATTCAGGCGGGACAGGTCCCCCGGCCGCACGATCAGGTGCTGGTAGGCGAGGAGGAGGAGGCAGCCGGCCCACCCGATCCAGAACCAGGTGCCGAGGCCGGGTGGGTAGGCGCGGGGGAGGAGGGCCAGCAGGGAGAGGGTGCCGGCATGGAGGGCGACGGAGATCCACAAGGCTCCCACCACCCCGAAGCGTGCGGGGATGGAATAGAGGCCGGCGCCACGGTCGAACTCCACATCCTGAAGGGCGTAGAGGACGTCGAACCCCGCCACCCAGGTCAGCACCACGCCGGCGAGGATCAGGGGCGTCTCCTGCACGTCGCCGCGGACGGCGATCCACGCTCCCAGGGGCGCTCCCGCGAGGGAGAGGCCGAGGACGAGGTGCGAGGCCCAGGTGAACCGCTTGGTATAGGAATAGAGGAAGAGGATGAGCAGGGCCACCGGGGAGAGAGCGAGGGCTAGGCGGTTGAGCTGCCAGGCCGCCACCACCAGCAGGGCGGCGCTCGCCGCCACGAAGAGGGCCACGGCACCCGGGGTCACCAACCCGGCCGGCAAGGCACGCTTCGCCGTGCGCGGGTTGGCGGCGTCGATCTTCCGGTCCACCAGCCGGTTGAACCCCATCGCCGCGCTGCGCGCCCCCACCATCGCCACCACGATCCAGAGCACCGCCCGCCAACTGGGCCACCCCTCGGCGGCGAGGAGCATGCCCAGGAAGGCGAAGGGGAGGGCGAAGAGGGTGTGCTCGATCTTGATCATCTCGAGCACGGTCGAAAGGGTGTGCAGGGGCCGCATGGAGGGATTGTAGCGGGATCGGGCCCAGTCGGCTTGCCGGGACGCACCGGGAGGAATCGGCGCAACTCGCTCAAAGCACTGGTTGATGCTCGCGGCTCGCATGCCACAACGCAAGCACATGGAGAGTTCCGTCTTCAACCTTGTAGTAGATGAAGTATCCAACACGGCCGAGAAAAAGACGCCGGACGCCCGGAGCTCGCGCACCTTCGTACTTTGCTCCGATTCCGGGCTGCTCGGCCAGAAGGGCAACGGCCTCACTGAAGTCCGCGCCGATCGCCCCGGGAGCGGCGGGGCGATTCTGCACCCACCACTCGGCCGCTTTGCGGATTTGAGCTGCCGCTCGGGCAGAAATCTTGATCCGGAATGCCATGCTCAGCCGTGCTTGGGCAACGACTGCAGCAACTCTTCGAGGGTGACATACTCACCCCGCTCGATCTCGGCCATGGCAGCCAGAAGCTCGTCCTCCTGCGCTTCCGTGAGGGAGAAGACCTCATCAGCGCCGCGAGTGACAACAGCGACGACCGCTCCCTCCGTAAGAGAGACACCTTCCAGGACGATCTTCCCATTCACGACGGTTCCGGTTGCGACTTGCATGTCTCATCGTACCTCGAAATCTGCTTGGGGGAGACACAGCCCCCCCGTGTAAGCGCCGTTGACGCCTGGCGTCATTCGGCGAGAGCTCGGGGGCTTCAGGCGCCGTGCTGCGATCGCGGCGGGCCGGCTCCGCCACAAGGCCCCGGCCTACCCCTTGCGCGCCAGGGCCAGCGCTTTCTCCAGGGCGGGATCGGCCCCCTGGCGCAGGTCTTCGAGCGTCGGGCGGACTTCGACGTCCGGCTGGATTCCCACGCCTTCGAAGGGCGAGCCGTCCGGGAAGGACTCGCGCTTGGTGCTCACCCGGAAGCCCATGCCGTTGCCGAACTCGAAGTAGAACGGCTGGCCGGTGCTGCCGAAGCTCGCCTCGCCCACGATGCACGCCCGTCCGCTCACCTTGAGCGGCATGAGGAAGTCCTCGCAGGAGGAGCCGCAGCCGCCATCGGAAAGCACGATCAGGGGACCGGTGTAGATCGGCTGACCCGGCTGGCTGAGGCCGCCCAGGGTCACGATCTGCGGACGCTCGTAACCGGCGAGGGCTTCCAGCCCTCCTTTCTGGCGATCGCCGAGCTCGTTGATGGAATTGTCGCGCACCGTCTGGGCGTAGGCCCCGAAGAGCGCGATGTAGGCCGAGGTCGAGAGGGTGAAGTCGCGGTAGGGGCGGTCCATCACGGCCCGGATCAGATCGCTGGGGGTATTGCCCCCGCCGTTGCCGCGCACGTCGATCACCATCGCCTTGGCGCTCGCATGGGCGCGCAGGAACTCGACGGCGGCCAGCTCGTCCTCCCGGCGCTCGAAGGAGGGAATGCGCAGGAAGGCGATGCCGCCCTCCAGGACGCGCCCCTCCTGCACGGCCGGCACCGCCGCTTTGAGCTTCTGGTTGAAGCGGTCGATGCGCACCGTCCGCCCATCCTCCAGGGTGAGAGTGAAGACCTTGGGGAAAAGGAAGGCCGAGGCGAAAAGCAGCCGGCGGCGCGCCGGCTCGCTCGAACCTGCGACGTAGCGCTCGCCGTTGGCCACGAATTCGCCAATGGGCTTGCCGTCGAGGAGGCGCACGGCGTCTCCGACTACCAGGTCGGGGCTCTGCGAGCTCACCGTCACCCAGTGCTCGCCGAGCGGCGCGAGCACGAAACCCACGGGCTTTTCGCGGTTGTTGAGCCAGGTGTCCCAAAAGCCGCTGTGGCCGTTTTTGAGCTGGGCCAGAAACTCCTTGGAGGCGAGGTCGAAGGCGACGCGGTCGTCGCTGGCCGTGATCTGATCGAGATAGTGGCGGTAGACGGTGTCGAGATCGAGCTCGGGCACGGCCTGCCAGTGGCCGAAGTAGAGCTGGATGGAGGCATAGATCTTCGAAGCGATCCAAGTCCGCTCGGCAAGGCCGATCTTCTCCGCCGCCGCGGCCGGCGGCTGTGCCTGGGCCAGGCAGGGGCAGAAGAGTAGGACGGCGAGGATCGCGAATCGTTGGCTGCGGGACATGGGAGCAGTCCTCCGGAAAAGTCCTGCGTTTCAGGCAATCACTACGGCGCCGGGAGGGAAACGTTGCAGGGGCTCCCAGTCTCAGATGTAGACTCTATCCATGGGATAGTCTGACTCCCTCCTCCTCTATGAGTCTCGAATACCGCCCTGCCAACGAGCTTGACATCAATGCCATGGCGGAGCTTCGTGCCTCCGAATGGGGCTCAGTTCCTTATTGGCAGGCCCGCATCCACGGTTACTGGGCCGGTGAGATCGATCCCACTCAGGCCCTGAAACCGCGAGCACTTTTCGTGGCGATGGATGGAGACGATCTCGCTGGCTTCATCGCCGGTCACCTCACCCGAAGGTACCGCTGCGACGGCGAGCTCCAGTGGATAAACGTCGCCAAGGAACAACGCCGAAAGGGTGTGGCCTCGGAGCTCCTCCTGCTGCTGGCCGCCTGGTTCGGCCAGCATCTCGCGAAGCGCGTATGCATTGACGTCGACCCCGACAACCAGGCGGGGCGGTCCTTCTATCTTCGACACGGCGCAGCGCCGCTCAACCGGCATTGGCTGGTGTGGCCAGATATTTCGTGCCTCGTCCCTCGTGATCTGCCATAAGCTTGGCTGCGGCTGAGGGTTTGACGGCGCGAGCGCCGTTCATACCCACATGACCTCCGTGCGCCTTGAACGCTTCGCCATCCGCGCCGCCATGAAACGAACGCTTTGCCTCCTCGTCGCATTTTCGGCTCTCGCCCCTCTCCGCGCCGAGGCCCCGAAAGTCCCCGCCACCGCCGTCCTGGCCGAATTCGACCGCCTCGCCACCCTGCCGCTCTGGCCGGGGTTCGAGCCGGGGAAGACGCCGGTGGCGGTCTATGACGGCGAGCGCACGGTCCTGGCCCACCATCCCTCTCCGCCGACGGAATTCAAGCCGGAGGGGGACCTGCGGGTCTTTCCGGGCCGCCATTCGCAGATGAACGCCAACATGTCGATCGATCTCGGCGGCGTGAAGACGGCGACGCTGATCGTCAATCCCAAGGGCAGCGGGAGCGCTCGCGACTGGGCCTCGACCCTGATCCATGAGACCTTCCACGTCTTCCAGCGCCAGCGCCATCCCACCTGGCAGGGGAATGAGGGGGAGCTGTTCCTCTATCCGGCGGGCGACGCCGCCCTCCTCGCGGCGCGGCGGCTCGAAACCGAGGGGCTCCGGCGAGCCCTCCGGGCCGCGGACGCCAAGGAGGCCGCCTGCTGGACAGGCCAGGCCCTGCAAAGGCGGCGGGAGCGCTTCGGCCATATGCCGCCGGGAGCCGTCGGCTACGAGCGAGGGTCGGAGCTCAACGAGGGGCTGGCGACCTTCGTCGAGAAACTCTCCCTGGGGAAGGCCCAGGGTCCCGATCTGCCGGCCGCCGAATACGGCGCCGAGGCCGTTCGTGACCGCGTCTACTCGATCGGCTACGCGGAGGCGACGCTGCTGGACCGCTTCGATCCCGCTTGGCGCCGGACTTTGGAGGACGGCAAGACCGCGAGCCTCGATGAGCTCCTCGCCCAGGCGATCGCCGGCAAGCCCGCCGCGGCGTGTGGCTTCACGCCCGCCGAGGCCGGCGCCGCTCAAGAGAAGGCGAAGGCGGACGTCCTGGCGCTCGTGCGGGAGAAGCGGGAGACCCGCGACACCTTCCTCGCACGCCCCGGCTGGAAGATCGAGATCGTCGCGGCGGCCCATCCGCTAGAGCTTCGCGGCTTCGATCCCCTCAACGTCTCCCTGCTCGCCCCAGGGGAGATCCTCCACGGGCGATACCTGGAGCTCGGGCATGAGGGCTCAAGCCTAAAAGTCCTCGACGCGCAGGCGCTCACCCAGGGGGCTGGCGAGCACCCGCTGTTCAATGGCGTCAAGGATCTCCGGATGACCGGTCTGCCGGCGGAGCCGAAGACCCGTCAGGACGGAGACTTCACGGTGATCGAGGCGGCCGGGCTCACCGCGAAGCTCAAGGGGGCGAAGGCCGAGAAGGGAGACCAATCGATCAAATTCATTCTCCCCTGATCCCGCCAGGCGTCGAGGGAGTAGAGGCGCTGCTCGGTCTCGCCGATGGCGCGCAGGTCCTTGCAGTGCACTTCCTCGCCACCTTCTCAGGGCTTTGACAGTAGCAAGGGAATCTGGCGGGCCGACGCCGGGGTGAGTTGGAGGAGGGCGCGGAACGCGGCAGCGTGGTGGTCCGGATGCAGCTCGGGGCTGACGTACATCTCGGCGATGAGGTCCCGCCAGCGGAGAAGCTCGCGGCGCAGACCGTGGGCCGGTTGGACCTCGACCGTGAGATCCACCAGCCGCAGGACCCTCTCATAGGCCAGCAGGAGACCGCGATGGTCGGCGAGCTGCAGCAGGCGGGTGGCGCGATTCATCTCGTTGCCGATCATCAGGATCTGCTGGACGCGGGAAAAGGCAGCCCAGCGCTCGGGGGACAGGGAGGCGTGCTGGGTCATGGCAGGGGCTCGCCTTTGCCGATCAGGGCGAACGTGATCTCCTGGATGCGTTCACGCAGACCCGGGTCTGCAACGAGCATGCTGCGATTCCCCTGGGCGGGACGGATGTTGATGAGCGACGTGTATTCGATGCACTCCTCCGGTCCTCTGCCGGGATAGTAGTTCGCTCCCCAGAGGTCCACCTGCCGGCTTCCAAACTGGAGGAGGAGTTGCTCGGCATCCGCATGCAGCTCACCGCCGACGGCGGCGAGCCGGCGCTCGACGTCAACCACGTACTTCACCATGTCTTCGAAATGGAGAAGGGCGAGCCGGGCGAGCTCCGCCGGCTCGATCCTACGTTCGACAATTACGATATCGGGTACATCCTCGGCCATGGGCTTCGCATTCTACCTCCTCCTTCACGCTCATCCTCTTCTTCCGCAGTCCCGCCCTCGATTTCTTCCGTTGCGGGAAGCCGAGCCGGGGATGCGAATTCCCTTTCCCTGCTTCCGGGAAAGCGAGCCCCGTCAGCGGGGAAGGGAGTCGCGGCTTTGGGTTCGCGAGCCCTGGATGCGCCCTCGCAAGTCCGCGATGTGGGGCGGCGAGCCGCCTCCCTATTCTCGCGAATTGTGCTGCAAAGTTGGCGAATTTTGGCTTGGGCTCGCGAACTTTGCTGCAAAAGCTCGCTTTCCCCGGTCCGCGGTTCGCGAACCGCGAAGCGGGGTTCGCCTTCCCCGGTCCGCGGTTCACGAATTCTCGTGAAAATCCACGAACTTTGCAGCAGGATTCGCGAACTTTGCAGCTCGGCAAGCGAACTTTGCAGCAAAGCTCGCGAGTTTTGCAGCAGAAAATGGGACCCCGAAGCCCGGGCAAGGGATCTCGCTGACGGAGATGGAGGACCCGGAACGAAAACCCGCGGGCCCGGATGCCGGGCAGCCTCCCTTTTACCGCGACTTGACCTGAAGAAGCCGGAGCGGCTGGCTGCCGAGATTCTCGATCTCTACCTTGTTGCCTTCCAGGCTGACCTTGGCGGCGGCGATCATCTTCCCCTCACCCTGGCCGCTCGCGTCGAGGTCGAGCTCGACGTGGGTAAAGGGATAGTCGGTGGAGAGCGTGTCGTGGGTCAGCTCGCGGAAGGAGATGGGCCGGTCGAGCATGAGCCGCACCACCCGGCCGCCTTTGCCGTCCGGCTTCGAGCGGGCGACGGCGATCGGGTAGCCGAGGCCGCCGTTGACCCGGATGTACCCGGCTTCGAGGTCCCACAGGGCTTCGCGCAGCGCATCCGGACCCTTGCCCGCCAGGATCCCTTTGAGCTTCGCCACCTCCGCGTCCGAGGAGTAGTGGTCGATATGGATCACGAATGGGGCCGTGCCACCCCCTTCCAGATTGGCGATGACGCCGGTGAATTGATCGCCATGCGATTGCGCCAGAGCGGCGCCGGAGGCGAGCAAAGCCACGGCGATGGCGAGCATCGCCGTCTTCGAGGCTGGGCTATGTATTTTCATGATGTACCTCCCTCTAGGTCGTAGGAGAGAAGATGCAATTTGCGAGCCGAAAAAGACGACCCCCAGAGCTCTCCAGGGGTCGAAGGGAGGTCTAGCTAGTGCTGCGGCGGCCGGTAACCGTTGTCGCGGTTGTCGCGATCCTGATCGCGGTTGTAGCGGTCGCGGTCATTCCGGTCGTGCCCGTAATGGCCCCAGCGGTTATAGCCGTTGCCGCCGTAGTAGCGGGAGAGCTCGGTCATGCGGCTGTAGATCTGCTGCATGCCGCGGTCCACGTACGGCCGCGGACGGACGTTCTGCATGGTGGCCCCCAACTGGTTGAAGGACTCCTCGAGCCGTGCGAAGTCGTGCGCGGTGTGCCGCGGATTCTGCCGGTTGCCCTCCACCTCGTCGTGGAAGTGGGCGGCATTCGCGGCGAGTTGCTGAAGATCGTCCAGCATCTGCGCCTCGTATGGATTCGGCCGGCGGTTGTTTCGCGCGGCCTGGCGGTAGATGCCGCGGGCGGTCGCGTCGATCTCGTGCGCCAGGACGGACACGCGGTCCATGTGACCGTAGTCGGGGTAGCGGTCGGCGTCACGGCTGGGGTAGCGGTTGCCATTGCCCGGGTACTGGGCCTGCACGGCAGGCGCCAGCAGGAGGGCGAGAAGGGCAGCGGTAATGAGGCTTGTTCGTTTCATTGTAGGTCTCTCCTTGTTGGCGCCAGATACCAGAGCAAACTCGATGCCACGATAGAAAAAATCTGGAAACAAAGGAGTTACGGCGGGGCCGCCCGAGGAGTGGCGATCCTCGGCTTGTCCTCTGAGGAGGACGGTTCGATCGCTCCCCGCATCTCCGTACGCCGTTTCCAGACCTTGTAGACCGCGGGATACACCAGCAGCTCCAGCAGGAACGAGGTGACGAGGCCGCCGATCATGGGCGCCGCGATCCGCTTCATCACGTCCGCCCCTGCCGAGGTGGACCAGAGGATGGGGAGCAGGCCCATGAAGGCGGCGCAGACGGTCATCATCTTCGGCCGCGCCCGCTTGACGGCGCCGTGGACGATCGCCTCGTCGGCGTCGCTCTCCGTCCGCAGCCGTCCTTCCCGCTTCGCCTCGTCCCAGGAGAGGTCGAGGAAGAGGAGCATAAAGACACCGGTCTCGGCGTCGAGGCCGAGGAGGGCGATCATCCCCACCCAGGCGGCGATCGAGACGTTGTAATGAAGGAGATGGAAGAGCCAGACGGCGCCCACGGCCGAGAACGGCACCGCCAGCATCACCACCATCGCCTTGAAGGGCGAGCGGGTGTTGGCGTAGAGGAGGACGAAGATGAGCGCCAGGGTGATGGGCACCACGATCTCGAGGCGTTCGCGCACCCGCACCATGTTCTCGTACTGGCCGCTCCATTGGAGGGAGTAGCCGGCCGGCAGGGGGAGGCCGGCGAGCACGATCTTCTTCGCCTCCTCCACGTAACCGCCGATGTCGCGGCCGGCGACGTCCACGTAGACGTAGCCGGCGAGGAAGCCGTTCTCGTCCCGCAGCATGGCCGGGCCCCTCACGATCTGGACGTCGGCGATCATGGCCAGGGGCACCTGGGCGCCGGAGGGGGTCGGCACCAGGACGCGGGCGAGGCGGTCCGGCGCGTCGCGCAGCTCCCGCGGGTAGCGCACGTTGACGGGGTAGCGCTCGCGCCCCTCGACCGTGGTGGTTACGTTCTCGCCGCCCACGGCGGTGGCGATCACGCTCTGCACCTGGGCGATCGTCAAGCCGTAGCGGGCGAGCTGGTCGCGGCGCGGCACGACGTCGAGGAAGTACCCCTCCGCCACCCGCTCGGCGTAGATGCTGCGGGTGCCAGGGACCCGGCGCAGCAGCTCCTCCAGTCTCTCTCCCAGGCGCTCGATCTCCTGGAGGTCGCTGCCGAAGACCTTGATCCCCACCGGCGTGCGAACGCCGGTCGAGAGCATGTCGAGGCGGTTCTTGATCGGCATCGTCCAGGCGTTGGTGACGCCCGGGATGCGTAGCGCCCGGTCCATCTCGTCGATCAGCTCCTCCATGACGATGCGGTCGGGCCAGAAGGGCCGGAAGGCCGGTTTCATCCACTCGGGAGCCCAGGAGGAGTACCAGCGGGCCTTGGGGCGCCACTGGTTCTCGGGCTTCAGGACCACCGTCGTCTCCGCCATGGAGAACGGCGCCGGATCGGTGGAGGTGTCGGCGCGGCCGGCCTTGCCGAAGACCCGCTCGACCTCTGGGAAGCTTTTGAGCAGGCGGTCCTGGGTCTGGAGCAGCTCGGCCGCCTGCGCCACCGAAATACCAGGCAAAGTGGTGGGCATGTAGAGGAGGGTCCCCTCGTTCAAGGGGGGCATGAACTCCGAGCCCAGGCGGAAGTACATCGGCAGGCTCACCGCCACCAGGGCCACGGCGGCGAGGATCACCGTCCACGGGCGCCGCAGCACGAAGCGGCAGGCCGGCTCGTAGACGCGGAAAATCGTCCGGCTGATGGGATGCCACTCCTCCGCGTGATACGTGCCCACGGCCACCCGCGTCGCCAGCCGGGCGAGCCAGCGGGGGCGGAAAGTGAAGGGGTCCATGCGGGTGAAGAGCATGCGCAGGGCCGGGTCGAGGGTGATAGCGAGGAGCGCCGCGATCGCCATGGCCAGGTTCTTCGAGGTGGCGAGCGGCCGGAACAGCCGCCCCTCCTGATCGACCAGGGCGAAGACCGGCAGGAAGGCGACCGCGATCACCAGCAGCGAGAAGAAGACCGAGGGCCCCACCTCCTGCAGCGCTTCCAGCCGTACCTGGTGAAAATCACCCTTCCTGCCCTCGGCCTGCCAGCGGTGGAGCTTGTTGTAGGCGTTCTCCACCTCGACGATGGCGCCGTCCACCAGCACGCCGATCGAGATGGCGATGCCGGCGAGCGACATGATGTTCACCGTCACGCCGAAGAAATACAGGGGGATGAAGGCCAGGAAGACGGAGACGGGGATGGTGACGATCGGCACGATGGCGGAGGGGACGTGCCACAGGAACAAGAGGATGATGAAGGAGACGATGATCATCTCGATCAGTAGCTCGTGCTTGAGGGTCTCCAGGGCCCGCGTGATGAGGTTCGAGCGGTCGTAGGTGGGGACCGCCTCCAGGCCCGCGGGCATGCCGGGTTTCATCTCGGCGAGCCGAGCCTTCACCCTCTCGATCACGTTCAAGGCGTTCTCGCCGTGGCGCATGACCACGATGCCGCCGACGGTGTCTCCCAGGCCGTCCAGGTCCGAGACGCCACGGCGGATCTCCGGTCCCAGCTCCACCCGGCCGACGTCGCGCAGCAGCACGGGGACGCCTCCCGGGCCCACCTTGAGCACGATCTGCTCGAAATCATCGGGACGCTTCGCATACCCCCGGCCACGCACCATGTATTCGGCGCCGCTCGCTTCGAGGAGGCGCCCGCCGGCCTCGCCGTTGGAGCGGCGGACGGCCTCCACGACCTCGTCCAGCGGCAGGCCGTAGGCGGCCAGGCGGTTGGGATCGACGGTGATCTGGTACTGCTTGACGAAGCCGCCGAGGGCCGCCACCTCGGCGACGCCGGGCACGGACTGCAGGGCGTAGCGCAGCGTCCAGTCCTGGTAGGAGCGGATCTGGTCCAAAGGCAGCTTTCCCGAGCGGTCCACCAGGGCGTACTGGTAGACCCAGCCGACGCCCGTGGCGTCCGGCCCCAGCTCCGTTTGCACGCCCTCGGGGAGGCGCGACTGGATCTTGGAGAGGTACTCCAGCACCCGCGAGCGGGCCCAGTAGAGGTCGGTGCCGTCCTGGAAGATGACGTAGACGTAGGAGAAGCCGAAGTCCGAATAGCCGCGCACCGCCTTGACCCTGGGGGCGCCGAGGAGGGCGGTGACGATGGGGTAGGTGACTTGGTCCTCGACGGCGTCGGGCGAGCGGTCCCACTTGGAGTAGAGGATGACCTGCGAGTCCGAGAGATCCGGCAACGCGTCGAGGCGGATCTCTTGGAGGACGTAGCCCGCCAGCACCATCAGCGCCGCCACGCCGAGCAGGACCAGGGCGCGGTTGCGAGCCGAGAAGGCCGACCAGTAGATGATCCGGCGAATCATCGGGCACCTCCCTCAGCCGGCTTGGCAAGGGCGGCCCGCAAGCGGGACTCGGAGTCGAGGAGGAAGTTGGCGCGCACGGCGACCCGCTCCCCGGCCGCGACGCCGGAGAGGATCACGGCCTTGCCGTCGCCGCGGCTCCCCACCCGCACGTCCCGCGGCTCGAAGCTGCCGCCCCTCTCCACGAACACCACCTGGCGCACACCGGTATCGATCACCGCCGAGTCGGGGACGACGATCCCCTCGGCCGTTTCGAGGTCCGGTGCGACGTCGACGTACATCCCCGGCTTGAGAGCCAGGCCGGCATTGGCGAGCTCGATCCGCACCTTGAGCGTGCGGCTTTGGGGGTCCAGGGTGGGATAGACGAAGGCGATCCTCCCCGCCAGCTCGGCGCCGGTGCCGTAGGGGAGCTTCACCGCGGCCTTCTGCCCCAGCCGCACGGAGCTTGCCTCGTAGGGATAGACGTCGGCTTCGATCCACACCCGCGAAAGGTCCGCGACCGTGAGGAGGTCCATGCCCGGCTGCACCTGCTGCCCCTCGAAGACCGCTTTGGCGGTGACGTAGCCCGAAGCCGGGGCAGCGAGGGTGATGGCGCGCTGGGCGGTGCCAGTCTGCTCCAGCCGGGCGATGACGCTGGCAGGCACGTCGAGCAGCTCGAGGCGGCGGCGGGCCGCGGTCACCAGGTCCTCGCCGCCGCGGCGCACCTCGGGCAGGGCCGAGCCGGCGAAGCGCGCCGCGGCCTCCCTCGCCCGCAGGAATTCCTCCTGGGTGGCGAGCAGCTCGGGCGAGTAGAGGGTGAGCAGCGGCTGGCCGGCGCGCACGAGCTGGCCCGTGGCATTGACGTAGAGCTTCTCGACCCAGCCGGCCATGCGGGTCTGCACGTGGCGGACGCGGGTCTCGTCCGGCACCACCAGGCCCACGGCGCGGGCGGCGCGGTGGAACGTCTGCCGCTCGGCCACGGCGGTCTGCACCCCCGCGAGCCGGACGGCCTCCGGCCCCGCCGGCACAGGAGCCAGCCCATCGGCCGCGGGACCTGAGCTCCTGGCTTCCTCTGCGTAGACGGGAACGTAGTCCATCCCCATCCCGTCCTTGGCGGGCACCGGCGAGGTGATGGCAGGGTTCATGGGGTGCCGGTAAAAGAGCACTTTCCGGGGGGCCGGCTTTGCTTGGGGTGAGGAAGCGGTGTCCGGGGCGTTTTGGCACCCGGTTGCCGCCAGCACCAAGACGACGCTGAGGATCAGGAAGAATGGCTTGGCACTCATGGGGCACCTCCGGTCAGCTTCTCCAACTCGGCCCATAGGGCGAAACGGTCGGCCTCGCGGCGGGCGAGCTGCACCCGGGCGTCCAGCCAGAGCATGAAGTCTTCCGTCAGGGTGGAGAAACTGCCGCGGCCGGCCAGATAGGACGATCGGGCGGCGTCGAACGCGAGACTGGTCTGCGGCACGAGCCCTTCGCGGAAGCGGGTGATCTGGCGCTCGGCCTTCACCCACTCCGCCTCCAGGCGGGCCGCCTCGGCGCGCGCCTGCGCCTCGGCGTCGCGCAACTCGTGGCGGGCCGCTTCCAGCTCTTGCTCCGCGGCGCGGATCTTCGGCTCCTGCCTCTGACGCCGCCAGAAAGGGAGCTCGACTCCGAGGCGCAGAGTCAACACCGGCCCCTTCGGCCCGCGGGTGGCGATGCCCGCCGCAGGGGAGAGATCGGGCTCGCGGTCGAGCTTCTCCACCTCCGCCCGCCGCTCAGCCGCCGCCACCGCCGCCCGCGCCAGCCGCACCTGGGACGAGGCCGACACCGCCCTCTCCTCGCAGGGGCCCGGAGGCTCCGGGGCCGCGGGCAGGGTGGCGATGGCGCCGAGCCGTGATTCCCCCGGCCGGTCGAGCCAGCGATTCAGCTCGGCCACCAGGGTGAGGCGCTCGGTCTCCAGGTCGTCCAAGCGCTCTTCGAGCCGCGTCACCTGGAGCTGCGCCTTGAGGAGGGCCTCCTGATCGCCGCCGCCCGTGGCATAGCGGCTCCGGGCGGTGGCGGCCATCAGGTCGACCAGGTCGTGCGCTGCAAGGTGGACCTCCAGCTCCTTGTCAACCGCGTAGATGCGCGCGAAGAGGCGCCGCACCTCGGCCGTGATGCGGCGTTCCAGCTCGGCGGCCTCGGCCGCGCGCAGATCCGTGGCGGCGCGGGCGGACGCGGCGCGGGCGCGGCGCTTGCCGGGATAGGGGAGCGGCTGGCGGACCTCGACGCCGGCCATGGACATGTCCTCGCTGCCGATCGTGTAGTCGGGGAAGCCGGCGTCCTGCACCATGGCCTCGACCGTCGGGTTGGCGAGAGCTGAGGCGGCCGGCTCGATTTCCCGCGCGGCGGCCGACCGCGAACGGGCGGCGGCGAGGGCCGGCGATCTCGCCAGCGCGGTCGCCACCAGCTCCTCGACGGGAGGAGCCGGCGGGATTTCCGGGTGGCCTGACAGGGCCGCCAGCAGGGGAATCCAGATGAATCCGTACATTCACGTTCCTCCGGGAACAGGGGTTTGCCGCCGGGCCCGAGAGGCCGCGGCCAGGGACACCAATCCCGGGGAGCGCTAAATCAGGAAGGTCGCGTTGAGGGTGTAGAGACCGACTCCCTCATGGAGAGGCGGAGGAACGGGAGGAAGCTCGGCGATCCGTAGCGCCGGCACCGGCTCCGAAGGGAGGGCCGCCGGGGCCGGAAGCACCGCCGGGGCCACGGACGGGGCCACGGCCTGGGCGGGCTGGGCGAGCGGCGCCGCGGCGTGGGTGCGGCAGCAGGACGCCGCGTGGACCGACGCCACACCGCCCCCGGAGGCGCAACAGGGCATAACCGCTCCGGCGGGCGACGGACAGGTGAAGCACCTGGCGATCCCCGGCGTCCCAGCCAGCACGGCCAGGACGAGAAAAACGGCGATCGGCGTACGGCGCTTCATGGCCATACTCTACGCGCCTTCTCCTTGGATGTAACCCCTCTCGGTGGACTGGAGGTCCCCATCCTGCGGGGTGGGGCGGATGCGTCTTCCTCAACTCCCCCAACGCAGCCCGGGAGCCCCGGGCTCGGGGATCCCCAGGCGGTCCAGGAGGCGCAGGGCATAGTGGTCGAGGAAGCGGCCGAGATCCTCGCCGCCTATGTAAAAGGCCGGGACGGGAGGAAGGATGACCGCCCCGGAGAGGATCAGCCGGCGCATGTTCTCGACGTGGACCAGGCTGTACGGCGTCTCGCGGAACCCCAGGACCAGCGGCCACCGCTCCTTGAGGGCCACGGCGCCGGCGCGGTGGATCAGGGTGCGGGCCGAGCCGGTCGCGAGGGAGCCGAGAGTGCCGGCGCTGCACGGCAGGACGGCCGTTCCCGCCAACCGGTACGAGCCCGAGGCGATGGGCGCGTCCAGCTCGTTGTCCCGGTGAATCACGACCTTGGTCCGCATCGACGGGTCCGGCACCGCCGCCTCCAACAGGTCAGCCGCCCCCGTCTTCTCCTCCCCAAGCTCGTGCCGCAGCACCTGGCTCGCCCCCGCCGACACTACTAGATGAATGCGCTCGATCTCCGGATGGGCCACGAGGCGCCCCAGCACGTGGCGAGGAAGCAGCATGCCGGAGGCGCCGGTGACGAGGAGGGCTAGGCGGTGGGACATGGGAGATCCTATTTCAGGGGGGTGAGCCGCAGATGGGCGCGGCGAGCGGAATCGGTGATTCGAGGCCAGACGTCCGGGTGAAGGATGTCATAGTCCAAGGCCAGCTCCAGGAGGTCCAACTCGGCACGCTCGTTGAGCGCGACGCAAATGGAGCCCGCCTGCCGACCGCGCCAGCGGATCCCCTGAATCTCGGGATAATGATCGTAGAAAGCCCGTGCCCACTCCTGGCAGAGCGAGGAGTCCAACTCGGTTCCGATCCGCTGGTCGAGCCCGAAGGCCCGGGCCGCAACTCCTACCAGGTTCAGCACCATGAGGGACAGCCGCGGGCTCGCAACGCAGATCCGTCGTCCCGAGCGCGGGTCTAGGAAACCCGCGTCCCCGAACGCCTCCGACACGGCTCCGATCAGCGATGTCGCCGCGTACCATACCGACCGGTCTGAATGGAGCCCCGGAGGAGGCAGGTGGTGGTCGAAACGCATGCCGGGCAGAGGCCCATAGGCTCGCCGCCCGTTCCAGGGACCGTAGATAGGATTATAGAAGCGGACGAGCCGGCTCCCGGGCTGCAGCTCGTGCAAGGGAGGATTGGCAGGCAGGATCCGCGGAGGGGAAGGAAGACTCAAGGCATGAAGCCTTGGTCCCAAGCGAGTTGAACCACCGGCTCGGGACGATGCCGCCGGAGCAGCTCGATGGGAGGTATCCCTCCGAGCCGCTCCGCGGGCTTGAGGAGCCAGAAGGCGGCACCCGCAGGAGAGAGGTGAAGATTCCGGATAACGTCTTTCAATCCGGGCAGCACGCCGCCCGGCGCATCCGGCTCGAACTGCCAATGAGGATAGCGCCATTGGCTTCCCACCCGTAGGGCCAAGAGACGGTCATCCCGGCGCAGTCGTTCGATCGACTGCCGGGACCGGCCAATCAGCGCTGCGGCCTCGGCAGCACTCATGGAATCCTTCAAGAGGAACTCGCGATTGGCCTGCATCTCCGACTCGGCCCAGAGCAGCGCCTCCACGGCTTCCGCGGGGCTCATCGGATCGTCCACTTCAGCGAGGGGATCGTTCTTCGCCTCTTGCACGGTCTTGATGGCGCTCACGATCCCCTGTGACAGAGACGACCGCTTCTTCATCGGGGTCCCTGCGTTGGCGATATCCAGCAGGGAGACGACCACCTGGAATTCGTCGTTGGAGAGATCCCGGGAGGCGCGCACCACCGTCGTCAGCCTCTCCTGGGGGATCCCCAGACGGATCGACGCCTCGCGGAAGAAATCGGCGAGTGCTCCGGTGTCGGTTGGTCTAACGGCAGGCCTACCCATGGCTTCACTCTACAGTGAACCCCCCATTTGATGCAACTTGTGCTCACCCTACAGCGGAAAATCCAAGTTGTACACCCACCGCCCCCGCTGCACCGACAGCGGCAGGCTGCCGCGGTCCAAACCGCGGAGAACTTCCCGCCCCAAGGCTTCGACGGAGTCGGTCTGCTGGCCGTTGGCGCCGACGATGACGTCCCCGGGACGCAGACCCCGCTCGGCGGCGACGGAGCCGTTCGAGACCCGGCGGATCGCGAGGCCGCCCCGTACCTCTTCGACCTCTAGGCCCACGGTCCGCTCCAGCACCTGGAGGCCCAAGCCCTGGGGGGGATGCACCGGCTTCAAGGCCACCTTGAGCGTCTTCTCGCCCCGCTTCACCTCCAGCTCCACGGCGGCATTGGCCGGCGCCGTGTAGAGGGCGGTCGAGACGTCCTCACGGCTCACCACCGGATGGCCGCCGGCGGCGACGATGACGTCCTTCTCCTGGAGCCCGGCGGCGGTGGCCGGCGAGTCCGGATAGGTCTTGTAGACCAGGGCGCCCCGCTTCACCTTGATGCCGGAGCGCAGCGCCATCTCGGGATCGACGGTCAGCAGGCGCGCCCCGGACCACAGTGGTTGCAGCTCGCCGAAACGCAGCAGGTCGTCCACCACTCGCCGCGCACGGTCCGCGGGAATGGCGAAGCCGATGCCGGTCGCTCCCGAGATGATGGCGGAGTTGATGCCGATCACGTCCCCCCCGGCGTTGACCAGCGGGCCGCCCGAGTTGCCGGGGTTGATCGAGGCGTCGGTCTGCAGGAAGTCCGTGAACAGCCGCTCCCCCCGCTCCGAGGGAACCGTCCGCCCCACGGCGGAGAGGACGCCGGTGGTCACCGTGTTCGAAAGGCCGAACGGGTTGCCGATGGCGATCACCGTTTCGCCGATCATCAGGTCCGAGCTGCGCCCCAGGGGGATCGCCGGCAGGTTGCTCGCCTTGACCTTGAGCACGGCGATGTCGGCGTCGCGGTCCGACCCCAGGAGGGCGGCTTCGATCTCGCGGCCGTCGAGGAGGGTGACGGTGATCTTCGAGGCCCCCTCGACGACGTGGGCGTTGGTGACCACGATGCCGTTGCGGTCGACGACGAAGCCGGAGCCCAGCGACTGCGCCTGGCGCTCGGTGCCGAGGCCGAACATGCCGAAGAAGGGGTCCGCCTGGCGCACCGTCGACTCGGCGGAGATATTGACCACCGCCGGCGAGACCTTCTCCACCACCGACACCAGGGGGGTGCGGCGGGCGGACTGCGGCGTCTGGGCTATGGCGGGCCCGGCCGGGAGGGCCGGCAGGGCGAGGCAAGCGATGAGAAACACGGGGGAAAGAGTCGTCAGTCGTCTCATGGCACCTTAGGGTAATATGGGAATCCCCGTTCGGGGAACCAAGGTTGCTCTCCTCGGGCCGACCCGCGCCGCGGGGGCCCTTCCTCTAAGAAACGCCCTGGAGGACCCAGGGTTCCGAAGTGAAAGGAGGCTCTCCATTGTCCGTTCGAATCAGCCTGTTGCTCTGCGGCCTGCTGGCCCTGGCCGGTGTGGCCATGGCGGCCGGCTCCGGCACGGCGACGTCGGGTGACGTCTTCCCTTACCAGGTCTCCCAGACCACTCTGGCCAACGGCCTGAAGGTGGTCGTCATTCCCTATGACAGCCCGGGGACCGTGGCCTATTACCTGGTGGTGCGCACCGGTTCCCGCGACGAGGTCGAAGCGGGTCACAGCGGTTTCGCCCACTTCTTCGAGCACATGATGTTCCGCGGCACCGACAAATATTCCGCGGACAAGTACAACGACCTCCTCAAGAAAATGGGGGCCGACTCCAACGCCTCGACCGCCGACGACGCCACGATCTACCACATCGTGGGACCGTCGCGGGAGCTGACGACCATGATGGACATGGAGTCCGATCGCTTCAAGAATTTGAAGTACACCGAGGACGCCTTCCGCACCGAGTCGCTCGCCGTGCTCGGCGAGTACAACAAGGGGGTCTCCAACCCGGTCCAGCCGATGTTCGAGAAGCTGCGGGACCTGGCCTTCGACAAGCACACCTACAAGCACACCACCATCGGCTTCGTGGCCGACATCAAGGCGATGCCGGGCTACTACGACTACAGCCGGCAGTTCTTCAACCGCTTCTACCGGCCGGAGAACGTCGTCCTCCTGGTGGTCGGCGACGTCAAGCCGCAGCAGGTGTTCGACCTCGCCAAGCAGTACTACGGCGACTGGCAGCCGGGGTACAAGGCCCCCGCCATCGTCCCTGAGCCGCCGCAGAAGGAGGCGAAGAAGGCCCATCTCGACTGGCCGAACCCTACCAGCCCGTACCTCCTCGTCGGCTACCACACCCCCGCCTTCTCGGCCAAGACGGTCGACTCCGCGGCCCTCGACGCCATCAGCGACCTGCTGTTCAGCGAGTCCGCTCCCCTCTACCAGGAGCTGGTGGTCAACAAGCAGTGGGTGGACTTCGTCCAGGGCGGCCCGGGCGACAACCGCGACCCCAACCTCTTCATCGTGCTGGCGCGAGTCAAGTCGGACGCGCTGATGCCTAAGGTCAAGGAGACGATCGACCGCTACATGCAGCAGCTCGCCACCCAGCCGGTCGATCCGCAGCGGCTGGCGCGCACCAAGTCGCACCAGCGTTACTCCTTCGCCCTCGGGCTGGACACCCCGGGCCGGGTGGCCGCCCAGGTGGCCGAGGCTATCAGCCAGACCGGTGACGTCGGGGACATCAACCGCAGCTTCGTCGAGTTCGACAAGGTGACGCCGGCGGACGTCCAGCGGCTCGCCAAGGCCACCTTCAGGCCCGAGAACTCGACCGAGGTGACCCTTTCCCATCCGGCTGGCGCGGCGGAGAAGCCCGCGCAGGGAGGTAACCATGAATAGGCTTCGCCTTCCCGCCGCCGGTCTCTTGCTGTCGCTGGTCTTCGGCGCCGCAGGCAACGCTCCGGCGCTGGCCCAGTCCTCGGGTATCGAGGTCGTCGAGCTGCCGAGCGCCGGCTCCCCTCTCGTCGCCATCCGCCTCCAGTTCAACGTCGGCTCGATCCACGATCCAGCCGGCAAGGAGGGGCTCGCCGCCTTGACCACCGCCATGATCTCGGACGCCGGTACCCAGAAGCGCTCCTACACCGACCTGGTCGAAGCCCTCTATCCCATGGCGGCCGCGATCAACGGCGGCACGGACCGTGAAGTGACGCTGATCTCCGGCATCGTCCACCGCGACAAGCTCGCCGAGTACACGGCGCTCTTGGAAGAGGCCCTCCTCCAGCCGGGCTTCTCCCAAGCCGACTTCGACCGCAACAAGCAGCAGGCGATCGCGGCCCTGACCAATAGCCTACGGAGCAACGACGAGGCCCTGGGGCTCGAGTTCCTCCAGGACAAAATCTATCAGGGCAATCCCTACGGCCACTCGCCGCTCGGCACGGTCGAATCGCTCAAGAGCATCACCCTCGACGACGTCAAGGCCTTCTACAAACAGAGCTACACCCAAGCCCGCCTGATGCTGGGCGTCGCCGGCGGCTATCCTGCGGGCTACGTCGCGAAGCTCAAGCAGGATCTCGCGACGCTGCCCGCGGGGACCAAGGCGGCGCGGGAGATCGCGCCGGCGCCGAAGGCCGAGGGGCGCAACTTCACCCTCGTCGAGAAGCAGACCGGCTCGGTGGGAATCCACTTCGGCTATCCCCTCCCCATCACCCGGGCCGACGCCGACTACTACCCGCTGATGGTGGCCAACAGCTTCCTCGGCGAGCACCGGACGTTCAACGGCCGCCTCATGCAGCAGCTCCGCGGCAAGCGGGGCTTGAACTACGGCGACTACTCCTACATCGAGTACTGGGCCAATCCGCCGTTCACCAGCAACCCGAGCCCCAACGTGCCCCGGCACCTCCAGTACTTCTCGGTCTGGATCCGCCCGGTGGTGCCGGTCGACGCCCAGTTCGCCCTCCGCGACGGCCTCTACGAGGTGCAGCGCCTGCGCGACAAGGGGATGACCAAGGAGGAGTTCGAGCTCAGCCGCGACTTCGTCCTCAACTACTCGAAGCTCTGGGCGCAGAGCCTCTCCCGCCGCCTGGGCTTCATGATGGACAGCAAGTTCTATGGCACGCCCTACTACATCGACGAGATCGACGCGCGGCTGAAGAAGCTGACGGTCGACGACGTCAACGCGGTGATCCGGAAATACCTCCAGACGGACAACTACCAGGCCGTCTTCGTCACCGCCGACGCCCAGAAGCTGAAGGAGACCCTGGAGAAGGACGAGTCGAGCCCCAAGACCTACAACGCCAAGCCGGACCCGGACGTAGCCGAGGCCGACAAGGTCATCGAGGCGCTAAAGGTCAAGCCGACGTCGATCCAGATCCTGCCGATCGACCAGGTGTTTCAGAAGTAGGCTGTTCGAGGCAGGGGATGATCCTGAGGAAGGTCCCCCTGCCCGCCTGCCTGGTTTGGTTGCTTTGGGCGCCTGCACCGCCTATACTTTCTGCATGCAGTACACCCTGAGAGACATTCCGCCCATCCTGGACTCTGAGCTCCGCCGACGAGCGAAAGACGAAGGCAAGAGCCTCAACGCGGTCGCCATCGAAGCACTGATCCGAGGCGCGGGCCTCGGTGAGACAGCTCTCCGCCTGCGAGATCTCAGCGGTATCGCCGGGACCTGGCACGAGGATCGTGAGTTCGATCAGGTGATCGCAGAGCAGGATCGGATCGACGAGCAACTGTGGAAATGAGGCTTGCCCTCGACACCAACCGCTACACCGACCTGTGCCGAGGTCACGCTGAGGTCGTCGCCCTGGTGGAGCACGCTGAGGCCGTTTTCCTCCCCTTTGCAGTGCTCGCAGAGCTACGTGCCGGTTTCGTCAATGGGACACGGGGTGCGGAGAACGAACGCATTCTTCGCCGCTTCTTGATGACACCGGGAGTTGCCGTCCTGTTCGCAGACGATCAGACGACACACCATTACGCAGCAGTGTTCCGCCAACTACGGCGACAGGGAACGCCGATCCCCATGAACGACCTCTGGATTGCCGCGCTAGTGCTCCAGCACGATCTCGTCCTTTGCGACCGGGATCGCCACTTTGACTATCTTCCCCAGCTAACGCGGATCCAAGCTGAATCATGACCATCCTGGAGCTGGCTGCCCCACCCGGCCCAACGGGCCGGCAGAAGCCCAGGGCTGAGCTCTCGCGACCCCTTGGGCCGCAAAGACCGCATGCCGGCCACGGTTGGCCACGGTTCCCGGGGGCGATCCTCAGGACCCGGACAATCCAGCCTGAAAAGCGGGGTAATCCAGCCTGCCAGCTACCAATCGTCCAAGTTGTTGGAATCAAAGGCGGAAATACCGCGGCGACGCCCCTAGCTCTACCTCGGACCCCGCTGCGGCGGCGATTTTTTCCCCGTCCCGACCCGTCATCTGAACCGCGGGCCGAGGGAGAATCGCCTTCGTCGTCCCCCCGCACTCCATCCCACCACCACCTCGGAGCCATCTTGCCGCCGAAACCGGTACAGCCGGGCCGGCGGCGGCTCGGGCAGGACTTCCTCCAGACGGGCGCCGTCGAGCTCGCGGATCAGGGTCTTCAGGGCGAGGAAGGACGGCCGGCGGCGGGGGTTTTCAGGATCGGCGGGAGTGAAGCCGATGTCGATCCAGATTTTGCCGATCGACCAGGTGTTCCAGAAGTAGGCTTCTTGAGACAGGGGCCCCTGAGGAGGGGTCCCCGTTCGGTCCACCCGGGGGGCCGCCGAAGTTGGACTAAGACCGGATCCGGCGACGGGGGGCGTCGAGAGTGACGTACTCCAGCTCCTGCCCCTCGCGGGCTGCCCGCAACATCATGGCGCCGCGCTGCATGTCGCCCACCCCGGCGAAGTCGCGGGGAAAGAGAAGCCGATCCCCAAAGACCGGCTTCAGAAGGTCCACGTACTTACCGGTCGCGACACTGCCCAGCAGGATCACCCGGGCCTCCTCAGAAATCGCCTCCCGGAGCTGGCGGGCGTGGGCGGTCAGGGGCTGGCAGTAGTCGGGGTTCTTGAGGTCCACGGGCGTGCGGAGCGTGGCCAGGCGCTCCCGGGTGAGCCGCCAGCCGGGCGGTACCAGGCCCACGCCGGGGGCGATCACCAGGATGCCGTCGTCCGCCGTATCGGCCGCGAGCGCTGTTGGCGGCGTAGCGAAGCGGCGAGCGTAGGCGATCTTCCCCCGGAAGTAGAGCGAGCTCATGAAGCTGAAGGCCTCCCCGATAGGCACTCCCTCAGCGCTGCGGAATCGCACCGCGGTCTCGAATTGGGCATCCTTCGAAGTGAGCTGCCCGGCCCGTGCTCCCGACAGGCTAGCGGGAGAAAGGAGGAACACCGTAGGTTCGCGGTTCTCGATCTCCATACCGCAATGCCACAACGCCGGATGAGATGTCGCGTATTCCTGGAACAGCAAGAAGGGACGACAGGGACAGCAAGGACAACAGGGACGAGGTGAAACAGCAAGACCGGTTCGGCCGGGACCCCTTCTCCCGGTGAGGGGGGATGGGAGGGGGCGGGAGAAGGGGCAGGGGATGAGGGTCTTGGGTGGGCGGCGCTACGGCGCCACCGTCCGCACCCGCCGCATCAGCAACTGCTCCGCTTCGTCGGCCGGCACGGGGGGCGAGAGGAAGTACCCCTGGCCGTACTCGCAACCCAGGCCGCGGAGGCGGGCGCGCTGCTCCGGCGTCTGGATCCCTTCGGCCACCACCTCCATGCCGAGCTGGTGCGCCAGGGTGACGATGGCCTTGACGATCGCGAAGTTCCCCTCCGCCTCTTCGATGCGCGAGACGAAGGAGCGGTCGATCTTCAGGATGTCCATGGGGAAGCGGTGCAGGTAGTTGAGCGACGAGTACCCCTTGCCGAAGTCGTCGAGGTAAAGCTGCACGCCCATCCCTTTCAAGCGAGAGAACCGGCTGCTCGCCGAATCGGCCTGGCGGATGATCACCCCTTCCGTGATCTCCAGCCCGAGACAGGCGGGAGCGAGCCCGGAGGTGGCGAGGGCCTCGGCGATCTGGTCGAACAGGTCGGCGTGGAAGAACTGCTTGTTCGACAGGTTGACGCTGAGCCGCAAGCCGCCCATCTCCGGATGCTTGCGCTGCAGCTCGCGGATCTGCCGGCACCCCTCCGCGAGCACGAAGCGACCGATGGGCACGATGAGCCCCGTCTCCTCGGCGACCGAGAGGAACTCGTCCGGCGGCAGCAGCCCCCGGCGCGGGTGATGCCAGCGCAGCAGGGCCTCGAAGCCGATGACCTCGTCGGTCGCGAGGTCCACGAACGGCTGATAGTGCACCCGGAGCTGGCCGCGCTCCACCGCCCGCCGCAGGTCGGTCTCCAGTTGCAGGCGGGCCATGACGAAGCGGTGCATCACCCGGTTGAACACCACGTGGCACGCCCGCCCCGAGGACTTGGCCCGGTACATGGCCGTGTCGGCGTCGCGCAGCAGGTCCTCCGGCCGCTCGTACTCCGGGGTGTGGACGGCGATGCCGATCGAGGCGGTGATGAAGACCTCGTGCCCGCCCAGGTTGATGGGGGTGGCGAGGCGGTCGTGGATGCGGTCGGCCACCCGCACGGCGTCGCTCACGTCCCGCCCCCCTTCGAGGAGGATGGCGAACTCGTCGCCGCCCACCCGGGCGATGGTGTCCGAGGGGCGCAGGGCGGCGGCCAGGGCGCCGGAGATCTGGATCAGCAACTCGTCCCCCACCAGGTGGCCGAGGCTGTCGTTGACGATCTTGAAGCGGTCGAGGTCGAGGAAGAGGACGGCGGTCAGCCGCTCCGGCTCCCGCCGCGAGCGCTCCATCGACTGGCGCAGACGGTCCATGAACAGGGCGCGGTTGGGCAGCCCCGTCAGCTCGTCGTGCAGGGCGTCGTGGAGGAGCTTCGCCTCGGCCCGCTTGCGGTCGGTGATGTCGTGGGCGTTGAGCACGATGCCGGCCACGGCGGGCTGGCCCAGGAGGTTCGAGGCCGTGGATTCGAGCACCCGCCAGCCGCCGTCGCGATGGAGGAGGCGGAACTCGACGGTGACGATCTCCCGCGGCTCCCCGGTCAGCCGGCGCAGGGCGTTCTCCACCACCGTCCGGTCCTCCGGATGGACCAGCTCCGGCAGGCTACGCCCCACGTGCTCTTCCGGCTCGATGCCCAGCACCCGGCGGTGCGAGGGGCTCTCGTAGCGCACGATCCCCTGGGCGTCGAGGATGCAGATCAGGTCGGAGGCGTTCTGCACCAGGGAGCGGAAGCGCTCCTCGCTCGACCGCAGCGCCTCCTCGGCCCGGTGGCGGTCGGTGATGTCCTCCAGGGCCCCCTCGTAGCGCAGGATCTCGCCCGTCTCGCCGCGGAAGGCGCGCACCGTGAACCGCACCCAGATGACGGTGCCGTCGAAGCGGCGGACCCGCGCCTCGAAGCTCTGCGCCGAGGTGGCCCCGGCTAGCGTCCTTTGCCAGCGGCGGCGGTCCTCCGGGTCCTGGTAGAGGTCGCCGACGCGGGTCTGCAGCAGCGCCTCCAGGCTCGGGAAGCCGAGGATCTTGACCAGCGTGCTGTTGGCATCCAGCATGACGCCGGCCGGCGTGGTGCGGTAGAGCCCCACGGGCACGCCCTCGAAGAGGCCGTGGTAGCGCACCTCCGACTCGCGCAGGGCGCGCTGGGCCTCCTCCTCGTCCTTGCGCCGCTGCGAGACGTCGGCGACGATGGCGAAAGAGCCCAGGAACTCCCCCGCGGCGCCGAACAAGCCGCGGGGGAACTGAAGCGTCGAGATGCGGCCGCCGTCCCGGGTCGTCACTTCGAGCTCGTAACTCGAGTTGTCCCCCTGGCGGCGGCGCTCCATCTCCTGCTCCAGCCGGGTCCGGTTGGCGTCGTCCAGGAAATCGGCGCACCGCCGGCCAAGCATCTCCTCGCGCCGGTAGCCGAGCATCTCGCAGAAACGGTCGTTGACGTAGACCAGGCGTCCTTCGGCGTCGCTGACCCCCAGCCCATCCTGCAGGCTGTCGGCGATCAGGCGAAAGATGGCATCATCATGCTGCATGGGGCTCCGGGCCGTCGCGGCAACGTCCTCCAGCAAGGGTAAGGACACCAAGACTCGATTCATTCCTGAAGCTGCTGCTTATCGGGACAGCGAATTATAGCGCGCCCCTCGGGGTAAAAACATGTGAGGTGCCTCGCTCGATGAAAGTGGAGTCCTGCACAGCGGCTGTGGAAGCGCTGAGATAGCCTGCGGTCAGGCCGTGAAAACGGCAGGCGGCTGCCCGGGGCCTCCTCCGGGTCGGCGGCTTGGGTTGCTCGGTCCGGCTGCGTTTGTCCCCCTCCCGGCGCGGCCGGACCGGGTTCGCCCCGTTCCTCTCCTCTCCCCGCCGCTGGTGATAACCTCTCCCCGGGATCTCTCGAGATCCTTCTCGAACCTCTGGAGGCAGACCGTGACTGACTCTCCAGCCTCTCTCTACCTTAAGGACGTGGTCGATCAGTTCTTCAAGCTCAAGGATCTGGGGGACAAGGCCCTGGCCCAGGTGGGCGACGAGGACCTCTTCACCGTCCTCGATCCCGAGTCCAACAGCCTGGCGATCCTCCTCCAGCACATGGCCGGGAACCTGCGCTCCCGGTGGACCGACTTCCTCAATTCCGACGGTGAGAAGCCGGACCGCGACCGCGATTCCGAGTTCGAGGTGGCCGGCTCGATCACCCGAGAGCGGCTCATGGAGCGCTGGGAGGAGGGGTGGCGCTGCCTGTTCCAGGCCCTCGCCGCCCTCTCGGAAGAGGACCTGGCGATGACCATCCTCATCCGCGCCGAGCCGCACAGCGTGATCAAGGCGATCAACCGCCAGCTCACCCACTATGGCTACCACGTCGGCCAGATCGTCTTCCTGGCCAAGCACTTCGCCTCGGACCACTGGAAGACCCTGTCGGTGCCGCGCGGCGGCAGCTCCGCCTTCAACGCCGCCAAGATGGGCAAGGCCCGGCCGCCTGGAGCGTGAAGGCTCCCTCTCTCCCAGCCCCTCTAAAAACCCTTCTTCTCGAGGTAGCCGTAAATCTTTTCGTACTGCCGGTCGGCCTCCGCCCGGTCCTCTCGGAACAGCCCGTGGAAGGCCCGTGCGCAGCTCGTGTGCGGGCTCCGCGGATCGAGGGCCAGGTCCACCGTCTGCTGAGCGGCCTGGCGGCGCTTCGGGTTGACGGCGGTTTCGAGGTCGTCCAACGCCCAGTAGAGGCACTTCAAGAGGACGGCGCGCTGGAACAACAGCTCGTCGCGGAGGTCGAGCTTGAAGAAATCGATGGTCACCCGTCCCCGGTCGTGCTGGCGGCCACTCGCGTGCTTCGGCACCGCGATCAGGCCCTGAAAGGTGATCAGGTCCTCGGGATCGTCGTCCAGGTCGCCGAGCGGATAGATGAGGAAGGGCTCCTCGCCCGCCAACTGCCGGGGATCGTCCTGATCCAGGACGCGCGCCGTGCCGGCGACGGGAAAGTAATCCGATTTGTAGATGGTGTTGCACTTCTTGCAGGCGACGGCGTAATTGAAGATATTGTAGGCGAGCAGGTAGTAGCCCGTCGGGGAAGGGCCGCCGGTGCTGAAGGAATACTTGAGCTTGCCTTTCGGCGAAGGCCAGGCGCGCACCGCGCTCTTCGGCCGGAAGTGCTCGACGTCGTGCTCGATCTTGCTCTCCTTGTCCTGGCCCGACTTCCTCTCGCAATACGCGCATTTGCCGTGCTGGACGGCCATGTAGGCGCCCTTGACCAGGCTCCACGAGCCTTCCTTTTCGGCGTACTGCTGCACGGCGCGAAAGGCGTCCGTCTTCTGCCGCGCTTCCGCGAGCCACGTCTTCGACTCGGCTTCGATCAGTTTCCGCAGGTCGTCGGGAGCGACTGGATAGCGAATCATGCCGTGCGCTTCGTGGTCTTTTTTGCCGGCGGCGAGGAGACGGCCGCGGAGCCGCCGATGAGCTTCTGCATGATGGCGAGCGCAATTTCGGGCTTGCCGGGGCCCGCCTGCCGCGACAGCTCCTGGAGCTCGTCGACGAAACCCGGAGCGCGCGTCGATTCTAGGTTGAAATAAGAGCTCAGGAGGATCTGATCGGCGTCGAGGCCGTAGATCCGCTCCTGATATTGCCGGACCTTCGAGGCTCCGGAAGGCTCGGACTCCATGACGAAGATGTTCTCGTTTTCGAGCGATCCGGCGACGATCGGGCTGTGGGTGGAGAACACGAATTGGAGGTTGGGCAGCACCCTGGAGATCGTGGAGCAGACGCGACGTTGCCATTCGGGGTGAATGTTGAGGTCGATCTCGTCCACCAGCACGATCCCCCGGCTATCGACCAGCTTGGTGCTGTTCGGGCACCCCATGCAGACGTGGTAGAGCAGGTCGGCGATCCAGCCGACGTACGCCCGGTAGCCGTCGGAGAGCGCGCCGTACGGCACCTCCGTGCCATGCACGTTGTAGAGGTAGTCGCCCTGCCCCTCCCCCTCGCGGCGGCCCGGGAAGCTGGAGCGGTCGGGAAGCAGCTTGTTGAGCAGGTTGTAGACCTGCTTGTAGCGGCCGGGGTTCTCCGTCTGGAAGCGGGGGAGCCAGGAGGCGAGCGGGGTGAGCGCAATGTGGGGCTCGAAGAGGCCCGCCACGCGCTGATAGCGCAGGAAACGGCGCCTCGCCTGCTCCTCCGGGTTGTAGCTCCCCGCGTCCTGCACCCGACGTGTCGCCCCGTATCCCACCACCAGGAAGGCCGGCGAGCTGTTGTCGAACATCCCCGACCAGGGGCCGCCCGTGGAACCCGTCATCGAAGTGAGGATCTCCAGGTCCCCCTCGCGGACGATCTCCGTCTCCAGGGTCTGCTCGGGAGGGTAGGAGGCGGCGTCCGCGCCTTTGCCCAGGTCCTGCGGATGGAGAAGCACCCGGGAATCGATACGGGCCCTCTCCTGCTGATTGCGGATCAGGTGGTAGGGCAGGAACCCGGACTTGTCGATGACCGGCGCCAGGGTCGCGAGCGCGAGCGCCTTCAGGACCGTGGACTTGCCGGCCCCGTTGTTGCCGAGCAGCAGGTTGATGTTGGGCTGCCGGAGCGGGCCGGCGTCCGGGCGCGGGCGGCCGGGGTACTGGAGCTCGAGCGACGCGGCCTCGAAGACCCGCAGGTTCTGGATGTCGATCTCTTGCACGTACAAGGGGTTGCCGCTCCCGGAGGATGATCATAGCATCGGCCTCGCGGACCGCCTCGCGGCACCCCGTGACGGCAGTGTCCCGCTCCGCAGTCCTCGCGGCACTTCTAGGACAGCGTTGAAAATTCTCTTGAAGTCCTGCTGTCAAAGGCGCTGAAGCAGTACCCTGGCCCCCGCCGCCGGTCCAATCTCCTAGGGAGGAACGGCGGCGGGGTTCCCTTCCCCTCCTCGCCAAGCACCTCCGCATCCTCTAGACTCTGGAGGCTCCGGTCCGCCGCAGCCGCTCCCAGGCGTCGCGAAGTGACGTAAAATCGGTGCGCCTGCCGGAACCTGAGACTTTTAAGCCTGGAGATGCCCTCCGCCACCCAATCCACCGTCGCCGTCGTCGCCGAAAAGCCCGCCGTGGCCCGGGACATCGCCCGCGTGCTCGGCGCGAGCCAGCGGGGAGACGGCTTCCTGCAGGGGAACGGCTACGTCGTCACCTGGGCCATCGGCCACCTCGTCACCCTCGCCCAGCCGCACGAGATCAACCCCGATTGGCGCAAATGGCGGCGGGAGACCCTCCCCATGCTCCCCCGCGACTGGCCCCTCGTCGTCTCCGAGGAGACCAAGGCCCAGTTCGAGGCCGTTCGCCGGGTGATCACCGCCCCCGACGTCGAGCGCATCGTCTGCGCCACGGACGCCGGGCGCGAGGGAGAGCTGATCTTCCGCTACATCTACGAGGCCGCCCGCTGCGCCAAGCCCGTGCAGCGGCTGTGGATCTCCTCCCTGACCGCCGACGCCATCCGCCAGGGCTTCCGCAAATTGCGCGACGGCCACGACTTCGATCCCCTCGCCGACGCCGCCCGCGGGCGCAGCCGCGCCGACTGGCTGGTGGGGATGAACCTCTCCCGCGCCTACACCCTGGACTTCAACGAGGACCTCTCCGTGGGGCGCGTCCAGACCCCCACGCTCGCCATGCTCGTCGAGCGGGAGCTGGCCATCCGCGCCTTCGTGCCCGAGGACTACCTGGAAGTGCTCGCCACCTTCTCGCCCGAAGGAGCGCGAGCGGCGGGCGAGGCCCCTCGTCCTTCCTATAAGGGCACCTGGTTCCGCGGGGACTCGCCGAACCCCGAAGCCAAGCGGATCAAAGCCGCTCCGGACGCGAAGCCGGGGGCGGACCTCGAAGAGGCCATGCGGATCGTCGGCCGCGCCCGCAGCGGCCGGGTGGAGATCGAGTCGATCCGCGCCGAAACCAAGCGCATGCCGCCGCCGCTCCTCTATGACCTGACGGAGCTGCAGCGCCACGCCAACCGCCTCTACGGTTTCAGCGCCAAGAAGACCCTGGGCCTCGCCCAGGCGCTCTATGAGCAGAAGAAGCTCATCAGCTATCCGCGCACCGACAGCCGCCACCTCTCGACCGACGTGGCAGCAACCCTGAGCGAGATCGTCCGCGCCGTCGAAGCCCCCTACCTCGACAAGCTGGCCCCCGGCACCGGCGAGCGCCCCTTGAGCAAGAGGTTCGTGGACGACACCAAGGTCACGGACCATCACGCCATCATCCCCACGCCGACCTCGCCCGCGGGCGCGGGCCTCACGGACGACGAGCAGAAAATCTACGACCTCATCTGCCGCCGCCTCCTCTCCGCCTGGCACGACGATCACGTCTGGTCGGTGACGACCGTCATCACCGCCATCAGCAATCCGCCCCCCTCCGGCATCGGCGAGCCCACCGTGGACCGCTACCACAGCACCGGCACCCTGGTGGATCAGGTGGGGTGGAAGGTGCTCGACGTCGAGCGGAAGAAAAAGGACAATAAGGACACCAAGGACAAGAAGGACGAAGAGTCCGCCGACCCTTCACCCGTGGAGGAGAACCAGACTCTGCCTCCCGGCCTCACCCAGGGGCAGGCGCAGGAGGTGCTGGACGTGCGCGCCGTGGCCAAGCAGACCCGCCCCCCCAAGCGCTTCACCGAGGCGACGCTGCTCACCGCCATGGAGACCGCCGGCAAGACGCTCGACGACAAAGAGCTTTCCGAAGCCATGAAGGAATCCGGCCTGGGCACGCCGGCCACGCGAGCGGAGATCATCGAGACCCTCCTGCGCCGGGAGTACGTCGTGCGCACGGGCAAGACCCTGGAAGCCACGGACAAGGGGATCCGTCTCATCGAAGTCGTCCACCCGCACGTCAAGAGCCCGGCCATGACCGGCCAGTGGGAAGCCCAGCTCCAGCGCCTCCAGCGCGGCCAGGGGAACCTCGCGGCGTTCATGAAGGGGATCGAGGAGTACGTGCGGGAGGTGGTGGGGAGCGGTTCGAAGCCCCTCCTTTCCCCCTCTCACCCAAGACCCTCATCACCCCGGCCCTCTTCTCCCGCCATGCCCTCACCGGGAGAAGAGGGAGAAAGACCCCTCATCACCCCAACCCTCTTCTCCCATCGCCCTCCCCCCGACCGGGAGAAGAGAGAGAACAGCCAGAACGCCCCAGCCGGATTCCCCTCTCCCGGGGAGGGGGACGGGGTGGTCGGGAGAGGGGCAGGGGTGAGGGTCTTGGGTGGGGGAAAGGCGCCGATGCGGACAGATTCGGCCGCCGGCGAGATCTCCCAGCCGGGCCTCTTCTCGGAGAGCCCCCTCCCAAGACCCTCATCACCCCGGCCCTCTTCTCCCGCCCCCCAACTCCCCCCTCACCGGGAGAAGAGGGAGAACAGCCAGGCCGCCCCAACCGGGACCCCTTCTCCCGGTGAGGGGGGAGGCGAGGGGGCGGGAGAAGGGGCAGGGGATGAGGGTCTTGGGAGGGGGAAAGGCCGCGACCTCCCCACCCTCCTCCGCACCGCCTTCCGCCTCACCGCCTTCCGGCCCTATCAGGAGGCCGTCTGCCAGGCGGTGATGGCGGGCAAGGACGTCCTCCTCGTCATGCCCACGGGTGCGGGGAAGTCGCTCTGCTATCAGCTCCCCGGCCTCGCCCGGGGAGGCACGACGCTGGTGGTCTCGCCCCTGATCGCCCTCATGGAGGACCAGGTCGCCAAGCTCCGCGAGCTGGGACTCCGCGCCGAGCGCATCCACTCCGGGCGGGAGCGCTCCGCGTCGCGGCAGGTCTGCGTCGACTACCTGGCGGGCCGGCTCGACTACCTCTTCATCGCCCCTGAGCGCCTCTCCGTCCCCGGCTTTCCGGAGATGCTCGCCAAGCGCATCCCGGCCTTGATCGCGGTCGACGAGGCGCACTGCATCTCCCAATGGGGCCACGACTTCCGGCCCGACTACCGGCTGCTGGGGGGGCGCCTCCCCCTCCTCCGGCCGGCGCCGGTCATCGCCTTGACCGCCACGGCCACTCCGCTGGTGCAGGACGACATCGCCGCCCAGCTCGGCCTCGCCCGCGAAGCGCGGTTCATCCACGGCTTCCGGCGCACCAACATCGCCGTCGAAGTGGTGGAGATGCTCCCCTCCGACCGCTCCGAGGCCGTCGGCCGCATCCTGGCGGACCCCGAGCGCCGGCCGGCCATCGTCTACGCTCCCACCCGCAAAGAGGCGGACCTCCTGGGTACCCTCCTCAACGGCGACTTCCCCGCCGCCACCTACCACGCGGGCATGACCACCTTCGAGCGCGACCGGGTGCAGACCGCCTTCCTCTCCGGCCGGCTGGAAGTGATCGTCGCCACTATCGCCTTCGGCATGGGAGTGGACAAAGCGAACATCCGCACCGTCCTCCACACCGGCCTGCCGGGGAGCGTCGAGGGGTACTACCAGGAGATCGGCCGCGCTGGCCGGGACGGCCTCCTCTCGCGTGCCATCCTCCTCTACTCCTACAACGACCGCCGCAGCCACGAGTGGTTCCACGCCCGCGACTATCCCGACGTGGCCGAGCTCGACCGCATCTTCCGCGCCCTCAACGCCCAGGTGCAGGTGGACGGGCAGATCCGCAAACGGCTGGGGATGGACGAAGAGCTCTTCGAGCGCGCCCTGGAGAAACTGTGGAGTCATGGCGGCGCCCAGGTGGACGCGGACGGCAACGTCGCCCTCGGCGCCACCGCTGCCAGCGGCTGGCAGCGCGCCTACATCGCCCAGCGGGACCACAAGCTGGAACAGCTCGAGCGGATGGTGCGCTACGCCGAGTCCAACGGCTGCCGCATGCTTCACCTCGTCCGCCACTTCGGCGACCAGGAAGACTCGGGCGCCCCCTGCGGCCTGTGCGACGTCTGCGCTCCCGAAGCCTGCGTGGTCCGCCGGTTCCGGCAGGCCAGCGCCGTGGAGCGGGAAGCGCTGGTGGGCGTCCTCAAAATCCTGCGCCGCCGCGACGGCCAGACCACCGGCCAGCTTTACAAGGAGCTCTGTCCGGAGGGGCAGCCGGATCGCAAGTCCTTCGAGCACCTGCTGGGCGGCATGTCCCGCGCCGGCCTCCTCAAGCTCCAGGAAGACGCCTTCGAGAAAGACGGCAAGACCATCCGCTTCCAGCGCGCCGTCCTCACCTCCATCGGCTACGACGGCGATCCGGCCGCCGTGGGCCGCGTGGAGATGGCCGAGGAACAGCCGCGGACGCGCAAGAAGCGCCAGCGGCCGGACAAGGGCGAGCCCAAGAGAATCCGCGAGCGGCTGGCCGCCCAGGCCGCCCAAGGGATCGAGCCCAAGACGGCGGGTCTCGTCTCCCCCCAGCTCGTCGAAGCCCTCAAGACCTGGCGCCGTGCCGAAGCCAGCCGCCGCCACGTCCCCGCCTTCCGCATCCTCACCGACCGCGCCGTCCACGCCATCGCCCTCAACCTGCCGCGAAGCGAAGCCGACCTCCTGAACGTCCCCGGAATCGGGCCGACGATCGTGCAGAAATATGGTCAGGTGATTCTAGGGATCGTGATC
>DASUEN010000142.1:0-24868 GCA_036275055.1 Thermoanaerobaculia bacterium
AACCAATTGTGGTGTAGGTAGCGCTGGCGCCTTTCCGGAAAAACTGGAGACCGCAGCGCGCCGTTCCCGGTTGGGAGCTTTCCGCCAGCGCTCCCCTTCGCCGCCGGGTCAACTCGGCGTGCGACTCGGTTGTCCGAGAAACTTCACAATTAGGGTGGCTGATCCTGTAAGCTTACTCGAGGAGCTTTCCCAATGGACACACTGATTACGGACCTGAGTGAATTGAGAAACCGCGGATTCCGGGCCCTCACCGAGGCTCTGGGTTGGGTCAACGCGGTTCGCTTCCTGCGTCAGTACGAGCCCGGTTCCGGCAACTACACGGAGGAGAGGCGGACTCTTCTTCCCGAGTGGGACGCACCCACGCTCGTCCAGCAGGCCCGAAAGCTACAGGAGCCTCGTGAGCCGGGCACCTGACTCCTTGTTGCAGGAGGAGGCGGGCAAGACTCCCACAGACGCCGACGACGATCCTTGGGGCGCAGCTCCTGAGGTCGGGACCGCCTCGGCAACCGGAGTGGGCTTCACCAGAGGCGCTCCGTCAGGTTGAAACTGGTATACCCTGCAGGGTATCTGGACTGCCTCGCCGAGTTGACATACCACGGCACAAGAACGAGTTGGGGGTATCAGATGAAGGGAACCAAAGCTCACATCCCCCTGATCAGCTTGGTGGCTCTGGCGTGTTCGTCGGTAGAAATGCTCCAACCGCGCCTTTCCGCGCAAAGCGTTGTGTACTGGAATCAGGACAGTTTTACGTCTGACCAGCTCTATGCCTGTGGTCTTGCCGGCCTCCCTTGTACCCCCGGCATTGCCACGAGCAGAGTCGGCGCTCCGCCGTCGTGGCTCGCCGAAATCTCCGACTCCGTCCGCTCCGACCCGGCATCGGGACTGGCTCACGGCACCACCCAGACCCAAGCCATCTCCGGCTCGACCGCTGGAACCGTGTCAGCCTATGTGGGTGTCAATTCGGAATGGGGTGGACACTTCACGGCGACGGGTAACCTCCTGTTCTTGAAGTGGGAGCTCTACGGAGCTGGTCAGCATTCTGAGCAAATTGGGATACCCCAGCTTTCCTTCGAGTCGTTCAATTCGGGAAGCATTGTGCTCCCCATAACCTCTCAAACCTCGTACTTGGTCGGGCTCGGCGGCAACGCCGCCAGTGATGGCTTCGTCAGCGATTGGCAACCGCACTCCAATTATTTCGGCAAGATTACCGACATCCGGCAATGTGACACCGGCTCCGGGTCCTCCGGCGATCTGCTGGTTCAGGAAAGTCACATTTCCTCGTACTCGGTAAAAATATGGATCCGATGCGGAGCCGGTCCGGCTTGGGGGTACCGACTGGAGCGCGCTCTGGACAGCGCCCCAGGCCTGAAGGGATGGATCGGCGGCTGCTTCTACTCACAGGCAGTCAACGAATGGACGAGCCTGCGCGATGGCGGATTTCGGCTGTTCAATCGAGGGATCAGTGACGGACTGGTCGATATCTACACCTATCATCCGAGTAGCGATACGGTGACCAAGGGCAGGATGACCGCCGGCGAATACGAGCAAGAGCTCGCGTCTGCGGCGCGGGAAGGTCGTGAGCCTCACCTTCCCGTCCAGTGGACTGGACCTCCTCCCGCGGATTCCGAATCCCTGGGTGCGGTGCCGCTGTCTCCAAGCGCTCTGGTGGCGTCCGAGCCCGCGGCAACGCCGTTGGACCGGATGAGCCTGACACCGGTCGCTTGGCTGAGCCTGGCGAGCAGAACAGACAAGGAATGGCGCTACACATTGGAGATCAGCGGGTCGAGCGGAGTGTTCATCGCGCCCGGGAATCAAATCGAGCTCAGCAGTGGGCCCTCGGCGGGCGGTCGGGTGGAAGGCGACGCGGTGTCCGTGTCCGCCGGCGCCTGGAGACTCTTGCGGAGCCCGGAAGGCTCTCTGGTTTTTGAGGCAACGACGTACGCGTACCTGACGGGCTCGATTTCAGGGTTCGTAGCCACGGGCCAGCAGGAAAGCGAGATCCCTTATACGACCAGGGGAGATTGGATCGGCTTCAGCAGTACCATCTCCGGGCCGAGCCCATTTGCCATCTTCGGGGATGGATTCGAGAGCGGAGACGCCAGCGCATGGTCTTGGGTCTCGCCGTGACCGCCCGGTCCGGCGGCGCACCAGATAACCACCGCCCGGCACCCGATCCGCGACCCCAAGGCATCATCGGGATCTGGTAGAAGAGGCTTTCTCGCCGGCTATTCCGTACTGTTTCGCACCGCCGCCGAGCTGCTCGACGACGTCCAGTGTGACTCTCCCGAAAAGCGACGGCGAAGAATCGCCACCTACCCCCCCTGCGATAGCTAGTAACACCGACCGTCAGTTGATAGGCTAGTTCGTCGTTGAACTAACCGGAGACTCCTCTCCGGTGTGGAAGGGCCTCGCGGACGAACTCGTTAAATGCCTCGGCCAATATTGAGCGACGCGCCTGCCAGAAATCGCTAGACCTTTGGACGGACCATAGGTTCGGGTCAAGCGGGACGCACTGGCTCTCCAAGACCTTGGGCTTGACTTGTTTCAGGTAGACCTCTGGCCCAGTCAGACCGATCGACTTGTTCACGTCCTCCGCGATAAACGCTATGTTCGCGACGTTGTCCGCCCGCGAGCGAGTTGAGTCAGGAAACTGTGCTCGCGGTAGAATGTGATGGCGATCGACGTTGGCCTGAAGCAGGACTTTTGCGCCTGTAAAGAAGTCAAGGATTCCTCGATGCATACAGGCCACATAGAGAGCAAGCAAGCCGCTGCGATCTGCCAGGGCACCACCAAAGTCCGCGGGTTCTGCCGAGAGGGAAGAGCGGACTGTTCGGAGATTGCTCAGCAGGGAACGGATGGGATCTGTCGCGCGACACGCGCGAAGATCCTGGTCTAGTGCGGTCTCAGCCGAGCCGCTATACCTGTGTAGTAACGCTGCAAGCGCAAGCCACGCCGCGACGGCCTTCGAGTCTCGCTGCCGAGGAGCAGTCGTGGCGCAGAGGGCGATAACAGGAACAACCAAAGCGCCCGACCACAGGATGTTCATGTTGACGAGGCCGAGTTCACTTCTGATGAGCCCGATCGCTTGGTCGGTCGCCTTCTTCGTGTCGCTCCAGGCGGACAGAACCTCCTGTCGCTCAAGTTCGTGCAGTGGCGTGCGGTTCCGTCCGTCGGGTTTGGCGACGAAGGCGCATGCTCGGAACAAGTGCATGATGTTGAGTCGATCAAACCCCTGCTGTCGGAGCTTTTCGAGGAACGGGGCCACTTCGTCCGCGATGAATCCCGAATGACGCGAGGCGATTTCGGCGCTCTCGATGTCTTGCTGCTTGAGCTTCACGCCTAGCGTGTTGATACGCTTGAAAGCACCTACGGCGTCCTTAAAGCTATGATCGACCATGCGAACCAAGGGGATCTCGTATTCCAGAATCCTCCGGACTGCCTCGAATCGGGCTTCGCGTTTGTCGGACGCTCGACTGCCATCGAGGTTGCGCCGAAACTGTCGATAGAGTTCGTCATCCCAGAGTTCAGCCACGCGGACCCACCCGGGCTCGGCTCGCGTTGCAGCGTTCGCAAGCTTGAACGCGTCGTGGTCTGGGTGAAAGACGACATCGATGCCCTCGTCACCACTCATCGTTCGAGCAAGCGTAATGACCCGTTGCTGACCATCGATGAGCCAGTTCATCAGGCTTAATCGCGCAGGCCGCGGATCTCGCCTGCGCGCCCTGGACTCTTCGGCACTTTGCCATAGAAGGAGCGACGAGATTGGAAAGCCCCGGTACAAGGAATCGATTAACAAGGGAGCCTTGCGCTTTTGCCACACGTACTCCCGCTGAAACTCAGGGATCACAATGCGGCCTGCATTGTAGTCCTCAACGAGCTGTCTGACCTTGATGGTCGGATGTTCAAGATGAGGATCCGTCACGTGGTATCTTCCTCCTCTCTGGCTCTACGAGTCTCACAAACGAAGGAATAGAAACGGGTTATTTCTTCTCTTGACCTTTCCCTACAGGTCATACCCCCGTGGGGAAAGATGTATGTCATTAATTCTATAGAACCTAGACATCATACTCCGACTCCTGATCCTCGTCAACGCAGGGGGTCTTAGGGGCACACGTAGGGCAGTTTGTCCCGGACAGCGGCATGGTTCCGAAGACGCTGATCGCGAACGCGGCCAAGGCGACCCCGTGAAGAACAGGCGCCCAGCGCACGTCTTCCGGCCGCGGAAGGCCCGCTGCCGCCCTTTCAGGGCTTTCAATAGGTGTTGGGGGGATCCGTCATCCTGGGGCTTACGCCGCCAGGCTTTATGCTGTCGCCCCCTTCGGGGCTGGGGCAAGAAGAGTGGCGTGATTCGGAAAGCCAATCGGTGTGGCGATGGCGGCCGGACCCCGGTGGGGGAGGGATCACCGAGGGCCCCGGCTTGTTCAGGCGTGCGCGGTAGCTTTGACGAGTGGCGGCGGAGAGTTCGTCAAGGAGGCAGGGAAGGAGTTGGGGGAGCACGGTCCAGGGATGCTGAAAACGCTCTGGGCGAAGCTCCGGCCGAAGGTGGAGGAGAAGCCCGCGGCGGCCGAGGCGGTCCAGGACGTGGCGAACGCCCTGAGGATGCCGATACCCAGGCGGTCCTGCGCGTACAGCTCCGGAAGATCCTCGAAGCGGATTCTTCGCTGGCGGCCGAGATCGCGAGCCCACCAAGAAGGCCCTGCGTGAAAGTGGGGCGCCTCTGTTCGCCACGGACCCTGAGCATCCAGGTATGATCGTACAGGTGCTGCCTGACGGCACTCGCACGCCCGGCCGCCTGGAAGGCCGGCGGTTCATACCCTCTTGAACAGTAGCCTCATCGCGAGCGCACAGTGACCCGCGATCTCGGGACGGCGATTCGCGGGGGTATTGGCCTGTGCCGAACCGGTTCTCGTATTTCTCGCGGGACCGAATGGCGCTGGCAAATCCGCATTTTTCAGAGTCTGGCCCAACGGGCCGGGATACTTTAGCCCAGGGCTGAGGCCGAAGGCCGATGCCCTGGGTAGCAGGATCACAAAGCAGTGCGGCCTGAAGGGCCGCGATAATCTTCTTGTCGAACCGAGTTATCGCGGCCCTTCAGGCCGCATCGATGGGGCGCCTTTTTCCCAGGGCATCGGCCTTCGGCCTCAGCCCTGGGCTAAGGTATCCCGACCCGCACTTATTCTGTGACGAGCCCTCAGGGATTGGTGACGACCTTCTTCACCGAGTGGGCGTTGTTGTTCGGGATCGAGATCTCGGGGGCGGCGCAGGCCGAGTTGATCGCCGCGGAGAGCTCAGGGCCCGCCGGATTGCGCGAGGCGACGTAGAAATCGACGTAGCCGTTGTAGACCACGTTCTGATATTGCGGTGTCAGCATGACCTGGTTCACGCCCTGCGCGACGAAGTTGACCGTCTGGCCGGGGGCGATGTGCGTCGGGAAGGGACCCACGCTGGTGGCCTTGATCAGGCCGATCGTCTTGAAGTAGAGGCCGACCACGAACTGCTGGCCGGCCGGCGGGACGCAGTCGGCCGTGCCGACGTTCGTCACCGAGATGTAGCCGGTCAGCTTCGGCCCGTACCGGGTGCTGCCGACGTTCGAGCTCCCCCAGTCGGCGTGGATCTTGAGGTCCGGACGGCGGGGCTGGGGCGGGTTGGTTGCCACGCAGCCCGTGGTGCAGCCGCCGCCGGGCTGCTCCGGAATGCTTCCCTTGTCGCAGACGATCGACGAGGCCGGCGGAAAGACCACCCGGCACTTCTTGGCGTTGAAATCGGCGCAGGAACAAGCCTTCGATTCGCAGACCAACGGGTAGGCGGGGTTGTTGACCTTGGCAGTGATGTCTACCCAGCCGGCCGGACAGGTTCCCGCGCTCGCGGGCTGGCCGGCCACGAATGCGCACGCTACGGCGATGGACAATATGGCTAGAGATTTCGGTCTCATGAGTTTTTCCTTTCTTGTAGGGGGACGATGCTCCCGTTTCCTGCCTCTTAGGCGCGGTACCCTGGAGTCTCGTTACGCTCCCACTCCTTTGCGTCAGGAGACGGCGGTTTTGCGCCGCGTGCGACGCTTCTTCGGCTGCGTACGGCGGCCCATTGCACGCGTACAGCGGCCCCTTGCATCTGTGCAGTGACTCATTGCATGCGTACAGCGGGGCACTGCATGCTTACAGTGGACCGTTGTACGCGTACGGCGTGCCGTTGTCTCGATACGATGGGAATGCGACGCGTACGATGCGGCGTCGTTCGCGTGCAATAAGCCTCTGCATGCGTACGGCGACCCTCTGTCCGCGTACGACGGACCTTTGTAGGGGTACAGCGGCTCTCCGTACGCGTACAACGAACCCTTGCAGACGTACGGCGAGGCGCTGTACGTGTGCGGCAAGCCGCTGCATGCGTACAGCGTCGCACTACACGCTTACAGCGGCGCGCTGCACGTGTACGGCGAGCCGTTGCATGCTTACAGCGGGCGTCGCACGCGTACGGCGAACCATCGTCCGCGTGCAGCGGACCGTCGTTCGTTTGCAATACGCCGCTGTACGCGCACCGGAGGTTTGGGTGCGCATAGGGTGCATGAGTTACGGTGGATGCGTCAAGAGGTCAAACCTACATTTTCATCTTCTCCCTGGCACGCTAGGGGGCACAAATCATGAGGGAGGACGACAGGGACAGCAGGGACAACAGGGACTAACGGCAAGACTGCTCCAATCGGTTTCCCCTCTCCCGGGGAGGGGGATCAGCGGGGCGGGAGGGGTCTTGGGCGGGGGGCTCCCTCTTCTCCCGGCGGCCGGGGGGGAGGCTGGGAGAAGAGGGCCGGGGTGATGAGGGTCTTGGCGGGGGCGCTCCCCGCAAAGTTAGCGCCTATGAGGCACAGGGATGACGGCCTTGGGCGGGGCGCCCTCCCTTCGTCTATACTTCTCCCGCCAGCGCCCGGTACCGATTCCGGGCCGTTGCGCCTCTGAAAGGAGAGTTGCCCCGATGGCCGTCAAGGACCAGGAACCGACCCTGTTGAGCGAGAAGAAGCCCGCCGCCGGCTCGGCCTCTGTCGATTCGGCCTATCGATCGGCCTACAAGGAAGAAGTCGTCACGGCCATGGAGGAGGGGCGCCGGCGGTGGGAGGGGGCGGCGGCCAAGTCGGAGGGGCAGGTGCCGTTCTGGAAGACGGACTTCACCACGGTCTCCGGCATGGAGGTGCCGCAGCTCGTCACGCCCGAGGAGGTGGCGGTCGATCCCGTGCGGGAGATCGGCATCCCCGGCGAGTACCCGTACACGCGCGGCATCCACCCCACGGGCTACCGCGGCAAGCTCTGGACGATGCGCCAATTCGCCGGCTTCGGCACGGCCGCGGATACCAATCAGCGCTTCAAGTACCTCCTCTCCCAGGGGCAGACGGGGCTCTCCGTCGCCTTCCACCTGCCCACGCTCTATGGCTACGACTCGGACCACCCGATGTCCAAGGGCGAGGTGGGGAAGTGCGGCGTCACCGTCGATACGCTGGCGGACATGGAGGTGCTCTTCGACGGCATCCCCTTGGGCGAGGTCACCACCTCGATGACCATCAACTCGACCGCCCCCATCCTCTTCGCCATGTACCTGGCGGTGGCGGAGAAGCAGGGGGTGAACGTCGAGCGGCAAGTCTCGGGGACGCTCCAGAACGACATCCTCAAGGAGTACATCGCGCAGAAGGAGTACATCTTCCCGCCGCGCCCGTCGATGCGGCTGATCACCGACCAGTTCTCTTTCGCGGCCAAGCACGTGCCGCGCTGGAACACCATCTCGATCTCGGGCTACCACATCCGCGAGGCGGGCTCGACGGCGCTGCAGGAGCTCGCCTTCACGCTGCGCGACGGCATGGAGTACGTGCAATATGGCATCGACGCCGGCCTGCCGGTGGACGAGTTCGCGCCCCGCCTCTCCTTCTTCTTCAACAGCCACAACGACTTCTTCGAGGAGATCGCCAAGTTCCGCGCCGCGCGGCAGATCTGGGCCAAGGTGATGCGGGAGCGCTACGGCGCCAAGAATCCCCGCTCGTGGATGCTGCGCTTCCATACCCAGACGGCCGGCTGCTCACTGACGGCGCAGCAGCCGATCAACAACGTGGTGCGCACGACGATCCAGGCCCTGGCGGCGGTCTTGGGCGGCACGCAGTCGCTCCACACCAACGCCCTGGACGAGACGCTCGCCCTGCCCACGGAGGCCAACGCGCGCACGGCGCTGCGGACGCAGCAGATCATCGCCCACGAGTCAGGGGTGATCAACACGGTCGATCCCCTCGGCGGCTCGTGGTTCGTGGAGGAGATGACCCGCCGCATGGTGGACGGCGCTTTCGGCTACATCCGCCGTATCGACGACTTCGGCGGCATGGTGGAGGCCATCGAGGCCGGCTTCCCACAGCGCGAGCTGATGGACGCGGCGTTCGCCTATCAGCGGGCGTTCGAGGAGAACGAGAAGCTGATCGTGGGCTTGAACGCCTTCCAGGTGACGAACGAGGAGCCGATCGACATCCTCTATATCGCGGACGACCTGGCGGATCGGCAGGTGGCGTTCATCGACGAGGTCAAGGCGCGGCGGGACGCGGGCGCCGTCGCCCGCACGCTCGGCGCGCTCAAGAAAGGAGCGGCGGGGAGCGAGAACACCATGCCGCTGATCCTGGACTGCGTGAAGGCCTACTGCACCGTGGGCGAGATCAGCGACGCCCTGCGCGAGGTCTTCAGCACCTACGAGGAGCCGGCGGTTTTCTGATCATGGGAGCCAACGCCACCACGGTACGCGACCTCCTCCTCTACATGCTGTGGGCGGACCGCCACACTCTGGCGGCGGCCCGCCAGGTGACGCCGGAGGACCTGACCCGGGAAGCCGGCGTCAGCTTCGGCTCGCTTTTGGGCACCCTGGCCCACATGCTGGGCGCGCAGCGGCTGTGGCTGTCGCGCTTCCTCGGCCAGCCGATGCAGCGGGTGCCCAACCTCGACGACTATCCCGACCTCGCGTCCTGGATCGCCGGCTGGGAGGAGACGGCCGCGCACATCGAGGCCTTCCTCGCCGCGCTCTCCGACGATCAGCTCGCCGTTCCCCTGAGCTGGACCTCGGTGTCGGCCGGCACTTCGCACACCCTCCCTCTCTGGCAGGCGGTGATCCACCTGGTGAACCACACCAGCTATCACCGCGGCCAGGTGGTCTCGCTGCTGCGCCAGATGGGGTATCCCACGGCGTCGACGGACTTGATTCAGTTCTTCAACGAGCGGGCTGGGAGTTGAAGGGACAACAGGGACTTCAGGGACACCAGGGACGAGGAAGACCCAATCCCTGGGGTGTTCTCCGTGTCCCTGCCGTCCCTGGAGTCCCTGCTGTCCCTGGCTTCTGAGGGTGCTACAATCCCGCCCATGAACGACCGACGGGTCCGCATCCTGATCGCCAAGCCGGGGCTCGACGGCCACGACCGGGGGGCGAAGATCGTGGCCCGCGCGTTGCGCGATGCCGGTTTCGAGGTGATCTACACCGGTCTGCGGCAGACGCCCGAGCAGATCGCCGCCGCCGCCGTGCAGGAGGACGTGGACGCGGTGGGGCTGTCGATCCTCTCCGGCGCCCACAACGCCCTGCTGCCCGAGATCACCCGGCTGCTCAAGGAGCAGGGGGCGGAGGACGTGCTGGTCTTCGCCGGCGGCATCATTCCCGAGCAGGACGTCCAGACCCTGAAGACGGCCGGCGTCGACGAGATCTTCCTGCCGGGGACGTCCACGAAGTCGATCGTCGAGTACCTGCACACCCGCCTCGCCGCGGCCTGAGTGGCTAACCTCCGCGGTGAGAAGGGTTTGACGGTCCGGTTCCGGGGTGTTACGGTACGCAGAGCCTGAGACGGAGGAGGGAATGAAAAGAAGGATCCTGCTGGCGGACGACAGCGTCACCATTCAAAAAGTCATCGAGCTGACGTTCATGGACGAGGACTTCGAGGTCCGCGCCGTGAGCAACGGTGACGAGGCGGTCGCCCTCCTCTCCGAGGTCAAACCCGATTTCGTCATCGCGGACGTGCACATGCCCGGCGCCAACGGCTACGAGGTCTGCCGGCGCTCCAAGCAGCTCCGCCTCGGCGTCCCCGTGCTGCTGCTGGTGGGGACTTTCGAGCCGTTCGACGAGAACGAGGCCCGCGCCGCCGGCGCCGATTCGTTCTTGAAGAAGCCGTTCGACTCCCAGGAGCTGCTGCAGCGCGTGCAGGAGCTGCTGGCGACGGCGGCGCCGCCGGCTGCCCAGGCGGCACCGGCCTCGCCGTCCACGCCCACCCTGGAGTTCCCGCTTCCGGCGCGGATGCCTCCGCCGCCGCCATCGCTGATGCCGGAGCCCCTGCCGCCCCCGCCGCCCCCGGTCTTCGCGCCCGAGCCGGAGCCGGCTTGGGGGAGCTTCGACCTCGGCCCCACGCCGGCGGAGCCGTTCCCGCCTCCGGCCCCCGCCGCGGCCCCGGAGCCGTACGACCGCGAGCCGTCGTTCTCCCTGGAGCCCGATCCTGCCTACCAGGTGGAGCAGGAGCCGGTGTTCGAGCTCGAGGAGGAGAGCGTGAGCTCGTTCGCGGTGCGGGAGGACGTCTTCGGCGCTCCCGACGAGCTGGCTTTCGACGAGCCGCACGACCGCTACGTGCCGGAGGAACCCGCGCCTCCGGCGGCTGCCGCGGCTCCCGTCGCCGGCTTCGACTGGTCGGCGGCTCCCACCAGCCCCGAGCCGCTCTATGGCGCGGCCGCCGCTCCGGAGCCGCAGCTCGACGAGCCGTTCCCGGCCTGGCAGGTGGAGCCCGAGCCGGAGCCTCAGGAGTGGGCCGTTCCAGCACCTCCCGAGGAGGTGCCGGCACCGCCCGCGCCGCAAGCGGCCTGGTCCATGCCGGAGCCGCTGAGCGCGCCGCCCCTGCCTCCGCCAGCGCCGGCCGCCGCTCCTGCGGCTGCCGTCTCCGGCAACGGCCACCTCTCCGACGCGGACGTGGACCGCATCGCCCGCCGGGTGGTGGAGCTGATGGGTGACAAGACCGTGCGGGACGTGGCGTGGGAGGTCATTCCGGACATGGCCGAGGTGATCATCCGCGACCGCCTGCGCGAGCTCGAATCCCAAGTCGAGTAGCGCCTGCCTTCGGCCGGGCCGGAGGCGAACGGGGAGCGGTGGAGTCACCGCTCCCTTCTTGTTTGATGGAGGAGGTTGTCGTGAGCGCCACGAGCAGCGAGACGAAGACGGCGGCCGGCACCGAAGCGTCCGAAATGGACAAGCGCTTCGAGCCGAAGAGCTACGAGCAGGCCTGGCAGCAGCGCTGGGCGGAGAAGGGGTACTTCCGCGCCGAGGCGCCCTCGGCGAAGCCCTCCTACTGCATCATGATCCCGCCGCCCAACGTCACCGGCAAGCTCCACGTCGGCCACGCCCTCCAGACCGCGCTGCAGGACCTGCTCACCCGCTGGCGGCGGATGCAGGGGTACAACGCCCTCTGGTTGCCAGGGACGGACCACGCCGGCATCGCCACCCAGCTCATGGTGGAGCGCCAGCTTGGCGTTGAGGGCACCAGCCGCCGCGAGCTGGGGCGCGAGCGGTTCCTGGAGCGGATGTGGCAGTGGACGGAGCAGTACGCGGACAACATCCGCCAGCAGCTCGACCTCCTCGGTGCCTCCTGCGACTGGACGCGCGGGCGCTTCACCCTCGACGCCAGCCTCTCCCGCGCCGTACGCGAAGCCTTCGTCCGCCTCTACCGCGAGGGGCTGATCAGCCGCGGCGAGTACATGGTGAACTGGTCGCCAGCCCTCGGCACCGCGGTCTCCGACCTCGAAGTGGAGACGAAGACGGTGCAGGGGAAGCTCTACCACATCGCCTATCCGGTGGAGGGGAGCGAGGAGCGGATCGCGGTGGCCACCACCCGCCCCGAGACCATGTTGGGGGATACGGCCGTGGCCCTTCACCCGGAGGACGAGCGCTACACCCACCTCCACGGCAAGGCGGCGATCCTGCCGCTGGTGGGGCGGCGGTTGCCGTTCGTCGCCGATACGGCCGTGGACCGCGAGTTCGGCACCGGCCTGGTGAAGATCACGCCGTTCCACGACCCCAGCGACTTCGAGATGGGGCGGCGGCACAACCTGCCGGGGATCTCCGTGATCGGCCCCGATGGGCGAATGACCGCCGAGGCGGGGACGGAGTTCGCGGGGCTCGACCGTTTCGAGGCCCGCAAGCGGGTGGTGGAGCGGCTGCGCGACGAAGGCTACCTCGTCAAGATCGAGGACCATGTCCACAACGTGGGTCACAGCCAGCGGGGGGGAGAGCCCATCGAGCCCCTGGTCTCCCTGCAATGGTTCTGCGACGTCTCGGGGATGGCGGAGAAGGCGCTGGCCGCCAACCGCGACGGGCGGCTGACCCTGGTGCCCGAGAGCTGGGACAAGACGTGGGAGCACTGGCTCACCACCATCCGCCCCTGGTGCATCTCGCGCCAGCTCTGGTGGGGGCACCAGATCCCCGCCTGGTACACCGAGGACGGGCGCTGCTTCGTGGCCACCAGCGCCGAGGAGGCGGCGCAGGAGGCCGGCACCGACCGCCTCACCCAGGACCCCGACGTGCTCGACACCTGGTTCTCCTCCGCCCTCTGGCCGTTCTCCACCCTGGGCTGGCCGGACGACACGGTGGATTACCGCACCTTCTACCCCACCTCGCTGTTGGTGACCGGCCACGACATCCTCTTCTTCTGGGTGGCCCGCATGGTGATGGCCGGCCTGTGCTTCACGGGCGAGGTGCCGTTCGCCACCGTCCATCTCACCGGGCTGGTGCGCGACGCCGAAGGGGTGAAGATGTCGAAGACCAAGGGCAACGTGCTCGATCCCGCGGAGCTGGTCGAGGAGTTCGGCGCCGACGCCGTGCGCTTCACCCTCGCCTCGCTCGACAGCCCGGGGCGGGACATCCCCTTGAACAAGGACCAGATCGCGGGCTACCGCGCCTTCGGCAACAAGCTGTGGAATGCCACTCGTTTCGCCCTGTCGAGGGTGGGGGAGGCGCGGGTGCAGGAGACGATCGATCCGGCGGGGCTGGCGGCCCCGGAGCGCTGGATCCTCTCGCGCCTCTCGCGCGTGGCGGCGGAGGTGGAGCCGCGCTTCACGGCCTGCCGCTTCGACGAGGCGTGCAACCGCCTCTACCACTTCTTCTGGGGGGACTTCTGCGACTGGTACGTCGAGCTCTCGAAGCCGGCCCTGATGGGCGACGCTCCCCGGCCGCGGGTGGGGGAGGTGCTGCTGACGGTGCTCGACCGCGCCCTGCGGCTCCTGCATCCGGTGATGCCGTTCCTCACCGAGGAGCTGTGGCAGCGCCTGCCGGGGCACGAGGTGATCCATGCCGAGACGATCTGCCTCGCTTCCTACCCCGGGCGCGAGCCGTCGTGGGAGAGTCCGGAGGTGGAGGCGGGGATGGACGCCCTCATGCAGGTCGTCACCCGCGCCCGCTCCCTGCGCGCTGAGCTGGGGGTCGCTCCCAAGGCCAGGGCCGACCTCTTCGTGAGCGCCGCCGATCCGGCGGTGGGGCGTCTCCTCGCCGAGCAGGCCCCTCTGCTGCGTTTCCTGGGGCGAGTGGCGACGGTGACGGCCGGCCCCGTGCCCGAGGGCGCGGTGCGCGACCTGGTGGCCGGCGTCGAGATTGGCCTCCTGGTGGAGCGGCAGGAGATGGGGGAGGAAGAGCGGGGACGGCTGGCGAAGGAGCTGGAGAAGCTGACGGCGGAGATCGGCCGCGCCGAGGAGCGGCTGGGCAATGCCGCCTTCCTGGCCAAGGCGCCACCCCAAGTGGTGGAGGGCGGGCGATCGCGCCTCGCCGAGATGCGCGAGCGGCAGACGGCCCTGCGCGCCAGCCTGGGGCTGCCCTGAACGGAGCGGACTTCGAACCGTGGACTTCGAGCGTTACGTCGTAGGGTTGCGGAGCCGGCGGGACCGCGCCGCCACGCGAAACCGGCCCGAGAACCTGGTGATCCTCCCCCGGGTGGACTCGACCAACACGCTCGGCCGCGCCATCGTCACCGAGTACGAGAACGAGGCGCAGGCCCTGCACCCTCTCGTCATCGTGGCCCTGGAGCAGACGGAAGGGCGGGGCCGCCAGGGGCGGAGCTGGTCGAGCCCGGAGGGGAAGGGGGTCTATGCCACCCGCGTCCTGCACGTGGAAGACCCCGGCCTGCTCCAGACCCTGCCGCTCCTCGCCGGGGTGGGCCTCTGCCGCGCCCTCGACGCCCATCTGCCCGTGCCGTGCCGGCTCAAGTGGCCCAACGACCTGCTGGTGGAGGTCGAGGGGGAGAGCCGGAAGATCGGCGGCATCCTGATCGAGGCTGCGGTGCGCCCTGGGGAGCCCACCCTGGCGCTGATCGGCTTCGGGGTCAACGTCTTCCACGAGGCGGCCGAGCTGCCGCAGACCGCCACCTCGGTCCGTCTCCTGGGGGGGAGCGCCGGCAGCCTGGAGGACTTCACCTGGGACCTGGTGGAGGGCTTGGAGGCCGAGCTGGCGCGGCTTCCGGAAGCGGACTACGCCGTCGAGAGCTACCGCGCCCTCTCGGTCCACCGGCCGGGGGAGCACGTGGTCTGCCGCGTGGGGGAGAGCGTGACCGAGGGGACGTTCGTGGGCTTCGACGCCCAGGGCCGGCTGCTCCTCCAGAGCGGCGGCCGCGTGATCCCCATGGCGTCCGGAGAGGTGATCGAGGAATGAAGAGAGAGCGCGGCGCTGTGGCCGGCATCCTCGTCCTGGTGGACGTGGGGAACACCAACACCGTCTTCGGCATCTACCGCGGCGACGAGCTGGTGGAGAGCTTCCGGCTGTCGACCGACACCGAGCGCACGGCGGACGAGTACGGCTCGCTCCTGCTGCCGCTCTTCACCCTGCGTGGGGTGGATCCGGTGGCGGCCGAGGCGGTGGTGATCTCCTCGGTGGTGCCCCCTCTTCACCTCACCCTGGAGCGCATGGCCGAGCGCTACTTCGGCAAGAAGCCGCTGTTCATCGAGCCCGGGGTGCGCACGGGGATGCCCATCCGCTACGACAATCCCGCCGAGGTGGGGGCGGACCGCATCGTGAATGCGGTGGCGGCCCGCGAGCGCTACGGCTCGCCGGTGATCGTGGTCGATTTCGGCACCGCCACCACTTTCGACGTGGTCAACGCGGCGGGGGAGTATGCGGGAGGGATCATCACGCCGGGGATCACCATCTCGGCCGAGGCCCTCTTCGCCCACGCCTCCCGCCTCTACCGGGTGGACGTGCGCAAGCCCACCGAGCTGGTGGGGAAGAACACCGCCGCCGCCATGCAGGCGGGGATCTACTACGGCTACATCGGCCTGGTGGACGGCATCCTGGAGCGGCTGCACGCCGAGATCCCGGGGGTCAAGAGCGTCGTCGCCACCGGCGGCCAGGCGCCGCTCATCGCCTCGGGCTCCAAGTACATCCGCGAGGTGGATCCCGACCTGACGCTCGCCGGTTTGAAGCTCATCTACGAGCGCAACCGGTAGGTCGAGCTGATTGACAACGCCTGCGGCGTTGCATACTGTTTAGTTAAATTTACCAAGGAGCTGGAGAAGGGAAGGTCGGTGTTCGGTGTCTGCCATCCCCTTGAGGCGAATCGAAGGCAAGTACGAGATCCTGGAGAAGATCCGGGAAGGGGGAATGGGTGCGATCTACAAGGTTCGGCACCGCCTTCTGGACGAGATCCGGGTCATCAAGCTGATGCGCCAGCAGCTCGTGGAGGACCCGGAGCTCAAGGCCCGGTTCCTGCGCGAGGCGCGCCTCGCCATCAAGCTGCGCCATCCCAACATCGCCCAGCTCTACGACTTCACCATCGACGACGACGGCACCGCCTTCATCGTCATGGAGTTCATCGACGGCTTGACCTTGGAAGACGTGCTGTCTTTCCACGGTCCGCCTCCCCTGGGGTTCGCGCTGGAGATCGCCCAGCAGTCCCTCCGGGCCCTCGGCTATCTCCACGCGCGAGGGTTCGTCCATCGCGACATCTCGCCGGACAACCTCATGCTGACCGAGGATACGGAGGGTCAGCCGCTGATCAAGCTGATCGACCTCGGGATCGCCAAGACCCTGGACGCCAGCGGCGAGAGCCATCTCACCCAGACCGGCACTTTTCTCGGCAAGCTTCGCTACGCCCCGCCCGAGCAGTTCGGAGCGGACGGGGCCACGGCGGTCGACGCCCGGGCCGACCTCTACTCTTTCGGGGTCGTCCTCTACGAGCTGCTCACGGCGCGATTTCCCATCAACGGCCGCGACCCGTCGTCGCTGATCGCGGGTCACCTGTTCCGGCCGCCGCTCGACTTTGCCGAGTCCGACTCCGCGGGCCGGGTCCCGGACGGTCTGCGGGCGGCGGTCCTCAGGGCGCTCGCCAAGAAGCCTGGGGAACGCTTCGCCAACGCCCAGGAGATGTCGCGCGCCCTCGCCGGCTTCCGCGCCCCCTCCGACGTGGCCGGGGAGGACCTGAAGAGGTTGCTGACCCGTCCCTTCGTGCCCGCCGGCACCTCCGTCTCCCGCCTCGACCCGGGCAGCACCCAGGGCAGGCTGGACGAGCACTTCGACCTGGGCTCGACGCCGTCTCCCGTGAGCCTGCTGGTCCTGACGTCGCCCTCGCCCTCGCCTGCAGAGATCACTGCCGTCTATCCCGCCGAGCCGCCTCCGGCGGCGGAGGAAGAGAAAGACCGCGAGCTGGCCGCGGCCCTGGCCGGAATCGAGACGGCCCTGGAGAGGAGGGACTTCCGGGGGGCCGAAATCCTGCTCTACGCCGCGGAGGCCAACTTCGGGCAGCGGGAGGTTTTTCCTTCACTCTACGAGCGGATCGCCGAGCAGCAGCATCAAGCCGTGGCCGGGAAGGTGAAGGGCCACCTCGAAAGCGCCCGTCGCCTGGCGGCGGCGCGGGATTTCGCCGGCGCCCGTGCCGAGGCGCTGAAGGCGCGGCGCCTCGACGCCGAGAGCAGTGAGGCCGCCGCCCTGCTGGCTGAAATCGAGGCCGGGCAGAAGCGGGCCGCCGAGGTGGCGACGCTGGTGGCCACCGCCCGCGAGCTCGCCGGCCAGGAGGACTTCAAGAGCGCCCTCAAGGAGCTGCGCCGGGCCGGTAAGCTCGACCCGGTAGCCGGCGAAGTCGGGCTCCTGAAGACGGAGATCGAAACGGCCTCCCAACGCAAGGCCACGGAGAAGCGGCGCGAGCAGCAGCGGACGCGCGACGCCAAAAAGATCGAAGGTCTCCTCGCCAAGGACGATCTCGACGCGGCGGGAGAGCTGCTGAACAAGGCCGTCGCCGCTCATGGCGAAGAGGTCTTCGAGGCGCTGCGGGAGCGTCTGGACGGGCTGCGCTGGGAGAAGCGCCGTGCCGAGGGGCTGGCCGCCGCGATCGCCGGGATCCACGACGCTCTCGACCGCGGCGAGCTGAACGCGGCCGGGGAGCTGCTGGATCGATCCGTCGCGCGGTTCGGCGCCGCCGGTCCCCTGCGGGAGCAGTGGGAGCTTCTGGAGCAGATGCGGCGCGCCGCCAAGGCCGAGGCGCAGGCCGCGGCCGTCGCGGACCACCTCGCCGCGGCGCGGCGGCTCGCCGGCGCGAAACAGCTCGCGGCGGCGCTGGAAGAGGTGGACCAAGCCGCCGGCCTGGCGCCCGCGGACCCCGCCGTCCTCGCCGTCAAGAAAGAGATTGGCGCCGCCCTGCGCCGGCAGAAGGAGGAGAAGCGCCGTGCCGCCGAGCTGGCGCTGGCGGTGACGGCCATCGAGCTCCGCCTCGACCACGCCGAGCTGGCCAAGGCGGCCGAGCTGCTGGAGAAGGCGAAGGCCGAGTTCGGCGACCAGGACCCCCTCCCCAAGCTCCGCTCCCGGCTGGAGGGCCTGAAAACCCGGCGCGGCAAGCCTCCGGTGCCGCCTGACTGAACGGACCGCGCCCCGCCTCCCCGCCTGTGTTACCCTCTTCCTTCCCTAGTCCCTGAATTACGGCTGGCAGGAGGAGCAGGTGAGCGCCATTCCGTTGCGGCGCATCGAAGGCAAGTACGAGATCCTCGAGAAGCTCGGCGAGGGCGGGATGGGTGCCGTCTACAAGGTGCGGCACCGGCTGCTCGACGACGTCCGGGTGATCAAGATGATGCGCTCGCAGCTCGTCACGGACGGGGAGTTCAAGGCCCGGTTCCAGCGCGAGGCCCGGGTCGCCATCCGGCTGCGTCACCCCAATATCGCCCAGCTCCTCGACTTCACCATGGACGAGGAGGACGGCACCGCCTTCATCGTCATGGAGTTCATCGACGGCATGACGCTGGAGGAGGTCTTGCTCAACTCCGGGCCGCCGCCGCTGGGCCTCGCCCTGGAGATCGCCCAGCAGTCGCTGCGGGCCCTGGCATGCCTGCACGAGAAAGGGTTCGTCCACCGCGACATCTCGCCGGACAACCTGATGCTCACCGAGGACGTGGACGGCCGGCCGCTGATCAAGCTGATCGACCTGGGGATCGCCAAGGTCCTGGGCGCCGGCGCCGAGACGGGGAACCTCACCGGCAGCGGGATCTTCCTCGGCAAGGTCCGCTACTCGCCGCCGGAGCAGTTCGGGGCGGAGGGGGCTTCCGGCGTGGACGCCCGCGGTGACCTGTACTCCTTCGGGATCGTCTTCTACGAGCTGTTGACCGGCAAGTACCCGATCCAGGGGCGCGATCACTCGGCGATCATCGCCGGCCATCTCTTCCGCACGCCGCTCGACTTCGCCGAGGCGGATCCGGCCGGGCACGTCCCCCTGGCGTTGCGGGCGCTGGTGCTCAAGGCGATGGCCAAGGAGCCGGCGCAGCGCTTCGCCAGCGCGCGGGAGCTCGGGCTGGCCCTCGCCGCTTTGCGCGCGCCGGGCGACGTCGCCGACGGCGATCTGAAGCGGGCCCTCACCCGGCCGCCCACCGGCACCGTGCGCATCCCCCTGCCGCCCGGCAGCACACAGAACCGGCTGAACGACAATTTCGGATTCGGGACGACCCCCTCCCGCGTCATCGCCGAGGGCAAGACGGCGGCGCCCATGTCCACCCATCAGATGGCCGGCGTCGTCGCCACGATCGAGCGCCATCTCCAGCGCAGCGACCTCCTCACCGCCGAGACCGAGCTCCGATGGGCCGTGGACAGCTTCGGCGAGCAGCCGGAGCTCAGCGCTCTGCGCCTGCGGCTGCAGCAGCGGCGCACGCAGGAGCTGGAGATGCGGGTCCAAACCCTCCTGCGGGAAGCCGAAGGATTGTTCGCGGGCCAGGATTACGAGGGGGCTCTCGAACGGCTGCAGCGGGGGCGGGCGCTCGCTCCCCGCAATGCCGGGATCCTGGCCCTGCTCGAGCAGTCGGAGACGGCAGCCCGGGAGCGCCGGCGGGCTCGCGACGTCGCCGGCGTCCGGGAGGAGATCGAAGCCGCCCTCGCGCGGTCCGACTTCCGCGCCGCGGAGATGCAGCTCTACGAGGCGGAGGCGAGCTACGGCGAGCAGGAGGCGTTCGCGGCTCTCCACGAGCGGCTGGGGGAGCTGCGCCGCGAGAAGCTCGAAGCACGCCGCCGCATCGAGAAGCTCGCGGCCACGGCGGGTGAGATCCACGCCCGGCTCACGCGCGGAGAGCTGGACGAGGCGGAGCGCCTGCTGGGAGAGGCCGTCTCCACCTACGGCGAGGAGCCGGCGCTGGCGGAGCTGAGCCGCCGGCTGGAGGAGCTGCGGCAGGCGGCACGGCAGGCAGCCGCGGCCGCCCTGGTGCAGATCGCCGTGCAGCGGCGCGATGAGGCGGACCTGGAGGGTGCTCTGGAGGAAGCGCGCCGGGCCTTGGAGATCGACCCGGACTACGGGATCGCCCGCTCCTTGGCGGCCGGGCTCGCGGCGGAGCTGGACCGCCGGGCCGAGGCGGCACGCCAGGCGGCGCGGGAGGCGGAGACCGCGGCAGCGGAGCGCCACCGCCGGGAAGAGGAAGCGCAGAAGGCGGAGCAGCTCGCGGCGGCGGCCGCCGCCGTCGAGGAGCGGTTGGGAGAGGGAGACCTGGCGGCGGCCGGCGCGCTCCTCGAGGAAGCGGTCGCTTCCCATGGCGAGGCCGAGGCCCTGCGGCACCTGAGGAGCCGCCTGGAGGACCTGCGGCAGGCGGCGCGGGAGAAAGAGGTCGCGGCCGAGATCGCCGGGCTCGTCGAGGACTCCCGGCGCCGGCGCGAGGAGGGCGATCTGGAGGCCACCCTGGCGACGACCCGGCGGATCCTGGCCCTGGATGCGGAGAACGCCGCGGCCCGGGCGCTGATGGAGGAGGCCGAGGCGGCGAAGCGCCAGCGTGAGGAGGAGGCTCGCCGGGCCGAGCAGCTCGCGGCCGAAGAGGCCCGGCGCAGCCAACAGCTCGCCACCGCCGTGGCCACGATCGACGCCTGCCTGGAACAGGGCGATGCGGAAGGCGCCGCCAGGTTCCTGCCCGGTCTCGTGGCCGTTTTCGGCGACACGGAGCCCCTGCGCCAGCGTTGGGAGCGCATCGAGAGCCTTCGCCGTCGCAAGGTGGAGGAGAGGGTTGCCGGCCTGGTGGAGAAATCCCGCAAGCTCGTCGCGGGCGGCGAGCTCGAAGCGGCCCTGGGCGGCCTGCGGGAGGCCGGGCGACTGCTGCCCGATCATGCGGACGTGCGGACCCTGACCGCGGAGATCGAGGCCGAGCTGCAGCGCCAGGACGAAGAGAGCCGCCGCGAGCTGGAGCTGGCCGCCGCGCTCTCCGAGATCGACGCCTGCCTGGAGCGTCAGGACCTGTCCGGCGCCGCCCGGCTGCTGCCCGCAGCGGTGGCCGCGTTCGGGGGAGCGCCGGCCCTGAGGGAGCGATGGGAGCGGCTGGAGTCGCTCCAGCGGCAGGCGCGGGCCGAGACCCTCCGCATCGAGGCCGACGCCCTGATCCAGGCCGGCCACCTCGACCGCGCGAAGCGCAAGCTGCGCCAGGCCCTCGATCTCGATCCCGGCAACCGCGCCCTCGCGGACCGGCTGAGCGAGATCGCGGGGGGTTGAGGCTTCGCAAGACCCCTCATCACCCCGGCCCTCCTGCCGTCGCCCTCCCCCCGACCGGGAGAAGAGGGAGAACAGCCTCCGGGTAGCGTAGCGTCTTCTCCCAGCCGGGCTTCCCCCACCCAAGACCCTCACCCCTGCCCCTCTCCCGACCACCCCATCCCCCTCCCCGGGAGAGGGGAGCCTGGCCGAACCGTTCTTGCTGTTGGGTGGGGGCTCCCTCTTCTCCCGGTGAGGGGGGCTGGGAGGGGGCGGGAGAAGAGGGCCGGGGTGATGAGGGTCTTGGGTGGGCGGCGCTCCCCGCAAAGTTAGCGCCTATATCGGGAGAGGGGGACCCGGCCAGGCGTTCTTGCTGTTCGTCCTTGCTGTCCCTGCTGTCCCTTCTTGCTTTTCTCCCTCTTCTCCCGGTCGGGGGGAGGGCGATGGGAGAAGAGGGCCGGGGTGATGAGGGTCTTGGGTGGGGGCGCTCCCGGGGGTGAGAGTGTTAGAATCCATACAGCAGTCCGGTACGACCTGGAATGAGCGAGCTACGACGGATCACCGAGCGATACCGGCTGGACAAGCTGGTGGCAGCGAGCGACGCGGGGAGCGTCTTCCGTGGAACCGACGTCCAGTCGAGCGAGACGGTCGCCGTCAAACTGATCAACAGCGACGGCGCTGAGGCCGAGGAGCAGCGGGAGAGGTTCCTCGCAGTCTGCCGCGACCTGCAGTCTCTCCATCATCCGAGCATCCCCCGAGTCCTCGACTTCGGTTTCACCACCGCCGGCAGCGCCTTCCTGGTCACCGAGTACCTCCACGGCTCCAGCTTCGAGGACTTCGCGCTCTCGTCCCCTCCCCGGGTGCTCTCCCTGCTGCTGCTCGTGGTCGAGGGCCTCGAAGCCATGGCGCAGCGAGGGTTGGCCAGCGGCAACCTGCGGGCGGCGAACCTGCTCGTGGCGCCGGCCGAGGGCGGCGGCGAGCAGGTGAAGATCCTCGGCCTCGGCAGCCCCCTGCTGCGCGCGGAGGCGGCGCCGTCCGGTGCGGACGCCTACCGGCAAGACCTGCGCGGCCTGGGCGCCCTCGCCTGCCGGATGCTGGGCTTGACCGCCGGGGTGGATTCCCGGGTCGAGATCCCGCTGGAGACCGCCGTCGAGCTGGAGAACCTCGAAGCGCTTCGTACCTTGATCGAAGCGGCGCTGCTGGGCGATCCCGAGGGACGGTTCCCCTCCTACGCGGAGGTCCGGCGCGCGTTGCGCCTGGCCCTCTTCGGCCAGACCGGACGCAAGCGGGCGGCGACGGCGGCGGTCCGCGTTGCGCCGAGCTCGGGAACCCAAAAGTTGACCCGGGCCGAGTTCTTCGAGGAGACGGCGAACGTGCCGGCGCGGACGGAACCTCAGGCGCCTCTCACGGCGGGGACGATGCTGCTGAAAATCCCCCCGCCGCCGCCCGCCGCCCCCGCTCCCGACGAGGATGCGGGAAACGACACCCGCGCGGCCTTTTCGCCCGTCGACGGAACGTTCCTCATCCCGACCGTAAAGCCCAGTGAGCCGCCGGCGGAGTCGCTATCCGAGTCCAAGATGACGGGAACGGTGCGCATCGAGCTCCCTCGCGATCTGCCTCCCACCCTGGAGATCCCGGCCGCCAAGGCGCGCCCCAAGCTGCCGCCGACCGATCAGTTCCCGGCCTATAAGCCGCCGGCCCCCGCCACGCCGCCGCCGCTTCCCGTGCCGCCGCCGGTGGCAGCTCCGCCGGTACAGCCGGCGCCGCCGGAACCTCCGCCCGCTTTGCCGCCTCTGCCTCCGATGCCGGCGCCGGTGCCGCAGGATGAGGCGACGCAGAGCCTTTCGGCGACTCTGGCGACCCCGGCGCCTCCTCCCGTTCCCGTCGTTCCCCGGAAGCCGCGCGGCAAAGGACCGCTCCTCATCGTGGCAGGAGGGGCGGCGGCCGTCCTCCTCCTGGGAGTCCTCGCGCTCGTGTGGCTCGGATCGCGGCACGCGCCGCCACCCCGGCCGGTTCCCAAGGTGGTTCCCAAGCCCACGCCTACACCGCAGGTCGTGGTCCAGCCGACCCCGACGCCCCCTCCGGTCCATCCGAAGATCGCGGAGGCCGAGATCGCTCTCGGCGCGGGCGACCTCAAAGCGGCGAAGGCGGCCCTCGACGCCATTTCACCAGCGGACCAGGCGGCGTTCCGGCCCGACGAGCAGGAGCGCTACCAGAAGCTGGTGGGCGAGCTCGCTCCCCTGAAACGCGAGGAGCTCGCCGCCAACCTCTCCCGTGCGCTGGAAGCCGGAGACCTGCGCCTGCTGCGCTCCGCGGCCGACTCCGTCCCGGCGGCGGACGTGGCGGCGCTACCCGCCGAGGTGCAGAAGAACCTGGCGCGGGCGCGCAGGGCGATCGAAGCCGACGCCCGGCTCGTGCGGGCTCAGAAAGCGGGCAATCCACTGGACGTGATCCACCAGGCCGCTGCCGTGCTTCAGGAAGTGCCGCACGCGGCGCGCGCCAGCGAGCAGCGGGAGAAGGCCGCGAGCGCCATCGAGTCGGAAGCGGACGCCGCCATCGACGCCGGCCAATACGACAATGCGACCGGCCGTCTCGAAAGCCTGCGCCAGGCGTGGCCCGAATGCCCGGGGATCGCGGCGCGGACGGAGCGTATCGCCGCCGAGAAGAAGTCCGATCAGGAGATGGAATCGCTGCTCGCCGCCGCCGGCCGCTCCGAGAAGGCGAGCCGGCCGACGGAGGCAATGCAATTGCTGGCGGACGCCAAGCCGACCAAACGCTACGCACAACGTTTTCAGGAGACGCGGCAGCGCCTGGAAGCCCAGTTCGCCCAGCTCGACCGCCGCCCGCCCGAGCTGGCCTCGAAGAACCCTACGGCGGAATACGAGAAGGGGAAGACCGCCATCATCGCCCTTCGCATCTCCGACGACTACGCCGTGAAGGCCACCGAAGGCTGGGTACGGGCCGAGGGCGACCCGCAGTACCAGAAGATTCCCCTCCGCCACCTTTCCGGCTCGGACTACGCCATGGACGTGCCACCGGATCTGCACCAGAACAAAACGATCGAATATTACGTCACGGCCACCGACCAATCCGGCCACACCAACCAGCTCGGCAGCGCCGATCACCCTTCCAAGATGAAGCGGAAAGGGTTCCTCAAGTCGATTTTCGGCAGCAAGGACGGCGGATAGGGCGAGCGGAGGCGGTGCCGCACCTTGTAGACGGCACCCATTCCTCCTTCCCGGATTTTGCCGAGAATCTCGTACTTGCCTTCGATGTGCTCGTGCAGGATTGCCACGAGCTCACTTCAGGAAGTCTTTCGGGAACTCCTTCGGATAGATCCGCGAGTCCCGAAAGGTCCTCCGCGCCGTCTCCTTCGACTTGTCCGGGGCGAAGTTCTCGCCAAAGTGGTTGAGACTGCTGTGCGCTTCGATGAAGCCGGCGCCTGGGCCGCCGCGCTCAACGAAAAACGAAATCTTGGCGCCCAGGATGGACGTGATCTCCCCGCCCGCGCCGGGTACGATTCCGCTGCGCTTCACCGATTGGGTGCTCAAAGCCCTGAAAGGATCTCCGGGTCTCCAGCCCATCGCTTCACCCTCCTCCTCATGGTTTCCGGCCCACGGCCGGACGATGTGTTCCTTGAACCTCTAAATTCTAGCGCAGACCGGCTTCCAGGACAATCTCCTGCCGGCGGCCCCTCCCAAGACCCTCATCACCCCGGGCCTCTTCTCCCATCGCCCTCCCCCCGACCGGGAGAAGAGGGAGAACAGCCTCTCAGTACCGTGGCGGCTTCTCCCAGCAGGACCTTCCTCCGCCCAAGACCCTCACCCCTGCCCCTCTCCCGACCACCCCATCCCCCTCCCCGGGAGAGGGGAACCTGGCCGAACCGTTCTTGCTGTTGGGTGGGGGCTCCCTCTTCTCCCGGTGAGGGGGGCTGGGAGGGGGCGGGAG
>DASUEN010000143.1:0-27778 GCA_036275055.1 Thermoanaerobaculia bacterium
GCTGAGCTACCGCCGCGAGCACCTTACCGCCTACCGCACCCAGCTCATGGGGCTGGAGACCGAGCCAACGCCTTGGAGCCGGGAGGCTCGCGTCGTCTACGACCGTCTCCCCCAGGGGAGCTATACCTTCCGCGTCTGGGGGCGGGACGGCGAGGGCACGGTCTCCGGCCCGATCGAGGTCAAGTTCCAAGTGCGGCCGGCGCCGTGGCTCAACGCCTGGGCCCTCGCCCTCTACGCCCTCACCCTGATCGGCCTGGGCTGGGGAGTCAGCTACGTCAGGACCCTGGCTCGCCGCGGCGCCCTGCTCGAGGTCCAGGTCGCCGAGCGCACCCGGGAGCTGGCCGAAGCCAATCGCAAGCTGGAGCAGGCCTCGGTCACCGATCCCCTGACCGGCTTGAGCAACCGCCGCTTCATCGACCTCAACGTCGGCGTCGATTTGAGCCAGGCTGCACGCAATGCCCAACAGTTGCTGGCGTTCCCGGACCGCAACCTGGACCTGATCTTCTATTTCATCGACCTCGATCACTTCAAGCAGCTCAACGACAAGATCGGCCACGCCGGTGGCGACGCGGTGCTGGTGGAGCTCGGCCGCCGGCTGCGCGAGGTGGCCCGCACCACCGACGCCGTGGTGCGCTGGGGAGGAGAGGAGTTCCTCCTCGTCAGCCGCTGGACGAACCGGCAATCCGGCGGCATGCTGGCGGCCCGCACGCTGGAGGTCGTGGCCACCGAGCCCTTCGCCGTCGAGGGGCACGAGGTCCACGTCACCTGCTCGGTGGGCTGGGCGCCTTATCCGTGGTCTCTTCTCAACCCCGCCTCCCTGTCGTTCGAAGAGGTGCTGAACCTGGCCGACCAGGCCCTCTACCTGGCCAAGCGCGAAGGGCGAAACCGTGCCCTGGGCGTGCTCGCCGGCCCGGCAAACCCGGCCGGCGAGCCGGTTCCCGAAGGGCTCCTCACCGCCGCGGAGGGCGGGCTCGTCGAGCTGGTACGGCATCCGGGGCCGGACGTCATCGCCTCTTTCGGGCCCGGCTCCCCCGATTCCTCCCAGTTCCGCGCTGCCGCGCGGGCCACCTAGAACGGCGGGCGCCCCGCGCCTCTCCTGCTAGACTTGCCCCATGCGCATCGTCTCCCTCGTCCCCAACGGTACGGAGATTCTGTTCGCCGTGGGCGCTGGCGACCTGGTGGTCGGCGTCTCCCATGAGTGCGACTTTCCCCCCGAGGCGCGGGCGCGGCCGGTTTTGACCGGCAGCGCTCTAACTCCTGGAATGACCGCCGCCCAAGTGGATGCGGCCGTCTCCTCCCAGGTGGGGAGCGGCGCGAGCCTCTACACGCTGGACGAGGCACAGATCGCGGATCTGGAGCCGGACGTCATCGTCACGCAAGAGCTCTGCCCCGTCTGCGCCGTCTCGACTGCGCAAGTGGACGGCGCCATCCGCCCCTTGCCCCGCTGCCCCGAGGTGGTCTCGCTCGATCCCAAGTCGCTGGCGGACGTGCTCGTGGACATCCGCCGGGTGGGCGAGCTCACCGGTCGCGCGGACCGGGCCGCGATGCTGCTCGAAAACCTCCAGGTGCGGCTGGACGTGGTCCGCAACGACGCCGCCGGCAAGCCACGCCCGCGGGTGCTGGCCCTGGAGTGGCTCGATCCCCCCTTCGCCGGTGGCCACTGGGTGCCGGAGATGATCGCCCTCGCGGGCGGCGAGGACGTGATCGCCAAGCCCGGAGACCACTCCGCCCGCTTGACCTGGGAGCGGATCGCCGCGGCCGACCCGGACGTGATCGTCGTCATGCCCTGCGGCTTCGACGAGGCCGGCGCCGCGGCCCAGATCGAGATGATCGCCGGCCGCCCAGAGTGGCAGTCGCTGCGGGCCGTCCGCGACGGCCGCGTCCACCCCGTGGACGCCAACGGCTGCTTCAGCCGCCCCGGCCCGCGGCTGGTGGATGGCATCGAGCGGCTGGCGGCGATCTTTCATGGGGCGAAATAACCCACCCCCGTCCGTCTAAACATTTTGCCGGGTGAGCGAGTCTAACCCGGTAGGAGGCGGGCCTTCCGGTCCGCTTCCGGTCGAGTCCACCCCCTGGATCGACCTCCTCGTCCAAAGATGCCTTTGGGCTGCCCCCGAAGGCATCCTTTTTTCTTTTACCTCGCCCGCAGCCAGCCGAGCACCTGGGAGTCGACTTCGCCGCTCGTCCCCAATCCCGCGTCGAGCCCGCGGGGGAAGGCGACGTGGCCGCCGCCGGCCAGCCAGCGGACCTCCAGGAGAGGGGACCCGCTCCCGAGCACGGCGCGCACCGGCCGGGGCGGCACCATGGGATCGCTCTCGGAGTTGAGGAGCAGGGCCGGCACCCGCAGCTCGCCCAGGCGCGGCGCCACGCTGGCCCGGGCGTAGTAATCGAGAGCGCCGGTGAAGCCGTGGCGGGGCGCCACCACGCGGTCGTCCCATTCGAAAATGGTGGGGATGCGGGCAACCTCCTCAGCCGTCAGCGGCTGAGGGCGGCGGGCGGCGACGGCCGCGAAGACGGTGACCAGGCTGCTCAGCAGATACCGCCGGTAGGGCCAGCGCAACGGCGCGTCGATCGCCTGCTGGGAGAGCCGCAGGTCGAGAGGAGCACAGAGGGCGCCGACGCCCGCGAGGCGCGGATCGGCCCCCTCCGTCGCGAGCCGCAGCACCACGTGCCCGCCCAGGGAGTAGCCGATGACGTAGATCCGCCGGTAGCGCGCCAGCTCCTCACTCGCCAGCGCGGCGTGCAGGTCCGCGGTGAGGCCGGCGTGGAAGAAGTCGTGGCTCTCCCGGTCGCACCCTCGCAGATTGAGCCGCAGGCAGGAGACACCCGCAGCCTCCGCCGCCTGGGCGCCGCGAATCATGTAGTGGCTCTCCGTCGAGCCGCCGAGGCCGTGCACGAGGATGGCCAGCTCTTCGCTCTCCGGCACTTCGCGCAGCCGGCCCGTCACGGATACCCGGCCGGTGACGGGGTCTTCCAGGGAGGTCGCCCACGGCCGCCAATCGGGCGGGAGCAAAGGGCGCCAGCCATGGCGCACCCGGGGTGCGATCGTCCAGTAGTGGCCGCGAAGGCTCATGGCTGAAATGGTATCGTCAAACCTGTGAAGCGGCCGCGCCTTTCCCCCCGCCACGAGCTGGATCTCGACCGCGCCGACCGGCGCCTCCTGGCGGTGGTGGACGGCGCGCTGGAGGAGGCGGTCCGCCGGGCCGTGCGCGGCGACAGCTCGTCCTGGCTCGCTTGCCGGCCGGGGTGCACCGAGTGCTGCCACGGCCCCTTCCCCATCAACGAGCTGGACGCCCGCAGACTGCGCCAGGGATTGACCGAGCTCGCCGGCCGCGATCCCCAACGGGCGGAGGCGGTCGCCGGCAGGGCTCGCACCCAGCTCGCCCTGCTGCGGCAGGGGTATCCCGGAGATCCGGAGACCGGGGGGCTGCACGACGACGGCGAGGCGGCGGAAGCCTGGTTCAGCCGCCACGGCGGGCTCCCCTGCCCGGTGCTCGATCCGGAGACGGGGCGCTGCGACCTCTATTCGCATCGCCCCATCACCTGCCGCAGCTTCGGCCCACCCGTGCAGATCGGCGAGTCGCCCCTCCCCCCGTGCCGTCTCTGTTTCCAGGGAGCCTCCGGGGAGGTCGTCGAGGCCTGCCGGGTGGAGCCGGACCCTCACGGCCTGGAGGACCGCCTCCTCGCCCGTCTCGGCAACGGGGGAAACCCGGAGCCGCCGGATACCCTGATCGCCTTCGCGCTCGGGGGGTGAAAGAGGGGTGAAACGTTTTTCGGGTTTCGGACGTTATATAGATGGACAGCGCCGTGATGGAACCCCTCTATCCTGAAATCCGCGTCACCCTCCGTAGCCGGAACCGCTACGCCCTGGTGAGCGCCATCCGGCTCGGGCTCCGCAAGGCCGGCACCCCGGCGGCGGAGATCGAGCGCTTCAGCCGCGAGGCGCTGTCGACCCAGGACCCCTGCCACTTCGAGGACCTGTGTCGCCAGTGGGTGTCCATGGAACGCTCCGCCTGAAGCCGCCGAATCCCCCAGATCCAGCCCCCGAGTTGCGGTAGGCTTTCCCCATGAAAGCCATCCGCATCCACCGCCTGGGCGGTCCCGAGGTCCTCGAGCTCGAAGACGTGCCGGCCCCCGAGCCCAAGGAGGGCGAGGCCGTCGTCCGCGTCGAGGCCGCGGGCGTCAACTACATCGACGTCTACTTCCGCACCGGCCTCTACAAGGGACCCGCGCTGCCGTTCACGCCCGGCCAGGAAGCCGCGGGCACGGTGGCGGCCGTGGGCTCCGGAGCTTCCGACGTGGCCGTGGGCGACCGGGTGGCCTACACCGGCCCCCATGGCGCCTACGCCGAGCTGGTGGCGGTGCCGGCCGCGCGGCTGGTGAAGCTCCCCGCGGAAGTCTCCACCCGGCAGGGGGCCGCGGCCATGCTCCAGGGGATGACGGCCCACTACCTCGCCTGCAGCACCTACGCGCTCAAGGAAGGGGACGTCTGCCTCGTCCACGCGGCGGCGGGCGGCGTGGGGCAGCTCCTCTGCCAGGTGGCGAAGCTGCGGGGCGCCCGGGTGCTGGGCACCGTCTCCACGGCAGAGAAGGGCGAGATCGCCCGCGCCGCCGGAGCGGACGAGGTCATCCTCTACAGCCAGGTGGACTTCGCCGCCGAGGCCAGGCGCCTGACCGGCGGCCACGGCGTGCAGGTGGTCTACGACGGCGTGGGCAAGGACACCTTCGACAAGAGCCTGGACTCCCTCGCCCGCCGGGGGACGATGGTCCTCTTCGGCCAGTCGAGCGGCCCGGTGCCGCCGTTCGACGCCGGCATCCTCAACACCAAGGGCTCGCTCTACCTCACCCGCCCCTCCCTCTTCCACTACATGGCCACGGTCGAGGAGCTGCAACGCCGCGCCGAGGACGTGCTGGGCTGGATCGCCGCCGGCCAGCTCAAGCTCGCCATCGACAGAGAGCTCCCCCTGGCCGAAGCCGCCGAAGCCCACCGCGCCCTGGAAGGGCGGCGCACCACGGGGAAGGTGCTGCTGGTGCCGTAGGGGGGAAGAACAAGGACGAACACGGACGAACAAGGACGAACAAGGACACTCAAGGACCCCAAGAAACTCACGGGGGTGTTCGTCCTTGATCGTCCGTGTTGGTCCGTGGCCGTCCTTCCTACACCGGCTCCACCCGCCCCTCCGCGAGCTCCTCCGCCTCCACCTCCTGCACCCCGGCCAGGGTCCTCCTCGCCTTCTCCAGGTCCAGCTCTCCTTCCCAGCGCGAGACGGCCACCGTGGCGACGCCGTTGCCGATGAGGTTGGTAATCGCCCGCGCTTCGGACATGAAGCGGTCGATGCCGAGGAGCAGGGTGAGGCCGGCCACCGGGATGTTGCCGACGGCCGAAAGGGTCGCCGCGAGGGTGATGAAGCCGCCGCCCGTCACCGCCGCGGCGCCTTTCGAGGTCAGGAGAAGGACGGCGAGGATCTCCAGCTCCTGTCCCAGGGTGACGTGCGTGTTCGTGGCCTGGGCGATGAAGAGCGTGGCGAGCGTCAGGTAGATCGAGGTGCCGTCCAGGTTGAACGAATAGCCCATCGGCACCAGGAGCCCCACCACCGACTCCGGGCAGCCGAGCCGCTCCAGCTTGCGCATGAGGAGCGGCAGGGCCGATTCCGACGACGAGGTGCCGAGAACGATCAGGATCTCCTCCCGGAGGTAGCGCAGGAACTTCAGGATCCCCAGCCCCGCCCAGCGCATCACCACCCCCAGCACCAGGAGCACGAAGAGAAGGCTCGTGGCATAGAACGTCGCCATCAGCCGGCCGAGGCTCACGAGGCTGCTGATCCCGTACTTGCCGACGGTGAAGGCCATGGCGCCGAAGGCGCCGAGCGGCGCCAGGCGCATGACGATCGCCACGATGCGGAAAAGCACGTGTGACAGCTCGTCCACGAAACGAAGCACCAGCGAGCCCTGGGCCTTGAAGCCCGCCAACGCGATGCCGAAGAGGATCGAAAAGAGAAGGACCTGGAGGATGTCGCCGCGCGCGAAGGCGTCGGCCACGTCCTTGGGGATGACGTTGAGGAGGAAATCCGTGGTGCTGAGCGCGTGCCCCGAGGAGGTGTAGCTCGCGATGGCGCTGGCGTCGAGCTTCGCGGGATCGACGTTCATGCCCGCGCCCGGCCGCACCAGCTTGCCGACGACGAGGCCCAGGGCCAGCGCGAAGGTGGTGAGCACCTCGAAGTAGACGATCCCCTTGAGGCCGATCCGCCCCACGCGCTTCAGGTCGCCCATCTTGGCGATCCCCGTCACCACCGTCGTGAAGACGATGGGCGCGATCAGCATCTTGACCAGCTTGATGAAGCCGTCGCCCAGCGGCTTCATGGCCGCGCCGAGCCCGGGGTTCAGGAACCCGAGGAGGGCGCCCAAGGCGACCGCCACCAGCACCTGGGCGTAGAGGCTGTGGGCGAACCTTCTCAACCAGCTCATCCGGCCCTCCGGAGACCTTGCCTGCGGCTGCGAATGGAAGGGCAGGCTACTCGGAGGAGTCGCGCGGGGTCAAGCCGGCCGCCTCCGCCAGGGCCCGGCAGGTCTCGAAGGGCATTTCGCCATAGCTGCGCAGGAGGACCATGACCTCGTCGACCGCGAAACGGCGGGCGATCTCGGGCAGCTTCGCCGCGCACTCCGGGATGGGACCCTCGATCACCGGCCGGGCCACGTCCTCCCCATAGGTTGGCATGTCCGCGATGGCCGGGCCGGTGGCGATGCTCACCATGACGATGGCGGCCGGCTCCGGAAACTCGGGACTGGCAACGAAGGCCCGCCGGTACTCGCCGAAGACGGCGGCGCCATCCCGGTCCGGAGGTGCATGGTGAAGGGAGTAGCAAAAGCCGGTGCCGTGGGCGCCAGCCCAGCGGGCTGACTCGAGCCCGGTGCCCAGCACCCACATCGGCGGCCCCGTCTCGAGGAGGAGCTTCTCCGCCAGGGGATGCCCGGCCGGCAGGCGCCCGGTGACGAAGCCGTGGAGCTCCTCCAGCTTCTCGGAATAGCCCCGCAGCGTGGCCGCCGGCCGGCCGTCGAGGAGCGCCTCGCGGAGCTCCGGCCGGAGCTTGAGCCCGCGGGTCACGCCGAGGTCGAAGCGCCCGGGGAGGAGGTGCTCGATCAGGCGGGCATCCTCGGCAACGCGAAGGGGGCTGTGATAGTCGAGGCAGACTCCCCCGCTGCCGACCCGGATGCCGTCGCTGGTCGCGGCGAGCAAAGCTCCTAGAAGCAGGGGATTGGCGCACTGCGAGTCGCTATGGTGCTCCCCCAGCCAGTAACGGCAATAGCCGGACCGGTCCGCCTGCTCCATGAGGTCGAGGGCCTGGCCGGCGTGGCCGAAATCGAGGATCGAAAGGTCCATGGGGATCAATCGATCTCGCGGGCGGCGCGGCCGCCGATCGCCAGCAGCGAGGCGCTGGCGAGCAGCGCTCCGTACAGGATGAACACGGCGTTCAGGTTCCACTCCGCGAGGGCGCCGGCGGCGGTGAGGGAGAGCGGGTTCAAGCCCACCACAGCGAGCATCAACACGCTCATCACCCGCCCCAGGACGGCCCGCTCCACCCGCAACTGCACCCAGGAGCTGAACTGCACGTTCACCACTCCCACGCCCAAGCCCATCAAAGCCAGCAGCACCGTGATCACCACGTACTTCGGAGCCAGGCCCATGCCGATCAGCTCCAGGCCGGTCAACACGCTCATGATGGCGAGCTGCAGGCCCCGCCGGCGCGGCTTCTTCACCCGGCCACCCAGCACGATACCGACGAGCATGCCGGCGCTGAAGCAGGATAAAAAGGTGCCAAAGGCCACCGCGGAGTGGAAGCGGTCCTTCGCCATCACCGCGAGCCCCACGCCAATCGGCCCCGCAACGCAGAAGTTGAGGGCACCGAAGAGGAACATCAGTGATAGGAGCGCCGGATCCCGGCGCACGGCGCGCAACCCCTCGGCAATCGAGTGCAGCATGCCGGAACCGGCCTGCCCGCCTTGCGGCTTCGGAGCCTTCGGCGGCTCGGGGACCTTGAACAGCGCCACGATCACTCCCAGGAAGCTCAAGGCGTCGAAAAACAGCGCGGAGGCGACGCCGAAAGCGCTGATGAGGAATCCCGCCGGCGCCGGCCCGGCCATCTGCGTCAACACCGTGGAGCCTTGGAAGAGCGCGTTCGCGGGCCGGAGCTGCTCCGGCTCGACGAGCGTCGGCACCAGCGCCCCCCCGGCCGGGAACGAGAAAGCGTCCGCCACGCCGAAGGCGAAAGTCAGCACGTAAAGCTCCCAGAGCTCGATCTTCTGGAACCAGATCAACGCCGCCACTGCGCCGACGAGCACGGTGCGCGTCACCGCCGTTCCGATCAGCACGCGCCGTGCCGAAATGCGATCGGTCACGGCGCCGCCGAGCAACATGAAAACCGCGCGCGGCACCGCCGCGGTCATCAGAATGGTGCCCAAAGCGAGCCGCGAGCCCGTAATCTGCAGCACCAGCCAGGGGAGCGCCACGAGGTAGAACTGATCGCCCAGAAGGGAGATCGTCGAGCCGATCCACAGGCTGCGGAAATGCGGCAGGGTGAGGGGATGCCGCACCCGGGGCGGCGGCGCTGGAGCGGGCTCCGAGGCTGGTCCGGAGTTCGGGGCGGCGGACTCCTCGGATACGGCCGGAGCCGAGCTCACGGCTTGGCTCCTCGTCCCGTGCCTCCCGTCTTGCGCGCTTTCTTCGGCTGCTTGGGGCCGGCGGCCTGCTCCGCCGCCGGAGGGACAGCGGCGCTCAGCGCCTCCCGCGCAGCCTCGAGCAGCTCGTCCCGCAGCTTCTTGATCTCCGCGGTCCGTTGCGCGATGCTCGCGAAGAGCCCGCTCTGGGCCTGGATTCCCGCGCCGATGAGGAACGCGGCGGCCTCGGAGCGGCTGCCGAAGAGCCCCGCCTCGACCAGGTCGTCCAACCGTTGAATCGCCTCGTCTCCGAGGCGGGCCATCACGACGTGCTCACGAGGCTGGCCCTTGGCGGCGAAAAACGGAGCCAGCAGGTCCTGAAGCTCCGGTAAACCCGAGAGCGCCGAGAGGGGAAGGGCGGCGGCGAAGGCGCGAGCTTTGTTTGCCATTACGCGTAAGCGTAGTACGCCATGCCAGTGTAAGTCAAGCCCTCACCCGGAACGCCGTCCGCGTACGGTGGCATGGCCGAACCCAATGCAGAGACGCCCCGATGCCGGGGGGAACCCCCCGGTGGGGCGTCTCCGAGGCGGCGGCACCGCACCAGCCAAAACAAGGCCCCGCGGGAGCGACAACGTTCAGCGGGCCGGCCTCTCCGCCCCAAAGACTCGACGTCAGCGGGAGGAGCAACGAGCGCCTTGCGCCTGGGACTGCCCCTTCTCCGTCCCGGCTCCACTCCCCAGTTCCTGCAAAAAAGAAGAGGTCTCCGAGCCGCCGGCCGCCGACTGCGCCGATTGCCAGTACGGATGGCATTCCTGAAGGATCGCCCACTGATCGCCGCAACCCATCAAAACCCCTGTATCCTCACAATAGCCGTCACAGGGCTCATAGGTCCAGCAACCGGTGGTACACAGATCCATGGCGAACGACGCGTGTCCAAACAGTCCCAGTCCCAGGCTCAGGGTCAACGCAGGAATGATTCGTCTCATCGTCGAGTCTCCTTTCCAGAGTGAAACGGTTAGCGTTCTTCAGGTGCCTGGCCTACTCCTACCGGTGTCCGCCCGGCCCATAGCCATACCCTTCACCGGTTGTCACTTGGGAACTGGGCGAAAGAGGTGTCAGAGGGGCATCGGTACCATACGCGAACGTGGTAGTAAGAACCGTGGGAAGTAGCATTAGACCGATGGTGAAGCAGAGACATCGCAACATCGGATACTCCTTTCTAGGAACCGGCCGTCCTGATCCCGGGCCAGCGAACGCCGCTTGTCCAAACAGTCCGGCCAGGAAGGATTCGTTTCATCAGCGAGCCTGTGGCTGCCGTAGTTCCTGCGCGAATCGTACCACGCGCTCTGGGCCAATCTCCCGACCCGGGCGTCTCCAAGCCGGCGGGACGCCGGCGCTCCCAGGCAAGAGCTGGCCGAACCGGTTTGGCTGTTCTTCCTCTTCTCCCGGCGGTCCCGCAGGGACTACCGTTGGTAGCCCGGGATTTCAATCTCGGGCCTCCCAAGCGAAGACCAACACTATTTGCGCTTGCGCCTCCAGCGCATAGAATAGCGGCCCAAGCAACATGAAAACGGAGGATTTGATGGAACATTGCACGCATACAACGGGACCTTGCACGCGGACGACGGACGTTGCACGCATGCAATGGGACACTGCACGCGGACGATGGAGACTCGTACGTGGACAATCTCCCGTTGCACGTGTACGGCGCCCCGTTACGCGCAGACAATCGAACGTCGTATCCGTACAGTGGCACGTTGTACGCGTACAACGAGCCGTCGCACGCGGACGATGGCTCGTTGCACGCTTACAGCGGGACATTGCACGCGTGCGATGAAACGTCGTACGCGAACAATCTCTCGTCGCACGTGAACGGCGTCCCATTGTACGCGGACGATCGAACGTCATGAGCGGACAAGGGCCCGTCGTACGCAAACGATGGCCCGACGTAAGCGTACGATGAGCCGTTGTACGCGGACAACGCCTCTCTGTACGCGTGCAATCTCCCGTCGTACGCTTACAATGTCCCGCTGCACGCAGACGACGAGCCCTCGTAGGCGGCGCAATCCCATCGCACGCGGACAACGAAGCGTCGTACGCGAACGATCTTCCGTCGTACCCATTCGATGGAACGCGAACGCGGACGATCAGCCGTCCGATGCAGTCGGTGTCTCGTTGCTCGCGGGCAATGGAGGCCAACCTCCGGCGCGTCATGATCTCGATTTCGACCGGTGTCCGGACCTGAATCGCGCCGCCAGCGGCCCCGCGGAGCGAGCGGCCCGATCCGCGGGGCAGGTTTCCAGTCAGCGAGGCAGACACGCGCAGCGCGCGTTGAAGGGGCAGCAGAAGGTGTAGGTGGGGCAGACGAACAGATTGGAGTTCTTCGGGCAGGGATCCGCCGAGGCGGGCGTGATGGCGCCGGCCGCCGCGACAGCCGCCAGGGCGAGTCCCAAGAGTATGAGTTTCTTGCGCATGGTGAGACCTCCTTGCTCAGATCGGTTTTCGTGAGGCTCCAGGCGCCTGCCCCGGAGCGTGGGCCTGCATTCTACCTCCGCCGCGCCACCGTTCAGCTATTCTTGCCGCCGGGAAAGGCGGCCCTCTCTCAAGGAGACGTGCAAATGAGAAAACTGCGGTCTTTCGTCACTCCCCGGCTCACGCTTCTGGCGTTCGCCCTCCTCATCACTGGAGCAGCTCTGGCCTCGTCGCCCGCGCCGGTGAGCGCCGCGCCCAACTGCTGCGGTCATGCGATGCTGGTCACCTACTACAACAACGCCGCCCATTCCATGGTCGTCGGCCGTTGCAGCTTCCCCTGCGACCAGGACCCGGTCTGCACGGGCACGCAGACCCAGTTCTCCACCACCAAGCAGTTGGCCTGCTGCATCTGTTGACGCTTCTCTGATCCCGCCGCCCCCCTGCCAACCCCCGCCGCCTTGCCTGACCAACGGGGCCGCTCGCGGCGGGCCCTACCCTGCCGGCCCGGGCCGGCCCGGGCTCTCAGGTTGCCCGCCCCGGCGCCACGGGCCGGAGGAGTCTCGCTCATGGGCGAGGCGATGCCGCGAGACCGGCCAGCAGGGCATCCAGGCGGTCGCCGAGCGCGAAGGCGATGCTCCACACCCACAGCGCCGTGACGATGCCGGCAAACACGTCCATCGTGTAGTGCGCCCGCAGGATCAGCACCGCGCCCACCTCGACGAGGACGATCGCGATACCGGCGCCGGCCGCCGCCGGTCCGCCCCAATGGGCCAGCTCCAGGCAGCCATAGACGGCGATCGCGGTATGTCCCGAAAAGAACAGGTCGTTGGCGGTGCCGTAGGTGACGAGCAGGGAGGGGAAACCGGGATACCGCCAGATCATCCCCTCCGGCGGCGGCAAAGAGCAGAGACCCTGGCAGAGCTGGCGCAACGCGAACAGGATCAAGAGGCCCACGAAAGGCCGCGCGCTGGGGCCGAAAATCGCCTGGAACACGAGGAACAGGCCGAGGAGGTCGATCAGCGCCGACGTGACGATCAGTAACCCGTGGGCAACCCGCGGCCGTTCGTGCAGGGCGCGATTGAGCGGCGCGGTGAGGTCGAGAATCGTGTCGCCGATCTTCCCCTCGGGGGCGGCGCGTTTTCCAAGGGCGGATTGAGTCCAGAACCATGTGGCGAGGCTCCCCGCGACCAAGCCGGCGCGCAGAGCCCACAGGGGCACGCTCATCGAGATCTCCTCATGTCCCCAGTTTTACGTTCCCAACCCTGGCCACTCTTCCGGCACCAGGCCCGCGAGCTCCCGCAGCTCCGCCGCGAGGGCCTTGCGCCGTTCCAAAAGCCGCGCAGGAAGGTCGCGATCACGCCGGGAGCTCGCGAAGGCGCGGATGTCGCGCCGCAGACGGTTCAGCCGTTCGTGCCAGCCGAGCGCGAGGAAGCCAGCCGGGAACAGCAGCGCGAGAAACGTGATCGCACCCCACTGGCCTCCCCACCGCAGCGCCGCCCAGGCCTCCAGCGCCCAGAAGAGGGGGAAGAGCAGGAGACCGATCAGGATTTTGTCCGTCGCCTCTTCCTCGTCGGTCGCTTTCAATGCCTTTACACCCAAGCCGGTCAGCTTGTACGGAAGAACATGGAGTGCAATCCCCACGACAGCCAGCGGCGCAAGGAGCAACAGCAGCGTCGCTTGCAAGGCGACACGGCCGGCCAGCCGAGCCGGCGTCGCAGGGCGCGCGAGGACGGCCAAGCCAAAACCCGCGCGTTCCAGGTCCTCGGCCAGCTCCGCGAGCCGTTGCCGGAAGGTGGCGACTCGGGCCGGCGCCCGTTCGAGCAGGAGGCGATAGCTGCGCATCGCGCTGCGCAACCACGCGGCGCGGCCCGCCGGGTCCGCCGCCACCTCCCCACCCTCTTGCCGCCACAGCTCTTCCGCGAAGCGGAGGTGGCTCAGCGTCTGCCGGTCGTCGGCCTCTACGATCACACCTCGCAGGGCGGCGGCCAGATCCTCCGTCAGCACGCGGGCCGCCCGCTCGGGCTCGGACCGCGCCAAGGCCACGGCATCTGCCGTCGGGATGGGGGGACCGATCAAAACCAGCGCAGTACCTTCCCGAAACGTGCCCGGTGCGTTGAACACGAGGCCCACCGGCAACAAAGTCACCACCGGCTGCGCCGCCAGCTCTTCTGTCGCCAGCTCCGCGGCCAGCAGCATTCGCGCCGCCCCGGTGCGCAGCTCCAGCAGCACCGGCTCGGCCTGGGTTCGCCCCTCCGGAAAGATCACGATCGCACCACCGCCGCGCAGCGTCGCCGTGGTGGCAGCGAACAATGCGGCGTTGCGGGCCGGGTCCGTACCCGCTTCCTGCCGACGGTGCACCGGCAGCGCGCCGACCAGACGCAGGAAAGGCCCCATGAGCACATGGCCGAAGAGCGGAGCGTTGGCCAGCGCCCGTCCACGCCGCGGCAGCCGGGCGATCAACAGCATCGCATCGACGACCGAGTTGTGGTGGTTGGCTGCCACCACCAGACCACCCTCCGCCGGCACGTTCTCGATGCCGACCACGTCGATGCGCCGGTAGAAGAGGGCGAGCAGCAAGCGCGCCAAGGCGCGCACCACCGCATAACCCGGCGCGCCCGACTCTACAGAGAGCGATTCCACCTTCGATTCCATGCCGGCCGGAGACTGTATATCAGTTTTGGCGCTATGATCCTCGCCATGCGTACACGGCGAGAGCAGGTTTCCTGTTGGGTGCGAACGGTCCTGCCCGCGGCGCTCCTGCTCGGCGGTGCCGCCGGGACGCTGGGCGCGGTGAGCCCGATGGTGGCGGCTGGACAGGTCAAGGACTTGCAGGGGCACGCCATCGCCGGTGCGCTGGTGCAGGCGGAAAGCTGGGAGTCCAAGCCGCTCGGCTCCGGCCGCAGCGATGCGCAGGGGAGGTTCCGGATCACGCTGTCCGAACCCGTCAAGGATTTGACGTTGATCGTCGAGCATCCGGGGTTTCAGCGCTGGGCCTTGGCCGCCATCGAGACGGGCCGAAGCGAGCAAAAGATCCGCCTCACGCGCAACATCGACCGCGAGTACCTCACGGAGCTGGCGCAGTCCGTGCCGGCGCGCTTCAGGCGCATCGCCATGGACCTGCTCGCGCCCTCCACGGGTACGACCGGCGACAGCCTGCCGCTGGAGCAGGTGCTGCCGTTCCTGAAAACGCTGCGAGAGCGGCTGCGCGTGCTGCTGCCGGCGGAGCCGGCGCAACTCAGCTCCACAGAGCTGAAGGAGGACCAGAACCAAGCGGCGCTGCTGCTGGCCTACCTCGGCGATCCCCAGGACGACGAGCTCATCGACGCCTGGGCGGCCAAGCAAAACTTCATCTCAAGCCCGCCGCGGCCTTGCCAGGGGCCGACCCCGGAAGCCGCGGCGCGGGTGTGGCAGAAGCTCCACTTCGAAAAAGAAGGCTATCGCGATCCGCAAAAGGTTCCTTATAACACCTTGCAAATCCAGATCGCTCCCAGCGGCGATCACGGGCTGGCTCTCCACAGCGTCCGCTACGCCTACTGGGGCTACAGCCAGCACCTGGTGCTCGTCCGTCTGAACGGCGCCTGGGAGGTACGCAGGATCATCGACGGCGAGCACTGGCACAAAAGGTGACTCCCAGGCCGTGCTCAGGACGCTCCCGGCTTGCCGGCCTTCTTCTGCGCCGCTTCGATCTGCGGTAAGAGGACGTCCCGCACGTACGACCACTCCGGCTGCAGGCGGAGAGCCGCGCGAGCCTCGTCGCCGGCGGAAGCCAGGTCCGGCGGCGACTGCTGCAAATGCGCAAAGGCGAGGGACATCAACGCTTCCGGCTTCCCCCAGTCCGGCAGCGGCGAATCCGCGTGCGCTTCGCCGCTGGCGTCGAGCATCCGCTGGTACGTCTCCACGGCGTGCTCCACGCTTCCTCCATACGCGGGCGGTGAGAAGAGATAGGCAGCACCTACCGCCCACAGCACGCGGGGGTTGTTCGGCTCGAGCTCGCGGGCTCGTTGCAACAGTCCTTTCGACTTCTGCAACTGCTCTTTCATCATGGCAGGATCGTCGCGGTGAAAGCTCGCCAGCCAGCTATACACCAATGCCGCCGCGGCCTGGGCATCGGCGAAATCGTCCCGCAGGCGGACTGACACTTCGAAATCCGCGGCGGCCCGCTCCAGATGCGTCTTGACGTCCTGCGTGCTCATGCCGTGGTTGACCCCGTTGATGGCGATACGCCAACTGGCAAACCCTTGCCAATAGTGCGCCAGATATCCCAGCGCAGGATCGTCAGCCAGCGGTGCCAGCTCGGCGCGCAAGCGAGCCAACCCGTCGAGGTCCGCACGGTAGTCGGCGGACATCAACTTGGGTTTCGCCGCTACGAGACGGCGCTCTGCACCGCCGGCGGCGAGCCTCGGTGGAAGTGACGGGTGACAACCCTCCAGGGTCAGCAGCCCTACGGTCATGATCAGAAAAAATCCCGAGATCCTGTGCATCGTTCGCCCTCCTTGGCACAGACCTTCGCGCACGGGGAGGGAACGGCGCAAGCTCGAATCGGCGAAGCGGCCGTAAGCGTCGCCGAACGAGCCATCGGAGGGGTTGAACGGCGGGAGGGGTCTTCAGCGAACGAGACGCCGCAGCAGCTCGGAGGCAGCGCGGCTGGCCACGATCTCTTTCCCATCGCGCAGCTTGACCAGGAGGCGCCGCTCGTCGAAAGGGCGCAACAGCTCGATCGCCTCGAGGTTGACCACGTGCGAGCGATGGACCTGCAAGAAAAGCTCCGGATCCAAGCGCGACGCCAGCTCGCCGAGGCTGGTGTGGAGCAGATGGTTGCCCGTCTCGCAGCACAGCTCCACGTAGTCGCCGCTCGCCTGGAGGTGCCGGATGGTGCGGACGTCGATCGGTACGATCCCTTCCCGCGTGCGGGCGAAGAGCAGACGCAAGGGCGATCCGAAAACGGCGCGGGCGCGCTCCGTCGCCGGCACCGGGCTCGGTACGAGGTGGCGGCGCACACGTTGGAGCATGGTATGGAAACGCTGGCGACCGAAGGGCTTGAGCAGATAGTCGAGCGCGCCGATTTCGAAAGCGGCCAGGGCGAAACGATCATAAGCGGTGGTGAACACGATCTCCGGCCGGTGGCGGATGCGCTCGGCCACTTGCAGGCCGGAAAGCTCGGGAAGCTCGACGTCCAGGAACACCAGGTCCGGCTCCAGCCGGTCGATCAGCCGCACCGCCTCGGCGCCGTCGCCCGCTTCCCCCACCAGGGCCAGCCATTCGACCTCGGCGGAATACTCCCGCAGGTTTTGCCGCGCGTGGGGCTCGTCCTCGACCAGCACGGCGCGCACCACCGTCGCACGCGAGCTCATGCTTCCTCCAGCGAGCGCCGCAGCGGGAGAGCGAGGACGGCACGGACGCCGCCCGCGGCAGCGTGCAGGCTCAGGCTCGCCTCGCCGCCGTAGAGCGCAGCCAGGCGTTCCTGAAGCAGCCGCAGGCCGAGCCTCTGGCTTTCGGCAGGCGGCTGCGCGGAGGCTCCCGGCCCTTCGTCTTCCACCTGAATGCGCAAGCGCCCCTCCACCTGCTGCGCGCTGATCACCAGACTCCCGCCCTCGGCGCGAGGGGCGATGGCATGCCGGATCGCGTTCTCGACCAGAGTCTGGAGGGCGAAGCTCGGTACGCTGCAGTCCAGCGTCGCCGCGGTGGCGTCGAAGCTCACGCGCAGCCGGTCGCCGAGGCGCAGGCGTTCGAGGTCCAAATAGCTTTGAACGAACGACCATTCCTCCCGGAGCTGCACTTCGTCCACGCCTTCACGCTGGATGCGGAGGCTGTAGCGCAGAAGATCGCCCAGCCGCTCCAGCGCGGCCTCCGCGACCGCCGGCTCGCGCCGTACCAGGCCGACCAGCGCATGGAACGTGTTGAGGATGAAATGGGGGTTGAGCTGACTCCTCAGGGCCTCGAGCTCCGCCCGGGCGCGCAGAGTCTCCGCGCGGGCTGCACGCGACGCCTGCTCCCGGCTCGCCGCGGCATAGTGCCATGCATAGGCAAGGCCCGCGAGAGTGCAATAGATGAGCATGTCGTTCAGGACCCTGTAGGGGAGAAAGCGCAAGTCGATTCGCTTCCAGGCCCCCGTGAGCAGAAGCTGGTCGAGCGCCACCAGCGCGATCCAGCCGGCGGCGGACGCCAGGACGAAAGCACCCAGCAAGCCGAGATGGGTCGCGAGCAAGCGCGCCTTCCGCCCCTCGGGCCACGGCAGCCGCCGGGGAAGCCGCAGCACCAGCAGCCCGAGCAATGCATCGGGCAGCACGTTCACGACAGCGGCGCGAACCGCATAGCCCAGCGGGGCGCCGCTGACGATGAACGCCGCGAGGTAGATGGTCAGGACGGGCAGCCACGCGACGGCATACACCCACCGTCTCCCGCGCCTTGGAGGCAGAGGTTCGGACATGACTGCCTGATGATACTGGCTGATGAGACTGGCAGCGCGCCTCAGGCCGGCACGGCCGACGATGCCGGCGCCTCCTGACGGGGCTTCCGGCGCAGGATGGCGGCGGAGATCAGGGTCATGATGAGCCCGACCGGGAACACCTCCATGAAGGTGATGGCGGAGTTGAAGAACAGGTTGTGGTAGTTCTTCGCGAGGAAGGCCATCTTCGTGGTCGTCTCCCGGATGGCGGCCTCGCTCGCGCCCGTCGAGCGCATCTTCGCGAGGACGTGCGCGCTGTATTGGTCGAGGAAGTTGGGGAAGAAGTTGAAGTAGGTGATCTCCCAGGCGATCACGTACATCGCGCAGGTGATCAGGGTGATGAGCAGGCCGACCTGGAAAGCCTTGCCGAAGCTGATCGCGCCGCCGCCGACGTTGTCACGGTACGACCGGACGCCGAAGAAGAGCAGCAGGAACGAAAGGACCATGGCACTGTAGCCGAGGATCTCGCTGTGGTCGAAGTCGATGGTCCCCCTCATGCACACCAGAGGCGTCATCACCGCCGATATCGCCACCAGGGTGGCACCCGACGCAAGCCCGAAGCGGAGCACGATTTTTTTCATTGCCGTTTCCTCCCATGTTTGCCCGCATCCTAGGGTCCCGGGGCGGCGCCGGTCGTCCTCCCTTCGGGTGATTTTCGGGGCCGGAGCCCGAAATCACCCTTTCGTTGACCCCCGAATCGCTCGCGACTGCCCCCCCGATCAGGGGATCAGGCCGAGCTCCCTCCCCTTGAGGACGGCCTGGACCCGGCGGTTGACCCCCAGCTTGTCGAACAAGCGGGAGGAATGGGTCTTGACCGTGTTCTCGGAGACGAAGAGCCGCTCGCTGATCTCCCGGTTGCTCAAGCCTTCCGCGATGAGCCCGAGGATCTCGTGCTCCCGCGGCGTGATCCCGAGCTCCTTGAGCTTCCCGGCGGCGAGCACGAAAGGGCCTCCCTCCGGGACGCGGACCTCCTTGATCACCACCACCTCGCGGGACCGCGCCCACTGCAGCCCGAAGTAGATCCCCAGGGCGGAGAAGATCACCGCCACCAGGCCGCCATAGACCTCGCCGGGATAGGCGCGGACGAAGTACTGGTATTCGAGGACCTTGAGCAGCGCGAGGAGTACCCCGCCTGCCAGCCCATAGAGGATGACGCGTCTCACCGGCGGAGCATATCGCGCCTGGCGCCCGGGAGCGGGCCTCCCGAGCGGCAGTTGATGGCTAGGGAGGAGGGAGGCAACCACACCGCTTGCCCTGCGTCACGGCAGAGCACAGGCCGATGACCTGGCAGAACCGGGCTATCGAGCCGCAATGGGAGTTGGCTACCTTTCCGATGCAGACTGCGTCGCCGCAGCCGCAGATCGTGACAGGGTCCGTAGCCGGCATGACTTCCGGCGAGACAAGGGACGACGGCAGCGAGAAGATCGCCGCCTCCGCCGAGCAGGAGCCCGGCGCCGCCTCCGTGCTGGGACCGGCCAGCTCGGCAGCACGGCTCGGTGCGGCGAACCACGCTCCCATGAGCAGGAGGACCAGTGCAACGGGTACCAGTTTTTGACCATGCATGGTGGATTCCCCCTTATAAATTGAGGTGCGCCAAGACAGGCCGGGCGGGACATCCTGTTTTCGATCGCTCGCCTCTAGTCGTTGAGCAGGAAGGTCAGTTTCATGTCGACCCGGTAGCCGACGATCTTGGAGTTTTCCACCAGCACCTGCTGCTCCTGGATCCAGGCGCTCTTGATGTTCTTCACCGTCTTGCTGGCGCGTGCGATCCCTTCACGGATGGCGTCGTCGAAGCTTTCCGTCGACTGGGAGCTGATCTCGATGACTTTGGCTACGGACATGGCATCTCCTCTTCAATATGTCTACTTGTATCACGTTTGAGCATTCTCCGGGTGGACTGCGGCGGCGCGGATCGTAGGCTTCGCCATGCTTCCGGAGACAACTCCAGCCGTAGATCCCGAGCCCACGTCTTAGGCGTCGAGGAAGCCGGGTTCCCCTCTCCCGGGGAGGGGGATGGGGTGGTCGGGAGAGGGGCAGGGTGAGGGTCTCGGGCGGCGCTCTCCGGCAAAGTTAGCGCTCAGGGGAGCCGGGACTGCCTACTGTCCCTGCGTCCTCACCGGCGGCGCGGGACGTTTCGGGAAGGCTTTCGGGTGGTCCTGGATCTGCTTCATCACCTCGGCCACTCCCCGCTCGAGCTGCGGATCGCGGCCGTCGAGGATGGAGTTGACGTCGTTCTCCACCACGATGTCGGGATCGACGCCGTGCCCCTCGATGATCCACTGGCCTGCGAGGGAGACGCTGCCGGCCTCGGGCACGAAGATCTGGCCGCCGTCGATCATCGGGCCGTGGTCGCTGATCCCCACCACGCCACCCCAGGTGCGGGTGCCGATCAGGGGCCCAAGGCCGAGCTGGCGGAACATGTAGGGGAAGATGTCGCCGTCCGAGCCCGAGTTCTCGTTGAGCAGACAGGCCATATGGCCGTAGAAGACCACCTGCGGGTACGGCTGCGGATCGTCGCTCGTGCGCCCGTAGTCAACCCCCAGCGGATGGCGCGCCAGCCGTTCCAGGAGCATCTGGGAGATGAAGCCGCCGCCATTGTTGCGGACGTCGACGATCATTCCTTCCTTCCGGACCTGGCCGAAGTACCACTTGACGAACTCCCGCATTCCGTCCTCTCCCATGTCGGGGAGGTGGATGTAGCCGATCCGGCCGTTGCTCAGGCGGTTCACCCGCTCGCGGTTCCGCTCGACCCAGTCGAGATAGATCAGGTGCTCCTCGGTGTCGATCGGCCGGAAGGTGATCTCCCGGGCGCCGTCGAGGGTGGGCTTCGCGTTCACCGTGAAACGGACGGGACGGTCCGCCTTGTGGCGCAGCAGGCGGTAGGGGTTGTCGTTGGCGGCGAGCTCTTCGCCGTCGATCGCCAGCACGTAATCCCCCACGTGGACGTCCACCCCCACCTCGGTCAACGGTGAGCGATAGAGGTCTTCCTCGTTCTGCCCGGCGAAGATCTTCGCGATCCGGTACCGCCCGGCTGCGCGGTCCAGCTCGAAGCGGGCGCCGGGGAGCGCCACCTTGGGCCGGGGCGGTGTCCGGTAGTCGCCGCCGGCCACGTAAGCATGGGAGTTGTTGAGCTCGGCGATCATCTCGCCGATCACGTAGTTCACGTCCGAACGGTGACCGGCGTAGGCGAGCAGCGGCTCGTACTGCCGGCGCAGGGCTGCCCAGTCATAGCCGTTCATGCTCTCGACGTAGAAGAAGTCGCGATACCGGCGCCAGGCCTCGCGGAAGACCTCCGCCCACTCCTCGGCGGGTACCCGGTCCACCATCAACCCGCCGGTGTCGATCGTCTTCTTCGAGTCCTTGCCCGTGGGGGTGGCGTCGTAAACGTTGAACTGTCCGTCCTGGGCCACCAGCACCTTGCCGCCGTCCTGGGACAGGGCATAGCCGCCGGCCCCTTCGGTGAGGGTTGCGACCTTGCGGTCCTTGAAAGTGAAGACCTGGAGCGCCGGCTTGAAGGGCGACTCGCCGAAGCCGTTGGGGGGGCGCTTGATGAAGATCAGCCGTCCGTCGGCAGCGGAGAGCGAGCCATAGTTGTCGAACGGCACCGGCACACGGGCCACGCGGGCGGCGAGGCCGTCGAAGTCGATCCGGGTGAGGGCCGGCTCCTTCGCTTTGTCCCCCTTCTTCGGCTCCTCCTTTTTCTTCTCCTCTTTTTTCTTCTCTTCTTTCTTCTCTTCTTTCTTCTCCTCGGCGAGGGCTACCGTGTCCTCCTCCGGCGGGAAGGGGTGGGCCACGTCCTTGCGCAGGGCGAGGGCGTAGATGCCGAAGTTGCGGTCCTCGGCAAAGTTGAAGTCGAAGGCGTCGAACTGTGGCAGAAAGGAGCGGGCGGAGAGGTAGTAGAGGTAGTCCCCCTTGGGGTCCCAGGCGGGTTGATTGGCGTGGAACTGCTCGTCGGTGATCCGCCGGAGCTTGCTCCCCTCCACGCTCCAGATCCAGATGGAGCGGAAGCCGCTGGGGTTCGAAATGCTGAAAGCCAGGTGGTCACCGCCCGGAGACCAGGCGTAGTCGCGGATCTCGCCGCGGGTCTCCCGGGCCACCTCGGTGAGCTTCTTGTCCGCGACGGTGACCACCCAGAGGCGGCCGTCCTTGTCCGAGAAGGCGAGCCGCTTGCCGTCAGGCGACCACTCGGGATCGTAGCGCATGGCCTTGCCGCCGGTGGTGAGCTGCTCGGGCTTGCCCTTCCCCAGAGCGTCGATGACGTAGACCTCCTCCTCCCCGCTCGGGTCGGAGATGAAGGCGATCCGGCGGCCGTCGGGCGACCAGTGGGCCCACTTGTCGTGCGCCCCGGAGGAGCGAGTGAGGTTGCGGGTGACCCCTTTCTCGATGGGCGTGTTGAAGACATCGCCGCGGGCCACGAAAAGCGCGCGCTCGCCCTTGGGAGAGAGGGCGGCGTCCTCGATCTGGCCGGCGGCCGAGAGCTGAGAGGGCCGGGTGTCGAGGCCGTCGCCGGGGACGTCGATCGTGAGGTGCCGCGACTTCCCCGTGCGGGTGTCGAAGACGTTCAGCTCGCCGTTCTGCTCATAGACGATCTGGCCGTCCTGGTCCGCGCTGGGCCAGCGGACGTCCCACTGTGTGCTCCGGGTGAGCTGAGCGGTCGCGCCGCTCGCCGGGTCGTAGGAATAGAGGTTGAGCGTGCCGGTGCGGTCCGAGGCGAAATAGATCTTGTCGCCGATCCACATGGGATCGCGCTCGGTGCGGGGGGTGTCGGTGATCTTCTTCGTCGTGTGGGTGGCGAGGTCGAAGATCCAGAGGTCCTGGGCCCAGCCCCCCTGATAGCGCTTCCAGGTGCGGAAGTCGCGGGCGAAGGGGGTGTAGACGACCTGCTTGCCGTCCGGCGAGAGATCGGCGCCGCCGCTGATCGGCATGGGGAGGGGCTCGCCGAGCCCGCCCTCCACCGGCACGGTGTAGATGCGGCTGCCGGGGTGGTCCCAGCCGTCGCGCAGCGAGCGGAAGAAGACGGACTTGCCGTCCGGCGTCCAGCCGTAGACCTGATTGTCGTATCCCCACCGGGGAGGGAGCGGTCCGCGGGCGGGATAGAAAGTGAGCTGCTTGGGCACGCCGCCGGTCGCCGGGATGACGTAGACCTGCTCGTCACCGTCGTACTGGCCGGTGAAGGCGATCCATTTGCCGTCCGGCGAGAACTTGGCGAACATCTCGAGCCCGGGATGGGCAGTCAGCCGGGTGGCGGTCCCCCCGGTCGAAGGGGCGATCCACAGGTCACCGGCATAGGTGAAGACGACCTTGTCCTTGTAGACATCCGGAAACCGGAGCAACCGGGTCTCGGCGGACGCCACGCCCGAGGCGAGACCGGCCACCGCGGTCATGCAAACCAGGAACCAAAAGACGCGAAGACTGCGATGCATAGAACCTCCCCCTGAGCGTTGAGACGGCAGACGCCAGGAGGAGTACGGACGGGAAAGGCTGGAGTTGCAGAAAGGAGACCGCGCCTGGGGTACCCCATAAGCTCGACGCCGCCGAAAGGCTGATCGGCGAACGACGCTGATCCGTCCGATCCGTCCGATCCGTCCGCGGGGTGCTGAGGGTCATACGCCGGGAGGGCACGATGCCTACAGGCGCAGACCGGCTGTTGGCTCCCCCACCGGGGGAACCCGGCCCGGGCCGGGGCCGTGCCAGGCGCCGTGCATCGTGTCTTGCCAGAGCCCCTCCTCTGCACCTATACTTATGAATATGCTTGAAAGGAGACCGCAATGAAAAGCGTCAGCAGGTTCCTGAGAGGCCGAGTCGCTTTGTTGATTCTCGTGATTGCCGCCTTGGGCAGTAGCCTGGGGCTGCTTTCTCCTGCGCAGGAAGCCCAGGCAGCAGCGTGCGTCTTTCGCCCCCGGGTGATCACCTACTACACCGATGCTACACACACGACGGTGGTGGGCCAGAGCGGCGTCGACTGCGACTGCAACGACTTCTCCTGGGGAGTCATGACACCGTTTCACACCAGCATGCAGCTTTGCTGTCCGGTCTTTACATGCTAGGAAGCCGCTAAACACGGCCGGCCGCCGTCAGCTCGGCACCGCGCTTAAGTCGAAGTCCGGCATTGGATAGTGGCGGGGGTTGACGAGCCGATACGCCGGGTCGTTGCCCGTCATGGGTAACTTCCGGACTACAACTTGTCGTTCATGTCCACGTCACCGAGACGGGCCTGCTGATCACTGATGAGGCGGCCCTCTCCTTCGAAATTAGCGTCCGAGAAAATCACGATTTGTCCTGCCATATGGTTTCTCCTTTCGTGTCGTGAGGCATCCGTTCGCCTACACCTCAAGACTGCCGCCGGAGATGCGTCTATCTCACCCAAAGTCAGACTGGCCAGGCGCGGAGCTCTACCGCAGCCTCCTCAACGGTGCTTCCGTCGCCGATGCGCTCCGCCAGGCCCAACTCACCCAGTTGCGCTCTTCCCGTTACCGCGATCCGCAGTTCTGGGCAGCGTTCAGCCTAACCGGCGATCCCCAGACCCGCTGGCGCGTGCCAATCAGAAGAACCCGCTGAGGAGCGTTAAGTTCGCAGAGGACGGAAGAAAGCTCGGAGGTCTTCGGCGAGCAGCTCCGGTTCTTCCAGCGCAGCCCAGTGTCCGCCGCGGGGCATCTCCGTCCAGCGCTGAACGTTGAAGAACCGCTCCGCCCATTCGCGGGGCGGCGGCAGAAGATCGCGCGGAAAGCTCGCGAAGCCGGTGGGCACCGTTGACGAGCCGGTCCACTTCTTGATCATCTCAACGATCCACGTCACCGCGCCGGCGTTCGCCGCGTCGTAGTAGAACCCGAAGGATGAGTTGATCGTTTCGGTCGCCCAGTAGATCGTCAGGTTCGTGAGCAGCTCGTCCTTGGTGAACCGCGTCTCCAAATCGCCATTGCAATCGCTCCAGGAGCGGAACTTCTCGACGATCCACGCGGCCAGGCCCGCAGGGGAATCGTTCAATCCAATGGCCAAGGACTGCGGCTTGGTGCCTTGGATCATCGCGTAAGCCCCTTCCTTCTGCTGCCACTTCTCACTGTCGGCGATGAACTTCTTCTCGCTGGCGGATAGGTCCTTGGGCTTTTCGAACAGATGAGCAAACGGAACGTCGGTCAGGTGAATGCCGGCCAGTGAATCGGAATAGCTGCGCGCCAGGTGCTCGGTTACCGTGCTGCCCCAGTCGCCCCCATGGGCTCCGAGCTTATGAAAGGACCCTGGCACTTTCAAGGGAGACAGCCCAGATCGAGAGACTGCAGTACGTCCTCTCACAGTCCCTCAAGGAAAATCTGGCCGATCGGTCCGCCCCCCGACGCGTCCTGCGTCTTCATTGGAGCTTCTACGGGTGCTCCGTGAGGGCCTCCAGGGGCATGGCCCAGAGCTCGAAGCCGTGGGTGGCGTCGTTGGCTGTGAAATAGACCTCGTGACCGGAGAGGAAGAAGCCGCTCGGGCTCGAAGGGAGCGGGCCGGGCGCGACGTCCTGCAGCATCCGGGTGCCCGCCCGCGTGCCGTCGCTCACCCAGGGCTCGAGGCCGTGGACTCCGTCGTCCGCCGCGAAGAGGAGGAGGCCGTCGACCGCGGTGAGGTTGCCCAGATAGGAAGAGCGGGCGCCGGGAACGATGTCGGCGACCATGCGCGTGCCGGCCGCCGTGCCGTTGGTGACCCACAGCTCGCGCCCATGGACGCCATCGTCGGCGGCGAAGAAGACGCGGTTGCCCACGGCGGCGAAAGAACCGATCGCAGATCCCGAGGCCCCGCGAGCAATGTTGACGAGCATGCGCGCACCGGCCGCCGTGCCGTCGCTCACCCACAGCTCGCTGCCGTGGGCTCCGTCGTCGCCGGCGAAGAAGACCCGCCCGGCGGCGACCGCCAGGAAACCGTCGGGCAGACCGGGGTTCACGGACAAGCCCTGCCCGGGCTTGACGGCTGCGATCCGTTTGAGGCGGCGGGTGCCGGCCGGCGTGCCGTCGCTCGCCCACAGCTCGACCCCGGCCGCATCGGCGTCGGTGAAGAGGAGGCGCAATCCCAGGGCGCTCCAAAAAGTTGGGTTCCGAAAAGTGTGCGCCGCGGCAATGGGTTTCGTACCAGCCGCCGTGCCGTCGCTCGTCCACAATGCCGTTCTGAGCGGTCCGAAATCGGTGACCGCGAAGAAAAGACGGTCGCCGACGGCCGTGGGCCGCGACAGGGTCTCGTTCGAGCCGAAGCTGTGCAGGACGACGGTTCCCGCGTCGGTGCCATCGGTCTTGACGAGGCTGGAGGGAGATTCCGACGCTATGAAATAGAGCGAATTCCCAACCTTCGCTGCGGCCTGGTCTAACCCGGTCAATCGAAAAGCCGAGGTCGCAGGCACCTGCCGGGTTCCGGCCGCGGTACCGTCGGTCTCCCAAATGGAAAAATTCAAGTCGAAGAAGAGCCGGCTGCCAATCACGGCGAGTTGCGGCGCGAAGGGGATAAAGTCGGTATCGGAACCGGGGGGCACGAGGTTCTCCACCGGGAAGGTCCCGCCGGCGCTGCCGTCGGTCCGCCACAGATTCACCCCGGTCGTAAAGTCGGAGCCGAAGAAGAGCATCGTGCCATTCAGGTCGGTCAAAGGCGAAAGGAAGGGAGAGGTCTGGAGATCGAGCGCGGTGACTCTGGTGAGGTTGCCCGGAGAGCCGTCGCTCGCCCAGAGGAACCAGCCCTCGGAGTCGCGGGAATCGAAGAGCCAGCGACCGCCCAGGGATCCCACCCCCGAAAACCAGTCCGAGCTGAGTCGGACGTCCGCCGCCACCTCATGGGTGCTGGCCGCCGTGCCGTCGCTCACCCAGGGATGGTAGCCCTGGGGTGCGTCGGAAACGAAGAAGCCGAGCCGGTCGCCCATGGCAAACTGGAAGAGGCCGAGCAGCCCGGGAACCTCCCGCACCGGGTGGGTGCCGGCCTCCGTGCCGTCACTGACCCAAAGATTTCTCGAGCCCCAGAAGAAGAGCCGGCTGCCGGCGGCAATCAGTCCGCCGAAACTGCTCTCATCGGGGAGACCGGAGAGATCCTTGACCAGGGTGGCGCCGGCCAGAGTGCTGTCGCTCTTCCACAGCGCACTGCCCCCGGCGGTCGTCCGAAAGAAGAACAATTGAGAGCCCACAGCCGCAATCCTCCCATCGGCAAAGACGCCGGCCAGCGGATGGGTACCGGCCGCCGTGCCGTCGCTCACCCAGGCCTCGTCACCGGTCGGGCCCAACGCTTCGAAGAAGAGCCGGCTCCCGACGGCGACGACGAAGGGGTTGAACACGCGGCCGGTGAAGGCCACGCCCGGAGCCCCGGCATTGAGCTGAACGGTGCCGGCCACCGTGCCATCCGTCGCCCAGAGCGACTCATGCTGCGTCTCGGAGCCGATGCTGAAGACCAGAAAGCCGCCGGCCCGGCCGATCAGAGAGGGGCGTGCCGCCGAGGGGCTTTCGGGGACACGGAAGCTCCGCAGGCGGACGAAGCCGGCCGCCGTGCCATCCGTCGCCCAGAGCTCCCCGTTGGAACCATCGCCGCTGAGCCCCGAGAGCAAAAGCCGGCCTCCAGCCTCTCCAAGGGGGAAAAGGGAGTGGCTTGCGACGGGCGAGCCCGAGCCGAAGGCCGGCCCCGTCCCCTGGGGCGTGCCATCGCTCACGAGCAGCAGACTGTGCAGGCCATCGAAAGCGCTCCAGTACATCTTGTGCCGAAAGGCCGTGAGAAAATCGGGAAAGGACCCGCAGATGCCGGGGCAGGTGTCCTGGAGAATCATGGAGCCGGCGGCCGTGCCGTCGGTGCGCCAGAGCTCGAAGCCGTGGACCTCGTCGTTCGAGAGGAAGTAGAGGACGCCATCGAGCTCCACGGGCTCTCTTCCCGTGCGGTCGAACTGCCCCAGCGGAGAGGCGAAGAAAACTTCCTTCCCGAGGTCCAGCAACATGGACGCCGGCTGCGCCCAGGCGGCGGCGAGCAGCGTGGGCAGCAGCGTCAGGGTGGCCAGCGCGAGCGACCTCGTCCTCATATCTCCTCCTCCTGGCTCTCCGGCCTTCTCGTCGAGCCGACCCGACTTCGTTTCCGAGCATTATATGCCATTAGAGCATTGCAGGGCAAGAGAGGCGGCTCATCGGAGACCGCAGGCACCCTACGCACTTCCCGCCCCCCTCTCTCCCGGCGGTCGGGAGGGAGGCTGGGAGAGAGGGGCTGGGGGAGTGAGGGCCT
>DASUEN010000144.1:0-13636 GCA_036275055.1 Thermoanaerobaculia bacterium
CGCGGCCCAACGACCCTTCCTTGCCTCCCCGCCGAGCTCGCGATATCTCCGCCAACTGAGCAGGTCCTGGAGATCGGCCACGTCACCCCGCAGGGTAGAGTCGTCCAGCACTCCCGTCTGCTCGAGGCGGCCGAGGTCGGCCTGTGGCTGATCGCTGACCAGAAGTAGAAGAGTATCGCGGCGCTGCGTCACTCCGCGCTCGTGATATTCATCAGCCACGGTACCAGGGAAGCCTTCTTCGCCCCGCACCCAGATCTTCTGCTCGGGAGGGAGCCGGCCCGACGCGTCCTCGATCATCTTGATGGCGAAAGCCTCGCTGAGCCCGAACAGTGCGTAGTAAAGAGGCTGCCCACTGTGGTTCTCGAGGCAGACGGTGAGACGGCCGGGCTCTTCGTAGCCCTTATAAGGAAGGTGGATTTCTTCGCCATGGACCTCGTCTTGTTCCGGGAACGTCTCAGTCCGCGGCTCGCCGCTGGGTGTCGAGGGTGAATCCAGCCACTTGTAAATGGTCATCCGTAATTGGCTGGCGAGGGAGTCGCCGCTGTTCGCGATCCCCAAAAGGGCCTTCCAGCGGGCGATCTTTTCCAGGGCCGCGACTGCCCATCGCACTCCTCGTTTCGCGGAAGGATCGGGAGCAACCATCTCGCGATCGGAATCCTTATATTTCAGCTTGATCTCTTTGGGACCTTCCTCGACTACGACTTCGGTTTCAGATCCTTCTTCGACCTGGAGATACGGAGAGTCATCGATTCCCTTTTTCAACTTGGCGGAGCAACCCTTGAGAGCTACTTTCAACGGCGGGAAGGGCAGGTAAGAGATGATCGCGGGCAAGGCAACGGCGTCTTCAGGCAACGTCCCTTCCTTGACTCTGATGGCGCTCTCGGTGGCGTCGACCCGTGTCACCTCCACTTTGGCGAGCCGAGGGCCTGATCTTTCCCCGGTGACGGCCCCATCGTGGAAGATGTCGAGCACCGTTTTCTCTTGGACGGCGTGGACCTTGCCGGCGTCCAGCCGCCAACCTTTGTCCTTGAGCTTCCGGAGATAGAAAACAGGTGGCCGCACCGGCATGCTGCCGTCGAAGAGCACGGCGTCGAGCTCCCCGTACGCTTGGGGAACCTGGGTGCTGGAGTGATTGCAGACTTGGGTCTGCACGCGCTTGAAGAGGTCCCGGTAGCGAACGTCGCCGCTCATCTCCTTCATGGCTTCGATGAGGTGGTAGGAGAAACGGCCGCGCGGCTTGTCGTCCGGATCGGCACACTCGCCGGCCGACTGGTGATCTTCGCAGGCAGCGAGGAGAACGTGGCGGCCGCTCGGCAGGAGGCGCCAGTGGTCCGCTCCACCCAACTCCCGAGGCAACCCCGTCCCCGCTTTGAAGAACCAGAACGTATCCGCAGGCCGCGGCTCCTTGGCAGCGGGCTCCGCGTGCCGCGTAGTCTGGACTGTGCGGGTTGCGCTCCCCGAATGGCAGCAATCCAGAATGACCACTACGTGGGGATTGCGTGCGGCCACTTCAGCGATCAAGACACGCAGCTCTTTGTCAGCGAGATCCCATTCCTGCCTGTCCTTGAGCCGGCTGTCGTAGGCGATGAGGGTATCGTCCAAGCCGTCGGGCTCCAAGTGGCGGTACTCGGGAGGCGCGGCCTCGCGAGAACCATGGCCGGCGTAAAAAAAGAGCGCCGTGTCGCCGTTGACCGCCTTGCCCAGGTGCTCGCGGAAGGTCTTGATGATTCCCTGCCGTGTCGCCTCTTCATTCAAAAGGACTTGCAGCTCGAGCTGTTCCTTCGGAAAGCGGCCGGTCAGGAGCTCCCGCATGGCTTCCACGTCGTTGACGCAGCCATGCAGGGGCTTGAAGTCGTAGTCGTCGATCCCAACCAGCAAAGCGTAGAGCTTGTCCATGGCGTTGATCCCTCCGTCTTCAGAGGACACCTGGCGTGCGGCTTTGTTTAGCGCTGCTGCACTCCTCCTCTGGAGCACTCTGCCACGACTAGTCGGGAAACTTCCTGTAGATCTCCTTGCGGTGAAGGACGCGCTCGAAGGTTACGACGCCGGCCTCGACTCTTAAGCCGACTCGATAATCTCCGAACCGAGCCTTGTAGAACCCAGGATATCCTTTCATCCTCTCCACCTTGCCCATCACCTCGACCGATTCGGCCTGGACGACATCCTCGAACACGAAGCTTTCAATCTGCGACCTGGTCTTCGCAGGTATGGAGGCCAGGTCCTTCAGAAAAGCTTTTCTATAAAGGGCCTTCACTTCGCTTTGTCCAGCTCAGCGTAGTGCTTGCGGGCGGCGACGACGTCGAGAGCTTCCTCTGTGCTCTGCTCCGTCATCAATTCAAAAAGCGCCCGATTCTCCATCACCTCTTCGATCTCCTGGAAGGTCTCCAGGTCGATCTGCACGGCAATGGGCTGGTTCTCTTCGTCGACCACGTACCGCTTCTTGATCTCTCGCAATTCGATCACCTCCATCGGCAATCTTACCCCATTCGGCTCTCCAGGCCGCCCTACCCCCCCTGCAGCTTCCTCAGCTCCGGGCTCCCCGGAAACCGGTTCATGGCGTAGCGCAGCAGGTTCGTGGCGGTGCGCGGGTCGTTCAGGATGCGCAGGGTCTTCACCGCTTCGGCGTAGGACTGGGGCGTGGGGTTCACTTCCGTCATCCGCTGGAGCGTCGGGGCCACTTCGGGAATGCGGCCGACCAGGGTGTAGAGGATGGCGAGGCTCGAATAGCCGCGGACGTTGTCGGGGAAAAGCTCGATCTCTTTCTTGAAGGCCGCCTCGGCCCCTGGCGCGTCCCCCTGGTCCGCCAGGATCTTGCCGTGGATCAGGTTCAAGCCGCGGATCAGGTCCGGGTCCTTGGCTTCCCGCTGGTCGTAGGTCTCCTGGGCCTTCTGCACCATGTCCAGGGCGCCTTTGTCGTCGTGCTTGGCGTGCAGCACCTCGGCCAGGGTGATCATGGGACCCACCCGCAGGCTCTGGTCCGTCATCGCCTCCCGCGACTCGCGCTCGGCCACGTCGAGTTGCTTGCGCTCCATCGCGATGTTCGCCAGCAGGCCGTGGGCGAAGGAGGGATGGGCCGTCATCGCCATCTTGGCGTGGAGCTCGGCGTCGTCCAGCCGGCCGAGGTCGAAGAAGAGGGAGGCCGCGGCCACCGCGATCTCGGGCGAGCCGTTGGAGACTTTGAGCCCCTTGGTGAACGCATCCAGCGCTTCCTCGGTCTTCCCCATCTTTTGCAGCGACCGGCCCAGGAACTCCCAGGCGTCCACCATCTTCGGGTTGTCGGCGATCACCCGGCGGAAGGCGTCCGCGGCGGCGGGATAGTTCTTCTGCGCCGAGAGCTGGAACCCCGCGCGCAGGTCCTTGAGCGAGCCGATCTTCGTCCGCGGCGGGGGCAACGGCCCCGTTGTAGGGGCGCCACCAGAGATGTAGCCCAGGGCGGCCATGGACTGGCGGGTAGCCTCATCTACCGCCGAGGGGGCCGCGAGCTTGCGGTCGAATCCCTCCAGATCCTTTTTCATGGAGGCGTAGAGGCGCCGCTCGTCGCGCAGCACGTTGACGGTCTCTTTCGGGTCCTTCGTCCGGTCGTAGAGCTCGGGGTCCGGGCTGTCGATGAAGTGGTCTTTCTCGTCGATCAGCGAGAACAGCTCGCTCCAACCGAAGTGGAGGCGGGGATAGAAAGTCTCCGAGTAGATCCGCCGCGCCGGCACGCTCGCCGCGAGAAGGGAGACTCCCGGCATCGGCTTGGGAACGTCGAGCCCCAAGAGGCCGAGCACGGTGGGGGCCACGTCCAAGAGCTGCACGGGGCGCGCCGTGGTCCCCCCGGCCTGCTGGGCCTTGGGGAGCTTGACCATCAAGGGGACGTGGATCGCTTCGTTGTAAAGGAGCACGCCGTGCTCGTCCTCGCCATGGTCGCCCAGTCCCTCGCCATGATCGGAAAGGAGGACGACGAGCGCCTGATCGTAGACGCCCAGCCGTTTCAGGTCGTCGATCAGCTCGCCCACGATGTGATCGGCCGTGGCGATTTCGCCGTCGTATTTCAAAGGGTAACGCGAGGCGTACGGCTCGGGCGGCGCGTAGGGAGTGTGGGGCTCGTAAATGTGGAAGAAGAAGAAGAACGGCTTGTCTTTCACCGATTCGAGCCAGGGCTTGGCAAGCTTCAGCGTCTCGCCTCCCGGCCGCTGGAGCCCGCCGAGCCCCGTTCCGGAACGGAACTCGATGCCGTCCTCGTAGAAGTCGAAGCCGGTCGAGATCCCCGATTTCCCCTGCAGGACGTAGGCCGAGACGGCGCCGCCCGTGGCATAGCCCGCCTTTTTCAGGATCTCCGGCAGGAACGGCAGGGCGCCGCTCTGGATCTTCGCCGCGTCGAGCTTGTAGCCCACGTTGTCGCGGATGCCGTGGACGGCCGGGAGGACGCCGGTCAGCAGCGTCGAGTGGGAGGGAAAGGTGAGCGGCGTCGTCGAGTAGGCGCGCTCGAAAAGGATGCCGTCCCGCCGCAGGGCGTCGAGCGCCGGGGTTTCCACGCCCTTGTAGCCGTAGGCCGGCAGGTGATCGGCGCGCAGGGTGTCGATCGAGATGAGGATGACGGGGGTGCCTTTGGGGACGTCGGCGGAGCCTGTGGGGGCGTGACGGCAAGACGAGAGAAGAAGGGGAAAGACGAGGAGAACGAGGAAGGCTGCAATACCTCGCCTTTTTGAGCCCAGCCCCGAAGGGGCGACAGCATATAGCCTGGGGCGTAAGCCCCAGGAAAGCGGATTCTTCATTTCTCTCAACAGCCCCGAAGGGGCGGCAGCGGGCCTCCGCGATCCGTTCTGCTGTCGCCCTTTCAGGGCTTTTCGGGGTTTGTTCGTGCCCCCTACCTGGGGCTCACGCCCCAGGCTATATGCTGTCGCCCCTTCGGGGCTGGGCTCCGCGCTCCGAAATGGTTTCATCATGGTTTCACCTGGCTCAAATACGCCTTCGCCTTTTCGATGTCGGCGCGGTAGCGGTCGGGGGGGGCTCCGGCGGCGAAACGCTCCAGGGCTTTGCGGGCCTGGCCGGTCTTCCCCTGCTCGGCGGCTTTGGTGCCGAGGTTCCAGAGGGCGTCCCAAAGGTCGGGCTTCAAGTCCACGGCATTCTGCCAGGCGTCGAGGGCCTCGCTCTTCTGGCCGAGCTGATACAGGGCCACGCCGAGGTCGTTCCACGCCAGGGGGAGCTTGCGGTTGAGCTCCAGGGCGCGGCGCGAGCGGTCCCGCGCCTGCGGCCAGTGGCCGAGGCGTAGCTCCACCAGCCCGAGTTGCTCCCAAGCCTTGGGATCGTCCGGCTCCTGCTTGAGCAAGCCCTGCAGGACGTCGAAGGCCTCTTTCTGCTTCCCCGCCTCGGAAAGCGCCAGGGCATAGGCGTTGAGCGACTGGGGATCGCCGCTCGCGGCGACCGGCTTCAAGACCTCGACCGCCTCGTTCGCCCGGCCGACCTCCGAAAGGGTGAGGCCGAGCTGGCGCAGCAGGGCGTCGGAAACGGCCCCCAGCTTGCGGGCGTTGAGCATGACCTCGAGCGCTTCTTGGGTCTTCCCCGCCTGGAGGAGGCTCTGGGCCAGCAGCGAATGCCCAAGGGCCATGGTGGGGCGCGCCGCCACCAGCTCGCGCCCCTTCTTGATGGCCTCCTCCGTGCGGCCGCGCATGTAAAGGTCGACCACGTCGTGCACCTTGGTGTCGAGCTCGATCAGGCGCTTGGGATCGTCGTCGGGGCCGTAGCTCTCCTTGGCGGCGGCCGTGCCCATGATGTAGCCGAGGCTCTGCAGGCGGGCGTCGTCCTCGGGGCGGGTGGCACCCTTCTGCGGCGGCCAGGTGGACTCCTTGGGAAGGGCCGCGAAGACGCCGCGGGCGGCCGGCCGCTGCTGATCGAACAAGTTGTTCCGCTCTCCGGGGTCCTTCGGCAGCTCGTAGACCTCGGCCAACGGCAGGGCGATGAACTTCGTGCCGTTGCGCAACAGGCCGCGCAGGGGCGCCCAGCCGCGGTTGAGGGTCGCCGAGAGGGCCTCGAAGTAGGAGTCCGAGCCGTCCGCCACGGCCGGCGCCAGCAGCGAGCGGCCGGGACGGCGCAAACCGCGAGGGGCCGGAGAATCGATGCCCGCGGCCTGGAGGATCGTGGGGAAGACGTCCACGTGCCGCGCCGGCCGCGTATCCCTCCCCGGCGTGACGCCCTTCCCCCAGACGACGAGCGGCACCTTGAGCGTGGCCTCGTAGGCGAAGAGGCCGTGCGACTGCTCGCCGTGCTCGCCCAGCGCCTCGCCGTGGTCGGAGGTCACCACCACCAGCGCCGGCTTCTCTTTGCCGTCCAGGAATGGGCCTAGGAGCGGGGCCAGAAAGGAATCGGCCGCGGCCACCTCGCCCAGGTAGGGATTGTCCTTGAAGCGGGAGGCGAAAGGCTCGGGCGGGAGATAGGGGGCGTGGGGATCGTAGAGATGGACCCAGAGGAAGCGGGGCTTCCCCTTCTGCGCCTTCCACCAGGCGAGGGCCAGGCGCACCACCTCGTCCCCTCGCCGTTCGGCCATCACGAACTCGTCCTCGTGGCTCCCCTTGGGATAGTGGTCGTCGTAGACGTCGAAACCGCGGTTGAGCCCAAACTGCGAGTCGAGGGGAAAGGCTCCCACGAAGGCGCCGGTGGCAAAGCCCGCGCTTTTCAGCACCGTGGCCAGCGTGGGGACGCTCGCTGGCAACCGGAAGCCGCTGTTGTCCCGCACGCCATGCTGGAAGGGGTAGAGGCCGGTCAGGATGTTGGTGTGCGAAGGGAGGGTCACCACGTTGTGCGCATGGGTGTTGGTGAAAACCCGCCCCTGCCCTGCCAGCCGGTCCAGCACCGGAGTCTGCGAGCGCCGGTTACCGGAGAACCCCGGAGCGTCCGCCCGCAGGGTGTCGATGGTGACGAGGACGATATCGCGCGAAACAGGCCGCGCCGGAGCCTTGGCGGCCGGCGGCGCCGCGGCGATCAGGATGAGGAGACCCAAGGCGGCAAGGGCGGCGAACAGCAGCTTCGACATGGCGGGGATTGTAACCTCTCCCAGAGTCTTGCCCGGGGGGAGGCCGGCTGGGGAAGGAAGGCCGGCCGTGCGGGGGAGGGAGATCGATCCCTCCCCTCGCGAACCGCATTCGCCCCGGCCCCATCTCGCAAAGAGGGCCGGGGCGCTCAGGGCTCTACAGCTTGCCCTTCGTCTGCGTTCCCTGATTCACCTTCGGCCCCAGCTCGCGGCGCTGGGCCAGCATGGTGCTGGCGCGGTCGAAGAGGCCGAGGGCCTGCTGAAGCTGCTTGTCGCCGCCGGAGAGCACCCGGTGTCGCGCTTCCTGGCCGGAGGTGGCATTGGCCACCTCGGCGCGGATCTGGAGCATCGAGTAGTCGCGGATGTCCTTCTGGGTGAGGTTCTTGTCCACCTCGGCCTGGGTGGCGAGCTTCTCCTTCACCAGCCAGCGGCCGAACTCGTCCACCACCTTGTCGGCGTCCGGGTTCCAGTCCTTCGTCAGCTTGTTGCGGCTGCCGTAGTCGACGGCGAAGTTGAGGAAGGCGTTCCTGGCCAGCATGAACTGCTCGAAGGGCGAGAGGTCCTCGTCCTTGATGATGACGTCCGGCGTGATGCCGCCGCCGCCATAGACCGTGCGGCCGAGGTCGGTGTGGAAGACCTCCTTGGCGTCCGCCGTCTTTCCCCGCAGCTCGGGAGCGCCGGCGTCGGCGTGGGTGTAGTAGTCGTAGTAGGAGCTGTAGTCGCGCTGGATCAGCCGGCCGGACGGCGTGTAGTACTTGGCGGTGGTGAGCGCCAGGCCCGCGCCGTAGGAGAGGTTGTACACTGTCTGCACCAGGCCCTTGCCCCAGCTCGGGGTACCCACCACCAGGCCGCGGTCATGGTCCTGGAGGGCGCCGGAGAAGATCTCGGAGGCCGAGGCCGTGCCCTCGTTGACCAGCACCACCACCGGCACGTCGAGCGGCGGATACTTGCCGCTCGCCTTGTAGCTCTGGAACGAGTCGCGGGTGCGCCCCTTGGTCTGGACGATCATGCTCTCCTCGGGGAGGAACTGGTCAGCCACCTCGATGGCCTGATCGAGCAGGCCGCCGCCGTTGTTGCGCAGGTCCACCACGAGCTGCTTCATACCCGCCTTGCGGAGCTTCTCCAGGGCCTCGGCCATCTCGTGGCCGGTGCCGCGCGCGAACTCGGTGAGCTGCACGTAGCCGGTGGTCGGATTGAGCATGTACGACTGCCGCACGGTGGTCTGCGGGATCTCCGCCCGCGTCACCGACATGGTGAGCGGCTGCTCCAGCCCGCGGCGGGCGATGGTGATCTTGACCTGCGTCCCCTTGGGGCCCTTGAGCTTGCCGACCGCCTCGTCCAGGGTCATGCTGTCCGTGGGCTCCCCTTCGATGGTGCTGATGACGTCCCCCGCCTGAATGCCGAGGCGCGAAGCCGGGGTCCCTTCGAGGGGGGAGATGACGGTGAGCTGGCCGTTGCGCACTCCCACCAGGATGCCGAGGCCGTAGAAGCTGGTCTGCTGCTTCTCCCGCATCCCCTCGTAGGCCTCCGGATTGAGGAAGGCCGTGTGGGGGTCGAGGGCGCGCAACATGCCGTTGACCGAGGAGTAGACGATGTCGCGGTAGGTGACGTTCGCCCCGTACCGGTCGTGCGCCACGTTCACCAGCTCGGTGTAGAGGCGGAGCGAATCACGGGTCTCGTCGGTGACGGCCAGAAGCCGGTCGCCCAGCAGCCCGCCGAGCCCCAGCGCCAGAAGGAACAGTCCGATCGCTGCAATGCGCCATGAACGTCTCATGATGGAAGTGTAACACCGGGAGCTCGCCCGCGCTTCCCGCCCCTTGACTTTGCAGGCGCTCCGGTCCGATGATCAGGTGTCTGGAGGGTCCCATGGGTTCACTGGGTGTTCCCGAAATAGCCTTCATCCTGGTCCTCGCCCTACTGATCTTCGGACCCAAGAAGCTGCCGGAGATCGGTCGCACGCTGGGTAAGGGGATGGCGGAGTTCCGCAAGGCGACGAACGAGCTGAAGCGGTCCGTCAATACCGAGCTGGCGCTGGCGGAATCGCCGGAGCCGCCCCAGCTTTCGCGCCGTCTGGAGATGGAGGTGCCGGCGCCGGAGAGCGCGGAGATCCCGGGAACCCCCGGGATACCGGGCGAGCCGCCGCCGCTGACGGAAGCGCGCACTCCGTACAAGACCGCTTCCGCCTCACCCTCCCTGGTCGCCGAGCCGGACATCGTGCCGGTGGCCGTGCCCCCCGAAGACGTCTCCTCGTAATCCCTGTCCCGGTTTCCACTCTCCCTGATGACTCCACCGCCCTCGGCGCCGCCCACGCAGGAAGAGCTGGCGCGGATGTCGCTCATGGAGCATCTGGAGGAGCTGCGCAAGCGCATCCTCTGGTCGGTGCTGTTCTTTGCCGTCGCCTTCTTCCCGTGCTGGGCCTACTACCGCGAGATCTTCCGGTTCCTCATGGCTCCGCTGCTGAAGGTGACGCCGCCCAACTTCAAGCTCTCTTACCTGGGGTTGTCCGACCCCTTCATTCTCTTTTTCAAGATGGCGGCGCTGATGGCGGTTTTCGTGTCCTCGCCGTTCCTGCTGTACCAGATCTGGAAGTTCGTGGCTCCCGGGCTCTACCAACGGGAGAAGCGGATGGCCCTCCCCTTCGTGCTGGCCACCACCTTCTTCTTCCTGGCCGGCGGCGCCTTCGGCTACTACATCGCCTTTCCGGCGGCGGCCAAGTTCTTCCTCGGCATCGGCCAGGACCTGAACCCGGTGATCACCGCCGACACCTACTTCGGCTTCCTGATGACGGTGATCTTCGGTCTCGGCCTGATGTTCGAGCTGCCGGTGCTGGTCCTGATCCTGGCGATGCTCGGCGTGGTGACGCCAAAGTTCCTGCTGAAGTACTTCCGCCACGCCATCGTGGTGATCTTCATCGTGGCCGCCATCATCACGCCGACGCCGGACGTGGTGAACCTCTGCATCTTCGCCATCCCCGCCTGCGGCCTCTACGTTCTGGGCATCCTCGGAGCCATGCTCGCGGCCCGCTTCCGCCGAAAGCGGGCGGAGGCGGCGGGGGTGGAGGATAGGGGGTTGTGGGGGTAGAGGCAGGTTTACCCGGAGAAAACCCGCTCGTAGATCTCTGTGAGGGGCAGCCGGCAGCCGATCGACGGCAACTCCAGGACTTGCTTCAGGTCGGCGAGCTCGCTCCTCATCCAACTGCCGTCCTCCTGCTCCCGAAGCTGCTCCACGTGCACTCGGTGCTGGGACACGAGGACGTACTCAGTCAGGGAGGGGATAGATCGGTAGTGCGTCCACTTGGTTCCCCGGTCGTAGTCTGCGGTCGAGGGAGAGAGGACCTCGATGATCAGCGTCGGATTGAGGAGGGTGTTGAACTCGGCGTCGTCGAAGCTTGGATTGCCGCAGACAGCGATCACGTCGGGATAGGTGAAGAGCCCACTGGGGGTCCGGACCCGCATGGTCTCCTTGTGGACTTCGCAGAGCCTCCCCCGGAACTGCGTCCAGATCTGCCCAAATAGATTGCCCGCGATGAGGCTGTGACGACGGGTGGGGTGGGACATGGCGAACATCTCGCCGTCCAGATACTCATGCCGCATCTCGGAGTCTCGCTCAAGGGCGAGATATTCCGCAATGGTGAGCCGCTGCCGAGGTTCCGAGGCCATGGACTCATCGTAGCACGGTGCCGTCCGGCTGCCGCCGCCAGCGCCGGTGCATCCAGACCCATTGTTCCGGCCGCCCCCGCACCTGCTCTTCGATCTTCGCCGTCATCAGGGCCGTGGCTTCCGTGGGATCGTCTGGCAGATCGAGCGGCTGCTGCAGGATGACGGCGTGGCGGCCGTCTTCCAGGCGCTCGATGAAGATGGGGATCACGGCCGTTTTCTGGCGCAGGGCGATCTTGGCGGCGCCCACGGGGGTGAAGGCAGGACGGCCGAAGAAGGGGACCCAAACGCCGTCGATCTTGGTGTCTTGATCGATCAACATGCCGAGCGCGCCACCGCGCCGGAGGGTCGCGAGGAGCTGGCGCGCCGCGCCTTCGCTGCCGCGGGCGATCGAAGGCGTGCCGAAGCGCTCTCTCAATCCCGTCAGCATGCGCTGCTGGACGGGTTCGTCGAGCGGCCGCGCCACCACCGCCATTCCCAGGCCGCGGCAGTTGACGGCCGCGCCCAAGAGCTCCCAATTGCCGCAGTGACCGGTGAAGAGGAGGAGCGCCTTTCCCGCCGCTCGCGCGTTTTCGATCTCCTCCCAGCCTCGCACTTCGGCGATCGACCTCACGAAGGCACAGTCGCGATGGAAAAGGTGGAGGCACTCCCCGAGGGTCGTGCCGTGGTGGCGAAAACAGTCCCTCCCCAGCCGAAGGCGCTCGGCCTCCGGCATTTCGGGAAATGCCAGGGCGAGATGATCCAGCGTGCGGCGGCGGTCGCGGCGGGAAAGGATCCAGCCGAGCGAGCCGATCCCCCGCCCCACTCGCTGAGCGGCGGACCAGGGAAGGCGGCCCAAGGTGGCGGTGAAGAGCCGCAGGCCGGCGTTGAGCAGGGCCGGCTCCAGCCAGGTGCGAAAACGGCTCTTCTTCCGGCGGGGCATCCTCTACCAGTCCGCCAGCAGGTGTGCGATGGCTTTATCCCAATCCCCCCGGGCGCGCAGGATCAGCTCGCACATCTCGCGCACCACGGCCCGGCCTCCCGGACGACTGAGGACGCGATGCACCCGTTCCCGCACCTCCAGAACGGCGTCCGCGGGAGCGAAGGAGAGGCCGCTGCGCCGCAGCACAGGGAGATCCAGGATGTCGTCCCCCATGTAGGCCACCTTTTCGGGAAGGACGCCGTGCTGGGAGAGGAACTCGGTGAAGGCGGCGTCCTTGTCGTGCCGCCCCTCGACGATGGCGTCTAGGCCGATCTCCTTCGACCGAGCCTCCAGAGCGGCGTTCCCCCGGCCGGAGAGGATCCCCACTTTCAGCCCCGCGTCATGGGCAAGCTTCAGGCCCACGCCATCGTGCACGTGGAAAACCTTCCATTGCTCACCCTCGGCGCCATAGATCAGACGCCCGTCGGTCATCACGCCGTCCACGTCGAGGAGAATCCATTCGAGCCCCTGGGCGCGCCGGGCCAGCTCTTCGTCATCGATCATGAGGTTTTAGAAAAGCTCCAATCCCCACAGGTCATGGAGATGGACCACCCCTTCCAGCCGTCCACCCTCGCCGCAGACGAAAAGCGAGGTGATGCGATGATCTTCCATGATCTTGAGGGCCGCGGCGGCCAGCTCGCCGCTCGCGATGGTCCGTGGATGAGGAGTCATGCGCTCGCCAGCGGTATGGCCCAGGATGGTGCCGTCGTCCGTCTCCAGAAGCCGGCGCAGGTCGCCGTCCGAGATACACCCGACGAGGCGGTCGCCGTCCTCGACCACGGCGGTGATCCCCAGCCCCTTTTTCGACATCTCATAGATGGCCTCGCGCATGGGAGTCGAGGTCGCGACCTTGGGCAGCGCGTCTCCCGAGTGCATGAGCTGCTCCACTTTGAGGAGCCGCTTGCCGAGCTGGCCCGCGGGATGGAGGAGGGCGAAGTCCTCGCGGGTGAATCCCCTGGCCTCCAGGAGGGCCATGGCCAGGGCATCTCCCAGGGCCAGGGTCGCGGTGGTCGAAGCCGTGGGCGCGAGGTTCAGGGGACAGGCTTCGCGATCGATCGCCACCGGCAGGTGAATGTCCGCATGGCGCGCCAGCGGCGAGGTCGAGCTCGCCGTCATCACCACCAGAGGGATGCCCAGCCGTTTGAGCGTCTCCACCAGCCGCAGCAGCTCCTCCGTGGTGCCGGAGTAGGAGGCTGCGAGCACCACGTCCCCGGCCACGATCATCCCCAAGTCACCGTGCACCGCCTCGGCGGGATGGAGGAAGAAGGCCGGCGTGCCCGTGGAGGCGAGGGTCGCGGCGATCTTCTTCAAGACCAGCCCGCTCTTCCCCATCCCCGTACACACCACGCGCCCCGTGCAGGAGCGCAAGAGGGCCACGGCGCGATCGAACCGCTCATCGAGTTGGGGAAGGAGCCCGCGGATCGCGGCGGCTTCGGTTTCCAGAACCTCGCGGGCGACCTCGCGGGGAGACCTTTCCCCCTCTCCCGATGAGGGGGGTGGGAGGGGGCGGGAGAGGGGGCCAGGGGGTGAGGGCTTCATACCACCGCCTTCCGTACCGCCATCACCGAACGCAGCAGCGCTTCCGCCCGCGCCGGATCGAGCTGCACAGCGCTGTCCGACTTCGCGTGCGCCGGGTCTGGATGAACCTCCAGGAACAAGCCGTCCGCCCCCGCCGCCACGGCGGCGCGGGCGAGGGGCTCCGCAAAGCGATTCGCGCCGCCGCTCTCCTCTCCCCCGCCTGGGAGCTGGAGCGAATGAGTGACGTCATAGATCACAGGGATGCCGTCTTCATGGAGCATGGCGAAGCTGCGCATGTCCACGACCAAGTTGTGATAGCCGAAGGAGACGCCGCGCTCGGTCACCGTCACCCGGTCGTTGCCGGTGCTGCGGGCTTTGTCCACGACCCGCCGCATGTCGTCCGGCGCCATGAACTGTCCCTTTTTGATGTTGACGGCCCGGCCCGTGCGGGCGGCGGCGACCACGAGATCGGTCTGCCGGCAGAGGAAAGCG
>DASUEN010000145.1:0-3212 GCA_036275055.1 Thermoanaerobaculia bacterium
GCGTCGGCCTTCGGCCTCGGCCCTGGGCTAAGGTATCCAGGCCCGTTGGGCCAGACGCCTTAGTAGGACTGAGCTCCGAGAGGAACTGGTGCAGTTATTATGTGACGAGCCCTAAGAACCCGGCCGACGGGGCCTGCTCAAGGTTAGGGTGTCCACCTCGCCCGAGATGATGCCGAGATCCAGGAGCCACCGCCTGATCCTGGCGCGGTCGAGACCGGCAGCCACGGCGGCCTGCTCGAAAGCGCTGCGCCAGAAGTCGAGCTCGCTCGCCGTCTCCGGCAGGGATTCGCCCGTCCACAACAACAGGTTTTCCTCCTCGCGGGAGCCGGGTCCATAACGAGCGAGTGCGCGGGCGACGGTACGAGGATGGCGGCTGCGGTCCTCGCTGGCCCGCAGAAAGGGGATCACCCAGGGCAGGAAGTCGTCGCGAAAAACGAGCCGGTTCACCAAGGCCGGGGAGAGGGGGAGCGAGATGGCCCAAGCTGGCGCCGGGGATTGAAATCCCCGGCTACCGACGGTAGTCCCTACGGGACCGCGGCTTTTTCTTCATGGGTCCCGCAGGGACTACCGTCGGTAGCCGGGGTCTTCAGCCCCCGGCGTTAGGCGGTCTCGGAACTTTTCAGACATCCACCTACGGCTTCCCCACCAACCGCACCCCATCCACCTGGAACCGGAACGTCCCCAGCGCCGGCCCCCCTCCCACGAAGATGCCGAGGATGTCGGAGCCATCCAGCCCCATCTCAGCGAAGGGGACGGTGACCTGCTGCCAGTCCGGGCCAGCGGTGAAGCTTTTCTGGGCGGGGATGCGCCCCAGGCGGGTGGCGAAGAGCATGAGCTGATAGGTGCGGCCGTCCCCCTTCGTCCAGAAGGAGACGCCGGAGAATTTGGAAAGGTCCACCGGAGCCATGGGCTTCGCGCCGGGGAGGAACATCATCCCCGACCAGGGGAAGCCGAAGCCGGCTTTGACCTCGCCCGAGATGGCGAGCGACTTCGCGCTGCTGCCGGCGCCTCCGTCCACGACCTCTTTCTGCACCACCGAGTTGCCGCCCGCGAGCTTGTCCGTGGATTCCTGCCAGCCGGAGCCGAAGGCGGCCTTCAGGGTGCCATCGTCGAAGTCGCTGATCTCTCCCGAGTCGGGGACGGGCGCCGGGGGCGCGGACGCTTTTTCCGCGGCGTCCTTGGGCGCGAGCGGCCGGGGCACTTCCTGGCCGATCTTCCAAACTTTCACGATGGCGCGGCTGGCGGTGACGTCCGCCGTGGGATCACCCTTCACCAACACCAGATCGGCCCGCAGACCGGGGGAGATGGCGCCGCGGTCCTTCAAGCCGAAGGTCTTCGCCGGCACCGAGGTGGCCGCCGCCAGCGCTTGAGCAGGGGTGAGGCCGGCCTGGACCAGCAGCTCCAACTCGCGATGGATGCTGGGGCCGTGGGCCGTGCCCGGATTCGGAGCGTCGGTGCCGGCGAGGATCGGCACGCCCGCCGCCGCGAGCTGGCGGACGGCGTCCAGGGCGTTCTGGAACCGCTGCTCGCCGTGCTTGGGGAACTGGGTGCGCAGGCCGGTGATCTCCTCCGTCGTGAGGTAGGGAGCAAGGCGCGGATCGTCCGGCAGGGCGCGTCCGCTCGCCACGCCGGTGGTGCCCTCCACGACGGTCAGCGTCGGGGTGACGAACGCCTTGCGCTTCACAGCCAAGGCAATGAAAGCCGGCTCCGGCGCGCGGTCGGTGAAGACGTGGACGAGGCCGTCCGCTCCCGCTTCCAGGGCTTCGGTGGCCGCCGTCTCGGTGCTGATGTGGACCACCGCCAGCTTCCCCCGCTTGTGGGCGGCCTGCACGATTGCGGCGATGGTGGCCTTGTCGAGCGTGGGGATGGTGCGGCCGTAGAGCTTGGCATCCTCGGAGACGATCTTGATGTAGTCCGAGCCCTCGGCGATGCGGGCGTCCACCCAGGCTTGCGCCTCCTCAGGTCTGGTGAGGGTGGGCACGGGCATGCCGTACTCGGTGCCGTGTCCCCCGGGAGCGGTGGCGAGGTAGCCCGCGCTGAAGAGGTCGGCCCGGCCGGGAGCGCCCGTCTTCGCCTGCTCTTCGCGTTGCGCGCGGGCGAATTGGGGATTGGTGAACATGTCGAGCTCGGTGGTGACGCCGAAGATGGCGGCGCGCGTCAGCACGTCGCCCCAGGTGTGGGTGTGGCCGTCGATCAGCCCCGGGAGGAGCGTGTCTCCGGAGCCGTCGATCACCGTGGCCCCGGCGGGCACGGCCACCTTCGACCCCACGGCGCGGATCGTCCGCCCCTCGACGACGACCGTGCCGTCGGGGATCACCTTGGAGCCGTCGAAAATGCGGACGTGAGTGATGGCGAGGGGCTTCGCGGTCTCGGCGGCCTCGGCCGTCTTGGAAAGAACGGGAACGGTCAGGCCGCCGGCCATCACCAGCGCGAGCAGCAGGATATTGAGGATCTTGGATCGGATCATGGCGTCGTTTTCCTCTCGAAGTCTTCCCGCGACGGGCGGAGTATGGCCGAGGAGAGGGGAGGGCGGTAGTCATGGAAGTCAGGAGTGGGAGGTGACGATTGTCATGGGTCCGCCTCTCCCGGCCAGCTTGAGAGCTCCACGTCCTTGAAAGTCTTTGAACGTCCGTGCCAGTCCCCTTCGTGCCTGTGCCATCATGCGTCCATGTTCCACCATCGCGCTCTGCGGTGCGCCGTTGGCCTTGCCGCGCTCCTCTCGGCCTGTGGCGAGAGCGGGGTGCAGAAGTGCCTCGACCTGGATTCGGCGCAGCGCTTCGCGGCGGCGGCGCGGCGGTGCACGGCGGTTTTCGAAGCCAACGGCGATCCGCGGGCAGGGCGGGCGGTCGTCCGCGCCTACTTTTACCTCAAGCAGGAAAAGGAGGCGCTGGCTTGGGCGGACCGGCTGGAGAAGGCCGGCAAGGCGAGCCCCGGCGTGTGGAGCCTGGCGGGGACTATCCACCAACAAAGGGGAGAGGTCGAGGCGGCGGAGCGGGACTACCGTCGCGATCTGGCCCTGTGCCGCGCCACGGGCGACTATCGCCGGGCCGCGGATGTCCTCTACCGGCTCTTCCACCTTTCCTGGGGACGCTCCGGCTACCGGCAGACTTTTCTGATCGCCAGCGAGGGCGTCCAGGAGGCCGCGAAAGGGGGAGACCGCAAGCAGCAGGCTCTCGCTCTCCAGGCGCTCTATACGTCGCTTTTCGAGGTGG
>DASUEN010000146.1:0-18854 GCA_036275055.1 Thermoanaerobaculia bacterium
ATGCACCGAGCCCAAGAGGGCTCCTTGAGAGTGCGGATGGAAGACTCGGGGACCGACACCCGACTCCGATCGAAGAAGCAGATAGGGACAGGCCGCCCTGGCGGCCTTGCTATTTGGGGCCTTCTCATGGAAGACGCCCGCGGGGAACCCCGCGGGGCGTCTCTCGCATCCGAGATGACGTTCCGATTTCAATCAATCCGCCGAACGGCACGCAGAGGAACGAAGAACGGGGCCAATTGGCGATTGGAAATCTGTTCTTGTCGTTGTGCCCGCGGAGCGCTGAGGAGGTCTGAACGATTTAGCCGCCTTCGGAGACGCCCCCGCGGGGTTCCCCGCGAGGCGTCTCTACAGTAGCAGGCCTGTCTCGGCGCTGACCTTTACGAGCAGACTGTGTAAGCACCCTTGCCGGTAACCGAAGACGAGCACGTCACCGCCGCGCCGCTGGACCTCCAGATCTTCCAGCCGTGCCGCTGAAACCAGGCTCTGGAACCCCTCGCCCCCGAGCGGCGCCGGTGCGCTCTTGCCGCCAATGAGGAGGGGGGCGCAGTCGATCCTCACCTGGTCGTAGAGGCCCGCGGCCACGAAGCTCGCCAGGACCTCGCCTCCTCCTTCGACCAGCACGCTACGGATGCCGCGACGGTAGAGATCGGCAAGGACCGCTGCAGGCTCAACCGCTTCCAGCCGGGCTACGTCGGCTCCGTGCGCCTTCAGAGCTGCAATCTGCTCTCGATCGTCGGACTGGGTATAGATCACCACCGGCCCAGGCACCGTGAAGAGAGTGGCTTCGGGAGGGGTCCGCAGCCGCCGGTCCAGGATCACGCGAAGATTGGGCGACCCGGCGAGCCCCAATCGGCGATCCAAACGCGGGTCGTCCGCCAGGACCGTGCCGCTCCCCACCAGGATGGCGTCGTGCTCTTCGCGCAATCCCAGGGACCACTGCCGCGCCTTGGGCGAGGAGATCCAGTGGCTTTCCCCAGTCGCCGTGGCGATCTTGCCGTCCAGGCTCATGGCCCACTTGAGGGTGACCGCAGGACGGCCGAGCGTGGCGGCGACGAGGAACCGCAGGTTGAGACGCACGGCCTCTTCGGCGAGGATCCCGGTCTCGACCTCGATGCCGGCCTCCCTGAGCCTGGCGAAGCCGCGGCCAGCGACGCGGGGATCGGGATCGCCATGGCAGGCGACGACGCGGGCGATGCCGGCCGCCACCACGGCATCGGCGCACGGCGGCGTGCGGCCGTGGTGGGCACAGGGCTCCAAGGTGACGTAGAGGGTGGCGCCGCGAGCCCGCTCGCCCGCTTCCCGCAGGGCTTCGACCTCGGCGTGAGGGCCCCCCACCTGCCGGTGCCAGCCGCTGCCTACGATCTCCCCATCGCGCACCAGCACGGCCCCCACCATGGGATTGGGCGAGGTGCGGTAGCGGCCGCGGGCGGCGAGGCGCAGGGCCCGCCGCAAATAGTCAGCCGACGAGGGCAGAGGCGAACTCCCGGGGGCGGAAATCCACCAGATCCTCGGCTTTCTCCCCCACCCCGAGGTAGAGGACGGGGAGCTTGAGCTCGCGGGCGATGGCCACCACCATGCCACCCTTGGCCGTGCCGTCGAGCTTGGCCAGGAGCACGCCGTCGATGGGCACCACCTGGCTGAAGGTGCGGGCCTGGGCGAGGGCGTTCTGACCCGTGGTGGCGTCGAGCACCAGGAGGGTGCGCTTCTGCCAGTCGGCGGCTTCGCGATCGATCACCCGCCGCACCTTGCTGAGCTCGGCCATCAGGTGGTCCTTGGTGTGGAGGCGGCCGGCGGTGTCGATGATGAGCTGATCGACCTTGCGCGCCTTGGCGGCGTGAATGGCGTCGTAGACCACGGCGCCCGGGTCCGCCCCCTGCCCCTGGCGGATGACTTCGACGCCCAGCCGCTCGCCCCAGAGGGCGAGTTGCTCGATGGCGGCGGCGCGGAAGGTGTCACCGGCCGCCAGCATCACCCGCTCGCCCTGCTGCTGGTGGCGGCGGGCGATCTTGGCGATCGAGGTGGTCTTCCCCACGCCGTTGACTCCCACCACCAGGGTCAACATGGGACCGCGGCCGAAGACGCGCGGGCGGGGCATCTCGTTGAGCACGTCCGCCACCTCGTCGGAGAGGAGCTTGCGCAGCTTGGCGGCGCTGGTCGTCTGCTCCTTGAGGGCGTTCTTCTTGACCCGCTCAACCAGCTCCAGGGAGGTGTCCACTCCGAGGTCGGCGCCGATGAGGATCTCTTCGAGATAGTCGAGGGTGCGCTGGTCAAGGGTGACGCGGTTGCTCATCGCGTCCGAGACCTTCTCGATGATCTCCGTGTGCGTCATGAAAAGCCCGCGCTTCAGCTTCTTCCAGAAGCTCCCCTGCTCGCCTTCGTCCTCTTCGGGAAGACGGGTCTCGGGCGCCAGCTCCAGCAGGTCGTTGTTCTTCGGTTCGTCAGCCATGGCAGGAGCCATGATAGCGCGGAGGCGCTCTCCTCACCCCGCGAACAGCTCCTGCCGGAGCTGCTCGACCGCCAGGGCCATGGTCTCCCGGGCGTGGGCCACCATCGCGGGGTGACCCTGGACGAGCGCCAGGTGATAGCCCTCGGGCAGGGGGACGACGTAGATGTGGAGGGCCTTCTTCTCGATGTGGATCATCCGCGCCTCGCCGAGGTCGTTGTTGGCGAGGAGCCGCTCGAGCTGACGCAGGTAGATGCCGAGGTAGGCGCCGATCACCCGCATCTCATAGGGGCTGAAGTCGGTGCCGCAGGCCAAATCGACCGTCTCGCCCGTGCCGTCCAGGAACAGGGCACCCAGGGCGTGGTCGTTGTGGGCCAGCAGGTTGGCGAGGACGTACTGAAACACCATGCCGGGAGTGTATCAGCGCTGGGCCGCGGCTGCCCGGGCTTCGACCGGAGGAGCTTCGGTGCGCGACGGCCGGGTGGCGCCGGCGCGGATCTCGCCGGCCTCGAAGGCGCGCAGGAAGGCGGTTACGATCTTGGCGTCGAAGCGGCTGCCGGTCAGGCGGGTGATGGTATCGACGGCGAATTGCAGGTTGTAGGCCTGCTGATAGGGCCGGTTGGTGGTGATGGCGTCGAAGGTGTCGGCCACCGCGACGATACGGGCGAAAAGGGGGATCTGCTCGCCTTTGAGGCCATCCGGATAGCCGCGGCCGTTCCAGGCCTCGTGGTGCGAGCGGATGGCGGGGATCATCTCCCGGAGTTGGTCGAAGGGGGTCATGATCTCGGCGCCGATGACGGTGTGGAGCTTCATCTGCTCGTACTCGTCGGGAGCCAGCACTCCCTCCTTGCGCAGGATGCGGTCCTCGACGCCGATCTTGCCCACGTCGTGGAGCAGGGCGCCGATCCAGATCTTGTGCTGTACCTCCTCGGGGAGCTGGAGGTAGCGGGAGATGGTGCGGCTGACGGAGGCCACCCGCTCGGAGTGGCCGCGGGTGTACGGGTCCTTGGCGTCGATCGCCGCCACGAAGGCGCGCAGCGAGCCGATGAACAGCTCCCGGTTGGTCTGCGCCGCCTGGCGGAGCTGCTGCACGTGCGAGGCCACGTGGCCGCTCATGCGGTTGAAGTCCTCGGCTAGGTCGGCAAGCTCGAAGGTGAGCCCCTGCATCTCGACACTGCCGCCGAACTTGCCGTCGGCGATCTCGTGCGTGGTGGCCGCCAGGCGCTGGATGGGCAGGCTCACCCAGCGCGCGGCCAGCAGGGCAAAGAGGAGGGAGAGCCCCACCAGGAGAGCCGTCGAGAGGATCGCGTTGAAGATCATCTTGTTGACGTCCCCGAGCGCCTCGGACAGGGGCTTCTGCACGATCAGGCCCCAGCCGCTCTCCGGGATGTCGCTCACCTGCGCGAAGACGGCCCGGAGCCCCTGGGGCGTCTGCATCCGGGTCGTCGAAGTGAGCGTCATGGGCCGGCTGATGAACATCCGCAGCGTTTCCGAATCGAGCGCGGTCGTCTTGATGCCGCCGCCGCCTGACCACAAGAGCTTCCCTTGGCGATCGATGAGGAAGACACCGACCCCCTGCCGCGCCACCTCCTTCGAAACCTTCTCCAGGGGGCGAAACTTGAAGAGCGCTTCAAGGACCAGCTTCGGTGCCTCGTCCGTCTTGGTCCCGATCGGGCTCACCAGGACCACCCGCGGATCGCGGAGCGCCCCCAAAGCCACGAAGCGGTAGGCGGACTGCTTTTGACCGCGCGCCTCCCCGAAGGCAGCGTCCATGGCTGCCCGCACCTCGGGAGCGAGATTCGGCTCCAGGCCCACACCGTTCGCATCGAGCACCCGGATCGCCAGGAGGTCTGGGTTGCTGCGCTGGAAACTCTGGAGGTATTGCTGCACCCAGGGCTCGTGGAGACGCGCCGTCATCTCTTCGGGACCGGGGGCCAGGAGGAGGCCACTGCCGAACTGCGAGAGTTGGCGCCGGAGCTCCGTCAGGTAGGAACTCACCTGAACCGACAGCGACTGAGCTTCCCCCGTCAAGTTGTCCTGCTCGGTGCGCGCCAGGACCTTGTAGCTCTCCTCGATGAGCACGAAGCTACTGACGCCGAGCGGGATGATCCCCGACAGCAGCAACGCTACGACGATGACCGTCCTCAGCTTGAGGCGGCGCAGAAGACTTCGGCGGTTTGGCATGTCTCTGAACGATGGAAACCCGTGGGCATGATTATAACCCGATCCGCGAGGTTTTCGCCTCCCCGGTTAAATTTCCCGCGCGTCCTCCTAGTGCGGCAGGACGAGAGGGGCGCGGAGGAAGCTCCGCAGCTCGGCCCGGACCTCCGCGGGAGGAACGCTCCCAGCCATCCGCCCCTCCCCCAGGGCGCGGGGGAGGACCCAGACCAGCCCGGACTCCAGGGCCTTCTTGTCGCGCGCCATGGCGGCGAGGAGGGTTTCCGGGTCCAGCTCCGGCAGCGGCGGCAGATGGAGGCGGAGAATCAGAGACTGAATGCGCTCCGCCGTCCGGCGATCCAGCCCGCGAGAGAGGGCCAGCCGGAGGGCGAAGAGGATGCCGTACCCCACCGCCTCGCCGTGGCGCAGGCCCGAGTACTCGCACGCCGCCTCGATGGCGTGCCCCAGGGTGTGGCCGAAGTTGAGCAGCCGCCGCTCCCCCTTCTCGATCGGATCGCGCTCCACCACGGCGATCTTGGCCGCCGCCGCCGCCGCGACCACGGGCCCCAGGGCCTCCGGGTCCCCTTCGAGGAGGGTCTCCATCTGCTCTTCCAGCAGGACGAAGAGATCGGGATCGAGGAGCGCGGCCATCTTGACCACCTCGACCATGCCCGACCGCAGCTCCTCCGGCGGCAGGGTGGGGAGGACGGAGGTGTCGGAGATCACCCGGCGGGGATGATGAAAGAGGCCCACCGTGTTCTTGCCGCCGGGAAGGTCCACCCCGGTCTTGCCGCCGATCGAGGCATCCACTTGGGCGAGGAGGGTGGTGGGGACCTGGACGAATTCGAGCCCGCGCAGGAAGCAGCCGGCGGCGAATCCCCCGAGGTCGCCGACGACGCCGCCGCCGAAGGTGAGCAGCCGGCTGTCGCGCTTGCCCCCCGCGGCGAGCATCTCGTTCCACAACCGCCCAGCCGACTCGACCGATTTCGCCTCCTCGCCGTCCTCGACCTCCAGGATCACCCACCGCGCCGCGGACCGGGAGATCGCATCGAGCCGGTCGCCATGAAGCGCCCACACCCGCGCCGAGGTGACCACGAAAGCCGTGCGCCCCGAGAGCCACTCCGCGAGCTCAGGCTGAGCGGCCGACAGCGCACCCTCCCCCACCAGCACGGGAGTGACGCCGTCCGGGTGGTCGAGGGTGAGACGGCTGATGTCGGCGCCGGGGGGCATGGAGGGGAACGATACAACAGGAGCTCCCCAAGACCCCTCATCACCCCGGCCCTCTTCTCCCATCGCCCTCCCCCGACCGGGAGTGGAGGGAGAACAGCCAGAAGGGACGAAAAGGACAGCAAGGACAACAGGGACGAGGGAGAAAAGCAAGAACGTCCCAGGCGGGTTCCCCTCTCCCAGGCAGAACTAGCCAAGCTCTCCGAAGTAAAACCGGTTTCTCTCGGGGTCGACGGCGAAGCGAATTCTCTCCAGAACCCCTTGATAGCCCAGAAAGTTATCGCCTTGCCAATCTGGGCTCACGAAGACCGTGGCATCCAGCTTCAGGTCCACTCCCTCCTGCGCGGGAAAGGTGATCGGCACCTTATACAACTGCCCCACGAAAGTCCCGAGGCGCGTGCTGAGCCAGATGCGGTCGGAAATGGGATCGTAAGCCTTCCGGAGCACCTCTCCGATGCGCGAGGTGAAGATGCACCACGGAGCGGCAGTATCGACCATCGCCAGAACCGGGATCTGGAGCACCTCGGGCTGGACCTCAAGATAGATTCGAGGGCTCGTGCCGAGTGACTCCGGATGGTCCAGATACCTTGCAACTCCGGTGGCAAAGGGGCGCGTACCCCAGCCTGGCAGGATTGGCCGGCTAGTCAACGAGGTGGATTACAGGAGGCACGGGGGAATTGCTTGCGAGAGCCGCTTGGTAGACCTCATTGAAATCCGGAGACGCCGCGATGAGCCGGGAGTCGAGTACGGCAATCCATTGACCCCGATATTTCCACGCGTTCTCTCGAATCCAGTTGAAGGTCTCCCGGCGGTCGGGTTGCCTGGGCCCCGAAACACTCCGGGCCTCTCCGGGCTTAAGAGCATGGTACAGGCGCTGTAGCTCAGGATGATCGGGGAAGAGGACAAGGCCACGCGCGGCGATTTCCCGAGCGCCACGCTGGGTACCCGCGTTAAGAGCAGCGCGGATATCCTCGAGGAACGACTCCGGCGTCCGCTCCTCAGGATCGGGAGCGGGCGGATCGAGTTTCCTGGCGGCACCGGCTCGCATGGGGAGATCATACCACTTGTTGGTACTCTTTTCCCCTCTTCGACGCTGGCTGGCCGAGGGGCTCAGATTTCACCGAAATAGAAGTGGTTGTTCTCCGGATCGACCGCGAAGCGGATCCGCTGAAGCAACCCCTGATAACCCAGAAAGTTCGGCCCGGGCCAATCAGGGCTCACAAAGACCGTCGCCTCGACATTGAGGGACTCTCCTTCCTCGGCAAGGAGGCGAAGGTGTCCTCGATAGAGACTCCCTTGAAACAAGCCGAGCCGCGTGCCCAAGATTGCCTGGCCAGGAATCAGGAGAAAGCTCTTCTGTAGTCTGGTGTTCATCTCCGGCCTGAAGACGCACCAGGGCGCAGCGGTATCCATTAGGGCAAGAACCGGACTCTCAAGCGGACCGAGCGCGATGCGAACCAAAATGCGGGGTTCCCGGTCGGCCCCTTCCCGGTCCGCATCGAGATAAGGGGCCATCCCCGTCGCGAACGACAGCCCGCCCCGCTTGGAGAGAAGCGATTCTCTAATCAATGAAATGGAGGAGAGTGTCGCGGGGATCTAGAATCTGAAGTCGGAGCGCTTGGACGACCTGTTCGAAGCTCTCCGAGGCTGCAATGAGCTGTCCATGGGCGAGACCGACCCACTGGCCTCGGTGTTTCGAACCGTTCTTTCGGAGCCAATCGAAGGAGTCGCTCTGATCCGAAACTCTGTATCCCGGAACCACCCGCGCCCTCTCGAACGGCCTCAAAGCATGATGAGCCTGTTTCAGATCAGGGTGGTCGGGGAAGAGCGCCAATCCCTGCTCGGCGACTTCGCGCGCCCCCTTTAGGGTTCCCGAGTTCAAGATCTCCTCGATCTCCTCGAGGAACGACTCCGGCGTCCGCTCCTCGGGATCGGGCTCCGGCGGATCGAGCTTTCTGGCGGCGGCGGATCCCATGCTCGAATCCTACCACCTCTCAAGGCTCTTTCGCGTCCTCCCGCTCTTCTTTCGCCAAGGCGATGCCCAGCTCCCGCAACTGCTTGGAGTCCACTTCGGAGGGGGCGTCGGTCATCAGATCCGTGGCCGAGGCGGTTTTGGGGAAGGCCATGACGTCGCGGATGGAGGAGGCTCCCGCGAGGAGCATCACCAGGCGGTCGAGCCCCAGGGCGATGCCACCGTGGGGGGGAGCGCCGTAGCGCAGGGCTTCGAGGAAGAAGCCGAAGCGCGCCTCGGCCTCCTCGGCGCTGATGCCCAGGAGCTTGAAGATGCGGCTCTGGAGCGCCGTATCGTGAATACGGACCGAGCCGCCGCCGAGCTCGGTGCCGTCGAGCACCACGTCGTAGGCCCGCGCCCGCACGGCTCCGGGATCGCTCTCCAGCTTGTCCAGGTCGCGCGGATCGGGGCTGGTGAACGGATGATGCGTGGCGAACCAGCGGCCGGCTTCCTCGTCCCATTCCAGCAGGGGGAACTCGGTGACCCAGAGGAAGGCGTGCTTGCCCGGCGGGATCAGCTTGTAGGCCTTGGCCAGCTCCAGACGTAAGACCCCCAAGGTGGTGGCGGCGACTTTGGCCGGCGCGGCCACGATCAAGGCGAGCCCGCCCTCTTCCAATCCCAGCGCCTCGGCGGCCCCTTGCAGCTCGGCGTCCGTGAGGGCGTTCTTGACCTGGAACAGGATCTCCCCACCCTTGCGGCGCAGGGTCAGCACGCCGGCCGCCCCCGAGCGGCGGGCGATCTCGGCCCAGCCGTCCACCTCCTTGCGGCTGGCCTCGGCGGCTCCCGGCACGGCGAACCCCCGCACCACGCCGCCGGAGGCGACCGTCTCCTTGAAGCCGCGGAAGCCGCTCTCCCCCAGCCGTGCCGAAAGGTCCACGATCGGCAGCCCGAAACGCAGGTCCGGACGGTCGCTGCCGTAGCGCTCCATGGCCTCGGCATAGGTCAGGCGGGGGAACGGCTTCGGCAGCTCGATGCCACCGAGGGGAAAGATGCGGGCGAACAGCTCTTCGATCAACGCGTAGACGTCCTCTTCATTGGGGAAGGACATCTCGACGTCGATCTGCGTGAACTCCGGCTGGCGGTCAGCCCGCAGGTCCTCGTCGCGGAAGCAGCGGGCGATCTGGACGTAGCGCTCGAAGCCCGCCACCATGAGGATCTGCTTGAAGAGCTGGGGCGACTGCGGCAGGGCGTAGAAGGTTCCCCGGCGCACGCGCGAGGGGACCAGGTAGTCGCGCGCGCCCTCGGGCGTCGACTTGGTGAGGATGGGGGTCTCGACGTCCACGAACCCCTTTTCGTGGAAGTAGTTGCGGACCTCGTGCGTCACCCGGTCGCGCAGCAGGAGGTTCTTCTGGAGCTCCGGCCGGCGCAGGTCGAGGAAGCGGTAGCGCAGCCGCACGTCCTCGGCGGCCTCGGTCTTGGCGTCGAGGGTGAAAGGAAGGGGCTCGGAGCGGGAAAGGACGGCCGCCCGCTCGGCCACCACCTCGAGCTCCCCCGTGGGCAGCTCGGGATTGACGTGCTCGGGCCCGCGGCGGGTGACCTCGCCCTCGACCTCCACCACCCACTCGTTGCGCGCCGGTGCCAGGGCCTCGGCGACCTCGGGACGCTCGTCGGGGCGCAGCACCACCTGGACGACGCCGCTCCTGTCCCGCAGGTCGAAGAAGATCAGCCCGCCGTGGTCCCGGCGGCGCTGCACCCAGGCCTGGAGGAGCACCCGCTGCCCCACGTCCCCGCTCGTGATCGTCCCCGCTCCCCGGCGCTTCATGACCTCTCCTTACTCCTTCCCGTCCGGACCGGACTCGACACCGGAGCCCAGGACCTCGCGATAGTGCTCTTTCAACGCCACGTAACGGTCCACGGTCTCCGCGATCCGCCGCGTCTCTTCTTCCGTCAACGGCCGCACCACCCGCGCCGGAATGCCCAGCGCCAGGGTGCCGGCCTGAATCCGGTGCCCCGGCGCCACCACGGCACCGGCGCCGATCTGCGCTCCCCGCTCCACCACGGCGCCGTCGAGCACGCGGGCGCCGATGCCGATCAGCGCGCCGTCCTCCACCGTGCAGCCGTGGAGCACGGCTTGATGCCCGATCACCACCCCCGCGCCGATCACCAGCGGATGCCGGAGATGGGAGACGTGCAGCACCGTGCCGTCCTGCACGTTGGTCCGCGCCCCGATGCGGATGAAGTTGACGTCTCCCCGCGCCGCGGTGTGGAACCAGAAGGAGACGTCGTCGCCCACCGTCACGTCACCCGCCAGGTGGGCGCCGGGGGCCAGGAACACCCGCGCCCCCAGGGATGGCCAGCGCCCCTGGTAGGGATAGACAGGCATGGCCGCGGCTTTCTATTTCTTCGCGGCGGGGGCCGCCACCGGCCGCGCCGAGAAAAGGATGTGCTCGTAGAGCGGCATCTGCTTGGGGAAGTCCTCCCGCGTGTCCGAGGCCACGAGATCCACGGAGACCTTCTCCAGCGGCAGCTTGAGGGTGAGGCTGCTGCGCGCCTTGTCCCCCTCTCCGGTGTTCATCTGCACGAGGACGCCGCGCACGCCGCCCACCTCCTTGACCTCCACCCGCGGCGCCGACCACGTGGAGTCGGAGGCGTCGCTGGCCTTGATGTTGGCGACGATCTTCTCGGGCTCGCCGAGGTTGACCAGGCTCCCCCGCACCCAGATCAGCCGCTTGTCATTGGGAGGCATGGCGTCCGCCGGGCCGATCCACAGGCCGGGAAAACCCGCCACCTGGCGCGGCTCCCAGCCGGTGGGCACTTCGATCGTATAGGGCAGGGGCTGTCCCGTGCCTCCCTTGAGCTCGACGCGGTGGAACGTCTCGGCGGCGGCAGGGGACGGGGACGCAGGGGGAGCCGCCAGGACCATCGCCGGCAGGGCGGCGGAGGCGGTGGAGAGCAGGATCGTTTTCAGATTCATGGTGCGAATTCCTCAGGCAGCTCAAAAAGGGTTCATCCCGGCGGGCCGGGCTGAAGAGCATGGCATAAAATCCATGGGTGTCCAACCCGGCCGTCGACGTCGTCATCCCCGCGCTCAACGAGGAGGCGTCGCTGGCCCTGGTGCTGGCGGCCATCCCCCACCCCCTGGTCCGCCGGGTGGTGGTGGCGGACAACGGCTCGCTGGACGGCACGGCCCGGGTGGCCCGCGAAGGGGGGGCGGAAGTGGTGGCGGCCGCCCGGCGGGGTTACGGCAGCGCCTGCCTCGCCGGTCTCGCCCACCTGCGCCGGACCGGACCGCCGGAGGTGGTCGTCTTCGTCGACGCCGACTATTCGGACCACCCGGAGGAGATGACGGCGCTGGTGGCCCCCATCCTGGCGGGCGAGGCCGACCTCGTCATCGGCTCGCGCGTGCTCGGCCGGCGCGAGCGGGGCGCCCTCCTCCCCCAGGCGCGCGCCGGCAACCTCGTGGCCTGCGCCCTCATCCGCCTCTTCTACGGCCACCGCTTCACCGACCTCGGCCCGTTCCGCGCCATCCGCTGGGAGGCCCTGGAACGGCTGCACATGGCGGACCCGGACTTCGGCTGGACGGCCGAGATGCAGGTCAAAGCCGTGCGCCAGGGGCTCGAGTCCACGGAGGTTCCCGTCTCCTACCGCCGGCGGGTGGGAGTCTCCAAGATCACCGGCACGGTCTCGGGAACGCTGCGCGCCGGGTATAAGATCCTGTGGACCGTGGCCCGTCATATCGGACGATCGAAAAAGTGACTCCCATCCGCGCCGAGATCGAAATCGAGGTCCGCTACGCCGAGACCGACCAGATGGGCGTCGTCCACCACGCCAACTACGTCGTCTGGTTCGAGCTCGCCCGCACCCGCCTGTGCTCGCTCTCCGGCTTCCACTACGCCGAGATCGAGGGGCTGGGATACCTGCTGATGGTCACCGGCGTCGAGGTGCGCTATCACCGCCCGGCCCGCTACGGCGAGACGGCGCGCGTCGCCTGCTGGTGCGAGCGGCTGGGAAGCCGGGGGATGCGCTTCGCTTATGAGGTGACCCGCGGCGACGAAAGGCTGGTCACCGGCACCACCGAGCACGTCTGGATCGACCGCGCCTCGGGACGGCCTTGCAGGACGCCGGAGGCGTTGCGCGAGCCTTTTGAGAAATTGGCGGGGATTGGCTGAAGGCGAACCAGGGACCACAGGGACTTCAGGGACTGCAGGGACAGTCAGAAAAAGACTCTTCTCCTCCTGGTGTCCCTGCTGTCCCTGAAGTCCCTGCTGTCCCTTTTCTAGCCCGCCTCGATCCCCACGTCCTCGAAAGCCTTGCTGATCGCCGCCAGCTTGCCGTCGCGGGCGGGATCGTTGCGGAAGAGGCTCCTCGCCACCAGCTCCACGCCGCGGCGGCTGTCGGCGAAGACCGAGGTGCGGGAGAGCTGCTCGGTCAAGGTGAGGTAGAAGAGCTTCGCCACCGCCGCCGGATCGAGCACCGGGGCGCCGTCGCGCTCCGCCGTCAGCAGGTTGTAGGCGGCCTTGTTGTGGATGCCGCTGTTCTTGTGGACGCCGCCCCAGTCCCCCGCCGCCGTCCGCGGCAGGTCCTGGTAGTCCTTGCGATGAGCCGGCTGGCCGCAGCGCTCCGGCGCCGAGACGTCGCGCAGGGGGAGGCCCGTGCCGTCGAGCTCCTCGCCGATCTTCCAGTCCCACTGCGCCACGTCCGGCTGGTGGGAGTTGGCGATCAGGATACCGAAGACGTCCGAGTACGACTCGTTCAAGGCCCCGCTCTCGCCCACGTAGTCGAGGCGCGCCGTGCGCTCGGTGACGCCGTGGAACATCTCGTGCGCCACCACGTCGCGGGCCACGGCATAGGAGCGCAGCTTGCCTTCCACCTGCCGCTGCCCGTAGACCATCTGGGTGCCGATCCAGGCGGCGTTGCGCCACTCCTTGCCGCCGGGGATCCGCACGCAGTTGATGGTGGAGATGAAGGCGCCTCCGGCGTCGTCGAGCCCGCGGCGCATCAGCACCCGTTGCAGGAAGTCCGCAACCTCGGCGGCGTTGGCGTGGGCGGAGACCGCCGCCGGGTCCCAGGGGTCCGGCTCCTTGCGGACGACGGCGGCCCCCGGCAGGCCGCCCCGCTCGGCGTCCAAGGAGCGGAAGGCGAAGTCGTAGGTGAGCACGTTGGCGCCGGGATCGGCCAGCACCCGCCCCGTCCCCGGCACGTCCGAGCAGCGGAAGCGGCGCGGCACGGCGAGGCCGTCGGGAGCCTCGTCGTCGAGGACCGCCGGGGGAGCGGCCTGGGCTCCCGCCGTCTGGGTGCGCGGCAAGGTCGCCACCAGCTCGCCGCTGTGGGCGTCCACCACGTAGTCGAAGACTTCCGGCAGCAGGTGGTCGCCGGGTCCTCCGAGGTCGTCGGGCGCCGCGGGGGGCGCCTCGCGGTGGGGCACGTCCTCCACGATGTAGACCAGGCGCCAGGTCCCGGCGTCGTCGAAGTAGTAGTGGAGCACGGGCTGGGCGTCCAGCGCCTCCTCGCCGTGGCCCGCCGCCTTGCGGATGGTCGCCAGGGCGTCCGCCGGCGAGACCTTCGCCACCGGATCGACCCCCGCCGGTTCGCCGAGGGAGGAGTTGATGGAGAGCAGGCGGTTCCTGGTGTCCATCTCCACCGTGATCAGCGAGCCGTAGATGGGGATCTTGCGATAGAGCTCGCGGAATTTGACGGTCTGCGAGTTGGTGAGGAAGAGCTTGCGGTGGCCGAGGGACTTGAACTCCGCGCCGCCGCCGTCCACCTCGGGAGCCGTGAAGCCGGGGAGGCTCGCGCTCCCCAGGGCGTTCTTGAGCAGCAGCAGGGCGGCCCGTTCCGGCTCCATGCTGCCGAGGTCCTCCCCTGGAGCCACTCCCGCCACCGCGCCCCCGGGCGCCGCCCCCAGCGCCATGGCCATGGCGGGCGAGGTGGCGCTCTCGTCGCGGTGAAAGGCAAAGGTGCGCAGTCCGTTCTTCCCGGGCACGGCGTCTCTCCTCTAAAGAGGTCTCCTCCATTCTAAACGGCAATCCGGGTCAAGGCATCTCCTGATATTCTCTGCCGGCGATGCAAACCAATCCCGGACACCGCCACCACGACCTTCACGCGATCGCCGAACGCGCCCTGCGCGACCGCGGCCTGGAGCCCGACTTCCCACCGGAGGCGAAGGCCGAAGCCGACCGCCTGTCCTCCCCCGCCCCCGGCGACGGCGCGGGCGTCCGCGACCTGCGCCAGCTCCTCTGGTCGTCGATCGACAACGACGACAGCCGCGACCTCGATCAGCTCGAGGTGGCCGAGGCCCAGCCCGGGGACGCCATCCGCATCTGGGTCGCCATCGCCGACGTGGACGCCCTGGTCAAGACCGGCTCCGCCATCGACCGCCACGCGGCGGTGAACACCACCTCGGTCTACACGGCGGGCGGCATCTTCCCCATGCTCCCCGAGAAGCTCTCGACCGGCCTGACCTCGCTCAACGACGGCGAGGACCGCCTCGCCGTGGTCATGGAGATGACGGTCGCCGCCGACGGCACCCTCGCCGGCTCGGATGTCTATCCCGGGTGGGTGCACAACCGCTGCAAGCTGGCCTACGACTCCGTCGCCGCCTGGCTCGAAGGCACCGGCCCGGAGCCCAAGGCCCTGGCCGCGGCGCCGGGGATGGACGCCCAGGTCCGCCTGCAGGATCAGGCCGCCTCCCGCCTGCGCCAGCAGCGGCACGACCACGGCGCCCTGGACCTGGAGACGATCGAGGCCCGCCCGGTGATGGTGGACGGCCAGGTGACGGACCTCAAAGAGGAGAAGACGAACCGGGCCAAGAAGCTGATCGAGGACTTCATGATCGCCGCCAACGGCGTCACCGCCCGCTACCTCGATCAGCACGGCCTCCCCTCTCTCCGCCGCGTGGTGCGCACCCCCAAGCGGTGGGACCGCATCGTCGAGCTCGCCGCCGGCAAGGGCGGCCACCTCCCCACGGAGCCGGACGCCCGCGCCCTCAACGAGTTCCTGGAGCTGTGGCACCAGAAGGACCCCGCCGGCTTCCCCGAGCTGTCGCTCGCGGTGATCAAGCTGCTGGGACCGGGCGAGTACGTGATCGATCCCCCGGACGGTGATCCCCCCGGCCACTTCGGCCTCGCCGTCAAGGACTACACCCACGCCACGGCGCCCAACCGGCGCTACCCGGACCTCCTCACCCACCGGCTGCTCAAGGCGGCGTTCGCCAAAAGCCAGGCTCCCTACTCGCTCGACGAGCTGGCGGCGCTCGCCACGCACTGCACCCAGCAGGAGGACGCCGCCCAGAAGGCCGAGCGGCAGGTGCGCAAGTCCGCCGCCGCCCTGCTGCTCGAAAACCGGGTGGGCGAGAGCTTCGACGCCATCGTCACCGGCGCCTCGGACAAGGGCACCTGGGTGCGCGTGTTCCATCCCCCGGTCGAGGGGCGTCTCGAGCGGGGCTTCCAAGGGCTCGACGTGGGAGACCGGGTGCGGGTGCGCCTGCTTTCGACCGACGTCGAGCGCGGCTTCATCGACTTTGCCCGGGAGAACCATGGCCAAGCCCATCCTTGAGAAGCCGTTCGTCCCCGCCGGCTTCTTCGCGTTCCGTACCCCCCTCCTCCCCTTCGAGGAGCTGGAAGCCTTCTCCGCCGGCCTGGAAGCGCCCGCGGCGGCGGGCGACCCCGAAGCCCTGGCCGCGGCCATCGCCGCCGACCGCGAGCGCCTGCGCTCCCGCCTCGCCGCCATGGCCGCCCGGCCGGAGGTGCTGGAGGCCGTCTTCCTCGCCTCCCCCTCCCTCCATGAGAGCCTGGCCGCCTGGCGCGCGGCGCCCGACAGCAAGAAGGGGCTCAGGGCCGAGCGCGCCCTGCTGCGCTACGTCTACCGGATGGCGGCGCGCTCGACGCCGTTCGGCCTCTTCTCCGGCTGCTCCATCGGCGCCGTGGACCCGGCCCCCGGCTCTCCCAGCCGCATCGCCGTGGCCCCCCGCGCCGCCTACGAGCGGCACACCCGGCTGGACATGGACTACCTCTTCGCCCTCTGCGAAGACTTGGGCCGCGACCCCGCCGTGCGCGCGGCCCTTCTCTACCGCCCCAACTCCAGCCTCTACCGCGCCGCCGCCCGCCTGCGCTACGCCGAGGCGCGGCTCGAAAACAAGGTCCGCTCCCACCACCTGGTGGCGGTGGACGAATCGGACTACGTGGAGGAGGCCCTCCGCCGCGCCGAGGGAGGCGCCCGCATCCACGAGATCGTCGACGCCCTGGTGGCCTTCGACCCGGACGGCGAGGTCACGCCGGAGGAAGCCTCCGAGTTCGTCACCGAGCTGATCGACAGCCAGATTCTGGTCTCCGACCTCTCCACCCCGGTCACTGGCCCCGAGGCCATTCACGACGTGATCGAGCAGCTCACCGCCATCGCCGCCCAAGCCGCGGAGACGACCGCGGGCGAAGAGGGTGAAGGCTCCATCGCCGCCCAGGCCGTCGAGCGTCTGGTGCAGGTGCGCGACGAGCTGGCGGCCCTCGACGCCGCCGGCGCCGGCCAGGAGCCGGGGCGCTACGAGGCCATCGCCGAGACCCTGCGCGAGCTCCCCACCTCGGTGGAGATGTCCCGCCTCTTCCAGCTCGACATGGTGAAGCCCGCGGACCAGGCCGTGCTGGGCGGCGACGTGCTGGCGGAGGTGGACCGTGCCATCGACCTCCTCTACCGCCTCACCGGCGACCGCCCGCAGGAGGGACTGGACCGCTTCCGCAAGGACTTCAACGAACGGTACGAAGGGCGCGAGGTCCCCCTCCTCGAAGCGCTGGACGAGGAAGTGGGGATCGGCTTCGAGCGCTCGTCCGACTTCGGCGCCGAGGCCTCCCCCCTGCTGCGGGGGATCGTCCTCGCCGGCGTTCCCGCCGAGCAGAACGTTCCCTGGGGGCGCTCCATGGCGGTGCTCCTCGCCAAGGTCCACGAAGCCCTGGCCGAGGGGAAGCAGGAGATCGAGCTCACCGCCGAGGACCTGGAGAGGATGTCGCCGGCCGAGAGTGCGCCCGCGAAGTCCCCCCTTCCCGACACCTTCCACGTCATGGCCTCCCTCGCCGCCGCGTCGCCGGAGGCCCTGGCGCAGGGCGACTTCCGGCTCCTCTTCGACAACGGCGGCGGCCCCTCGGGAGCGCGCCTGCTGGGGCGCTTCTGCCATGCCGACGCGGAGCTCAGCCGGCGCGTCGAAGAGCACCTGCGGGCCGAGGAGGCGCACCGGCCGGACGCCATCTTCGCCGAGATCGTCCACCTCCCTCAAGGGAGGATCGGCAACATCCTGGCGCGGCCGGTGCTGCGCGAGCACGAGATCCCCTTCCTCGGCCGCTCCGGCGCGCCCCCCGAGAAGCAGATCCCGGTCTCCGACCTGCGGGTGTCGGTGGCCGGCAACCGTATCGTGCTCCGCTCGGCGCGCCTGGGGCGGGAAGTGATCCCGCGGCTCACCAGCGCCCACAACTTCTGGCGCGGCAGCCTCGGCGTCTACCGTTTCCTCTGCATGCTCCAGGGGCAGACGGTCCTGGGGGGCTGGAGCTGGAGCTGGGGCGCCCTCGACGGCGCCCCGTTCCTCCCCCGCGTCAGCAGCGGCCGCCTGATCCTCGCCCGCGCCTCCTGGTGGATGACGCAGGCCGAGATCAAAGCCATCACCAAGCCGCAGGGCGCCGAGCGCTTCGCCGCCGTCCAGACGTGGCGCGCCAAGCGCAAGCTCCCCAGGCTCGTGGCCCTGGTGGACGCCGACAACGAGCTGTTGGTGGACCTCGACAACATCCTCTCGATCGATACCTTCCTGGACGTCATCGAAGAGCGCGACCGCGCCCGCCTGGTGGAGTTCTACCCCGGGCCGGACGAGCTGCCGGCGACCGGCCCCGAGGGAAGGTTCCTGCACGAGGTCCTGCTGGCCTACGCCCGCAAGCCGCGGGAGGTCCAGGAGGAGCAACGGATGGAACGGAAAGAGCGGCCGGCTCCCCCTCCGCCCCTGCGCCGCACCTTCCCCCCCGGCTCCGAATGGCTCTACCTCAAGGTCTACACCGGCACCTCCACGGCGGACGGCCTGCTGCGCGAGGTGGTGTCGCCGGTGGCCCGCGAGGCGATCGCCGAAGGGATCGCGGACAACTGGTTCTTCATCCGCTACAGCGATCCCGAGTGGCACCTGCGCCTGCGCTTCCACGGCCAGCCGGCGGACCTCGCGGGGCGCATCCTTCCCCGCCTGCACGCAGAACTCGACCCTCGCCTGGCCGACGGCCGGCTGTGGAAGGTCCAGCTCGACACCTACGAGCGGGAGGTGGAGCGCTACGGCGGGCCGGAAGGGATGCTCCTCGCGGAGAAGGTCTTCGAGGCGGACAGCGACGCCGTGGTCGCCATCGTCGAGATGCTGGAAGGGGACGAAGGGGCGGAATTCCGCTGGCGCCTCGCCCTGCGCGGCGCCGACATGCTCCTGACCGACCTCGGTCTCGAAGGCGAGGAGCGGATGCGCACCCTGAAGGGGATGAAGGAGAGCTTCGGCCGCGAGTTCGGCGGCGGCAAGCCGCAGCGGGTGCAGCTCGATCAAAGGTTCCGCAAGGAAGGGCGCAGCCTCGTTCCCCTGCTCGATCCGGCGGCCGACGAAACGAGCGAGATGGCCCCCGCCCTGGCCGTGCTCCACCGCCGCTCCGAGCGCCTCGCCCCCGTCTGCGCCGAGCTGCGCGAAAGGGCGGCGGCGGGGCGGCTCAACCAGTCCGTGGCCGACCTCGCCCCAAGCTTCATCCACATGCACGTCAACCGCATGATCCGCTCCGCCGCCCGCGCCCACGAGCTGGTGCTCTACGACTTCCTCTTCCAGCTCCACGAATCGCGGGCGGCGCGGGCGCGCAAGGGGAACAAGCCGGCGGCGGCGTAGGGCTGGCCTGGGGGCGCATAGGCCGTACCTTTGCTGCAAAGGCGTCTCCCTCCCCTCTACCCCACCCGTGACCTCCCCAATGTAGCGCCTCAACCGGCCCGGGGCCGGACAATGGCCGGAAGAAACGGGGTCCTTGGTGGGATAGGGTAAGGGCGCGTGTCCGCCCATGGCCGGCGTCTCACTGGTGCGGTTTCAGCCGCCCGTAA
>DASUEN010000147.1:0-23193 GCA_036275055.1 Thermoanaerobaculia bacterium
CCGTTCCCCGAAGGGAGAAGCCTATGAAATCGTTCCGTTGGTTGATGTTCGTCGTCCTGCTTCTGATCGCATCCCTGGCGAGCGCAGCGCCGCTGCCGGCTCCGAATGCCTCCGTGGTGCTCCCGGCCGCTATCACGGGGCTGTCGGCCTGTTCCTCACCGTCTGCCGACGCGCAGCTTCCCGTCTTCAATCCGGCCGCTCAGCAGACAAGCACTATCAACTGCGGTTCCTGCAGCGTGGCCATCTGTCGAGGCGCCACGTACAACGCGATCTGCCAGGGCGGGACCCAGGTCAAGCATTGCATCGCAGCCTTCGGCAACAACTGCAGCGACGGCACGTGGCAATGTCAATGCTGGAGCGGGCCTCTGCCGTAGCGATCCCTGGATTCCACCTCCCTCACGGCAGATTTTTTAAAGCCGTGGGGGAGCGCGCTTCCTTCAAATCCCAAGAGGGCCTCATCGCTCAGAAGTCGTTGGCATCCGTCCGACGCTTGCAGGCGCCGTGTCTACTTTGACCTTCGTGGTTCAGGTAGTGATCACGAGCCTTCGCCATCCATCTCTGCGATCAGCTTCAGAGCTTCTTGAGCGCGCTCGCTGCTGTCGCGTACGAGGATGCTGGAGCTTGAGTTGTCGGCGTCAATCGTGGCAACCTTCCTGATGCCCAGCTTCGCTCGCAGCGCTCTCAGCACGTCGATGGCTGAGGCGTGCCGGAGGGCGGCGATCGCGGCCGTCGTGCCGTCGGCGAGCTGGACACTTGTCTCCGAGGCATCGGCGGGCTTCTCGATCAAGTCGACGACCGTTCGGGCGATGGCGATCCTCGATGCATCGCCCCAAACCCTGATCGTATCGTCATCGACGGCGACGGCCCGCTCGACGTTGGCGATGGAACGCAGAACGACCGTCGCATCGACGGGCTTGACCTTATGGACAGCAAGGTCGGCTGTCAGCGTGGATTCGGCGGCTGACGCAAGGCTGGCGGATAGAGCCACACAAACAACAGGAGCTATGAATCGCCGCATCGTGAACATGGCAAGCCCTCCTCTCTGTAGAGGAGTCTCGTCTCCCTGCCTCGTGTTTACGAGCCAGGCTCCCGGAACGTCTACTGTTCGTCGGCGGTTCTCGCGCGATAGCGCGCTAAGTTCGTCCTAGTTCACCTCAAGGCCCTGGTGACGGGCGCGGCCAGCGGACTGGGCGGACACTTCGCCCTTGAGCCAGTCCGTGCCTGCGCCCGGGAGCGGCGCGGACATACCGTGGGCTGAACCGTTCGCCATAGCGATGCTCCGCCCGCCTTGCACCCCAGCAGTCTGACTCCTCCCGAAACGCGGTGGCACTGTCTCGGGGAGGTTGCAAGTCCGAAGCCAACATGCCCGGTCGGCAAGTTTGGTTTGGTGTAAGATAGAGACCAGAACCGAGCACCATGCAGCAGTCCGGGGTTCTGAATTGGAAACTATCGAATGACTCCACAGATTCGCCGCACTTCAATTAGCTTCCTCTCACTGCTCCTGAGTTCTTATTTTTTCGCCAATGCCTGCCGTTCGTCTCCGAACGAGATGCTCGCTGAGGGGATTGCCCTCACGCCAGAAATCGAGGGTGTCGTACTTTCGCTTTCGTCACCGAGCCTCCACCCAGCTAGGGGGAGCCACAAGGCCCGACGGCTGGCTCTTCTGAAAGAAGTCGGGAATCGTTTGCGAGCGAGCTCCTCTGACCCTGCTTGGCAGGGGCTGTTCCGCTTGGCGGTAGGCAATTACCGGGCTGCCACGGAGATACTTTCTACTGAGGCGGCAGCGAGAGGCGGTAAACTACTAAATGACGCCGCGATAGCCTATCTAAACCTAGGTAGGGAGACGAATGCCCCGCTGAGCTATCTGCAAGCTCTTGAGCTGGTGGATCTGGCGATCCGGGACCTGGGTTGGTCTCCTGAACTGGGCTATAATCGCGCCCTCATTTTGACGAAGCTGCACCTCAGCGATCTGGCGCTTGACGCTTGGAGGAGGGTCGCCGCGGCCGGTGACCCGTACTGGGCAGGTCTTGCCTCTAGGAATCTTTCGCAGATCACCGATCGACTGGAAGCGGCGGCCCGCAGCCGGCGCGCGCCATTGAGGAGGGGAAGCTCACGGCCCCAGAGCTGTTGGCGGAGTTTGCGGCTCGCGAGCCATACCTCGCCCGGATCGCGGTGGAGGATCGTCTGCTTGGGAGATGGGCAGAGGAGCTCGACGACCCGCGCTCGGCGGCAGTGACCGCTCAGGCCATCCGGGCGGTCGCCGAGACGCTCAAGCAAGCCGGCCGGGACACGCTTCTCGCCGACGAGGCCGAGGCGATGGGCAAAGCCTCCGGCGACCCGGTCAGGATGGCATACCTGCGCCAGGCGCACCTCGACTACCAACTAGCGCGGCAACTCTACGAAGACCAGGACACCAAGGCCGCGGAAAAGCTGTTTGAGAGGGCGGAGTTCGGCTTTCGACACGCGGGATCACCCTTTGTGCACTGGGCGATTTTCTTCCGGTCGATTTGTATCTACTACCGCGATTCCAAGAGGGCTGATCGTATTCTAAGCGGTTTAGAGCAGGATCTTGACCCCGGTTATCACTCGCTACTCGGTCGGGTCCAGTGGATGCGAGGGACGATTGACCAGGTGCGGGGCGACGCTGCCACAGCTCTGAAGAGATACTTCAAGGCCCGCGACTTCATGCAGCAGAGCAGTGGGGAGCGCGGTGCGGCATTTACCAATGTGTTGATTGCCACCGCCTACGACGAGCTTGGCGACGTCCGGCGCGGCTGGTGGTACCGCATGCGCGCGTTCGAAACCCTCGCCTACACAAACGATCGCCGCAGGATCCACGCCATGTTGAGCGAGGCGTTGGTCGATCTGCGGCGGCAGGGGCTCGCCCGTCTCTCGCTGGAGATCGCGGACCAATTGCTGGCCAACGCGAAACGTTGGGGCAAGCCGCTGGGCTTCGCGGACGGTTTGCGGCAGAGGGCGAGAGCCTGGATACAGCTCGGCGAATACCAGCACGCGCTTGAGGATCTTGCCGCCGCGCGAGACGCAACTTCCAAGCTACCGGAGAGCGGCCTCAAGCAGAGCATCCTCGATTCGCTGGACCTAGCCAAGGCGCTGGCCGAGGTGGGACGCGATCCCGAGCGGTCCACCGCGCTCCTTGACGAGGCGTTCCGCCACCAGGAGGCAGCAGGCTATCTCTACGAGAGGCTGCAGGTCTGCCTGGCCAGGTCGGACACTCTGAAAAGGCAGGGCCGACTCGACGCCGCAGAGGAAGCCCTCCAGGCCGCGACGAAATACTACGCGACGGCCGGAGCCCGGGCCGACGATCTGGAGACACGAGCTCGCGCTGCCGCCCTCGCGCGCTCGGTCTGGGACCGCATCCTGGAATATGAGCTTGCGAAAAACCCGCTGGACGAAGAGAAGATCCTGCGCGCCGCGGATCAGATGCGCTCCCAGGTGGCGGCCGATATTGTTGGCAGGCTCCTCTCGTCAGCTCCCGGCACTGGCCGGCTCAGCGAGCGCCTGATGCGGGAGCTTCCCCAGGGTGTGAGGGTCGTGATGCACACGACCCTCCCTACGAAGCTGCTGACGACGGTCGTGTCGAGTCAGGGAATCCAACACAAAGTCACCCCGGTTCCCCGAGACGAGCTCACTCGGCTGGTAGGAGAATTCGGCACCGGCGTCCGTCTCAACCCTCGCAATGATCGGACTCTTGCACTATCAACCGAGCTCTATACGAGGCTGGTGCAGCCAACGGGGCTTTCCCTGGCGGATCATCGCGTCATTTTCATCCCGGATGCGGCGCTGGGAGTTCTGCCAGCAGCGGCCTTCAGGAACCCAGCGACAGGCAGACTGTTGATAGAGGACTACGAAATCGTGAACTCGCCAAGTCTTTCTCTTCTGGTGCGGATGGCCGCGAAACGCGAGCGGGCAATCAAGAAGTCAGTGCTCGTGGTGGGCGATCCGACGCTCGATCCCGCGGTCAAGCAGCGGCTACCCACTCTGCCCGGAGCTCTGCGCGAAGCCAAAGCGGTAGCCGGCCTCTATGATAGGGCCGTTCTCTTGACCGGTCCAACCGCCACGAAGACGCGCTTCCTCCAAGCGCTCGCTACGAGCACGATCCTCCACTTCGCAGGGCACGTGGAGGTACAGCAGGATTCCTTCGTGGAAACCGCCTTCCATCTTGCCGCCGAAGGTACGGACCCGCATGGCGATTCAAGGGTGACGCTGAATGACCTGAGCGGCGCGAGGATGGAGCAACTGGATCTTGCGGTCCTCTCCGGCTGCGACACCGCGAGAGCCGTGGGGGCGAACCGGGAGGATCTCGGGGGCCTCGCCGCGGTCTTCCTGGCGCGTGGCGCCAGAAACGTGGTAGCCACGCTCGCGCCGGTGAGCGACGACATGGCGCCCGAACTCATGCGGGCGCTCCACACCCGAATTCTGGCGGGGGAGGCTCCTCCCTCAGCCTTCAGACAGAGCGTATTGAATGAGATTCACCATAACCGACGAGGTGCGTCCCAGTGGGCGAGCTACGTCATTTTTGGAGGGCTGAACGATGAGCTTTAGTGCAAACTTGACGATGACCGGGCTCTGTATTCTGGTCACGGATAACCCCACAACACCGACATCTGCGGAGCTCCTGGTGCTGGACACTTCCGACATGAACGGCGATCATCGGCATTATCCGTACATGTCGTTTCTCTACGACAGCCGTGGAAACCTGGGGCATACGGACCAACCGGCTTTGCCAGGCTGGGAGGAATACGTCATCGGGCCGGATGGGCGTGCGATCACCCGCATCCTCTTGGAGAACACCATCGTGCGGATCCGGGCGACGACCGAAGCCGGGACGGCATTGGTCTTCGTGCGAGACGCGTCCATGGCAAAGGTCCCGGACTTGAGCCTCTTGGGCGTCACGGCCTTGACTCAGCCAGGGCAGGACGGCCGGATCGACAAGATTACCTCCCGAATTGCACTGCCGGCCGGCACCCTTTTCACGACTGGAGACGTTACCGACGATCAAGGTCCAATCCAGTGGAAGGGAGTCGGGGTGATCGCAGAGCTCGTCCACATCCAGCTCCAGGGCCTCTCTGAGCTCACGGTCGACCATGGCGGGAATTCCTTCTCTCTCCAACCGGTCGACGGAGTGGTTGCGCTTAGCATCAGCAACGAGCCTACGACCGTGCCCCTGCCCCTAGTGGATACTCAGAGGCACCTTGTCCTCGTGCCCCACTTCGACATGTTCGAGCGAGTGGCGGATCATCGACCGGAGCTGGCCCGCGACGGCGAGGTGACGCCAGGAAATCCCGCCTGCCCGACGGCCTCCTGGGTTCAGGCCAACTGGTCCTTCTTGACCTAGGGGACGCGCGATGATGAGCCTCCATTCCAATCGCTTGATCATCCAGCTCGCGGTCCTTGGCTCGATCGCCGTAGCGCTTGCCAGCTGCAAGCAAAGGAAGCGTTGGGGAGTCGCATACTTCGAGATCGAAGCGACCCCTCTCGAATTCCCCATTACGGAGTACAAGCTAAAGCATCCAGTTGCCATCAACTCTTTCAAGTTCAGCGCCAGACGAGTCGAGCGAGCGACAGTAGACGAACCTAACGCAACGCCGCCACCGCAGAGACTTGCGATCGTTTACTCTCTTGGGGCCAAGGCCGGCGATGGGGACAACTGCACGGGTTTCTTTATCTCAAAAAGAGATTTCCTGACCGCCAGACACTGCGTACCCAAAGAGGCTAAAGACCAAGAGATCGAAGAGATTGATGTGGATTTGGGAACGCTCGGGACCCAGAAGGCGAAGTGCTCGCGATCCCCTGGCCCTGATACGTGGCAGGACTGGGCAATCTGTTCCTTCGCAATAGACCTGGATCTAGGGGATACGTTTGCTCTCACCAAGTGCGCTCCGAAACCCAACACAAAGATAGTGATTATGGGCTTCTGCGAATTGGCAGAGTCGGGAACTTCCTCTTCTACCATTAAGCCGGCAAAGGTGCCGAATGCAGGTGTCTTGGAAGCGCTCGCGCCGGAAGAGGGATTCCTGCCAGCTACGCCACCGAAAGGCCGGACCTCAGCCTGCCCGCTCGACAGTGGCGGACCAGCCTTCATCCCGGAGCAGCTCACGCAACTCGGCGATCAGTACACCCCAAGTGGGAAGATCCGTGTTTTTGGTATCATTTCAGCCATTGGTAGGTGTCCTCCGGGCCAGAGCGGGCGGACGTGCATAGCACCAACCACGGATCAAAGTTTTCTCAGCTTCCTTAACGATCACAAGGCCGGCACGGCGACCGTTCTTGAGTGCGACGAATAGTCGATTGGAAATAGCCGCACCTCTGCCGCTCTTTGGCTTCGTGTGGACGCGCACCGCCTCTTCGGTCTGCGGCATTTGCTGGGCAGGCCACGATCGCGCCTCACGCTTCGAGTGATGACGGGCGTCGGCGGTATTCGCAGAGGTTGCTGTCGCCCTTCCAGGGCTTTCAACAGTTTTTGGTAAAACCGTTGTCCTGGGGCTTACGCCGCCAGGCTCTATGCTGTCGGCTCTTCGGGACTGGGGCAAATGCGGAGAGTCCCGTGGCACCCGAGCCTAGCCGAGATCGGCCGTCGAGACCTCGCACGCTCGGCGGACTTCCTGCACGGTGGCTGGCGCGTCGAAGTGGAACAGGCCGTCGAGGCCGCGTTCGAGGCGTGAAGCACGGATCGCCGCCTTGATCGCGAAGAACACGCTGTTGGCGAGCACGAGCGGCGGCTCTCCGACTTCCTTCGCGGAGAAGACCTCGTTGGGATCCTCCGGGATGCTGGCGACCGACGGCAGGTCGCGCGGGAAGAGATAGGTGTTCAGCTCGAGCGGAATCGTGGTCACCGCCGGGATCTTGTAGCGCCAGGTATTCGTGGTGTTGAGACGGCCCTTCTCCTCACCGTCAGGCTCGAACACGAGCTTCTCGGTGGTGAGATACCCAATGCCTTGCACGAACGCGCCCTCAACCTGCCCGATGTCGATCGCGGGGTTCATGCTCCAGCCCATGTCGTAGACGAGGTCGGAGCTGAGGATCTTCACCTCGCCCGTGAGGACGTCGACGTCGACCACCGAGAGGGCCGCGGAATAGGTGAACCCGACGAAGGAATCCACGCCGCCGCCGAGCTGGGCGTCTTTGACGCGCTCGACGCCGGGCAGGTTCGGCTGCAAGGCCTCGGGCTTGAACGTCATCGCCGGCACCTGCACCTCGCCGCCATGTATTTTCGCGTTGAACGCCGCGACCAGGCTGACGCGTTGCGCGAAAGCCATGCCGATGAGGAACTGCCAGATGAGCCCGGTGCGGCCGTTCGCCGTCACCTTGGCGGCCCACCCTTGCTCCTTGTAGTTCCAGAAATCGATGCCCTGTTTCTTGCACCAGTCGTCGCCGTTTTCGTCGAGCATCTCGTACCCGAACTCCAGCAGCCGCGTACGCAGGTCCTGACACGTGCGTTTCACCGCCTCGGCGGCATACGGCGTGCCGGTCGATGCGCCCGTGCTGGTCGGATTCGGCGTGACGCTCGTCTTTACGTTGTCGATGTAAATCATGCTCATCGGCACGTTCAGCACGTACGACGCGACCTGGAGGGCCTGGGTGGCGAGACCCTGACCCATCTCGACGCCGCTCTGATGGATCACGATCGTGCCGTCGGCCTGGTTGACGACGACCACGGCGGCAGACTGCTCGAGCAGCACGAAGTTGTAGCCCGAGCCATATTTCACCGGAATCATGGCGAGGCCGCGCTTGCGCCATCGGTTCCGCCGGTTGAACTCGTCGACGGCCGCACGCTTCTCCTCGTACCGGGAAACCTGTTTCAGGTAGGCCCAGACCTGCTTCATGTAGCAATACGAGAGCGCCTGCCCGAACGGCGTGGCGTCGCCGCGGTCGTAGAAATTCTTCTCGCGCAGGTCCTCCGCCGGCATGTCGAGCACGAAGGCGGCATCGTCGATCGCGTTCTCGACGACGTTCTTCCCCTGGATGTCGCCGAAGGCGCGAAACGCCGTGCTCGGCGCGGTGTTGGTGCGGCACACGTCGATCTGGCTCTGGAAATTGGCGACGCGGTACGCGTTGTCGGTCCGCAACTGGATGCAGTTCGAGACGATGAAGGAGCAGTCGTAGAAGGCGCCGCCGTCCCCCCACATCTTGAGCTGAAAGCCGTGGATGATCCCCTTGTCCTGTGGCCGCGCGTCGCCACGATCGACGGCGATTTGATACTGCCCGTAGTAGGCGTGGCGCTTGCCGATCATGGCGGTGTCTTCGTCACGCGGAACGGCGACGCGCACCGGGCGCTTGGTCGCCTTCGCGGCCACGGCGGCCGGGCCGGTGACGAAGCGGGTCTGCTCCGTCTTGCCGCCGAAGCCGCCGCCGACCGGAGCCACCTCGACCTGCACTTGGTGATAGCTCACGCCGAGCGCCATCGCGATGGTCTGGTGCATTTCCATCGGGCTCTGCGTCGAAGGCTTCACGTTGATCCGGCCCTCGTCCATGGGTATGGCGACGCAGGCCTGTGTCTCCATGTAGAAGTGAACCTGTCCACCGTTGAGCTGGGAGCTTTCGACGATGGCACACTTCGCGCTGCCGACGGTGGCCTTGCGGTGAACGATCTTGCGATCGAGCGGGTTCTTTTCCTTCACCCAATCGAGCTGGCTGCCTGGCCGCGTGATGCGCCAGACGTGCGAAACGTAAGGCGCGGCCTGCGGTGCGTCGGGAAAGATGCTGTTGGCCTCGATGGCGTCGAAAATGTCGAGGATCGGCTCGTTCCACGGCGGCTGATTCCACGGTGGCTCATCGAGCCGCGAATACTCCACACAGCTCTCGGTGACATAGTCCGCGATGCGGATCGCCTCCTGCTCGGTGGTGGCGAGAACCATCGCGATCGACTGGCCGACGTAGCTGACCATGTCCACGGCGAACAACGGCTGGTCGAGGCCCATCCCCTGGTCGTTGATGCCGCCGTTCTTGATGTTCTCGTAGGTGATGAGATCGACGAAGGAAGGATCGTGGCGGCTCAGGTGCTTGCGCAACGCGGACGCGTCGGCCGGCCTGCGGCGGCCCGGAATCACGAAATGGTAGCTCGCGAGCGCGCGGCGGCTCTGCACGAAAGCGCCGTTCACGGTGAGCGGCGGCACCGCCAGCTCCTGCGTATAGTGGAGCTGGCCTGCCGTCTGATACATCGCCGTGCTCTTGATGTAGGGCTGGCCGACGGGCCGCTTGAACGCCTGCGTCACGTAGTGCTGGGTGCCGTCGCTGACCGGCCAATGGCCCCAGGTGATCTCGCCGCTCGATTTCACGGCCGGCGGCACCGGCGCGCCCTGGCCGACCCGCGCATTGACGATCGCCTTGTAAAGAAACGACACGGCGAGCTGCGTGCGATACTCCGTGGTGAACCCCTCGTCGGGCGCCTCGGCCATCCGCGCTTCCCAGCGCTTCAGCTCGGCGCGGACTTCCTGCTCGAGGAGCTTGGCGAGCGCGCCGAACCGGTCGAGCGCCAGCGGCTCGCCGGCCATCGCGGCCTCGGTCCTGCGCGGGCGCCACGGGTACGGCGCGATGCCGCCGTAGACGAGCGTCGCTTCCTTCACGATGAGCTTGCCGGTGAGCTTGAAGCGCGTCGTCGCGTTGACGATGCTGTGCGCGTTGACTTCGCGCAACGCGACTTTCTGCGCCAGGGCGACGTCCTTGGCGCCGCCGAGCGGCAGGGAGTACGAGGTGAGCACGATCTTGTCGGCGAAAGCCGCGTCTTTGACGACCGCCTCGACGAGCTCCGCGGCGGTTGCCGTGCGCGGCTCGAACCCGCCGTCCGATCCGAGGACGAGAAACGTGATCTTTGCGCCGGCGGCGACGAGCGCGGTGAACAGGTCCGACGGGAACGGCTCGCCGGTGCCGGACGCGATGTGTTTCAAGACCAGCATCGTGTTGCCGCCGAGCGAGGCGGCATTGCGTACGATGCGGCCGGCGGTGCGGCGCGCCATGAAATCGAGCGCTCCGAGCAGACTCGTCTCGCCGAGCTTGCGCGCCTCCATCTCCGCTTCCAGCAGGCCGAGGAAATCCGCGTAGGTCGTGCCGGCGGAGACCCACAGCTCGCCGTCCTTCTGATCGCTGCCGCCGTTGAGCTCGGGGATCAGCCGGATGTCGGCGAAGACCTGCGTTGCCGGAAACTCGTCCTTGTAGATGCCATAGGAGGTGTTGCCATGGACGAGGCGGACTTTCTTGCCGCGGTTGGCGTGCAGGATCGCGGCGAGCTCGGCGAGCGTCTCCGGCGTGCGCCATTCCTGGCCGGAGCCCCGTGAGGAAACCGGCTCCAGAGGGCCGCGGGCTTCGGGCGGGAACGGAATCTCGACGTAGGCGGGCAACTGCGAGGCGCCGGCTTCGTCCTCCAGGCACTTCATGCGGTTCCGTTCGTCCTCCTCGGTCCAGTCCGACGCGAACGTCTTCATGCCGGTGAGGATCGCGCGGTAGCCGGTGCAGCGGCAGAGGTTGCCGTCGAAGGCGTCCTCGATCTCTTTCTTCGTCGCATTCGGATGGTTGGTGATGAACTCGGACATGTTCATCACGAAGCCCACGCTGCAATAGCCGCACTGGCTGCCGTTGTTCAGCGCCAGAGCGTGCGCGACGGGGTTCATCCCTTCGTGCGAGTGCTCGGAAGGAGGCTCGGCTCCCGCCGCGACGAGCTTGACCATGGCTGCGCTGTCGCCGGCGCGGGCCTTCTGCACCGCTTTCAGCACCGCTTCGCGCTTCTTGCTCGCTGCCTTCGCGGCCGCGAGGTACACCGGCGGCGGCGGCGCGTCAATGGGTGCGGCGCCGCGCGAGGCGGTGGTGGAGTGCAGCAGGAATTCCGGATTCGGCCGCCGCGCCGCCCCCGTGCCTTCGACCGTCGTCACCACCAGGCCGCCCAGCGCGCACACCGGCCGCAGACAGGAATTGATCGCGCGGTGCTCGGGCGCGTTTTTCTCTTCGTCCCACCGGGAAAGGATCACGGTGCAGCCGCCGCAGCCGCCCTGGCCGCACGGTTTCTTCGGGCCGGCGAGCGCGACCTCGGGTGAGCGGAGATAATCGATCAGCAGGAGGTCGGGTGAGGGATTTTCGATCGTAACAGGTTTTCCATTGACGAAGAACGAGACTTCGTGGCTGGGTTCACCGGCCCGCATAAGCCCTCCCGAGGAAGTTTGCGCTCAAACCCTATCCTTATTTCGAAGAGCCTGTCAAGTGAAAAAGCCTCTGCTGCTGGCGCCCGGAGCCACGGGCGTTGGGCCCCCATCCAGGCCCTCATCACCCCGGCCCTCTTCTCCCAGCCTCCCCCCCGGCCGCCGGGAGAAGAGGGAGAAGGGAGGCCTGCCCTCCGGCGCGCATTCCCCTCTATTGAGCACCTGCAAAGATAAGGGGAGCCCGAGCTCCCCTCTACCTGACAGGAGGATCATCCATGATTCGACAGAGCTTGTTCATCAGCGTCGCCCTCGTCCTATTGGCCCTCTGCACGGCAGCCCCCGGCGCTGCCATCCTGAACTGTGTGGACTGCGGCTGCTCGTTCGCGTGCAGCACCCGATGCTTCACCGACACCGGCTCCAGCACCTGCGGCGCGCAGACGTCGCTGTGCGTCGGCTCTCCCTCGTGCGGCGGCGGCTGCCTCATGGTGCCCAATCCCAAGACTTTCCTGGAGAGCCTGCGGACCGATCCGCAGCAGGCTTCGAGCCAGCCTCAGGGGCAGGTGCTGGCCCGCCTCACCTGGCGCTTGGCCCAGCACGCCGAGGAGAACGGGCTCGGGGCCGTCTACTCCGGCAACACCGGTTTCCTCCTCTCCAAGGCCACCGGGCGGCTCAAGGTTCCGGCCCTGGCGTTCGTCAGCCGTGAGCATCTGAAGGCCGGCAGCCCCTGGTCCGGCGCGCCGGACGTGGCGGTCGAGCTTCGCGCCTCGGCGGCCCGCGATTGGCTCAATGCCGGAACCCGCGCCGTGCTGGTGGTGGACGCCGGCTCCAGGACCGTGTCCCTCTACCAAAAGGGCGCCGAGGCTCGGGTGCTGAGCGCTGATGACGTTCTCGAGCTGCCCGAGGTCTTGCCGGGTTGGAGCCTGCGCGTCGGCGAGTTGTTCCAGTAGTCATTCTCTGCGGCTCAGTCAGGAAGAAGGCAGCAGCGGGCAGGCCAGTCCGGCACCTGCCGCCTTCTCGCCGCTCCGCGCGGCGCGCATCCTCCGCGGCCGGGCACCTGAAGGGTAAGGGAGCCCACTCTCCCTCTACCCGGACTGGAGAAAACCTCATGATCAGAAAAGGATGGCCCGTCGTGCTCGTCTGCTTCCTGATGGCCCTCTGGGGCGTCACGCAGGGAGCCGCCAAGATGGTGTGCTCCGAATGTAATTGTTCCCTGCGATGCACCACGGACTGTATCGACGACGGCTCGGGCTTGGCGAGCGCCTGCGTCAACACCGGGTACTGCCAGGGCTCTCCCTATTGCCCCGCCGGGCTCAGCACGGTCTCGACCACGCCGGATCTCCAAGGGCTCCTGGCCAGCCTGCGGACGGAGCCGGCCAAGGCGTTGCCGCAAACTGGCGCGCCCCTCAGTACCCCAGCTTCGCCTTAGCCTCGGCGATCGCCTCGTCGTTCCCTTCGATGGAGAGCTTCTCCCGCCCGGCGCCGCGGCCGGGCGGGTAGAGGCTCCGGTGATAGAGGGGATAGGCCTCGGTGCGCAGGTGGGCGAGGTTCTGGTGGCCACGGCGCACGGCGCGCTCGTGGCGCAGGGCACCGACGTCAATGGGCGCGACGACGACCTTCTCTCCCGGCCCCGGATCGGCTTGAGCGAGGACGCGGCCGTCGAAATCCACCACCATGCTCCCCCCCGGCCAGGAGAAGGGGGGATAGTGGGAGAGGCTCGCGGCCTGGTTCGAGGCCACCACGTAGGCGACGTTCTCCAGCGCCCGGCAGCGGTTGACCACCGTCCACCAGTCCATGGGCGCCGTGGCACCCCACGGGTCCATGTAGGCCGAGACGCGGATCAGCACCTCGGCGCCGTTCGCCGTGAGCTGGCGGATGGCCTCGGGATGCAGCCAGTCGTAGCAAATGGCGGCCCCGAGCTTGCCGATGGGCGTCTCCACCACCGGGAACAGCTCTTCTTCGTAGTCCGGCAGGTCGTGCGGGCTGGCGTGGACCTCCCAGGGGATCCATGGGTTCACCTTGCGGTATTTGCTGAGGATCCCCTGCGGGCCGATCAGGCAGGTGGCGTTGAACACCGCGCCGGGATATTTGTCGTCGCGTTCGAGGAAGCTCCCGGTCTGGATCCAGATCCCGTATTCCTTCGCCTTCTCCGCGTAACGCTCGGTGTGCTCGTTGGGGATGGGGATGGCGAGCTTCTCCAGCAGCTCTTTGGCCGTAAGATAGACCGGCGCCGCGTGGGCGAACTCGGGGAAGACCACCAGCTTGACGGGGAGGAAGGGCGCGTACCCCTCGACGGCGTTGGCGATCATCGTCAGCATCCGGTCCGTATGGGCCTTGATCCCCGAGCGGTCCGCGGGGTTGGGGAAGTCGACCTGGCAGGCGGCGGCGGCGTAGCGAAGCGTCTCGTCCATGGCAGGGGATTATAGAGATGGCAGTCGTGATCCCCGCACCTGAACCTTTTTTGGACCCACCGGACCACAGCGCTGGCCGGCGCTGTTTTGTTTCAATCCCTAACGGAAAAGCTGGCAGAGAGGACGGGGTTTGAGCTACCACCGACCAGGATCGATTCACCGCAGACCCAGCCTTCCAGGCATCCTCCTGGCCGCTCTGGCCCTTGCGGGGGCGGCCGGCGGTGCCCACGAACCCGGTTTCGAGGACGTGACGGCGCGCGCCGGCGTCGCCGTGCCCCATCACAACCGGAAGTTCCACAACCCGTATGCCGAGATCATGGCCGGCTATACGGCCCTCGGTGCCGCCGCGGCGGTGGCGGACTACGACGGCGACGGCTGGGAGGACGTGTTCGTCACCGACTCGGCTGAGGACGGCAAGAACCACCTTTACCACAACAACGGGAATTTCACTTTCACCGACGTGGCGGCGCAGGCCGGTGTCGCGAACGGCAACGACGCCGCCGACGCCACCGCCGATGCGCTCTGGTTCGATTACGACAACGACGGCCGGCCGGACCTCTTCGTGGTGCGCTTCGGCCACAGCCAGCTCTTCCACAACCTGGGGAACGGGAAATTCCAGGACGTGACCAAGGCGGCCGGGCTCGACCGCTACGCCAATTCGATCACCGCCATCGCCTTCGACTACGACCGCGACGGCCGCCTCGACCTCCTGGTGGGAAACTACTTCCAGCCCGTCAACCTGTTCGATCCGAAAACGCCGCGCTTCTTCCCCGAGAGCTTCGAGACGGCCAACAACGGCGGCGGCGTCACCTTGTGGCACAACAATGGTGATGGTACTTTCACTGACGTGACCCGGAAGGCCGGCCTGACGCTCTCCGGCTGGACCCTGGACGTGGGGCACGGCGACTTCGACAACGACGGCGACGACGACCTTTACGTCGCCTGCGACTTCGGCACCGATCGGTTTTTCGTCAACAACGGCGACGGCACGTTCACCGACCGCACCAAGCAGGCCGTGGGCTTCGACACCAAGAAGGGGATGAACGCCGAGTGGGGAGACTACGACAACGATGGCCTGCTCGACATCTTCGTCACCAACATCACCGACGACTACATGCGCGAGGGGAACTTCCTCTGGCGCAACAACGGTGACGGTACCTTCTCGGACGTGGCGCGCGAGACGGGCGTCTACGACACGGGTTGGGGGTGGGGAGGCAAGTTCCTGGACTATGACAACGACGGCTGGCTCGACCTTTACGTGGTCAACGGCTGGGTCTCGGCCGGCGCGGAGAGCTACGTGCCGGACGTCTTCGCCATGGTCACCCGGCCGAACGTCGATCTTGCCGACGCTCGGAGCTGGCCGCCGATGGGGAAGAAGAGCCTCTCCGGCTATCAAAAGAAAAAGCTTTTTCACAACCAGGCCGGCAATTTTCGCGACGAGGCCGCGCGTTACGGCCTGGATTCGACGCGCGACGGCCGCGGTATCGCCGTGGCGGACTTCGACAACGACGGCCGGCTCGATCTTTTCGTCACCAACGCCAACGCCGAGCCTTATCTCTATCGCAACGTGCTCGCCTCCGGGAACCACTGGGCCGCCTTTCTGCTGGAAGGGCGCAAATCCAACCGCGAGGGCGTGGGAGCGCAGCTCCGCGCCACGGCGGGCGGGCGCACCCAGCTCCGTTTCGTGGACGGCGGCAACGGCTTCGCGGCGCAGAGCAGCCGGCGCGTCCACTTCGGCTTGGGGAACGCCACGATGATCGATCGTTTGGAGGTGCGCTGGCCTTCGGGAGCGAAGCAGACGTTCGAGAAAATCGCCACGGACCGCCTCTACCGCATCGTCGAGGGGGAGCCGGAGCTGAAGACCTTCACGGCTCAACCGGGGAAACCGGGGAAGAAGCCATGAGGCGGGCAGTCCTGCTGGCGCTCCTCGCGGTTTTCTGTCTCGCCGCCGCGCCGCCGCCCTCCAAAGAAGAGCTCCTCTGGCACCATCGCAACCTCGGGAAGGCGTTCTACGAAAACCCGACGACGCAATATCAAGCGGTTGAGGAGCTCAAGGCGGCGCTCGGCCTGGCACCGGATTCGGCGCGCGAGCGGCTCAACTACGCCCTCGCCCTGCTCAAGGCAGGGAAGACGGAAGAGGGGATCGCCGAGCTGCTGAAAGTGCAGAAGCAGGACCCGTCGATCCCCCATACCTGGTTCAACCTCGGCATCGCTTACAAGCGGGCGTCGGAGTACGACAAGGCCATCGCGCAGCTCGAAAAGATGGTGGAGTTGGTGCCGGGCGAAGCCGTGTCGCACTACAACCTCGGCACGCTCTACAAGCTGGCCGGCAAGGCGGACCTCTCGCTGCAACAGTTCGAAACGGCGGCACGCCTCGCTCCGGGGCTCGCGGGCCCGCACTTCCAGCTCTACAACGCCTACCGGGCCGCCGGGCGCACCGCGGAGGCGCAGGAGCAGCTCAAGACCTTTCAGGAGATCAAGAAGCGCAACGAAGGCGCGGCCGTGCCCGAAGACCTGGAATGGAGCTGGTATTCGGAGCTGTGGGACGAGCCCGCGCCGGCCGCGCCCGCGGCTCCGCCCGCCGCGCCGAAATGGGAGGTCAAAAACCTTGCCACCGGCATCGACGCCGCCACGGCCACCTTGACGGTGCTCGACGCGGACGGCGACGGCAAGCCGGACCTCCTCGTCACCTCGGCCGCGGGCGCCGCCCTTTTCCTGGGCGGGGTGAGCCGTGTGGAGGCGAGCGGCCTCGAAGGGGTGAAGGACGTGACCGGCGTTGCCGTGGGGGATTTCGACAACGACGGCCTGCCCGATCTCTGCATCCTGGCCGGCGGCACGGCCACTCTGTGGCACAACCTCAAGGGGAAATTCGCGAAGGCCGCGGTGACGATGCCGGCCGGCAATTTCCGTCTGGCCGCGTGGCTCGATTTCGATCACGATTACGACCTGGACCTCGTGCTGCTGGGCGATTCCGCGGCTCTCCTCAGGAACGATGGCGCCGCCGGCTGGAGCGACGAAACGAAACGTTTCCCCTTCGTGGCCGGCAAGGCGGCTGCGGCGTGGGCTCTCCACACGGTTTCCGATACGCAAGGGTTCGACCTCATCGTGAGCTATGCGGACAAGTCTGGGGTGATTTATCACGACCGGCTCGGCGGCACCTTCGAAGCGGAGACCGTCTCGGTCCTGCCGGCCGCGGCGACCTCCTCCGTTGCAGCGGATCTCGACAACCGCGGCGTTGCCGCGCCCGTTTCCCTTCCCTCCTCGCCCGTGGCGGTGGCCGCCGCGGACTTCGACGGCGACGGCCGCATCGATTTGGCGGCGGTGGGGAAGGACGGCTCCTTGAAGATCTTCCGCAATGTCACCGAAACTTCCAATCACTGGCTCGCCGTGCGTCTCGAAGGGGTGAAGAACCTCAAGCTGGCGCCCGCGGCCGAGGTGGAGGTCAAGGCCGGCCCTATTTATCGCAAGCAGCTTTACAAAGGAACACCGCTGGTTTTCGGCCTCGGGAATCAGACCGAGGCGGACACCGTCCGCATCACCTGGCCCAACGGGCTCATCCAGAACGAGACGAAGCAGGCCGCCGGCCGTCTCCTCGAAGTCAAGGAGGCCCCGCGCCTCTCGGGCTCCTGCCCGATGATCTTCACCTGGAACGGCGAGCGCTTCCAGTTCATCACCGACGTGCTGGGCGTCGCCCCGCTCGGGGCCTCCTCGGGCGACGGCGATTATTTCCCCGTCGATCACGACGAATACGTGCAGATCCCCGGTGAAGCGCTGGTACCCGTGGACGGCGCTTACGAGGTGCGGATCACGGAGGAGCTGCGCGAGGTGTCCTATCTCGATCAGGTCCACCTGCTGGCCGTGGATCATCCGGAGACGGTCGAGATTTTCACCAACGACAAGTTCAAGAGCCCGCCGTTCCCCGAGTTCCGGCTTTTCGGCGTCGGGCGCAAGGTGCGTCCCGTGTCGGCGCGGGAGGATGGCGGACGCGACGTGCTGGACCGCCTCCTGGCCCGCGATCAGCGCTATCCGGACGGCTTCAAACGCAACGCGGCCGGCGTGGCCGAGCTCCACCACCTGGACCTCGACTTCGGAAAGGCGTCGCCGGATAACAAGGCGGTCCTCATCCTCTCCGGCTGGGTGGACTGGGCGGACGGCTCCACCTTCCTGGCCGCGGCCCAGGAGAGCCCGGCGGGCCTCGTGATGCCGCGGCTCCAGGTGAAAGACGCCGCCGGCCGCTGGGTGACGGTGATCGAAGACATGGGGATGCCCTCGGGGAAACCCAAGACGATTTCCGTCGATCTCACGGGGAAGTTCCTCTCCGCCTCCCGCGAGGTGCGGATCGAAACCAGCGTCTGCGTCTATTGGGACGAGATCTTCCTTTCCGAAGACGTGGGCGAGCCCCCGGTGGCACAGACCGAGCTTTCCCCGGCCGCCGCCGAGCTCCGTTTCCGCGGCTTCTCGCGGCCGGTGATCGATCCGCAGCGGCGGCAGCCGGAGGGGTTCGATTATCAAACCTTCATGCCGGTCTCGGAGTGGAATCCCACGCCCGGCCTCTACACCCGTTACGGCGACGTGCGGGAGCTGCTGGCCGAAATCGACGACCGCCTCGTCATCCTCGGCTCGGGCGACGAGGTGCGGCTGCGTTTCGACAGCAAATCCCTGCCGCCGCTGCCCCCCGGCTGGCGGCGCGATTTCCTGCTCAAAGTGGACGGCTGGGCCAAGGACGCGGACGCCAACACGGCCTTCTCCCAGAGCGTCGAGCCGCTGCCGTTCCACGCCATGAGCCGCTATCCCTATCCCGCGGCTGAGCACTTTCCGGACGACCCAGCCCATCGCGCCTATCGCGAGCGATACAACACCCGGCCGGCCCTGGTGCTGATCCGGCCGTTACGTTGAAGAACGTCGAAAGGGAAAGGTTTTCAGAAGGTATCGCGCGTCGATACCAGCCATTGCACGGCGTTGATGTTGGCGCCCTTGCGGTCCAAGGGGAAGGCGACGTCGACGTGCACCACGGCGCCGCGGGAGGAGCGGCTGGAGCCCAGGCGCAGGCCGAAGCCGACGTCGCGCAACACCTGGTCGTCCTGGCGCTGGAAGATCCGTTGCAGCTTGCTCAAGGGCGCGTCCACGAACCAGGCGCGGCCGGCGTCGAAGAAGATGGCGGCGCCGGGATGGATGAGGTGGAACAGCTCGCGGTCGCTGAAGAAACGCTGCTCCACGGTGAAGAGGAAGCGGCGGTCACCGGCCTCGTAGCGCAGGGGGTAGCCGCGCAGGCCGCTGTCGCCGCCCAGGAGAATCTGGTCCTCGCCGTCCAGGTGATGGGCGAGGTCGGCGCCCGCGGAGGCATAGAGGACGTTGTCGCCGAAGTCGCGGGCGTACCAGCGCAGGCGTCCTCCCGCCACCAGGTTCTCGGCGTCGCCGCGGTACCAGCGAGTCGAAGCGCCGATCTGGGCCAGCAGGAGCTGGCGGGGCGTGAGGCGCCAGCCGTCCGAGGCCGCGCCCTGGAAGATGAAGCGGTGGCCCACGGCGCCGAAGGTGGGAGCGGACCATCCCCCCAAAAGGCTCCACTGCCGGCCGACGTTGAGGTCCTCCGAGCGCTGGATGCGGTCGAGGTCCTTCTCGACCACGTACCGGTTCTGGATCGACTCGAACCGCACCCAAGGGTAGGAGAGGGTGCGGTCGATCGGCGGCGTGAAGATCTGCTGGTCGATCACCACGTCCAGGCCGGTGGTGCTCTTCAGCGGGAAGCCGGGGATGGGGGTCTTGGTGGGAAACAGGGACGTGCCCTGAAAATCGTCCCGCGACCAGGTGAAGCCGAGCTCCCACCGCCGGGAGACGCCATCGACCAGGCCCGGGGAGAACCCGGCATAGAGCTCCGCCGCGTGGTTCAGGTGGCGGAAGCCGGTCGCCACCTTGCCGCCGGTGTAGAGCTGCTCGAGGCGGTCGTCGCGGAAGAGGCGCACTCCCGCGGCCCAGCGGCTGTCGAGCGAGAAGAACGGGCGTTCGAGCTCCAGGCGCTGGCGGCCGCCGTCCGAGTTCTTGGCATAGGAGGCGAGGAGCTGCAGCCGCGTGCCCGCGACGTTGGGATCGCGGAAGCGGACGAGGTTCGAGATCCGGTCCACGGTGCCGATGCGGGAGACCGAGAGGTCCTTGCCCGTGCCCAGGAGGTTGGTGTCCTCGACGGAGAAGCTGGTGGTGTTGACGCCTCCCGCGCGGCCGAAGCTCACCCCGCCGCCGAGGGTCCAGACGTCGCGGGTCACCACGTCCACCTCGACCGTGCCATCCGGCCGCAGCACCGGCTTCATGTCGACGTCGTAGAGGTAGTCGTTGGTGCGCAGCAGGCGGGCGGACTCCTCGATCAACTCGGGGGAGAAGAGGTCCCCCGGCTTGAAGAGGAGCTGGCGCTCGATCACCTGGGGGCGGGTGGTGCGGTGCAGGCGGTTGGCGAGGCGGAAGAACCAGCGGTCCTCGCCTTCGCGGCTGGAATCGAAGATGTCCTTGGAGACCACCTTGACCTCGCCGATGGGGCTCCCGGGCGGGATCGCACCCTGCGATTCCGGCCCGGCGGCGAGCACTGGAGCGCCGCCCGCCGGACGCGCCTGGAGCCACGCCGCCAGGTTCGGCGAAGGCTGGGCTGCGGCGGGAACGGCGGCAACCGCCAGGCTGAAGGACCCGGCGAGCACGAGGCGCTCGAAGACTGGCGGGCGGCTGCGGCCGCGGCATACAACCATGCAAGGGCTCCGTGGAGGTCCGTCAGTTTGTACGGATCATAGCGCGAGAACGTCATTTCTCCACCCCTGGCGTATGGGAGAGGAGGGAGGAAGGGACGAAAGGGACGGCAGGGACGGCAGGGACGAGCGGCCAGAACGCCCCGGCCGGGCCCCCTTCTCCCGGGGAGGGGGATGGGGTGGTCGGGAGAAGGGGCAGGGGATGAGGGTCTTGGGCGGGGGGAAGCTGCGGAAGGTTCTACGGCAGATCCTCCCCCGTCACCGCCCGCCACAACCCCCCAAGATCCTCCGGCACCGGCGCCGTGAAGCTCAGGGGCTCGCCGGTGCCGGGGTGTTGCAGGGTCAGCTTCCAGGCGTGGAGGGCCGGTCTTCCGAAGTCCTTCAGCGGGGCCTGGATAGGGCGCGGCAGACCTTTCCAGCGCGCTTCGCCGTAGACGGGATCTCCCACCAGGGGATGGCCGAGGTGCTTCAGGTGGACGCGGATCTGGTGGGTGCGCCCCGTTGCCAGGTCGAGCTCCAGGAGCGCGATCCCGGCCTTGGCGGCGAGGGTCCGGTAGCCGGTGCGCGAGGGCCGGCCGCCGGGACGCACGGCCATCTCCTTGCGCCTCTGGGGGTGGCGGCCGATGGCGGCTTCGATGGTCCCCGCGGGGGGTGACGGCGCGCCGTAGGCGATCCCCAGGTACTTCTTCGTCACCTCGCGGCTGGCGAAGGCGCGGGCGAGGCGGGTGTAGCTCGCGGCCGTGCGCGCCACGACGAGGACGCCGCTCGTTCCCAAATCGAGACGGTGGACGATGCCGGGCCGGCCGGGACCACCCACGCCGGCCATCTCGGGGTAGCGGCTGAGGAGACGGTGGGCGAGGGTCCCCGTCGTCCGCCCCGCTCCCGGGTGGACGGTGAGCCCCGCCGGCTTGTCGAGGACCACGAGAGACGTGTCCTCATAGAGGACGATGAGCTCTCCCGTCTCGGGGAGGACCCGCTCCTCCCTGAGCACCGGAGGCGTGCACTCCACCCGGTTGCCCGCGGCCACGGCGGCGGAGGGCTTGGCCTGCCGTCCATTCAGGCGGACGAGACCGTCCTCGATCCAGCGCTGAACCTGGTTGCGGGGGACGCCGAGACGGGCCGCGACGTGGCGATCCAGGCGCTCTCCGGCGGCTTCGGGGGATATCGTCCAGTCCGTCACGAGTCGGCCTTGGCGCACATCTTATGCGAGAGGCGCCGGGAGACGGTGGAGCCCGGCCCGGATTTCGCATCGTCTGGTAAACTGGAGGGCACCGAGACAGTCCAAGGAGAACGAAAATGGTGAGACCATTGAAGGCAGCAATGTGCATCCTCGCCGCGGGGGTGGCCGTGGGCGGGCTGTTCCAGGGCCTGCGCGCCAGCGCTTCCATCCCTGAGCAGGCGCCCCCTTTGAAGCTCGTGTCGCTCGGCGTCAGTGTCAGTCCCGTACCCTTGCCGGGGCACCTTGCGGAGACCACGATCGTCGGCCGGGGAGGCGTCGTCGAGATCGCCATCGACCGGTGGTCCTCGGACGAGGAGCGCGGCGCGCTTCTCGAGACGCTCGCCAACAAGGGCGCGATGAGCCTGCAGAGCGCCCTCCGGGAGACGAAGCCCGTGGGCTTGCTCCGGGCTCCCGACCACTCCGCCTGGGACCTGCACTTCGCCCAGCAACGACCGACCGCCGACGGCGGCCGCGACGTCGTCATCGCGACCGACCGGGCCATCTCGTATTGGGGGGGCGCCAACTCGCAGCGTGTCCCCGCCTATCCCTTCACCGTGATCGAGATCCATCTCGACAAGAACGGCAAGGGATTGGGGAAGATGTCGATGGCCACCCGGGTCGTCGCCAGCCAGGACGGCAAGGCGCTCGAGCTGGAAAGATACTCCACCCAGCCGGTGCTCCTGGAGGCGGTCGCGGTACAGAGGTAAATCCCGGAAAACCCGATCGCCCCCGGCTGTTTCGTCGCTTCGAGCCGTCAGTTTGGCAGCGCCGGACCGCCGGGGGCAGGGCCCTGCGCTGCAGTCCGCTCGCCAGCCGGCGAAAATCTTTACTTTCCTTACAAATTCGTTACTTCTCGTTGAGGTCCCATGTGTCTTTCCCCGGGGGCTCGACCTTCTTTGTAAAATCTTTGTCCCGCCGCGCGGCAAAAGGGGGCAACCGGCCCGCAATTCGCATACGAAAGGAGGCGGAGGGCAAGGAAAGCAGCAGAAGGAGATCAGATCATGAACAAACATCCCAAAATAGCGATCCGCATCCTTGCCGCGGGTCTTACGGTGGGCGGGCTGTTCTTCAGCCTGAACGCCGGCGCGCTCATCCCCAAGGATGAGCAACCTCTGAAGCTCGTCTCGTTCGCCATCAACCTCGGCACGTCGAACCTCCCGCGGCGTCGTGCGATCGGAATCTCGGGTCTCCACCGGGCGGGCATCGTCGAGATCTCGATCGACCGGTGGTCCTCGGATCAGGAGCGCGATTCCCTGCTCGATACGCTCCGCCTCAAGGGCGCGACCAACCTGCTGAGCAGTCTTCAGAGCACGGAGCGGGTCGGCTACATCCGGACGCCGGACCGCCTCGGCTGGGACCTTCACTACGCCCAGGAAACCCCCACGGCGGATGGCGGGCGGGACATCGTGATCGCGACCGACCGCCCCATCCGCTTCTGGGAGGCCGCCAATTTGACCCGCACGCTCCGCTATCCCTTCACGGTGATCGAAATCCACCTCGACAAGGACGGCAAGGGCGAAGGGCGCATGTCGATGGCGACCAAGGTGACCCTCAGCAAGGACGGCCAGACGCTCGAGCTGGAGAACTACTCGACGCAGCCGGTGCTGCTGGAGAAGGTCGCCGTGCAGAAACCGTCGTAGTCACGAGAGGTCCGCGGCGCGGTGCCGGCGAGCTGACGGCGCGAAGACGCCGGC
>DASUEN010000148.1:0-11064 GCA_036275055.1 Thermoanaerobaculia bacterium
CGGGGGAATGAACCGGCGACATCGCCCAGGGCTCACGGCCTGGGCTACGGTCTGCCGCCCTACGGGCTCACGGAAAGGACGGCGGTGCAGCGACTTGCTGACAGGCTGGCGACCTGAACGCGTTCAAAAACCCTTGACACCAGATGCAGACCCTCCTACTCTGTCCTTGAACGCGTTCAAGTCGAGCGCTTTCCTCTCGGGAGGAACGTCATGGGCGGTATGGAGGAAGGGATCGCCGTTCCGGTCCTGGAAGCTCCCAAGAAACGGCGCAAAGGGGAGGAGACCCGCGCTCAGATCCTGGCGACCGCGCTCGAGCTGTTCCGGGAGCGGGGGTACGAGGAGACCACCATGCGGGCCATCGCCGAGTCGGCGGGGGTGGCGGTGGGCAACGCCTACTACTACTTCAAGTCCAAGGAGCACCTCATCCAGGCGTTCTATGCCTTCACCCACCAGGAGCACCTCGCCGCCTCCCGTGAGGTGCTGGCCCGGGAGCGTGGATTGCGCGAGCGCCTGCTGGGCGTGATGCGGGCCAAGCTGGACACCATCGCCCCGTACCATCAGTTCAGCGGCGTCCTCTTCAAGACGGCCGCCGATCCGGTGAGCCCGCTCAATCCGTTCAGCGCCGAGTCGCTCCCCGTGCGGCGGGAGTCCACGGAGCTCTTCGCCGAGGTGATCACGGGCGCGGACACCCGCCTCACCCCGGACCTCGTGGCCGCGCTGCCGAACCTGCTCTGGGTGTACCACATGGGGATCGTCCTCTACTGGATCCACGACAGCTCGCCGGGGTGCGAGAAGAGCTACCGGCTGATGGAGCGCTCGGTGCGCCTCGTGCTGCGGCTGATCTCCCTGTTCCAGTTTCCCCTGTTGCGGCCGTTCCTCAAGGAGCTGCTGGTGCTGGTGACAGAGCTGCGGGGAGACGGGGTCCCGGCGCCCGCAGGCGTAGAATAGCCGGGTGACTGCCAAGCTCGCCCTCCTCGCCCTTCTCGCCCTGCAGGCTCCGGTCACGTCTCCGGACTCTGTGCCTTCCCCTGCGGCGCCGCCTCCGGCCGCGCCGGCCATGGTCTCCATCGAGCTCTCCCTCCAGGCGCTGGATGCCAACGGGGAGGTCCCCCGCACTCTGAAGGCCGGCGATCTCACGGTGTTGGATGGCGACCAGGCTCGCCCCGTGGCGGAGCTGGCGCCGCTCGCCAAGCCGTGGCGCATCGTCGTCTACGTGGACCGGGTGCTCACCGGCGCCCGCACTCTGCGGACGGCGGCCGGCTCCCTGGCCGAGCGGGCCACGGCCCTGGCGGCCCTCGGACCCGTGGAGGTCGTCGTCGCCGAGCCCGTGCCGCGGGTGGCGCTGTCGCCGACGCGGGACGTGCGCGCCATCGACGAGGCGCTCTCGAAGCTCTGGCTTGCTGGCGACGGGCGGGACGACGTCCGCATCCTGCGCCAGCGCTTCCGCGAGCAGAAGAAGGAGGACGCCCAGGCCGCGGACCGCACGGCCGAGGCCTTGGACGAGGAGGTGCGGCTGGTGCGCCGCCAGCAGGACTTCCTCGCCGAGTGGCTGGTGGCCCAGGAGGGGAGCGGACCGCGCGCCCTGTTCCTGGTGAGCGACGGCTTCGACGTCGATCCCCTGAAGTTCTACCACCCCGACGCCCCCCCAGGAGATGCCGAGAAGGCCAGGCCGTCCACCGAGGGAGCCCTGGAGACGGCCGGCCTGGAGGCGGCGCGGACGGCCGCGGCCCTGGGCTGGACGGCCTTCCCCCTCCCCATGGGCGATTCCAGCCTGCCGGACCTGCGCCGGGTGAAGTCGAACCCCACACCGCAGGTGCCGCTGGGCGGCAAGGTCATCCTCGGCCGCAAGAAGCCGCCGGAGGAGGAGACCAAGGAGCCTCCCCCTCCCCCCGTCCTGCTGGCGCCGCAGCAGCCGTTGTCCTGGATGGCGGAGGCCACCGGGGGCGAGCTGGTCGTGGGCCCCGGGACCCTCGCCACGGCCCTGGCGCACCTGCGCTCCCGGTTCTGGCTGCGCTACCAGGCGATCCGGGAGATGGACGGCCGCCCCCATGCCGTCGAGGTCCGCACCTCGCGCTCCGACCTCACGGTACGCGCCCGCCGCTGGGACGTGGAAGGCGTCCCCGAGGCCGTGGCCGCTGCCCGCGCCGGCCGGCTCCTGGAAGGGGAGGAGGACGGCATCGGCTTGGAGGTCTCCGCCCGCATCCAAGCCGCCGAGAGGGGAAAGGAGATGCTCGACCTGCGCCTCGAATCCCCCGAGCTTCCTCCGGGTCCCCTGCGGGTGACCGTGGCTGGTCCGGCGGGGCGGGGAGCCACGCACCACGTCCTGGCCGCCGCCGACGTCGCGGGCCCGGAGGCGAACGTCTTCCGGCTGCCGGTCTCCATTCCGGAGGGGGCGGAGGCCGTGGGGGTGGTGGTGGAGCCTGTCGAGGGAGGCCCCTGGGGAGGGCAGGTGGTGAACCTGGGCGCCGCACCCCCCGAGCGGGCCGCCCTCACCGTGAGCCGCCCCGGGATTCGCCTGGTGGCGCCGGCCGGCACCTCGCTCACCGGCAAGGTGCGTCTGAAGGTGAACGGGGACGGTCAGGGGATCACCCGGGTCGACCTGCGCCTCGGCGACCGGGTGGCGGCGAGCTGCGCCAAGGTCCCCTGCGAGGCCGAGGTGGACCTGGGGCGCCGAGTCCGCCCGCAGATCGTGCAGGGGATCGGCTACGACGCCGCGGGCAAGGAGGTGGCCCGCGACGCCGTGCGCGTGAACGATCCCACCGAGGGGCTCGACGTGCGCATCGTGGAGCCGGCCAGCCGCCGCGGCGTGGGCGCGGTGGAAGTGGAGGCCGAGGTGCGGGCGCCGGCGGGGAAGAGGGTGGAGAAGCTGGAGTTCTTCTGGAACGACGAGCTCGCTGGCACCGTCTACGGCCCTCCCTACCGCCACAAGGTGACGATCCCCAAGGAACGAGCGGTGGGATATCTCAAGGTCATGGCCCGCTTGGACGATGGCTCGACCGCCGAGGATGCCATGCCGCTCAACGCCTCGGACCTGGGCGAGCGGATCGACGTGCGCCTCATCCAGCTCGCCGTGGTGGTGACGGACGCCAACGGCAAGCCCGTGCCGGGGCTCCCCAAGGAGGCCTTCCGCCTGCGCCAGGACGGCGAGCCGCAGGAGATCGCGGCCTTCGAGAACGCCGGCGAGCTCCCCTTGACCCTGGCCCTCGCCATCGACTCCTCGGCGAGCATGTTCCTGAAGCTCCCGGACGTGCGGAAGGCCGTCTCCTCCCTGCTCGACACCGGCCTCAATGGCCGCGACCGCGCCATGCTCATTGCCTTCGACGACACCTCGAAGCTGATCCGCCCGGTGACGCGCGACCTCTCCTCTGTCTCGGCGGCCCTCTCGACCCTGACGCCCGACGGCGGCACGGCCCTCTGGGAGGCGATCTCCTACTCCCTGGTGCAGCTCCGCGGCATCTCCGGCCGCAAGGCCCTGGTTCTCTACACCGACGGCATCGACCAGAGCGAGCGCGAGCGCCTCTCCTACGGCGAGTGCCTGCGGGTGGCCCGCGACAGCGGCATCCCCATTTACATGATCGTCGCCAATCCGCGCGCCAGCCGGGGCGAGGACGGCGGCTTCCTAACCGAGCCCACCTCGGTGAAGTTCAAGCGCCTGGCCGACGCCGGGGGAGGGCAGGTCTACTTCATCGAGCCCGAGCAGGACCTGACCGCCGTCTACGGCGAGATCCTCTCCGAGCTGCGCAGCCAGTACACCGTGGCCTTCTATCCCAAAGAGACGGCGACCCCCGCCTCGTGGAGCAAGATCGAGGTGGAGGTGCCGGGGAGGAAGGGGCTGACGGCGCGGACGGTGAGCGGCGTGCGGCCGTAGGGGGGGAAGGGCGTGGCCCGGGCGCCCAGGGCTCACGGCCTGGGCTACAGGTCTGCCTCCCTACGGGCTCGGTTTGAGGGGGCAGGCTGGGGCGGTCTTGCCGGGTCCTTGTTCGTCCGTGCCGTCCGTGTCCGTCCTGCTCAGGTACACTCCCCCGTCATGGCCAAACCTGTCCTGTTCGCAATCGACGACGATGCCGACGTGCTGCGGGCCGTGGACCGCGATCTGCGGCGCCATTACGGCGAGGAGTACCGGGTGATGCGGGCGTCCTCGGGCCCGAGCGCGCTCGAGGCCCTGGAGCAGCTCAAGACCCGCCAGACCCCGGTCGCCTTGTTCCTGGTGGACCAGCGGATGCCGCAGATGTCCGGCGTCGAGCTGCTGGAGAAGGCCATTCCGCTCTTTCCCGCCGCCAAGCGGGTGCTGCTCACCGCCTATGCGGATACCGACGCCGCCATCAAGGCCATCAACACGGCGCGGGTGGATTATTACCTCTTGAAGCCGTGGGACCCGCCCGAGCAGTGCCTCTATCCGGTGCTCGACGACCTCCTGACGGATTGGCAGGCGGGCTTCCGCGCGCCGTTCGAGGGGATCCGCGTGGTGGGGCACCGCTGGTCGCCCGAGGCGTTCCAGGTGCGCGACTTCCTGGCCCGCCACCAGATCCCCTATCAGTGGCTCGACGTGGAGGACGACGCCCAAGCCCGCGAGCTGGTGGCCACGGTGGAGAAGGGGGGCGACGGCAATGGCAAGGCGCGCCTCCCCCTCGTCTTCCTCACCGACGGCACCTGGATCGCGGATCCCTCCCGCGCCGAGCTGGCGGAGAAGATCGGCTTCCGCACCCAGGCCGAGAAGCCGTTCTACGACCTGGTGATCGTGGGCGGCGGCCCCTCCGGGCTGGCCGCGGCCGTCTACGGCGCCTCGGAAGGGCTGCGCACGCTCCTGATCGAGGGGGATGCCCCAGGCGGCCAGGCCGGCACCAGCTCACGGATCGAGAACTACCTGGGCTTCCCCGTGGGGCTCTCCGGCGCGGACCTCACTCGCCGCGCCGTCACCCAGGCGCAGCGCTTCGGCGTGGAGATCCTCACCCCCCAGGAAGCGACCGGAGTGCGCCTGGAGGACACGTATCGCATCGTCACCCTCGCCGACGGCAGCGAGGTCTCCTGCCACGCCCTGCTGATCGCGACCGGCGTCTCCTACCGCAAGCTCGACGTCCCCGGCGTGGACATGCTCACCGGAGCCGGCGTCTACTACGGGGCGGCGATGACCGAGGCCATGGCCTGCCGCGACGAGGACGTCTTCATCATCGGCGGCGCCAACTCGGCCGGCCAGGCGGCCATGCACCTCGCGAAGTACGCCCGCCGGGTGGTGATGCTGGTGCGCGGCGACTCCCTCAACAAGGGGATGTCGCAGTACCTCGTGGACCAGATCGGCGAGACGCCGAAGATCGAGGTCTGGTACCACTCCCAGGTGGCGGCGGCCCACGGCGACGGCCATCTGGAATCGCTCGACGTGCGCAACTCCGCGACCGGCGAAGTGGCCAACCACCGGGCGCAGTCGCTCTTCATCCTCATCGGCGCCCAGCCCCATACCAACTGGCTCGCCGGCGTGGTGGAGCGGGACGATCACGGCTTCATCCTCTCCGGCCCGCAGCTCCTGCGCGACGGCAAGCGCCCCGCAGGGTGGCAGCCGGACCGCGATCCCTTCCTCCTGGAGACGAGCGTCCCCGGCATCTTCGTGGCCGGGGACGTGCGTCACGGCTCGGTGAAACGGGTGGCCTCCGGAGTGGGCGAGGGCTCGATCGCCATCTCCTTCATCCACCAGTACCTCGCCAAGCTGTAGGCCTGGCTCCTACGGCACGCAGACCGTGCCGAGGCAGGTGGCGCAGGTCGGGGGACAGGTGCCGCAGGTCTCGAGGCAACTGAAGCCAAAGCAGGTGGGGTTCGCCGTCCGGCCCGCGCCCTGGGCGTCCCCGAGGTCGTTTCCCGTGAGGCGGCGGATGGACTCCCTGCTCAACGTCATCTTCCTGACGGTCCTCTTCTTCATGGCGTCCTCTCCTTTTCGTCAACCGGGTTCCATCATCACTTCGTCGACGTAACACCAGAGCCAGTCCTCGCCCGGCTCCAGGGACTGCACGATCGGGTGGTGCGTGGCGTGGAAGTGCTTGGTGGCGTGTTTGTTCTTCGAGGAATCGCAGCAGCCGACCTTGCCGCAGGTGAGGCAGAGCCGCAGGTGGACCCATGTGTCGCCGATCTTCAGGCACTCCTCGCACCCCCGGGTGTGGGGCTTCACGTCCTGGATTTGATCGAGATGGGTGCAGACCTCTCTCATCGCGCCTCCCGGGTCCTCCGGGCTCCGAAAGCGGAGCCGGAGGGTTCAGAGTATACGCACTGTCAAGAGGGAGGCGCGTGCCTCTAGTCCGCGGCCGGCGCCGGCTGCCGCGGCGAGGAGGGGATGAAACCGAAGCCGCCGTTGCGGTAGAGGCGGTCCGCGGCGTTGTAGTAGGCGATGGCGTCCTCGATCAGCTCCCGGCCGGCCGCGTCCACGGACTTCGCCTTTTCGATCTCGTCCTTGGCCGTGTCGAGCTCGTAGAGCGTCGCCGACTCGCGCAGCCCCAGCACCGCAATCCGCCCGCCGCGCATCAGGGCGATCTCGCTGCCGTGGGTCATCAGCGCCCGCCCCTCCTCGGGCGGGGTGCGGAACACGTCGTGGCCGAAGAACTTCGAGTCGTAGTCGAGACCCAGGATGCCGAGGATGGTGGGGGGCACGTCGAGCGACGAGGCCAGGGTATCCAACCGCGACCCCGCGGGCACGCCAGGGCCGATGAAGAGGATGGGCACCTCGTAGCTCGGCAGCGGAATCTCCGATGCACCGTACACCCGGGCGCCGTGATCGCCCATGAGGACGAACAGCGTGTCGCGGTAGAAGGCATGGGACTTCGCCTGCGCCATGAACTGGCCGAGCGCCCAGTCGGCATAGCGCACCACGTTCTCCCGGCGATGGAATCGTTTCTCTTCCTTGACGTGGCCCTGCGGGAAGGTGAACGGCCGGTGATTGGAGACGCTGAGCACCAGGGAATAGAAAGGCTTTCCCGCGGCGTGGGACTCGTCCATCACCTCCAGCGCCTTGGTGAAGATCGCCTCGTCGCAGGCTCCCCAGGCGGTGGTGAACGTGCCCTCCGGATACGAGCTCTGATCGACGAGCCGGTCCACCCCGTTGCGCTGGAGGTAGGTCCCCATGCCGTCGAAAAGGGCGCGGCCGCCGTAGACGAACATCGTCTGATACCCCTGGCTGGCAAGGAGCGACGGCAGCGTGAAGAGCCCCACCGACTTGTCCCGCCGCACGATCGATTCGCCGGGGAGCGGCGGCAGCGACGAGGTGGTGGCCTCGATGGCGCGCACCGTGCGGTTGCCGGTGGAGAAGGCGTGGGTGAGGAGCGTTCCCTCGGCGGTGAGCGCGTCGAAGCGCGGCGTCAGGCTCTCCGGCCGCGGATGGAGCGCGCCCACCAGCTCCGAGCCCAGGCTCTCCTCCAGCACCACCACCACGTTGAGCCGGCGGGAGGGGCCGGGATTGTCGATTTTGCGCAACGTCGAGCCCGCGGTGAACGAGGCCGGCACCACGGACTTCTCCATGCCCAAAAGCCGCTGCACACGCGCCATTACCGCCGGCTGCGGCCGGGTGGCGTAGAGCCCCTCGTACGGGGCGTCCTTCCCCAGCAGGGCCATGAAGAACGAGTAGTAGCCGTTGACCGCGATCTCGTTCAGCGCCCGGTCCTCCGAAACGTGGGCGAGAGCCGGGGAGACCGGCCACGTCACCCCGGCGAGAACCACCGCGAAACCGGCGACGAACGCCAGGCGGCGCAGGGGAGGCGTGGCCCGCTGCCAGGTTTCCCGCACCGGCCGGCGGAGGAGGAAGAGGACGGTTCCCGTGATCGATACCACCAGAGTGAAGACGAGGGCCACGTGATAGCTCTGCCACACGTTGTCCGCCACCTCGGTGGGGTAGGCGAGGTAGTCCACGGCCACGAAGTTGAAGCGGCTGTTGAACTCCTCGAAGAAGTAGTACTCGATCGCCGCCGTGAACAGGGCCGAGAACGTCGCCACCGCCAAGCCGCTCCACAGCACGAACCGCTGAATCCGACCCTTGAACCAGTGCTCGGGAAGCAGGGAGAGGTAGAGGACCAGCGGCGCGACCATCCACAATGCGACGACGGCGTCGAAGACCTCCCCCGCTCCCAACGTGGCCAGTACCGCCACGAAGCCGTTGCGCGCCACCGCATGCTGCACCCCCAGCAGGATCAAGCGGGTGAGCAGGAACACGGCCATGTAGATCCCCGCCAGGGCCGCCGCAAGGAAGTAGCGCGAGCCGAGGGCGGAGCGGAGTTGCAGAAGTACTTTCTTCATAAAGATTGGGAACGGCTGTCCAGGTTTGGGAAGCCGTCGCGAGACTGTAACAGGGGAGGGCGGGGAGGGCAAGGCTGCGGAGGGCGAGCGGGGCGAGCCGGGCCGCCGCCCAAGACCCTCATCCCCTGCCCCTTCTCCCGCCCTCTCGCCACCCCCCCTCACTGGGAGAAGGGGTCCGACCGAGCCGTTCTTGCTGTTCTCGCTCGTCCTTTTTGCCCCTGCTGTCCTTTCCGTCCTTTTCTTGGCTGTTCTCCCTCTTCTCCCGGTGAGGGGGGTGGCGAGGGGGCGGGAGAAGAGGGTCGGGGTGATGAGGGTCTTGGGCGGCTGGCGCCCTCCGAGACGTCGAAGCCGCGCCTTTACCTCGCCGCCCCCTTCACCACCGAGCCCCCCTTCATCACGAACCGCACCCGCTCCAGCTCCGTCACGTCGGTCAGGGGATCGCCGTCCACAGCGATGAGGTCGGCGAATTTTCCCGGCGCCACGCTGCCGACGCGGTCGCTCCAGCCGAGGAGATCCGCGGCGTTGGTGGTGGCCATGCGGATCACCTGCTTGGGGGATAGGCCCAGGGCCAGGAGGGAATGGAACTGCTTGGCATTCTGGCCGTGGGGGTAGACGCCCGCATCCGTGCCGAAGGCGAGCTTCACCCCGGCGTCGATGGCCCGCCGCCAGTTGACGAGCTGGTTCTTGCGCAGCTCCTTCTCCTTCTCGATCATCTTCTGCGGCAGGCCGAGATGATCGGCCTCGGCGAGGATGTACTCGTCCGTATAGATATCGGGAACCAGGTAGATGCCGCGCTCCTTGAGCAGGCGTACGCCCTCCTCGTCGATCATACCGCCGTGCTCGATGGAGGCGACGCCGGCCCGGGCCGCGCGCTTGATCCCCTCGGCGCCATGGGCATGGGCCGCCACCTTCTTCCCCCACATCGCGGCCTCCTGCACGACGGCGTTCATCTCCTCCTGCGAATACTGCGGCGCGCCCACCGATCCCTCCTCGGAGAGCACGCCCGCCGTGGCCATCACCTTGATGAGGTCCGCCCCGCGCTTGACCTCGACGCGGATGAGCTTGCGGATCTCCTCCGCTCCGTCCGCGATGCCGGAGAATTCCTCGAACCGCAGATACGGGGAGAACCCAGTCAAATCGTTGTGCCCGCCCGTGGCCCCCACTGCCATGGTGGAGACCAGCATCCGCGGCCCCACCACCTCGCCGCGGTTGATGGCGTCGCGCAGGGCCACGTCGATGAATTCGCGGGCGCCCACGTTGCGTACCGTCGTGAACCCCGCCTCCAGCGTCCGCCGGGCATAGACGTGCGCCGTCACCGCCTCGTCGATGGGGCTGCGGCGGAAGAGGTCCTCGTAATAGTCCTTGGACTGGCTGGTGATGTGCGTGTGGCAGTCGATGAGACCGGGAAGCACCGTGGAATGAGAGAGATCGACCACCTCATATCCCGCTGGAATCGCCAGCCCCGCCCCCACGGCCGTGATCCGTTCTCCCTCGATGAGGATGACGGCATTGGCCACCGGAGGCCCCTCGCCCCCGTCGATCAGCCGTCCGGCACGAACGGCCACGTGGCGAGGAGGCTCGGCCGCCAGAGCCGTAGAGGTCAGTACAAGAGCCAGAACGATCAGAATCCAGAAAGCGCGTGGCATCGGAAACTCTCCTCGAATGAGAGCCCGTATCCTGCCACGGAATCCCAGCCCACGATACCGTGTCCGTAGAGACGACACAGGCCATCTACGACACCCCGAGCAGACCATGACGGCGGGTCGTCTCCGAGGCGGGATCGGCGGTCCGAATGGCGTACACCGCGGGCGGGGCGTTTCAGGACCGGGGTTTTCACGCAAACCGGTGCCGTCCGTCGATGATCGTCCCCCGCCCAAGACCCTCATCACCCCGGCCCTCTTCTCCCGCCCCCTCGCCGGGAGAAGAGGGAGCCCCCACCCAACAACAAGAATGGTTCAGCCAGGTTCCCCTCTCCCGGGGAGGGGGATGTCGGGGGTCGGGAGAGGGGCAGGGGTGAGGGTCTTGGGCGGGGGAGACGTAGGTGAAGCGTGACAATCTGACAAGAGACGCCGTGTCCGTAGAGACGACCCAGCCCGTCCACGACACCCCCGCACAGACCATGACGGCGGGTCGTCTCCGAGGCGGGAACGGCGATCCGAACGTCGCACACCGTGGGGCGGGGCGTTTCAGGCCCAGGTTTTCCACGCAATCGCCACCGTCCGTCGACGGTTGTCCCGGCGACACCGTGTCCGTAGAGACGACCCAGACCGTCCACGATACCCCCACGCAGGCCATGACGGCGGGTCGTCTCCGAGGCGGGATCGGCGATCCGAACGTCGCACACCGTGAGGCGGGGCGTTTCAGGCCCAGGTTTTCCACGCAATCGCCACCGTCCGTCGACGGTTGTCCCGGCGACACCGTGTCCGTAGAGACGACCCAGACCGTCCACGATACCCCCACGCAGGCCATGACGTCGGGTCGTCTCCGAGGCGGGAACGGCGATCCGAACGTCGTACACCTGGGGCGGGGCGTTTCAGGATCTGGATTACCATGCAACCCCGACAACCCGGCAACCCGAATGGCCGGCCCTGTCTCGTGCCGTCCAACGTCATGGTTTTACAGGGCGGTGTCCCCGATCCGGAGACGTCCCGCCGTTGAGGCCTGCGAAGGGTGTCGTGGACGGGCTGGGACGTCTTCCATGAGAAGGCCCCAAATAGCAAGGCCGCCAGGGCGGCCTGTCCCTATCTGCTTCTTCGATCGGAGTCGGGTGTCGGTCCCCGAGTCTTCCATCCGCACTCT
>DASUEN010000149.1:0-42204 GCA_036275055.1 Thermoanaerobaculia bacterium
CATAGGGCTGGTAAACTAGCGGTATGAGGTATTTGGTGACAGCTCGCGTGCGCCCCGGCCGCGAAGCCGATCTGCTGCGGGCCTTGGAAGACGGCACCCTCGGGCTCGGCTCCGTGGCGGGAGACGAGTACGAGCGGAACATGAGCCAGGCGCGCCTCACCTCCGAGGGCGCGATCAAGTGGGTCGAGGTCTGCTTCTGCTACGAGCCGCTGGCCGAAGAGCGGCCGTATTGGGAAGAGTACTTCGACCTCGTCCGCGTGCAGGACGCCCACAGCCGCAAACGCTGCCGCGACCTCTCGGGGGAGGAGCCCTGGGCCTGCGGCGACTGCGACTGCACGGACCGGCTGGAAGTGCGGATGGAGGGGTGGGGGAGGCCGTTCCTGGAGGTGTTGCGCGAGAGGGTGGAGCAAGGCAGCGCCGGTTGAGCGGTTGAGGCTTGCCGGAAATCCCCCGAGCCGCTATCTTGTTTGAGTTGCCGATGTTGAAGTCGCTGCGTTGTCTCGCCTGTCTCGCCCTTGCCCTGGCGGCTCCCGCCTTCGCCCTGCCGGACTCTGGATGGAAACGGGTCGACGTGCCCGCGACCAGCTCGTACTACTGGCGCTACGTGCCGCAGAGCCTGGACTTTTCGCGGCCGGCTCCGCTCGTGCTCTTCTTCCATGGCGCGGGGAGCGATCCGGACTCTTACATGAATTTCGTGCGCGACGCGGCGGAGCAGGCCGGCTGCGTGATGGCCATGCCCAAGGCCTCTGGCGCAGGGTGGGGGACCGCGACGGACGAACAGACGCTGGCGGAAACCTTGCGGCTGGTGAAGGCCGAGCTCCCCGTGGACGCGCGGCGGATCGCTCTGGCGGGGCACTCCGCCGGGGGGGCGTGGGCCTATCTGGTGGCCTACGGCAGCTCGATCTACAGCAGCGTTTTCTCGATGTCCGCCCCATGGTACCCGGTGACGGCGTTGGCCGACCCCACCTACAAGCCGCCGATCCACATGTACTACGGCTCCACCGATCCCAACTACGCCGTCGCCCGGCCGCAGCTCGAAGCGCAGTGGGATCGCCTGGGAATCTCCTGGGAAGAGGACGTGCAGCCCGGCTTCAGTCACAACACCTGGCCCACGGGCTCGATGGCGGCGGGCCTGCAGTTCCTGGTGAGCCATCCGCGCCCGGACGCGTCCGCCGGCGCCTGCGTGCCAGGGGAGACGGCCCTCTGCGTCAGCCACGGCCGCTTCCGCCTGGAGGTCGCCTGGGACACGAACGGCAGCTCGGGCACCGGCCACGTGGTCCCCGGCGCCGCCGCGGATTCCGGGCTGTTTTGGTTCTTCGGCCCCGACAACTGGGAGCTGCTGGTGAAGGTGATCGATGGCTGTGCCTTGAACGGCAAGTACTGGGTTTTCTCCGCCGCCACCACGGACGTCCACTACGTGCTGACCGTGGCGGATACCGCCACCGGCCGGGTGGTGCGCTACGAAAACCCCGCCGGCAAAGCCGCCGCCGCCATCACTGACACCAGCGCCTTCGCAACCTGCCCTTGAGTTTCCCGTATACTTGCCGCCGAGAGCCCGGACAACCCTGTATGGAACCCGCTTTTCCTTCCGTCCCGAGCTGGCACGAGAGTGTCGAGCTTCTCGCGCAGCTTCCCTTGATGCCCGACGCCACGCAGGTCGAGGCGGTGGAGCTTCTGGTGCGCAACCCCAGCCCGGGCATTCGCGAGCAGGCCCTGCGCCTCGGCGCGGCGGTGCTGCCGGACGCGCGGGTCACGGAGTATCTGCGCGATCCGGCCGACGCCGCGCTGCGCAACGCCGGCTCCGAGATCTTCCGCCTGCGGGGCTCCCGGAGCTTCCCCGTGGTGGTGGCCCTGCTGCGCGATCCGGACCCCGACGTCGCGCTGCAAGCCGTTCTCATCCTCGACCGCCTGCGCGATCCCCGCGCTCTCGAGCCCCTGCATGCGGCGCTCACCCATGCCGATCCCAACGTGCGGCAGGAGGCGATCCTCGCCGTCGGCCGGCTGGGGGATGCGCGGTCGATCCCGCACCTGCTCCCCTTCTTAGGCGCCGACTTCTGGGTGCAGATGGCGGCCGTCCAGGCCCTGGGGGACCTCCGCTCGCCCGAGGCCGTGCCGCATCTGGCCCGCTGCCTCACGGACCCCTTGGCCGGCTCCCTCGCGGCCGAGGCCCTGGCACGGATCGGCGGTGCCGCGGCTTTCCGCTCCCTCTCGGCGCACTGGCCTGCGGGCCCCGCGGGAAGTATCGAGATCGACGGCGAGACCCTGCTCGGCCTCCTCGCGCACGTGTTGGAGGGGCTCTCCCGGCCGGATGAAGTGGGGGAGCTGCCGCCCGGCTTCCGGGAGGCCCTGGCGGCGCGGCTCGGCGAGCCGTCCCCTGAAGTGCGTGCCGCGGCGGCCCGCTGCCTCTTGGTGCTGGGGCCGAGCCCGTGGGACGGCGCCGCCTTGGCGACCCTGGCAAGCTCGCGGCCCGTGGTCAGCCGGCCCGCGGCCCTCGCCCGGCGGGGGGACCTCATGAGCGCTTTGCTCGCGAACCCGGGGGAGACCCAGGCCTGGGGACTGCAGCTCGCGGCCCGCTTTCCCGAGGCGGTGCCGGCGGCGCCCTTCCTGGCCACGGTGGGGGAGGCCGCCGAGCGGCAGGAGCTGCTGCCGCCGCTCGTTCAGGCCCTGGAGAAGGTCTGGATTCCCGGTCTGCCGGCGGCGCTGCTGGACCTTTACCTCCGCCTGCCCGCGGGCTCCCGCGAGGCCCTCGTCCCCATCCTCCAGGCTCATCCGGAGGAGGCGCAGGCCGCCGTGGCCGTGCGGGCGGACCTGGAAGCCGCGGACCGGCTCGTCCTCCGGGCTCTCCTCGGCCAGCCCGTGGGCGAGACAGTGAAGGCGATCCTCGCTCTCGATCCTTCGTCGCGGACGGGGGTCATCTCCCGATTGCTGCGGCTGGAAGGGCTCGTCTCCCTCCTGCCGTGGGACGAGTGGCTGGCGGCGGCCCCGGATCTCTACGGCGCGCTCGCCGCCGAAGCCGCGGCCAGGGCCGGCCTGCGCGAGCTGTTGCCGGCTTTGCGGGCGCGGCTGGAGGTGGCGCCTTCGGCCGCGTTGGTGAAAGCCCTCGGAACGTTGGGAGACGGGGAGGCCGTGCCGCTCCTCGTCCGCTGCCTGGAGTCACGGGACGACCTGCGCGCCGGCCTCCTCGAAAGCCTGGGCCGGATCGGCGGCGTCGCGGCCCGCACCGCTCTGCACGCCGCCGTGCACGCCTGGGGCTCCCGCCTCGAAGAGGGGCGGGCGGCCTACAAGGCCCTGGCCGCCTGCGCCGTGGCAGGCGACGACGCCATCTTCCGCGACGCCGCAACCCATGCCGACTGGCAGGTGCGGATGATCGCCGTCGAGGTGCTGGCGCGCTCCGGCCGTCCCGAGAACAACGCCGCGCTGGCCAAGCTCGCCGGGGACTCCACCCCCGCCGTGGCGCACCGCGCCTTGGCGGCTTTGGAAAGCTGACTTGCCGCCGATCGATCTATGAGAGAGTAATCCGCATGCGAATCCGCGCCGCCAAGCCGAGCCAGACGGACGCCCGCATCTGGCGGGTGGGGCCGGAGGGGGTGGAGGAGCGGCCGGACCATCTCGCCACGGAAGAGCCGCTGGAGATCCGCCTCGTCCGCGCGGGGGAGCGGCGGGTCGTGGCCGTCACCATGCGCACCCCGGGAGCGGATGCCGAGCTGGCCTTGGGCTTCCTCTACGCCGAGGGGGTCATCGCCTCCCGCGAGCAGGTGCGGCGCGCGGCCCCCTGCCTCGACCCCAAGGAGGGGGAGGAGTGCGACAACATCCTGGAGGTGGAGCTGGCGGAGGGGGTCCCCGAGCCGGAGCTTTCGGGGCTCGACCGCCACTTCTTCGCCACCAGCGCCTGCGGCGTCTGCGGCAAGGCGGGGCTGGAAGCGCTCCGGCTGCGGGTCTCGGGAGCGGTCGCCGCGGGGCCGGTGGTGACGCCAGAGGTCCTCGCTTCCCTGCCGGGCAAGCTGCGGGAGGCGCAGGGGCTCTTCGACACCACCGGCGGCCTCCATGCCGCGGGGCTCTTCGACGCCGCCGGCCGTCTCCTGGCCGCCCGCGAGGACGTGGGGCGCCACAATGCCCTCGACAAGCTGATGGGCTGGGCTCTGCGCGAAGGGCTCCTCCCTCTTTCCGGGCACATCGTGATGGTGAGCGGGCGGTCGAGCTACGAGATCCTCCAGAAGTGCATGGTGGCGGGAGTGCCGGTGGTCTGCGCCGTCTCCGCGCCCTCGAGCCTCGCCGTCGACCTCGCCGGCCGCTTCGGCATGACCCTCGTGGGGTTCCTGCGCGGTGACCGCTTCAACGTCTACACCGGCCCGGAGCGGATCGCGGGCGCCCTTCCCCCCGGTTCCCCCCGGCGACGGGAGCGGTCCTTGCTGCCCACGGTGTAGTGGGCCTCACCCTCCAGCCTTCTTGACCGCCTTGTCCCGGGCGAAGCGTTGCTCGAAGCGCGGCGACTCCTGGGTGCCGAGGCCCACGGTCCCCATCTCGCGGTGGACCACGGTCTCTCCCCGCAGCACCTCCAGGGTGAAGGGGACTGCATGGGGTACCTGCTGCTTCTGAAAGAGCTCCACCCAATAGGTGTAGCCACCCTCCGGAGCGCGGCCAATGGGCCAGTAGACGTTCTCGACCGGCGCCACGCAGATCCGGTCCGGCGCCGAATTGCAGTCAACGTCGAGCTCGCCGCCGGATTCGGCCTTGCGGTGCATGAAGCTGATCTCGACGCCGTCCGGCTGCGCGACGTGGAGGTCCAGGTCGTCTTCCCCCTGCCAGTGGAGGCGGAAGGCGATGTCGCCCGTCTTCGGGCGAGGGGTCGAGGCGCAACCAGCGAGGAGGAGGGGAGAAGAAGGCAAAAAAGGTTCCGGTGGGTCATGGCAGCTTTGGACGTTGGGGGCGGCGGATTGGTTCCCGGGGGAAGAACACGGACGCACAGGGACTGACACGGACTCACAAGGGCGCTCCCTGAGCGTGTTCGTCCCTGGAGGTCCTTGTTTGTCCATGTTATTCCGTGTCAGCCTTCCAGCACCTCCCGCCGAGCCGCTTCCAGGTCTTCCAGGCCCTCCTCCATGCGGTCGCGGTGGGTGCGGAAGGAGAGCACGCAGATGCGCAGGGCGAAGCGGTTCCCCAGCTTCGTAGCGGTCAGGAACACCCGCTGGCGGGCGTTGACCAGGCCCATCAGGCGCACGTTGAGGCGGTTGAGCTCCTCGGGATCGGTGACCCCGGGCGGCACGAGGCGGAAGGCGAGAAGGGAGAGCTGCGGCTCGGCGAGGACCTCCATTCCCTCCATCCCGCGGATGCGATCCGCGGCGAGGCGGGCCAAGGCGAGCTTCTCTTCGAGCTGCTCGCGGAAGGCGCCGGCACCGTGCATCTTGAACGGCAGCCAGACCCGCAGGCCCCGGAACGGCCGCGACAGCTCGGGCGAATAGCTGCAGAAGTCCACCAGGTCGGGATCGCTCTGCAGGTGGGGCATGTAGTCGGCGGTCAAGGCGTGGGCGCGGCGCAGGGCCTGGCCGTCGCGCACCAGCACGGCGCCCGTGCCATAGGGGAGGAAGAGCCCCTTGTGGGGATCGAGGACGATCGAGTCCGCCCGCTCGATCCCCCGCATCGCCCGCCGTCCTTCTTCGGTGAGCAGGAAGAAGCCGCCATAGGCGGCGTCCACGTGAAGCCAGAGCTTCTCGCGGGCGGCGAGGTCCGCCAGCTCCTCTAGGGGATCGATGGCGCCGGTATTGGTGGTGCCGGCGCTCGCGACGACGAGAAAGGGGGTGAGCCCGGCGGCGCGGTCCTCGGCGATGGCGGCCGCCAGCGCCTCCGGCCGCAGGCGGAACCGGTCGTCGGCGGCGATGGAACGGATGCACCGTTCCGGGAAGCCGGCGAGGAGGGCTCCCTTGGCCACCGAATGGTGGACCTGCTCCGAGGCGTAGATCACCCCGGAGAGGAAATCCTCAGGCAGGCGCTCGCGCCGCGCCGTGAACAGGGCGGCGAAGTTGGCGAGCGAGCCGCCGGAGGTGAGCGTCCCCCGCGCCTCTTTCGGGTAACCGGCGATCTGGCAGAACCAGTCGATGACGTTCTGCTCCAGGCGGGCGAGGGCCGGGGCCGCGGTATAGATGGAGGTATAGCGGTTGACGGAGTCGGCGATCAGGTCCGCCACCGCGGCGTGAAACAGCCCGCCCCCGGGTACGAAGGCCAAGTAGCCCGGGCTCGCCGTGTTGTAGCTGGGGGGCACGGCGCGGTGGAAGAGGAGGTCCAGCAGCTCGGGCACCGGCATGCCGTCCTCGGGGAGCGGCTCGGCCAGGGAGCGCGCCACCGCGGCTCCGCCTGTGGTATCGCAAACTTTCTGATTCGGGAGGGACGCAACATGGTCCACGATCCGCGCCAGCGCCGCCTCCACCAGGGCGCGCATACCGGCCGTATCGAGCTCCAGCGGATGGACCTGGCCGTCCGTGGTGACGTCGCTGGCAGGGAGGGAGAGGGCTTGTGTCATGGGGGGAAAGATATCAGGTGGGGCCGCCCCATCCTACGATAGGCTCTTCTCCGGACTGGAGTCGGAGGGCCGGTTGTACTATATTTTCCTGCGAAAGAACTCGCCCTCATCCGAAGCGCCCGCAGCTCCATGGCGATGCCCTGAAGGGGATCGGCGCTTGCGCGGGGGGCTGGGAGCTTCGACAAGCGAAGGGAGCCGGCGTCCATGGTTGAAGATCCGCTGCTGCGTGCATTGCGCGACGAGGTCCGGGCGGAGGGGTACTATCGCCCTCCCACCGGCCGGATGATGCTGGAGCTTGCCAGCCACGTCACTCTCGCCCTGGGAGGAATCGCGGCTTTCCTCGCCACGGAGAACCTTCTCCTGCGCCTGTGCGCTCTGGCGGTGACCACCACGGGCTCGCTCGGCATCACCACCTATTCCCATACCGCCTCCCACTACGCCACGCTGCGGCGCAAGTGGGCCAACGAGCTGCTCACCTACTTCGGCTTCACCTTCTTCTGGGGCGAGTCCGCCACCTATTGGTGGAACAAGCACGTGGTGGGGCACCACCCGGTGCCCAACGTCATCGGCGCCGATCCGGACGCCGACCTCTCGCCCTGGTTCGCCCTCACCATCGACGAGGTGCGGGCGAGCCGCGGCCTGTTGCGCTTCTACTACGAGCGCCTGCAGTGCTACGTCTTCCCCTTCACCCTCGCGGGGATGGTGTTCGGCATGCAGTCGCAGGGGTGGAGCTTCGTGATCTCCGCCCTGCGCGATCCGGCCCGGCGCTCCCACAAGCACTGGATCGACCTCGGCGTGCTGGTGCTCCACTACGTGGTGTGGATCGGCGTGCCGCTCCTCTTCTTCCGGCCGCTGCCGGTGCTGGCGTTCTACGCGCTGCGCGCCGCGGCCCTGGGATACGCGGTGCTGGCCGTGGCCGGGCCGGGCCACCTCCCCCTCTATGCCTCCTGTATCGGCGTCGACGAGCCGACGGAGGACCTGCTGCTGCGGCAAACGGCGACCACGGCCAACTTCACCACCGGCTGGCTGGGGCGGTGGCTGTGCGGCGGCCTGGAGTACCAAGTCGAGCACCACCTTTTCCCCAAGGTCAATCACGCGTATTATCCGCGGCTCAGCCCCAAGGTGCAGGAGCTTTGCCGCCAGCGGGGCGTGCCGTATCACGTCTGCTCCTGGGACCGCGCACTGTGGAATACCTATCGCGTGCTCGCCACTCCGAAGCACCTGGAACCCGACCTGGAGGCCCTGCGGCTGCCCGTGCCGGCGGCGGCCCCCGGGAATGCACCCGACGCCGTAGACATTCGGGAAAGCCTGGAGCTCAGCGATCAGACCGCCTGAGCCTCAGGATGACAAGGAGACCGAAATGCAAGAGCTCGACTTCAGCCCCAGCCTGATGGAGCACTACCTCCACGATCCGCTGCTGCACGAGATGTTCGAGCAGGTGCGCGCGGCCGGACCGGTGCGCTCCATGCAAATGGACATTACCCACAAGTGCAACATCCGCTGCCAGGGCTGCTACTTCTTCGCCGAGGAGCTCGACCAGTTCAAGGCCCCCCTGGACGAAGCCGAGTTCGACGCCTTCGTGGCCCGCGAGAAGGCCCGCGGCACCAACTACGTCACCGTCGTGGGGGGCGAGCCGAGCCTGATGCTGGATCGGCTCAAGAAGCTCTACGACAACTTCTGGCTGGTGGTGGTGACCAACGGCATCCGCAAGATCCCCTACGAGGGGTTCGAGAACATGGCGGTCGCCGTCTCGGTGTGGGGCGACCACGAGACCGACACGCGCCTGCGCGGCAGCGGCAAGATCGACGTCTTCGCCCGCGGCCTGGAGCACTACAAGGGGGACCGCCGGGTGGTCTGGTACTACTCCACGACCCCCGGCAACGCCCACGAGATCGAGTCCGTCACCGAGCAGTGCGTGGCCAACGGCAACTTCATGGGCTACAGCTTCTACGGCGACATCTCCCACCTGGGCGGCGTGGTGGACCAGAAGCGGGGGTTCGGCGGCGTCTGCGACGCCATCGACCGCATGATCGAGCGCTATCCCGACCGCGTGCTCCACCCCTGGTACGTGCCCAAGGTGGTGGCCGAGGCCCGGCTCTACGACGACGTCTGGGGGTTCAACGTCTGCTGCACACTCTCCGACGACAAGCCGAAGAACCAGGAGCGGTTCAACAACGGCAAGCCATACAACTCCCACTTCCGGGTCTACAACCCCGATCTCAAGTCCACCCGCGTCTGCTGCCGCAGCGACAAGTACGACTGCGAGAACTGCTACGACACCTGGGCCCACATCGCCTGGATCATGACCAACCTCGAAAAGCACCTGGGCTCGGAGGGGGAGTTCTCGAACTGGCTGGCGACGGTGTTCATGTTCTACCTCACCAACCGGATCATCGACTTCGAGCGCAACGTCAAGCTGGTCCCCGAGATCCACGAGCGCCTCGCCTACTGGCGCCGCCGCGACGAGCTGGGCGGGGCCCTGCCGTTGGCCGCCCAGACGCGCGTCGAGGATCTCCTCTACGAGGCGCTGTAGGCCGTGACGGTGGCGAGCAGCGGTAGCGATCCCATCTCCGGAGCGGTGACGCTCTGCGAGGTCCTGCGGCGGCGGGCGGCGGCCGGTCCGGACTGGCCGGCCTACACCTTCCTGCTCGACGGCGAGGCGGAGGAGGCGCGGCTCACCTGCGGCGAGCTCGACCGCCGCGCCCGCGCCGTGGCCGCCCGCCTGCAAGAGCAGGGGGGCCAAGGGGAGCGGGTGCTCCTCCTGTATCCGCCGGGGCTGGAGTACGTGACGGCCGTCTTCGGCTGCTTCTACGCCGGCGCCCTCCCCATCCTCGCCTTCCCGCCGCGGCTCAACCGCCCGACGCCGCGGGTGCAGGCGATCGTGGCCGACGCGCAGCCGAAGATCGCGCTCACCCAGAGCTCGATCATCGCCACCCTCCGCGACCGCTTCACCCACGCTCCCGGCCTCGCCTCTCTGGACTGGCTGGCCTCCGACGCCGTGGACGCCGGGGAGGCCGAGGCTTGGCGCGAGCCGCGCCTCACTCCCGAGAGCCTCGCCTTCCTCCAGTACACCTCGGGCTCCACCGGCACGCCCAAGGGGGTGATGGTCAGCCACGGCAACGTGATGCACAACCTGGAGCTGCTGCGCCGCGGCTTCGCGATCGTCGACGGGCAAGACCGTTCGGCCCTCTGGCTCCCCATCTACCACGACATGGGGCTGGTGGGAGGGATCCTGGAGGCCGTCTACTCCGGCATGGCGGCGACGCTCATGTCCCCCGCCGCCTTCCTGCAAAGGCCGGTGCGCTGGCTCCAGGCCATCACCCGCCACGGCACGACGATCAGCGGCGGCCCCAATTTCGCCTATCAGCTCTGCGCCGACCAGATCACCCCCGAGCAGCGGGAGTCGCTCGACTTGAGCCGCTGGCGCTCGGCCTTCTGCGGCGCCGAGCCCATTCATGCCCGTACGCTGGAACGCTTCGCCGAGGTCTTCGCCCCCTGCGGCTTCGACCGCCGCGCCTTCTTCCCCTGCTACGGCATGGCGGAGACGACGCTCATCGTCTCCGGCGGCCCGGTGGGGATTGGCGCCGTGGTGCAGACGGTGGACAAGGGGGAGCTGGAGAAGGGGAGGATCGCGGACGCCGGGGATCCCGAGGCCGGCCGCCCCCTGGTGGGGAGCGGCCAGGTCCTCCCCGGCCTCGACGTGGTGATCGCCGATCCCGAGACAGGCGCCCGTTGCGCTCCCGGCACGGTGGGAGAGATCTGGATCGCCGGCCCCAGCGTGGCCCAGGGGTACTGGAACCGGCCGGAGGAGACGCAGGCGACGTTCCAGGCCTACCTCACGGACGGCGGCGGCCCCTTCCTGCGCACCGGCGACCTTGGCTATCTCCACGAGGGGGAGCTGTTCGTCACCGGCCGCTCGAAGGACCTGATCATCATCCGCGGCCAGAACCACTATCCGCAGGACGTCGAGCGCACGGTGGAGGGGAGCCATGCGGCGCTGCGCGCCGCGAGCGGCGCGGCCTTCTCGGTCGAGGCCGGCGGCGAGGAGCGGCTGGTGGTGGTGCAGGAGGTGAAGCGCGAGAGCCGGCGGGCGGACAAGGAGGAGGTCTTCGCCGCCATCCGCGCCGCCGTCGCCGAGCAGCACGACCTGGCGGTCCACGCCATCGTCCTCCTCCAGCCGGCGAGCATCCCCAAGACCTCCAGCGGCAAGATCAGGCGCCACGCCTGCCGCGCCGAATTCCTGGCCGGCGGCCTCGAGCGGCTGGCCGAGTGGCGGCGTGACGATTCGACTCCCGTGGCCCGCGAGGGGGCGGCGGCGCGTCCCGCTTTCCCCGCCGCCCTTTCTCCCGCCGCCGCGGAGCTGGCCGCGTGGCTCACCGCCCGCCTGGCGGAGAAGCTGGGGATCGATCCCCAGGAGATCGACGCCCGCGAGCCGTTCGCCCGCTACGGGCTCGATTCGGCCCGCGCCATGGCGCTCGCCGGCGACCTGGAGGTCCATCTCGGCCGGCGGCTGGAGCCCACGCTCCTCTACGAGCACCCGACGGTGGAGGCCCTGGTGCGTCACCTGGTGGAGGGGGATGCGGCGCCGGAGCCGGCGCGCTCCGGTCCCGGCATCGCCGGCGAGCCGGTGGCCATCGTCGGCATCGGCTGCCGCTTCCCGGGCGCCGACGGCCCCGAGGCGTTCTGGAAACTGCTGCGCGACGGGGTGGACGCCATCTCCGAGGTGCCGGCCGAGCGCTGGGACCTCGCCCGCTTCTACGATCCCGATCCGGAGGCGCCGGGGAAGATCAGCACCCGCTGGGGAGGGTTCCTGGAGGGGGTGGACGGCTTCGACCTCCACTTCTTCGGCCTCACCCAGCGCGAGGCGGCGCGCACCGATCCGCAGCAGCGGCTGTTGCTGGAGACCGCCTGGGAAGCCCTGGAAGACGCGGGGCAGGTCCCCGAGCGCTTGGCGGGGAGCCGCACCGGGGTCTTCGTGGGGATCTCGACCAACGACTACGGCCGCTTGCAGTGGAGCGATCCGGAGCTGATCGACATCTACGGCAGCACCGGCAACGCCTTCTCGATCGCCGCCAACCGGCTCTCCTACACCTTCGACTTCCGCGGCCCCTCGATCGCCGTCGATACCGCCTGCTCGTCGTCGCTGGTCTCCGTCTACCTCGCCTGCCGCAGCCTGGAGAGCGGCGAGTGCGACCTGGCTCTCGCGGCGGGGGTCAACGTCATCCTCTCGCCCGCCGTGGCGATGAGCTACACCAAGGCCGGCGCCATGGCGAAGGACGGCCGCTGCAAGGCCTTCGACGCCGCGGCCGACGGCTTCGTGCGCGGCGAGGGGGCGGGGTGCGTGGTGCTGAAGCCGCTGTCGCGCGCCCTCGCCGACGGCGATCCCGTCTACGCCGTGATCCGCGGCAGCGCCGTCAACCAGGACGGCCGCACCAACGGCCTCATGGCCCCCAGCCGCCAGGCGCAGGAGGCCGTGCTGCGCGAGGCCTACGCCCGCGCCGGCCTGGCGCCGGGAGACGTGCACTATGTAGAGGCCCACGGCACCGGCACCCTGCTGGGTGATCCCATCGAGGCGCGCGCCCTGGGCGCCGTGCTGGGTGAGGGACGGCCCGCGGACCAGCCCTGCGCCCTGGGGTCGGTGAAGACGAACATCGGCCACCTGGAGGCGGCGGCAGGGATCGCCGGCCTGATCAAGACGGCCCTCTCCCTCCATCACCGGCAGGTGCCGCCCAGCCTCCACTTCCATGCGCCCAATCCCCACATCCCGTTCGCCGAGCTGCCGCTCGCCGTGCAGCGGGAGCTGGCGCCCTGGCCCGTGGACGGGGAGCCGGCGCGGGCCGGCGTCTCCGCCTTCGGCTTCGGCGGCACCAACGCCCACGTGGTGCTGGAGGAATCGCCGGTGCGGCGGCAAGAGAAGGAAGAGGAAGGCGCCGCCGTCCTCCTCCCCCTCTCCGCCCGTTCCGCCGAGGCCCTGGCGGCCCGCGCCCGCGCCCTGCGCGACCGGGCCCAAGCGGGAGCCATCGATTCTCTTGCCGATCTCTCCTTCACGTCTGGCGCGCGGCGCGCCCATCACGATCACCGCCTGGCCGTGGTGTGCCGCGACCGCGCGGAGCTGATCGATCGCCTCACCGGCTTCCTGCGCGGCGAGCCCCGCCCGGGCCTCGCCTCGGGGCACGCGGCGGCGCTCATTCCGACGCCGGTCTTCGTCTACTCGGGGCAGGGGTCGCAGTGGTGGGGAATGGGGCGCGAGCTGATGGCTGCCGAGCCCGTGTTCCGCGCCGCCCTGGAAGAGGTGGCCGCCGCCCTGGCGCCGTGCGTCGAGTGGTCCCTCCTCGACGAGTTGGCGGCGGGCGAGGAGCGCTCCCGACTCGCCGAGACGGAGATCGCCCAGCCCGCGCTCTTCGCCGTGCAGGTCGCCCTCACGGCCCTCTGGCGCCATTGGGGGGTGGAGCCCGGGGGCGTCATGGGGCACAGCTCCGGGGAGGTGGCCGCGGCGTGGGCGGCGGGTGTGCTCACCCTGGAGGAGGCCGCGCGCTGGGTGGCCGAGCGCGGCCGGCGTCTCCAGGGCGCGACGGGGCAGGGGCGGATGGCGATGGTCAGCCTTCCCGCGGAGGAAGCGCGGCAGGCCCTGACCGGATACGAGGACCGGCTCGCCGTGGCCGCCGTCAACAGCCCCAGCTCGACCGTCCTCTCCGGCGAGGGGGCGGCCCTCGACGAGGTGACCGCCGCCCTCCAGGGCCGCGGCGTCTTCTGCCGGCCGTTGCGGGTGGACTACGCCTTCCACAGCCCGCAGGTGGAGCCCTATTTGGAAGGGATCGAGGAGTGGCTGGCCGGCGAGAATGGCGTGCGGCCGAAGCCGGCGGCGATCCCCCTGGTCTCCACCCTCACGGGGAAGAGCGCCACGGGGCGCGACTGGGACGCCGCCTACTGGCGCGCCCAGGTCCGCCAGCCGGTGGCCTTCGCCGCCGCCGTCGCCACCTGGCTGGAGCGGGGGATGAGCACCTTCCTGGAGATCGGTCCCCACCCGGTGCTGACGGCGGACCTCGCCGAGTGCCTGCGCCGCGGCTCCGAGCGGGGGGGCACCGTGCTCGCCTCCCTGCGCCGCGGCGAGGGGGAGCGCGCCTCGCTCCTCTCCACCCTGGGCGCCCTCTACGTCCAGGGGCAGCCCGTGGCCTGGGATCGGCTGGCGGCGGAAGGCGCGCGTTGCGTGCCCCTCCCCTCCTACCCCTGGCAGCGCGAGCGCTGCTGGCTGGAGGTCCCGGCCGGCGGCGGAGGAGGTTGGGACCGCCCGGGCGCCGCCGGCGGCAACGGCGCCTCCCATCCGCTCCTCGGCCACCGGCTGCCGCTCGCCCACCTGCGCGAGGAGAGCGTGTGGGACAACGAGCTCGCCGTGCGCCGGCTGCCGTACCTCAAGGACCATCGCGTCGAGGGCTCTGTGGTGCTGCCGGCCACCGCCTACGTGGACATGGCCCTCTCTGCCGCGGACGCCGCGGGGGTGGAGACAGGCGGGCTCGCCGAGGTCCGCTTCCGCAGCCCCCTGCTCCTCCCCGACGAAGGCGGGCGGCAGGTGCAGGCTGTCTTCTCCCAGGACGGCGGCGAAGATCCCACCTTCCGCATCTTCAGCCGCCCCCTCCAGTCCGCCGATACCACGGCCGCCGCCTGGACCCTCCACGCCAGCGGCCGGGTGCTCCCGGCGCTCAATGGCAACGGGCATGGCAACGGCAATGGGGCCGGAGAAGACGGGATCGCGGAGATCCGCCGCCGCTGCCGCGACGAGCTGACCGCGGAGGACTATTACGCCCACCTCCACGGCCGGGGGCTCCAGTACGGCCCCGCCTTCCAGGGGATCACCCGCCTCTTCCGCGGGCGGGGCGAGGCGCTCGGCCACGTCCAGGTGCCAGCGTCGCTCGCCTCGGGCCTCGGGGCCTACCAGGTCCACCCCGCCATCCTCGACGCCTGCGGCCAGGTGCTGATCGCCGCCGAGGGGGACAAGGTGGTGGGTGGCGGGCGCTCCTTCCTCCCCATGGAGATCGGCGAGCTCAAGGTGCACGGCCGGCCGGGGATGACCATGTGGAGCCACGCGCGCCTCCACGACTTCGGCGCGCCGGATGCCGACTCCCTGGTGGGCGACGCCCGCCTCCTCGACGAGGACGGCCAGGTGGTGATCGAGGCCCTGGGGCTGCGCCTGCGGTATCTGGAGGGCGCCGGAGGCGCCGCCCGCCGCCGTGTCCCCGGCCCCGAGGACTGGCTCTATGAGCTCTGCTGGGAGCAGGCCATCGCCGAGGCGCCGGCTGCCGCCGACCTGGCGGGTGTCTGGCTCCTCCTCGCCGATTCTTCAGGACAATCGACTGGCGTGGCCGCGGGCCTCGCCGCCCGCATCGGCGAGGCCGGCGGGCGCGCGGTTCACGTCGTCCCCGGCGCCGCCTATCAGCGGCTGGGGGACGATCGCGTCCAGATCCGCCCCGCCGAGACCGCGGACGTGCAGCAGCTCTTCGCCGACGTGGTCACCCCGGGCACGCTCCTGCGCGGCGTCGTCCACCTCTGGGCGCTCGACGGCGCCGCCAGGCCGGTGACCGCCGCCTCCCTGCAGGCCGGCGAGCCCCGCGGGTGCGGCACCGTGCTCCCCCTGGTCCGCGAGCTGGCAGGACGGCCGTGGAACGACGTTCCCCGCCTGTGGGTGGTCACCCGCGGCGCCCAGCCCGTGGTAGAAGGCGAAACCGTGGACCTCTCCCAGGCCACCCTTTGGGGGCTCGGCCGCACCGTCGGCCAGGAGCAGCCGGCGGTGTGGGGCGGGCTGATCGACCTCGACCGGACTGATCCGTCGGATCCGTCCGATCGGTCCGCTGCCGCCCACCGCCTCCTCAACCGCCTCGCCCGCTTCGACGGCGAGACCCAGGTGGCCTTCCGCGGCGGCCGTACCCACGTGGCGCGGATCGCCCGCGCGCGCCATCTCTCCCGCCCCGCCGCGCCCTTGCGCTGGCGGCCGGACGCGAGCTACCTCGTTACCGGCGGCCTCGGCGGCCTCGGTCTGGAGGTGGCGCGCTGGATGGTGGCGCAGGGCGCCCGCCGCCTCGTCCTCCTTGGCCGTACCCAGCTCCCCCCCCGGCCGCAGTGGAGCGAGGTCGATCCGGCGAGCCGCGTCTACCGGCAGATCGCCGCCATCCGCGAGCTCGAGGCGCTGGGCGCGAGCGTGCACCTCGCCTCCGTGGACGTGGCCGACGAGGCCCAGGTCGCCGCCTTCCTCGACGGCTTCCGGCGCGAGGGGTGGCCGGCCATCCGCGGCGTCGTCCATGCCGCCGGCGTGCTCCAGGACCAGACGATCCTGGAGCTCGACGCCCGCGGCCTCGACGCCGTGTTCCGCGCCAAGGTGCTGGGGGCCTGGCTCCTCCACCGCCTGCTGGCAGGGACGCCGCTCGACTTCTTCGTCCTCTTCTCCTCCGCGGCTTCGCTCTTGGGCTCGGCCGGCCAGGCCAACTACGCCGCCGCCAACGGCTTCCTCGACTCCCTGGCCCATCACCGGCGGGCGGCAGGAGAGCCGGCGCTCGCCATCAACTGGGGTCCCTGGGCCGAGGTTGGCATGGCGGCCGAGGACGCCCGCCGCGGCCAGCGCCTGGCGGTGCGGGGGATCGGCAGCATCCCGCCCGAGCAGGGGCTGGAGGTGCTGGAGCAGCTCCTGCGCGGCGCCGGCACGCAAGTTGGCGTGCTCCCCATCCAGTGGGCGCAGCTCTTCCAGGTGCTGCCGCAGACCCGCACCTCGCCGCTCCTTTCCGAGCTGGCGCGCGAGGTCCAGGAATCCGAGGTGGTGGACGGCGAGGTGGCGGCCAAGCGCCGCGTCGTGCGCGACTACCTGCAGGCGGCGCCTCCGGGGGAGCTCACCGCCCGCCTCGAGAGCCTCCTCGCCGAGCAGGTGGCGGGCGTGGTGGGGCTCCCGGCCTCGCGGCTCGATACGCACGTGCCGCTCAACACCCTGGGGATCGACTCGCTCCTCGCCGTCGAGCTCAAGAACCGGGTGGAGAACGAGATGGGCGTGGTCATCCCGGCGGTCAAGCTGCTCGAAGGGCCGAGCATCGCCGACCTCGCCACCGTGCTGCGCGACCAGGTGGGCTCGTCCTCGGGGCTCGTGGACGTCAAAGCCGGCGCCGCGGCGGCCGGAGGGCGAATGCCCGTCACCCCCATCCAGCCCAAGGGAACGCGGCCGCCGTTCCTCTGCATCCACCCCGGCGCGCTCGACGTCCATTGCTACGACGAGCTGGCCCGCGCCCTGGGCGAGGACCAGCCGTTCTTCGCCCTGACGCCGCCGGAGCTCGACAACTACCGCAGCCTCGAAGGGGGCGCCGGTCACGAGACCCCACTGGAGGACGTGGCCGCCGCCTGCGCCGAGGCCATCCGCGCCGTGCAGCCGCACGGGCCGTACTACCTCGGCGGCTGGTCCATGGGGGGGATCCTCGCCTTCCTCGCCGCCCAGCAGCTCCAGCGGGAAGGGGAGGAGATCGCCCTGCTGGCGGCGTTCGACAGCCCGGCCCCGCCCACCGGCGAGCAGCGGGTGGATCACGACGACCGCGACCTGATCGCCGTCTTCACCAGCTTCCTGGGCGCCCGCCGCGGCCAGGAGCTGCCGCTCTCCCCGGGTGAGCTCGCGGGGCTCGATCTCGACGCCGGCTTCGCCCTCCTCCTCGAAAGGGCGAAGGAGGCGCGGGTGGTGCCCCCCGACTCCGGGCAGTCACAGATCCGCTTCCTCTTCCAGGTGTTCAAGAACGGCCTGCTCGCCGCCGTGCGCCAGCTCGGCGCCTGCCGTCCGCCCGTCTTCCTCGGCGCCTTGACCCTCTTCCGGGTGAGCCGGGTGCTCGATTCGTTCGACGAGATCTTCCCGGACATCACCGGCCAGTGGAGCCGTTTCACCGCCGAGCCCCTCAAGGTGCACGAGGTGCCGGGCGACCACTACACCATGTTCTCGCCTCCCAACGTCCAGGTGCTGGCCGCGGGCCTGGGCCAGGAGCTCGCGGCGGCGCAGGCCGCCCGGGAGGGCAAGGGCGAATGACCGAGACGACTCTCCACCGTCTCCAAGAGAACGCCCGGCAGCGGCCGGCGGACCCCGCCTACTTCGTGAAACGGGACGGCGCCTGGCGCCCCACCTCCTGGGCGGAGCACCTCGCCGAGGTCCGCCGCGCCGCCCGCGCCCTGGTGGCCCTGGGTTTCCAGCCCGGGCAGGCCGTGGGCATCCTGGGTTTCAACCGTCCCGAGTGGGTGGTCTTCGACCTCGCCGGCATGCTGGCGGGGGGCGCCGCGGCCGGCATCTACGTCACCAGCTCGCCGGAGGACGTCCAATACGTCCTCGGCCACTGCGAGGCCGGCATCGTCCTGCTGGAGAACGAAGAGCAGTGGGAGAAGGTGCGCCAAACCCGCGGCGCCCTCCCCCTTTTGCGCCACGCCGTGCTGATGCGCGGCTGCCGGATCGACGATCCCATGGCGCTCGACTGGGACTCGTTCCTCGCCAAGGGCGACGGCGTGCCCGAGGCGGAGGTCGATTCCCGCCTCGCCGGCCTCCAGGGGGAGCAGCTCGCGACCCTCATCTACACCTCCGGCACCATGGGGCCGCCCAAGGGGGTCATGCTCTCCCACGGCAACCTCGCCTGGACGGGGAGCACGGCGCTCGGCGTCGGGGACCTCTCCGCGGCCGACTCGACCCTCTCCTACCTCCCCCTCTCGCACGTGGCCGAGCAAGTCTTCTCGATCCATGCGCCGATCTGGGGCGGGTACCCCGTCTATTTCGCCGAGGCCGTCACCAAGGTGGCGGACAACCTGAAAGAGATCCAGCCCACCATCGTCTTCGGGGTGCCGCGGGTCTGGGAACGGTTCCACGAGGCGGTGCGGGCGAAGCTGGCGGCGGAGAAGGGTCTGAAGGCGAAGATCCTGGCCTGGGCGCAGGGGGTGGGGCGGCGGGTGACGGCCCTCAAGAACCGCGGCGAGAAGCCGTCCGGGGCGCTGGCGCTCCAGTACCGGCTGGCGAGCCGGCTCGTCTTCTCGAAGATCAAGCCGCTCCTGGGGCTCGGTAACGCCCGCCTCTGCATCTGCGGCGGTGCCCCGGTCTCGCGGGAGATCCCGGAGTTCTTCAGCGGCCTCGACGTCGTGATCCACGAGGTCTACGGCCAGTCCGAGGACGCCGCCACCTCCTTCAACCGCACGGGGGCCACCCGCTTCGGCACCGTGGGGCCGCCCTGGCCGGGGATCGAGGTGCGCATTGCGGAGGACGGCGAGGTGCTGGTGCGGGGGCCGAACGTCTTCCTCGGCTACTACAAGGATCCGGCGGCCACCGCCGAGGCTCTGGAGGGAGGATGGCTCCACTCGGGGGATTTGGGGCGGCTCGACGACGGCTACCTCACCCTGAGCGGCCGCAAGAAGGAGATCCTGATCACCTCCGGCGGCAAGAACGTGGCGCCGGCCAACATCGAGATGGCCTTGAAGCGGCTGGAGCTGGTGGCCGATGCCGTGGTGGTGGGAGACCGGCGGCGCTACATCGCCTCCCTCCTCACCCTGGATCCCGCCGCCGCCGCCCGCTTCGCCGAGCGCCACGGGCTCGACGGGCAGACGCTTCACGACCACCCCTTGGTGGTGGCCGAGATCGACCGCTTCATCGCCGGCGAGGTCAACCCCCACCTCGCCAAGGTCGAGCAGGTCCGCCGCTTCCGCATCCTGCCGCGTAACCTGTCGATCGAGGAGGGTGAGCTCACACCCACCCTCAAGGTCAAGCGCCGCGTCGTCTACGAGCGCTTCGCGGCGGAGATCGAAGCGCTCTACGCCGAGCCGTAGACGCGATCTGCAACGGTTCGTCCCGGCTGGACCCGCGGCACGCACCCTTAGAGATGAAGAGAGATGAAAGCTCGAGCGAACCGCCCGGGCCGGCGGCGTGAGGCGCCCCGGCCCGGAGAGATGAAGGGTTTCAGCCCTGACCGGCTGAAGGCGTCGTCGGGGTCGTGGGGGGCGGCACGCTCCGGCCGTCCGGATCGATCCGGATGCCCGAGCCCGAGCCGTCGCTCGGGCTGGTACCCGTACCGGTCGTGGTCGTTGCCGTGGTGGCGGTTCCCGCCGACCGCGAGCTGGAGAAGAGGCTGGAAAGCGCGTTGACGAAGACGTCGAGCAGGCTGAGCTGAGGGGCGCTCACCACCGCATGGGCGGTCCGGACCGGCCGCGGCTGGGCGAGCACGGGTGAGGCGAAGAGCAGAGTCAACAGGGCGAGGGCCGTCAATCCACGGCGAAAATGGAGAGGGGACATGGTAAAGCTCCTTTCGAACGCCTCGGCCCGACGGCCGGTACGGCCGCGAGCGAGCCGCCTACGAACAAAGAGTGCAGAGCAGGTCCGGAACACCCGCGCTTGAGGACCTCGTGTCTCTGGCCCCCAAGATTAGACCAAATCGCGCTCGACAGGAAGTCCCCGGGGGGGCCATCGAAGCCTCGGACGTGGAAAGCGTGGCTCGTTTCCCTTGCCTGCTGAAGGCCCGGCAATTTTGCTACGCTCCCCGGCATGGAAGAGATCCGGCCTGAGAAGACTCCCGGCCCGGCGCCGGCCGTGGAGGAGCGGGCGGCGGCCGAGGCCGGCGAGGCGCCGCGGTGGGGCAAGGGGACGGAGTTCGCCGAAGACGGCCGCTTCCTCGAAGGCCCTCACCCCCGGTCGTCCGAGCTGCGCCGCCTGTGGCGCATCGGCCTCGACTTCATCCGCGGCTTCCGCGGCCTGCACTTCGTGGGACCCTGCGTCACCGTCTTCGGCTCCGCCCGCTTCCAGCAGGACCATCGCTACTACGAGATGGCCCGCGAAATGGGGCGGCGGCTGGGGCGTGCCGGCTTCACCGTGCTCACCGGCGGTGGCCCGGGGATCATGGAGGCCGCCAACCGCGGCGCCCGCGACGTGGGCGCGCGCTCCATCGGCTGCAACATCGTCCTGCCCAAGGAGCAGAAGCCTAACCCCTACCTCGACCGCTGGCTGGAGTTCCGCTACTTCTTCGTCCGCAAGGTGATGCTGGTCAAGTACTCCTACGCCTTCGTGGTCTTCCCCGGCGGCTTCGGCACCATGGACGAGATCTTCGAGTGCGCGACACTCATCCAGACGGGGAAGATCCGCAACTTCCCCCTCGTCCTGATGGGGACCGGCTACTGGCAGCCGCTGCACGACTTCATCTGCCGGGGGATGGTGGGAGAGGCCACGATCCTGCCCGCGGACTGCGACCGCCTGCTGTTCACCGACTCCCTCGACGAGGCCATGGACCGCATCCTCGCCGCCGCCACCCACGAATTCGGCCTCGTTTGGCAGCCGGCGCCCCGCTGGTATTTCGGGGAGGCGGGGATGAAAAAGGGATGAAATCCGGTATCTTTACTCGCTCGCTATGACGACCTCGCTCAAACCCATCTTCCTCCTGGCGGACAGCCAGCTCCTCTTCTGGCGCGACGAGGAGGGGAAGCGTTTCCTCGCACGGGCGCAGGCGCTGCTCGCAGCCGATGAGCCCGGCCGGGCGCTCAAGGGGGCCTACCTGGGGGCTTCGAACGGCGACCTGCCGGAGTTCTTCGACCTGTTCGTCGCCGCCATGGCGGAGATCGGCATCCGCGACTGCCGGCACGTGCCGGCCCACCCCGGCGAGGCGGACCTGGAGGCGTTGCAGGCGGCCGACGTCATCCTCCTGGCCGGCGGCGACGTGCGGCGAGGGTGGCAGGCGTTCGCGGCGAGCCCCCTCAAGGACAAAATCGTCGAGCGCTACTACGCGGGCGCTATCCTCTTCGGCGTCTCGGCCGGCGCCGTACAGCTCGGCCTCAAGGGGTGGAGCGAGGACGGCGAGGTCTTCGACACCTTCCGCCTGGTGCCGTTCGTCGTCGACGTTCACGACGAGCCGTCATGGAGCGGCCTGCTGCGCGCCGTCTCGCGGGCGGGCGAGAACGCCCGCGGCTTCGGCATCCCCGCGGGAGGCGGCGCCGTCTACCATCCGGACTACTCGGTGGAGCCCGTCCGGCACCCTCTGACCGAGGTCGAGGCCACCGAGGGCGGCTTGCGCCAAGCCCTGCTCATGCCCGGGAAGGACCAGGAGACCGCGGCCGGCGAGCCGCCGCGGGTGATGTCCCAGGAAGAGGTGGTGAGCCGCGTGCTGCGCGACCTCGAGGGAGCCGAGCCCGAGGGCGGCGATTCGCCTGACGGTTCAGCCGGTGATTCCGTCAACTGAGCCGGCCTGCCCGCGATGAAGCTCTATGCGCTGGGGGACCTGCACCTCCGCTACGAAGTGACCCGCCGAGCCCTCGAGGAGCTGCCGGCCCACCCTGAGGACTGGCTGATCCTGGCCGGCGACGTGGGGGAGACCGAAGAGCACCTCCGCTTCGCCCTCGGTATCGTCACCCGCCGTTTCGCCCGCGTCCTCTGGGTGCCGGGCAACCACGATCTTTGGACCATTCCGGCGCTGGCCGGCGATCCGCGGGGGGAGGCCAAGTACGAGCGCCTGGTCTCCATCTGCCGGAGCTACGGCGTGCTGACGCCGGAGGACCCTTACGTCACCTGGCCGGGGGACGGGGAGGGGCGCATCCTGGCTCTCACCTTCGTGCTCTACGATTACACCTTCCGGCCGGATGACGTGCCCGTCGAGCAGGCGCTCGCATGGGCGGCGGAGGAGAACCTCCTCTGCTCCGACGAGGTGCTCCTCCATCCCGACCCCTTCGCCTCCAAGGCCGACTGGTGCCACCAGCGGGTGCGCCTCACCGAGCCCCGCCTGGCCGAGGCGGCGAGCCGCGGGCCGCTGATCCTCGTCAACCACTTCCCCCTGCGCCAAGACCTCGCCGTGCTCCCCCGCATCCCCCGCTTCTCCATCTGGTGCGGCACCCGCCTCACCGAGGATTGGCACCTGCGCTACCGCGTCGAAGCCGTCGTCTACGGTCACCTCCACATCCGGGCCACCCACTACCGGGACGGCGTCCGCTTCGAGGAGAGCTCCCTCGGCTACCCCCAGAACTGGGACGCCGGCCGTGGCATCGAGCCCTACCTGCGCCAGATCCTTCCTCACCTCGAGAGCGAGGCTGCGCCGCTGATGTCGATCCATCCAGAGTATTGACCCCTAAGAGCCTGCGCGCCAGAAGACCCGAAGCAGGGACAGCAGGGACACAGGGACGGCAGGGACAAGAAGGACATGAAGGGTGGCCGATACTGGGCTTTTCTTGTCCCTGTCGTCCCTGTGTCCCTGCTGTCCCTTGTCAATCTCTTCTGCCGGGCAGTCCCCTAGACGGAAAACGGCAGGCTGAGTCCCTCCAGCTCCAGCAGCCGGGCCTTCGCCGCCAGCCCACCGCCGAAGCCGGTGAGCGAGCCGTTCGAGCCGATCACCCGGTGGCAGGGAACGACAATAGGGATGGGATTGGCGCCGTTGGCCCTGCCCACGGCGCGGGTGGCGGCCGGCTTGCCGAGGGCGCGGGCGACGTCGGCGTAGCTGCGGGTCTCGCCGAAGGGGATGCGGCGCAGCTCCTCCCACACGGAGAGCTCGAAGGGGGTTCCCTGCGGGGAGAGCCGGAGGTCGAACTCCCGGCGCCGGCCCGCGAAGTACTCGTCGAGCTGACGCCGCACCTCGGCGGTGCGTTCGGCGTCCTCGATCGCCTCGCCGTCCGCGGCCCTCCTCTGCGTCACGAGCTGCGTTTCCCGTCCATGGCCGAATTCGATGCGCAGCACGGCGCCGTCTTCGCCGACGGCGCAGATCAGCGGGCCACAGGGGCTATCGACAGTGGTGAAGTAGGTCATGCTTCGTCTCCAAGAGTTTGCCAGAGATGGAAGGTGGCCCAGCTCCGGTAAGGAGCGAAGGGCTGCATGAGCTCCCGCGTGGCAGCGGCGTTCGGCCGCTCGGCGAGAGAGAAGAACTTGGTGAGGCCACGCACCAGGCCGGAGTCGCCCACCGGCACGCAGTCCTCGAAGCCGAAGGCCCGCATCATCACGTAGTGGGCAGACCAGGGACCGAGGCCGCGCACGGCGAGGAGCGCCGCCTCCACCTCGGCGGCCGGAGCCGTGGCCAGCCGTTCGAGGTCGAGCTCGCCGGCCACGATCCGCCGGGCGACGCCGGTCAGGTACTCCGCCTTGCGCCGCGAGTACTGGACTCGGCAGAGCTCCTCGACCTCCAGTTGCGCCACGGCCTCGGGCCGCGGGGGTGCGAAGAGGCCGCCGGAAACGGGAGTGCCAGCCCTCTCCACCAGCCGGCGGCGGAGGGTGAAGGCGAAGGCGAGGTTGATCTGTTGGCCGAGGATCGCCCAGGTCAATCCGTCGAAAGCGTCCGGCGTCTGCAGGATGCGCCAGCCGCGCCGGCCGGCGATGAGCGGCGCGAGCTTGGGGGAGGCCGAGACCTGGTGCTCGAAGGGCGCCGGATCGCGGTTGAGCCCCAGGAGTCGCCAGAGCTGGCCGCGGGCCTGGACCTCGGCGTCCGCCGGCAGGGATGCTTTGGCCATGAGAGTGGCCTTGACGCTCCCCGGTCCGAGATCGGCACGCAGGAGAGAGGGAACGCCGCCGATCCACAGGCCAAGGGCGAAGCTCGTGCCGTCCACCCGCGCGGTCAGGCTGTTGGGGTCCCGCCCCAGGTAGCCCAGCACCCGCGCCGCCGGATAGGCGGTGGGGAGCTGGAGGTCGAAGGAGCGTGTGCGGGACTTCATGGCGGCAATATAGCGGAAGGCCGCGCCCCAATCTACCCGTTTCTTGTGCTGAAATCTCCGGCATGGATCTCGCAGAAGACGAGCAGGCCCGTGACCGGCGAACGGTATGATGGAGGAGGGAAGAATAAGAAGGTGGAACTCAAGGTGCTCGGAGAGGAGAAGCTTGAAGAGCCTTTGGGCCCTCCGGATTCTCAGTCGTATACTAGAAACCAGATGAGCCCGCCCCTGGCCAGGAGAGAGAACGAAGACGATCTGCTGCGAGCTGGTCACAGCTATGCCAGCACCGTCCGACATGCTCTGGTAGGCCTCCTTGCTGGAGGAGGCCTACTAGCAGGAGCGAGAATTCTCCGGTTATTGGGATTCTCAGAGGCTCTAACCATAGGTGCCACCTTTGCAGAATTTCTAGGCTGGGTCTTTCTCTGCTCTTTGACAGCGATTCTATGGGCCGAGTGGAGGGAGCAGAAAGGACAGCTACACGGCCTAGGAGACCGTTTGACCTGGCGCAGGGATTCTGTTGGGAATAGGGAGGGACGAGCCGGCCGCGTGAGCCATCTGGAGCCTTCGCGGGAGGACGCCATTGACAGGCTCTATGCGGAGTTGAGACCGCTCATGAGCCGGGCTGTCTCGGATCCAAGCTTGCGAGGGGAAGTCGATGCGAAGCTCTCCCAGCTTCGTGAGCTCCAGAGCAAAGAGGCAGACGAGATGCAGAAGCGCTTCGAAGCCGGGCTCCTCTTGAAGCCGGGAGAGGGGTGGCAGGCCCTGGACCGAGCCAACGAGCTACTGGCCCGCTATGAGAATTCTCCCTCTCCGAACCCTCCCCCCGAACACCCTCGTTGAACGGCAGCACGAGCCAGAAGCGGAGGATGGCCGCTACGGTTATCAGGCCTACAGGTCCTGTCTGCGATGGGACTTTGCTTTCTCGTGTGCCTTCTGCCTTCTCCACGAAGGCGATCTTGCGGACTTTGGAGCCGAGGGGCTACTTCTCGATCCTTGCAGCCACGCCTGGGGCCGGTTCTTTGCCCTGTCGGATGACGACCAGCTCGTCGCCGCTAATGACCACAACGCCCAATACACGGAACAAGCCTATGCGCTCAATGACCTTCGCAAAGTCAGGCGTAGGCGTATCCGGAGGGAGCGATTGGCTGAATGGCTGAGCCTGATCGGTCAAGGTCCGTCCCGAGTCAAGGCACTGATCGCTCTCGCTGAAAGAGTATCTTCAATCGAAGATGCCGAGTTGCTTCTGGATGAAGCCCTAGCTCTTCGTCGCCGTATCGGCTTGGCCATCAAAGAGATCCAACGCTACTTCGCTGTGCCAGCAGACGTAGACAACTCCTGTGCCTGTTGGCTGGACGACCAATGCCGTCTCCCCGCATGGTTGGATTCTCAGGTTTTGGAGCTCTCTCTTGACACGAGCCCTAACCAGGAGTGAATCCATACCCAGGGATGGCGCTTTGCGGTCAGGAGATCTCGCAGTGCTCCGATTTCTCCGTCCAAGGGGCTTGACAAGCCTGTTTGTTCTGCTACACTCCGCCTCCTCAATCGAGATGAACCGAGGCCAGCCATGAGATCCCAAGCTTTCCTAACCAACCTCTCGCTGCACTGGAACGGATCGTATTCCGGTACAGAATGCATTCCGGCAAGCGAGACTCGTCCAGAGAAGGGGACGGCACCCTAGGAGAGCTTTTCGAAGCGGGCTTTCACCGAAAGCCTTCCAGGGTGCGAGCCCTGGAAGGCTTTTCGCTTCCAGGGCACTGAAAGATTTTTGATCTCCGGGTCGAAAGGCCCGGTGTTCGGCCGGAAACCCTTCGGCTCCGGCGGTGCACGCGCCTCGCGCGAGCGATCGGAGAGCGTGTATTCCGTGCACGGGTTCTAAAGCGGAGGGGAGAAGGCTCTGGTCGGGTAGCTCAACGGTAGAGCACCGAGCTGATAACTCGGAGGTTGTGGGTTCGAATCCCACCCCAACCAACAAGATGGATAGCTCAGAGGGAGAGCACCGAGCTGATAACTCGGGAGTCGTGGGTTCGAATCCCACTCCAACTGCAGCCACCTGCTAAGTGGCCTTTTTGCAAGGGGTCTCCGGGATGGCGGTCGCCACGGCTTGCCGCCGGCCGGCCGGGTTTTCGACGGACCGGCAACATGCGAAGGCGCTTTGCGGCCCGCGGATTCCGGGCCTGCTCAAACGCCGCAACGCCGCGGCGGCGGACCTGAGGGGTTTCGATCAGGTTTTTCGCCGCGGCGCCAGGGTGGAGTCGGTGGGTCCTCAAGCGTGCCCCGCGCCGGAGGTGTGGCGGAGCCGGCATGCCGCCGTTCCGGAGATCGTAGTCGGTTCGTTTCACAAGGAGGTGTGCGATGTATCCCATGAATTGGATTCACGTCCGCGAGCACGAGCGGGGCCTCCTGTTCCATCGCGGAGTGTTCGAGCGGCTCCTGATGCCGGGCCGCAACATGATCTTCGATCCGCTCGGCCGCCGGACGGTCGAAAAGGTTTCGGTGCGGCAGGTCGCGTTCGAGCACCGCGACCTGGAGGTAATCGTCCGCTCAGGCGCCCTCGAAGGCCAGGCGCAGGTGCTGGACCTCAAGGACCACGAGCGGGCCCTGGTGTGGGTGGATGGCCGCGTCGAGTCTGTGCGCGGCCCCGGCCTCCACGCGCTGTGGACGGCGTTCCACGAGGTGCGAACCGAGGTGGTGGACAGCCGCACGGTGCGCTTCGAGCACCCCGAGCTGCCGCTGATCCTCAAGGCGCGCAACGCGCAAGTGCTGCTCGAGACGGCTGCCATCACCGCCGGCTGGGTCGGCCTCGTGTTCCAGGACGGCCGGCACGTTCTGCGCGAGCGGGCGGCTGACGTTTCGGGCCAGGAGATCATGACCGCCGACAAGGTGACGCTACGCTTGAACGCCCTCGTCACCTACCGGGTCGCCGATCCGGTGAAGGCGGTGAGCGAGGTCGACGATTTCGCGCAGGCGCTCTACCGGCAGGCGCAGCTCGCGCTGCGCGCCGTGGTGGGGACCCGCGAGCTGGATGCACTGCTGGCCGACAAGGATGGTGTCGCCCGCCAGCTCGAGGAGGCGCTGCGCAACGAGGTGGCGGGCTTCGGCCTGGAGATGAAGACCGTGGGCATCCGCGACATCATCCTGCCGGGTGAGATGAAGGAGATCCTCAACCGGGTGACCGAGGCCCGCAAGGCCGCGGAGGCCGCCCTGGTGACCCGGCGCGAGGAGACGGCCGCCATCCGGTCGCAGGCCAACACGGCGCGCATCTTCGAGTCCAACCCGACCCTGATGCGGCTGCGCGAGTTGGAGGTTCTGGAGAAGGTGGCGGGCAAGGCCAACCTCTCGGTGATCGTCGGCGACGGCGGCCTCGCCGACCGGGTTGTGAAGCTACTGTGATTCCCCTCGACGCGCCGCTCTCCTGTGGAGGGCGGCGCGGTTTTTGGTCCTCCGGGTTCTCCCGCTACAATCCCCGCCCATGACGGCAGACCCCCGGGCGTACCTGGCGATCAGCACCGACGAAGGCCTGGCAGACGCTGCACAGCGATGGGCCGAGGCGCCGCTCCTCGGCCTCGACACCGAGTTCATCCGCACCAACACGTTCTACCACCGGCTGGGGCTCATCCAGGTCTCGGACGGCGGTACCTCCTGGCTGGTCGATCCGCTGAAGGCGCGCGACCTGTCGCCCCTCGCCGCGGTCTTCCGCTCGCCGGGGACCAAGATCCTGCACTCGGCGAGCGAGGACGTGGAGGTCTTCTACCGCGCCCTCGGGGTGGTGCCGGAGCCACTCTTCGACACCCAGATCGCGGGCGCCCTGGCCGGGGCCGGCGCGTTCCTGAGCTATCAGAAGCTCGTGGCGTCTTATCTGGGAGTCGAGCTGGCCAAGGAGGAGACCCGCACGGACTGGCTGGCCCGCCCCCTCTCTGCCGCCCAGCTCGCCTACGCCGCGGAGGACGTGGCCTATCTGATCCCCCTCTACGAGCGGCTGACGGCGGAGCTGAGCGCGCTCGGGCGCTGGGCGTGGGTCTTCGAGGACTCCGCCGCCCTTCTCGATACCTCCCGCTTCGGGGAGGACTCCGAGGGCGCGTACCTGCGGGTCAAGGGGGCGGGGCGGCTCGACCGGCGCCAGCTCGCCGCGCTCCAGGCGCTCGCGGCCTGGCGTGACCGCGAAGCCCGGCGGCGCGACCTGCCCAGGAGCTTCGTGCTCAAGGACGATCTGCTCATGGCGCTCGCCAGCCGCCGGCCGAAGAACGACAAGGACTTGAAGCGGCTGCCGGCTTTCGACGCCCGCCAGGCGGAGCGCGACGGCGGCGTCTGGCTGCAGCTCCTGGGGGAAGCCGCGGCGCGGCCGGAAGAGGCGCTGCCGCCGCGGATCACCGGCAAGCCGCTGTCGCCCGCCGTGCGCGACCTGGAGAACCGGCTGCGGGACCTGGTGAAGGAGAGGGCCGCGGCCTTGAACGTCCCCCCGGAGATCCTGGCACCGCGCCGCACGCTCGACGCCCTGCTGCGGCTGACGGTGGGGAAGCCCGATCCCCGCCTCCCCCGGGAGCTCCTGGGCTGGCGGCGGGAGGTGATCGGCGAGGACCTGCTGCGCGAGGCCCTCGCCGTGACGCCGGCCGAGGCGTGAGGTCCCACCCGGAACGAATGAATTGACGCATGAGCATAAATAACTTGCTGGCAAAATCGCCGGAAAAGTAACTCCGCCTATTTGGCGGAATTCTTGAATGCGTTACACTGTAGAGATGACGATTGACGACGAAGTGAGGCGGGCGACGAAGCTGCTGGAGACCGTCATGCAGGCGGCGGGGCTGACGCGCAAGGACCTGGACCAGAAGCTCGGTGCCGGTCCAGGGTACGTGAGCCAGGTGCTGACCGGCAGGATGGAGCTGAAGCTCCGGCACATCCTGGCCATCCTGCGGGCTCTGGAGGTGGAGCCCAGTGTCTTCTTCCAGACACTGTACCCCGAGAACCGGCCGGCGACGGACGCGGTGGTGATGGAGGAGTTCCTCCGCCGGTTCCAGCGGCTGGGCTTCGGGACCCAGCCGGCGCCCCCGGCGCCGGCACCGGGTCTGGACACCCAGGAGCTGGAGACGCTGATCCGGAGCGCCGTCCGCGCCGCTCTGGCGGAGCCGGCGGAGGGGACTCCTCCCCACAGGCGGGGCCCCCGCGGCGAGGAGACCGGGAAGGTCTAGAGGCTGGCAGGCGCCTTGAGACTCGGGAGTCGCTCCATCCGGCGGAGCTCGGTGGTGACCCTCTGGAGCAGGGACGCCGTCGCCTGGTCCTTCTGAATGGCGTCTTTCAACAGGAGGAGCGCCCCGAGTGCCTCGCGCTGGATCCTTTGGGCGCGAAAGATCGCAACCAGCTCATTGACCAGTTGCCGCAGCTCAGCCGTGCGCCCCTGCCGCAGCCAGAGGGCGGCCAGGTCCAGAGAGGCGAGGGCGACGTCGTAGGGCAGGTCGCTCTCCTCGAGCCCCTCACGGACTCGGCGGAAGGCACGTTCAGCCTCCTGGTCGTCCCCCAGATGGGCGGCGATTCGCCCCGCCAGCCAGCGCACTTTGAGCTTGTCCAGCGGTCCGCCGGCGAGGGAGCAAAGCTGGTGGCACTGAGGGAGAAGGGCCTGGACCTCGGCGATCCGTCCACAGTCCACGAGACACCAGAGCAGGTTGTGAATCGCCGCCATGGCCAGCTTAGGATCGCGGGACGAGTCGATCTTTCGGAGCCCCTCGGCCAGATGCTCCACCCCCCTCAAAGGCTCCAAGGCGTAGTAGGCCGACGTCCCCTGGCTGATGCGGGCGCGCCCGGCGGCATGGAAGTCGCCGAGGTGCTCTTGGATCACGTAGACCCAATCGAGCAGCCGGCGTGCGTCCTCGAACCGGCGCTGGTCGGTGTAGAGGGACGCGGTCAGGTCCATCAACTTGGCGAGGAGCCTTGGCTCTCCTGTACCTTCGCCCGCTTTCCGAACCGCCTTGGCCAAGGCGATCTCGGCTTGCTGCAGGTGGTCTGCCACCCGCTGGGCGTTTCCGAGCTCTGCCCAGGCAAGGGCTTGCAGGTCGGACGTTTCAGAGCTTGGGTCCAGCCGTTCGGCGAGTTGAACCGCCAGGGATGCGGCGAGGAGCATTCCTTCGAGATCGCTCGCGCGCAAGGTGTGGCAAAGCTCGAACAGGGCCTCGCACCGTTGCCGGGGATTCGAGGCAGGGGCTGCGGCTTGGTGGGGAGCCGGGACTTCCTTGGGAAACGGCCTGGGCTCTCGCGGCTCGCCAAGCTTGGAGGCGAGGGAGTTGGCGAACCGCCGGGCGGTGGAAAAGGCTTTGAAGAGGGCGAAGTCGTACTCGGCTCCGCTGCCAGCGACTCTCTCCGGGGCGCTCTTGCCCCCGGTGAGCAGCATGGACGCGAGAGGCACCATCTCCTGGCGGCACTGGTCGCAGCCGCGCAGCAGGTGGGTGATGATGGGAGTCATTCGGCTGGGCGGCATTTCGCCGAGCAGAAAGCTCTCCAGCTCGGCGACGCTGGGATGGCATTCGCCTCGTTCTCCTCTACTGGCCATCAGATCCTCCCAAAAGCAAAAAAGAGGTCCCTCAATTGTCTCACAGATTTCACGAACAGTGGCAAGACGGTGGCCGGCTCCCCTCGGGGATTTCCGGAGGGGAGCTGCGCCCGAAGATCTGCGCTAACCGTTGGGGTCGATCAGGCCGCCGCGTTCCGTGCTCGGGGGTTTCGTCGTGGCGGTGCCTCCCGAGGGGCTGGAGGATGCGGCTGTGCTCTTCTCTCGCCAGGCCCGTACTTCCGGCAGGCCGCCGGGAGCGGGGAAGACGAGCCAGTCCAGGAGCCGGCTCATCCAGGCGAGACCGGTGGAGGCCGGAGCCCCGGGGGGGTGCGGGAGCATCCCTGGGGCGGCCGTCGCGGGAGCGGCGGCGAGGACCAAAACGAGTGCGGCGGCGATGACGAGGCGGCGAGCATTGGGGTGAGACATTACGAATCCCTCCAGGTTCCGCGGACCCGCCGGAGTCCTCAATTGGCCTCCGAGCCCACGGGAAAAGCTCAGGTTACGGGTTCCCTGCGTGTATTGTGCGCAGAAAACGGCATAGCTTGACAGCTCCCGGCGAGGGGTATGCAAAAATCTCCTAGAAACTCCGATACTGGTGCCTGAGCTGGCGGCAGGGTATTCGGCTTCCCTGTGGGTTACGCGGTCTGCTCCGTCTCCGCCGCGGGCCGGAACGCCACCTTCACCACCGCCCGCCCGAGGTGGATCTCGTCGCCGGACTGGATGCGCACACCCCGGCGATCGTGGGCGCTGACGTCGATCGTCTTGCCGGTGCGGTAGATGCGGGTGCCCGAGGCGTTCTGCTCGGCGCGCAGCCAGTAGCCGCCGGTGGCGCCGTCCCAGGCGATGCGGGCGTGCTCGCGGGAGACGGTCTGGTTGACCTCCCCCTCCTCGCGGAAGGCCACGTCGTTGCGCCGCCGCACCCGGCCGTCGGAATCCACCACCTCGTCGAGACGGCCGAGATAGATCCGCTCGCCGGTGAGCTCGTAGACCTTCTGTGTCGCCGTGCCCTTGAGCACGGTGACCTCCAGGGCCGGACGGGCCGCGGGCGGTGCCTCCGGGGCGGCTTCGGCCTTGGCGTACTCCACCCAGAAGCGGCGCTCGCCGAAGAGCGGGCTCGCCGTCTCGTCGAAGGCCACTTCCACGGCGAGATCGTGGGGCACGGGGCACTCGCTCTCCCGCAGCCGGGCGGCCACCTCTTCCTTGAGGTTCCACCCCTCGCGCACCACGGCTTCGAGCTCCGTGCGCACCTGCGGCTCGGGAGTCAGCAGATGGACGCGCAGGCGGTTGAAGGGGAACAGCCGCTTGCCGCCGCCCACGGCGATCACCCGCCCCCCCACGTCGTCGAGGATCGCCCGCCGGATCTCCAGCGGCGAGGTTCCCTTCATCCAGGGTTTCAGCCAGTCGCGCAGCTTGCCGAGAAGGTCGCTCATGGTTGCCTTTGGGGTGACTGGGCCGGTTGGGGAGTGGAAGCCGGCGAGGAAGCCGCCGAGGAAGGTTGCGGAGGCTGCGCCCGCAGGTCGCCCAACTCCGAGGCGCTCTGTACGATCTCGCCCGCGGCCGGCGCGGCCAGCCGTCCGCCGTAGCCGCCGTGTTCGATGATGACACCGAAAGCGATCTTGCGCCCCCCCAACGCCTCGTAGGGAGCGAAGCCGATGAACCAGGCGTGGGAGCCCTTGTCCTTGACCTCCGCCGTCCCCGTCTTGCCGGCGATCGCGGGCTGGACCCCGGCGAGGAAGCGGGCGCCCGTGCCCTGCGTCACCACGCGGCGCAGCGAGCCCGCGAGGCTCTTGGCGAGATCGGGCGCCAGCACCGGCACCGCCTCGGCTCGCCGGGTGTTGCTCTCGTCGATCACCCACCGCCCTTCAGGCATGGCGCCGCCGTTGGCAAGCGTCGCCGCCACCCGGGCCATCTGGAGCGGTGTGGCCACCACCTGCCCCTGACCATAGGAGGCCTGGGGCATGGCGTCCTTGAGCGCTTGGGGCGTGTTCGGCCGCGCCACGGAGATGCCGAGCTTCTTGGCGGTTTCGAGCAGCGCCTCCGGCCCCACCTCGTAGGTGCCGAGCTGGGCGAAGAAGGCATTGCAGGAGACCACCAGCCCCTTGTCCAGGTTCACCTGGCCGTGGGGCTCGCGGTCCGTGGGATCGTCGCGGATCGCCTTCCCCCATCCCCGCACGGTGTTGCCCACGCGGCCGTCGGGGAGGAGCCGGCATTCGAAGGTCTTGGCGGCGAGCCCCGGGTCCTTGCGCAGGGCCGCCATGGCGGTCACCACCTTGAAGGTGGAGCCCGGCGGATAGATGCCGTAGCGCGCCCGGTCGATGATCTCGCTGCGTGTCTGATCCCCCTCGCCCGGGTCGGCGGCCACCACGGGGAGGCGCTTGGGCCACGGGTAGCTCGCCGAGGCCAGGAGCTCGCCGGTCGCCGCATCCATCACCACCGCCGCGCCGCCGAAGCCCGCCTGGCGGGCGTAGCGCTCCAGCACGTCGGCGGCCTTGAGCTGCAAGCGCACGTCGATCGCGAGGCGCAACGAGCGGTCGCGGTCCAGGATGCGGCGCACGGCAGGATGGTCCGGCCGCCAGCGATAGCGCAGCAGGGGGATCAGCTCGCCGTAGTCGAGCTGGATCTCCCGCGTCTTGCCGCCGTCCGGCTGCTGCACCTCGACCACTCCCGCGAAGTCGTCGTACCCCTGGAGGCGGATGCGCGAGTCGCGCTCGGCGTAGGAGGTATTGGGCGCGCCCCAGTTCACCCGGTTGTTGAGGTCGCCCAGCAGGTGGAACGTCCTGCCCCCGAAGGGGTAGTAGCGGGCGCCCTTCTCCGGCTTCAGGGGAGCCGGCGGCAAGGTAGCCCCCAGCCGTTCGAGGATGGCCCGCCGTGCTTCGAGCTCGGCGGGATCGCTGGTGGCGAGGAGCACGCCGTTCCGGTCCACGATGCTGCCGCGGGGGATGCTCTGGGCGATATCCACCAGCCGCGGGTTGTACTCGTAGCGCCGCTTCAGGTCTCCCTGGAGGGTGAGGGCGCCGCGGGAGAGGAAGCGGTCCGCCTGGAACGCCTGCACCTGGGCGGCCTTGGCGACGATGGCGATCATCACCACGCCGAGGGCGATCGCCGTCCACCTCGCCGGCCCCTGGAAGCGGCGGGACGAGTCCGGCCCGCCGGGATGGGCGGAGACGGCGGCCAGCATGCCGAGGATGAGGAAGTTGGCGAACATCGCCGAGCGCCCGGAGCTCAGGAAGGGGGAGACGACGCCCGAGAGCGGCAGCACCCCCACGATCCCCCCTGCGATGAGCAGGATCTGCAGGGCCACCAGGATGGTGAGCCCCAAAGCCAGGAAGAAGCTGTAGACCCCCTGCGCCCGGTAGGCGGCGCGAAAGCCGCGCACCACCAGGAGGACGTAGAGCGCCACCACCGCCAGCAGGCCGAGGAAGCCAAGCTCCTCGCCCACCGCCGCCAGCACCAGATCGGTGTGGACGGCCGGCACCCGCTGCGGCTGGCCGAGCCCCAGCCCCGTGCCGGAGAGGGCGCCGCCGGCCATGGCCCACAGCGACTGCGCCAGGTGGTCGCCGCCGCGGAACGAGTTGTCCCACGGCGAAAGCCACATCTCGAGGCGGCCGGTCACCGTCTTGGGGAAACCGAGGCGGTAGCCGATCCAGAAGGCGGCGACGATCGCCGCCGTGCCCACCACCGCCATCCACGCCTGGCCGCGGGCGATGCAGTAGAGGCTCAGGAAGAGGATGGCGAGGACCAGCGCCGGCCCCAGGTCGCGTTGCAGGAAGAAGAACACCAGCACCAGGCCGATGGCGAGGATCGGGGGCGCGAAGTACTCGAAGCGGGGGATCCCCAGCCGTGCGAGCGAGCCCGGCAGGCCCCGCGTTTCCGGCAGCTCGCGCAGGAACTCCCAGCGGTCGAAGAAGTAGCCGGCGAGGAAGAGGACGACGAGGATCTTGATCGCCTCGACCGGCTGGAACCCCAGGAGGTTCACCTTGGCGTCGCTCCCCTCCGGGCCGCTGCCGAAGAGGATGAGGACGACGGAGAGGAGGAAGGCGGCGAAGAGCGGTGCGTAGCTCATGCGTCGCAGGGGGGAGCGCTCGTAATCGACCAGGCTGCAGGCGGCGAAGAGGACGCAGCCGCCCACCGCGCCCTGGATGAAGGTCAAGTAGAGAGGCAGGTCGCGTAGCGGATCGCGCACGCTGGTCATCACCGCCAGGCCCAGCCCGGTGAGGAGCAGGGCGATGGGCAGGAGCAGCTCGTCCCCCTGGAAGCGCCGGAAGCGCCAGACGGCGTGCACGGCGGCGAACGAGAGGAAGAAGAGGGCTGTCCACAGCCAGAAGGAGGAGCGGAACTGGCCGGGCGTGCGCACCACCAGCCGCGGCTTGACCTTGCGCAGTTGGGCCAGGGTGAAGAGGTTGAGCGAGGTGACCTCGCCGCCGCCTGCGCGCTGGCGGGCCTGGGCCAGCCGCTCGCGGAAGCCGGTGAGCCGCCGGTCCCCCGCGATGTCGCTGACGGGAACGCGGATGCGCGCCAGCTCGCCGACGTTGGGGATCGTCCCCTGGTGCGCCCGCTTCCAGACCTCCTGGGCCACGAACGACCGCTCCGCCGAGCTGTCGAAGGCGTCGAGCACGGGGAGGAGCTGGTCCGCGCTGCGCAGGGCATTCAGGCTCACCACCTCGCCCGCGGTGAGCTTCGGCTCGAACCCCTCCAGGGGCTTGACCGTCGCCAGGTAGACCAGGATCACGCCGAGGAGCACCACCAGGCCCGCGGCGGCGAGCAGCAGGGCCTCGCGGTTCCTGGACGAGGGGCCGCCCGGCATGCCTGGCATGGCCGGCATGCGGAAGCCGCCCCCGGGAGCGGCGGCCCGGCTCTGGCGGTTGGCGGCGGTGCTGCGGGTCACCGGCATGGGCGGGGGCTCCCCTGAGGATCCGTCGGATCCGTCCGATCGGTCGGATCGGTCGGATGATCGGTCCGATCTGCTCCTGGAGTCGAGGGCCTCATCGCCCCAGCTCCCGCAGACGGTCGTCGATCAGCTCCACCTGGGCCTGGACGGCGGCGCGGTTGGTCTTCGAGTCGGCATAGGGGGCGATCTCGCGGTAGAGATCCACGGCCTGGGCGTAGTGCTCCCTGGCGTTGGCCAGCAGCTCCGGCTCCTGCTCGCTCCCCTCTGCTCCCTGCGCCTGAGCCTGAAGCTGCTGCCCCTGGAGACGGTGGGCGTCGGCCAGCATGGCCTTCTCCCGCCGGCCCAGCGGATAGTTGCGCCGCTCGAGCTGGTTGAGCACCTCCTGCAGCTTCGCCAGGTCCGGCTGCTCGTAGGAGTAGACGCGGGCGAGCCCCAGGTACGGGTCCGGCCACTCGGGCGCTAGCTTCGCCGCCTCCTCGAACTGGTAGACGGCGTCCTGGAGCTTCCCCTGCGCCTCCTTGCGCTGCCCCTGGGCCCTCATCCCCTGGGAATCGATGCGGTCGAGGTGCCCCTGGGTGTAGAGCAGCTTGGCCCGCGCCGAGCGGTCGCCGTAGTCCACGTCCACCGCCTCCTTCAGCCGGTCGTGCGCCTTCTGCCACCCCGGCTTGGCGGTGGAGGGTGCGTCCCCGCGGTAGGTGGCGAGGATGCGGTCCGCGGATTTGACCAGCGCCTCCTTGAGGTCCTGGCGCACGTCCGCGAGCCCCGAGCCCGGGAGGCCGAAGGGGGCGATGCGGTGATAGCGCGCCCACAGGGCGTCGAGGTCCGGCGAGGTCTCGGTCGCGAGGTCGTGCTGGATCGACCCCGCCGCGCTGCGCACCCAGATCTGCGAGGCGAGGCCGAGGGCGAGCGCCAGCAGGACCACCGTGAGCTGCACCGGCCAGCGGGGAGCCTTGAAGGGCGGGGGAGCCGGCGGCGGCTCGGCGGGCGAGTCCTCCAGCGAAGCGATCGGTCCGCTCGGACTGATCTGTCCAATCGGTCCGATCGCGTCCGTCGCCGCCGGCTCGGTCGTCCCAGTCGTGCGGCGCGTCTCCGACGAGCGGAAGGCGCCCGAGTCGTCGAGCGGCAGCCGGGTGCGGCGGGTGGCGTTCAGGTCCTCGCGCGCGTCGCCGGCCTCCCGGCGGCGCTCGGCCTCCTCGACCTCGCTGGGCAGCGGCTTCCCCTCGCCCCACGCCGCGAGGTCCGCCCCCATCTCCGCCGCCGTGGCGTAGCGGCGGGAGACGTGGAAGTCCAGGCTGCGCCGGATGATCTTGCTCAACCCCGGGGAGACGTCCGGCGGCAGCGCCTCCGGCGGGCGCCCGGAGCGGATCTTCCCCTCCACCTCCTCGGGATCGCCGCCGTCGAACGGCGTGTAGCCGGCGACCATCAGATAGAGAACGACGCCCAGGGCCCAGAGGTCCGAGTGGCGGTCCACGCCGCCGCGGTCCAACCGCTCGGGCGGCGTATAGGGGAGGCTGCCGAAGAGGTTGACGGTGAACCGCCGGGTCTGCGAGAGGTGCTTGGCGATGCCGAAGTCCAGCACCCGCACCCGGTCCTCTTCCTGCAGGCGGATGTTCTCCGGCTTGACGTCGCCGTGGACGATGCCGTAGACCTTCCGCCCGCCGATCTCGGCCGAGAACTGGTGGCAGGTCTCCAGCATGGCGCAGAGCTGGACGGCGATCCCCGCCGCCCGGTCCGGATCGAGCGCGCCCCGCGAGAGGACCTGCGACAGGTCCGTGCCCGCCACGTACTCCATGGCCACCCAGAAGAAGTCGCCGTCCTGCCCCCACTCGTAGACCGCCGCCACCTGCGGCGCCACCCGCGAGAGTTGCTCCTGGAGGGAGATGCCGTTCTTCTCCGCCTGCAACATCTCGGGATCGGCGCGGTTGGCGCGGATCACTTTGAGCGCCACCTCGCGGCTGGAATCCGGGTCCCAGGCGAGGTAGACGTCGCCGATCGCGCCGCGGCCCAGGAAGTCGCGCAGCTCGAACCGGCCGACTTGGTGTGCCGCGAGCATCGTCACCGGTGCTGCCCCGCTCCTGAGGAATGGGGACGCGACGAGGAGGGGGGAGGAGTCCCGGCTCCGGCAGCCGGGGGCGGCGCCACCCGCACCGCCTCGGCCCGGGAGGCGTTGGCGAAAGCGCTCCAGGAGAAGACCTCGTCCGCCCGCTCGGGCGAAGGGAGGAGCACGCCGCCGCCGCCGTTGCCGTCGAACCGGTTCTCGACCAGGAGGGGGCGCGCCGCGTCACGCACCTCGACCCCCGGCCGCAGGGCGCCGGCCGTTCGGCCGTTGCGGGAGATGAGGTTGTTCTGCAACGTGGGCGCGGCGTTGCCCGCAATCAGCACGCCGCCGCCCGGATTGTCGTGCAGGAAGCTGGCGCGCACCGTCGAGCGGTCGTCGCCCGAGACGTCGATCCCCGTGGTGACGGCGCCCGTGACCTCGATCCCCTGCACCTCGGCGGTGGAATCCGCCAGCCGCACCCCCACCTGGAGGGGAGTCTGGGGATCGCCCGCGATGCGGAAGCCGGAGAAGAGGACGTCGTCCACCCCCTGCGCCGAGACGGCGGCCACGGCGCTCCCGGCCGGCGGCAGGATCACGGCGCCCCGGGGGACGCGGCTCACCAGGTCGACGCCGGAGCGGAGCTGGACCGTTTCGCGGTACTCGCCGGGGGCGACCTCGATCACCTGCCCCGTCTGCGCCTTGGCCAGCGCCTCGGTGATGGTGGCCACCCCGCCGTCGCCCGCGCCCACCCGCACCACGTCGCCGGCCGCGGCGTGGCCCCCCAGCTTCACCGTGGGGAGGAGACCGCTCTGCCCCAAGGCGGCCACGGCGAAGGCGCCGAGCACCAGCCCGTAGAGCAGGAACGCCGGCCGGCTGGCGAAGGCCGCCGCGATCGACCGCAGAGCCGAAGGCGAGACATGCTGGGCGCGTCGCAGGTCCGGCCGCGTCTCGGCGCCTTTCCCCGCGGCCCGCAGGCTCGCGGCATAGCGCTCCCCCTCGACCAGCACCACCGAGACGTTGTCCTTCCCCCCGGCGGCGTTGGCCGCGGCGATCAGATCCGCCACCGCCTGCTGCGGATCGTCCGCCCGGGCCTCGACCGTCGCGAGGATGGCGCCCGAGGTCACGAGGTCCGAGAGGCCGTCGCTGCAGATCAGGAGCGCCGCGTCTTGCGGGAAGACGATGCGGGTGACGTCGATGAACCCTTCCTCGTCCGGCTGGTGCGGGGCGGAGCCCACGTCGCGGAAGATCTCGTTGCGGCGCGGATGGCTCATGGCCTCGGCCTCGGAGATCTCGCCCACGTCCTCGCGGGCGCCGATGGGCGAGTGGTCGCGGGTGACCTTGCGGATCTCCCCCCGCCGCAGCAGGTAGAGGCGGCTGTCGCCCACGTGGCCGATGGTGGCCTGGTCGCCATCCACCACCGCCACGGTGAGCACGCAGGCCATGCCGGTGAGGGCGGGATTGGCCTGCGCCCGCTCCCAGATCTGCTTGTTGGCGAGGGCGATGGCCTCGCGTACCAGGCGGGCGGCGTCAGTGGTGCGGCGGGAGAGGCGGGCCTGGAGGATCTCCAGCGCCGTCTGTGCCGCGATCTCCCCGCCCGACTCGCCGCCCACGCCGTCGATCACGGCATAGATCCCCCGCTCGGGATCGCAGAGCACGCGGTCCTCGTTGTTCTCCCGCTCGCGCCCCGGGTCGGAGAGGCAGGCAGCCAGGGGGCGCCTGGCAGCAGTTTTGGGAGTCTTGGCGGCCATGCTAACGCTTCTCCCGGGCGGCGAGCAGCGCCATCACCGCCACCAGGACGACGAGCGCCCCGAGGAAGGCCCAGCGGGCGAAATAGAGCGCCGTCACGCGCCGGCCGTCCTCTCGAAGTCGAGGTAGATCACCCCGGCGAGGCCGATCCTGGCCTTGTCCGGCAGGTCCACCCAGCGATCGAGGTCCTGCACGCCCCCCTCGCCGTTCTCCAGGCTGCGCGGGAGCGGCGTGCCGTTGACCGTGGTACCGAGCTTGGAGAGGTCCTTGATGCGGAACGTCCCGTCCTCCGCGCGCTGGAGGCGGGCGTGCTCGCGGGAGACGTCGAGCGAGGTATCGAGGGAGAGATCGGCCCACACGTCCGGAGCCTGGCGGCCGATGACGATCTCTTCCTTGGTCATCAGGAAGGTGTGCTTTCCCCGGTCGTCCTGATAGACGAGGCGGGCGAGCGCGCCGGGCTGGGATTCGCCCGTCGCGGCCGTCCCGACCGGCGCCGTATCGCGCTTGGTGGTCATCTGCGGCTGGCCGAGCTTGCGGGTGGTGGAGATCCGCTGCGTCCGTGACCCCGCGCCATACCCCGCCTCGGGGGGACGGGCGAACTCCGAGACCACCTCGACGTCGCCCGGGCTCAGGCTGCCGTTGGGGTCCTCCTGGAAGCGGATGGTCCACTTCCCTTCGGCGCTGACGAACTTGGGGGGTGCCGGGGGCGCGTCCTTCTTCTTGCGCAGGATGCGGGAGAAAGCGGGCTCCGAGCCGCGGTTGAGCCGTTCGAGCTCGCCGTCGAGGAGGGCGCGGGCCTCCGCTTCGAGCTCCTTGAACAGCGTCCGCAGGTGGTCGTAGTCGTCCGGATGGAGGTACACCTGGTAGAGGCTGGGCGCGATGGTCTTGGTCACCAGCGGCTCCAGGCTCTGGCTCATGTTCTCGCCGATCGCGAGGATGACGTCGCGGCCCGTGACGCGATCCCTGGTCAAACCGGACCCTCCCGTACCGCAAAGCTCCCGCCAGACAGAAGCGTCCGCGGGATCGAAGCCGGTCCCCTTGAGTATATCCGTACGGAAATGGGGGGTGGGGGGTTGCAGGCGGTCGTCCAGGCCGATCTGGCTCATCCCGAAGCTCAGCCTGGGCGCTCCCCGTCCCACCCCTGGGCGCCGATCAGAGGGACGAAACGCACGGCGCCGAGGTTCTCGCGAACGTCGCCGCCTTCCCTTCGCCGGCGCACCCGGACGAGCTCCTGAGAGCGCGGATTCGGCCCCACGGGGATCACCAGCCGGCCGCCTTCGGCGAGCTGATCGAGCAGCGCCTGAGGGATCTCCGGCCCGCCCGCCGCCACCCCGATGGCATCGTAGGGCGCGTGCTCGGCCCATCCCAGCGTGCCGTCCCCGTGGCGCACGTGCACGTTCGTGTAGCCGAGGCGTGCCAGGCGTTCCCGCGCTTCCCGGGCGAGCGACTCATGGCGCTCGACGGCATAGACCTCCCCGCCGAGCCGCGACAGCACCGCCGCCGCATACCCCGATCCGGCGCCGATCTCCAGCACCTTGTCCCCCTGCTGGATCTCCAGGGCCTCGGCCGTGAGGGCCACGACGTAGGGCTGGGAGATCGTCTGCTCCTCCGCGATCGGCAGCGGCGAGTCGTCATAGGCCAGCTCCGCCAGGCTCTCGGCAACGAACGCCTCCCGGGGGACGCTTCGCATCGCCTCCAGCACCCGCGGGTCCCGCACGCCGCGGCCGGCGATCTGACGATCGACCATGCGGCTGCGCAGGGTTTTGAAGTCGATGGATTTCATGGCGGCGCCCTCCATTATACTGACCCCTCCGAGAGGAGACGACGCCATGAAGAAGACCCCGTCACGCAAGCTCGAGCAGCAGCTCAGCCTCCACCGCGAGACCCTCTGCCAGCTCAGCAGCCAGGATCTCCGGGTTGCGGCCGGGAGGATTCCCCTCCCCCACACCTACACGACCTGCGGCACGCTGCTCTGCCACAGCGCGAGTTGCTGATGGATGCCCGCCGCGGGTTGGCCGCCCTCGGCCTCGCGCTGCTCGGTGGTTCTCTTCTGGGCCTGAGCGGACCGCCGCCGCTTTCCGAGCACGCGGCGCTGCGGGACTTCGCCTCGTGGCCGGAGCTGACGGCCGGACCTTACAAGGTGCCGCGAGCCGTCTGGGTGGCCTGCGTACCGGAGCCCGCGACGCAGCAATATCATCCCGGAGAGACTCTGCCCACCGGCACGGACCGCTTCATCCGCGTCTACGCCAATCCCACGGCCCTCCCGCTGATGCGCAGCCCTCGCGGCGCGAAATTTCCGGCCGGCTCGGTAATCGCCAAGGCGAAGCTGATCCAAGGGAGCGACCGCCTCGTCTCCGTCGCTTTCATGATCAAACGGCAGGCCGGCTTCAATCCAGCATCGCTGGACTGGGAGTTTCGTTTCTTCGCTGGAGATTCGATGCAACCGGTCAAGCTCGACGCCACCTCCGGCTGCCAGCGTTGTCACGGGGACCTCAAAGAAGGAGACGGTATCTTCGGCAGCTATCTCGCCGAGCGGCAGGGTCAGGCGGGCGGGTCCTGACGCCTGGCCCTGTGGATTCCTGCGCGGTGTCTTGCGATAGACTCCCGCCGGGGAGGACTCCTTCATGGCCATCGAGAACGTCTCCGACACCGCACGCTGGGTGGCTGTCTATCGCGCCATGGAGAGCGCGCGCCCGGACGCGATCTTCCACGATCCGTTCGCCGAACGGCTGGCGGGAGAGCGCGGCCGGACGATCCTCGGCGAGATGAAGCATGGGGAGGCCTACGCGTGGCCGATGATCGTGCGCACGGCGGTGTTCGACGAGCTCATCCTCGATGCC
>DASUEN010000150.1:0-12723 GCA_036275055.1 Thermoanaerobaculia bacterium
GGTTGTCGATCATCACAGCACCTCTTCAGGAAACTCGCCGCCCATTGTCGACTCCATCTAGATGTCCTGGCCTTGTTGGAAACATCTCTCGGTCTTCCTAGCAGGAGAAAAATGCCCGGCATCCGAATTATACGCCAACCGCCTTCGACGCCTGCGCTGACCATCACGAATTCGAGCCGCTCGTGCAGGCGAAGGCCTGCCCCATCCGCAGGATTCAGCGCTGGCCGTCGCAGGCATCCGCCCGTGCAAGAAGAAAGGCCCTTTCTCGCACGTTGCGGGTCAGCGTGGCCGCAGCCTTGAATTCTGAACGCGCCTCGGCCAGTCGGCCGGCCCGGAACAGAAAGTCGCCTCTCGCCGCCGGCAAGGGCGCATAGTGGCGGAGGGCGTCGTCGCCGCCGATCTCGTCCACCAGTCGGAGGCCCGCTTCGGGCCGAAGGCCATGCTGTGGGCGATCGCGCGATTGAGATCGACCACGGGCGAGGGCGCCACGACGCGCAGTCGGTCATAGAGCGCGGCGATGCGCGGCCAGTCGGTCTCGGCGGCCCGGCGCGCGCGGGCGTGGCAGGCGGCGAGTGCGGCTTGTAGCACATAGGGTCCATTGCCGCCCAGCGCTTCGGCGCGGGCCAGCGCATCGAGGCCCCGGAGGATCAGCAAAGGGTCCCAGCGCGCGATCCTACTCGGTGACCGGGATGAGGGCGCCGTCCGGCCCGGTGCGCGCCGTGAGGCGCGACGGCGAGGCCTTTCACTGTAGCCATGAGCACCGATACTCATTGGCGAAGAATCTTCTCCATAGCCTTGCCCTTGGCAAGCTCATCGACGAGCTTGTCCAGTTGGCGAATCTTCTGCATCAGCGGATCCTCGATCTCCTCCACGCGGATACCGCAGACCACGCCTTTGATCAGTGAGCTGTTCGGATGCAGGGCTGGAGCTTGCGCAAAGAAGGTCTCGAAGTCCGTCCTCTTCTCGAGCTGATGTTGCAGGCCGGTTTGGTCATAGCCCGTGAGCCAGCAGATGATACGGTCAACCTCTTCCTTCGTACGGCCCTTCCGCTCAGCCTTCTTCAGATAGGCTGGGTACACGGCCGCAAATGGCATTGCAAAGATTCGATGTCCAGTCATCGTCTGGTCCCTTGACGTGCCGAAGTCTCGATTCATGAGGCCTCGATGAGATTCTACACTCAGTAGCACCGAGCCAGTCTGGAGGTACAGGAGGTGAACAGGATTCAGCCCTGGCCGTCGCAGGCATCCGCCCGTGAGCCTCCGCCAGGGTGCTGTCCATGCGGGCCCGAGAACGCCCCAGCTCATCGGCTCCGATCGGACCCGCAGAGGAGGTCACGCCCAGCGCTTCATAGGTCACGACGCTTCACAGGACACGCCCAGCCCTTCACCTGCCACGCCCGTTCTCAGACCTGCCATGCCATTTGTTTCACCTGCCATGCCCGTTCTCAGACCTGCCATGCCATTTGTTTCACCTGCCATGGCCGTTCTTAGACCTGCCATGCCATTTGTCTCACCTGCCATGCCCGTTCTTAGACCTGCCACGCCATTTGCTTCACCTGCCATGCCCGTTCTTAGACCTGCCACGCCATTTGCTTCACCTGCCATGCCCAGTGTTCGGCCTGCCACATCCGGCAACGCGCCGGGCAGGCCGTGCAGGACGCCGGAAAGCTCTGGCAAGATGACGGACAGGACCGCTGAAGCGTCGAGGGTGCCCGGCGAGGAGAGCACGCGGGCTGTCCAGCGATCTGTGGCGTGCGAGCCTGTACCGGATCCGGGAGCCGACCGACAGCATCGGAGCCCGACGATACCTCTTTATGCGTACTTCGTCATCTCAAGACAGAAGAACCGGTGGGAAGAGCCTCAAGCCCGGCTTCAAGGTTCGCGCGATAGCGCGCTAAGTTCGACCTTTGGGACTCTACGACATACCAGGTGTAGGGCCATCCTGCAGTTGAAGGCAGTAGAGACACGTCAGCCCGTCGAGTCGGCGATCAAGGCGCGAGCCCGCGGCCCGGTCGCCGAGGAGGCGACGAGGCCGCGGGTGTTGTGCATGGCGGACTATCCTTGCTGCGCCGCCCTATATAAGACGTAGAACGAGGTCGCGATCTGACAAGTTTTTTCGCCGGCCGCCGGTTTTGCGGGAAGAAGGTGCCTGGTGGAAAAAGGTGCCTGGTGTTTTTAGCTACTCGAGATCGACCAAGCTCACCCCGGCGTCGAAGCCGTCCTGGCGCGCGATCCGCAGAATCGGCCCGTTTCTCTCGCTCGGTCGTCGGCTTCGCGAGTCCACGCCGCCACCAAGGCTGCGCGAAAAGCGTTCAGCGTCTCGCGGACGTGAACCAGAAACTCGGGCGAGCTACCCCTGTAATTCTGACCCCCGAAGAGCTATGCTGAAGGCGAAGGAGAGCAGCATGAGCCAGGACCGGTTCGATGACCCCATCGTGGCAGAGATCCACAGGACTCGCGAGAAGCTTCTCGCGGAATGCGACGGCGATATCGAGAAGCTGATGGATCGCTTGGCGGCCCGCGAGAACGCCGATCGCTCTCGCGTGCTATCGGCTCTCCAAGAGGTGAAGGCCTCTCCTCCACGCCTCTGAGCCCCTCTCAGAAGTGGAGCTCGTTGCCGGCGGGACGCCAGCGCTCCCAGGCAAATGCCCCGGGACAGGTTTTGCTGGAACGGGTGGTCCTCCAAGACGGGTTCCGCTCGAAAGGTGTCGCTCGAAAGGTGTCAGGCGTTTCGTCGCTACGGATCGATCCCGAGGCCGGCCGAGCTGACCAATGCACGGCCGTCAAGGGCGCTGGGAGACCACCCAGTTCTCGATGAAAAGTCCAGGCAACGATGATGCTCGTGCAGACCGTGCCACGCCGACCACGGCGAGCCTCTTGGTCACCGAACCCTTGGGGTTCCGGATGAAATCCGAAAGTGTGTTGGCATCCACCAGGTAACGATAACCGGCCATCTTTAGAGATCCACGTCCCTGAGCGGCGGGAGATCATCATCATCATTGATGTCGGGGAGCTCTTCGTCGAGAGGCTCCCACGAGGCGGCGAGCTCCAACAGATTCGCCTCCCGCCAGAGCGGCGCCTATGCATCGATATATGCTACATGAAGCGTCCGACTTGGACAGCGACTTTTCCTGCGCGCCGCCCACGCAGCGGAGTGCTTCACGCGAAGCAGTCGAGGCCACGCACCTGCGTGAGATCCTGGATGCAGACTTGGTGGCACTGGCCGCGCCGGTTCGGATCGAGGTCCTGGTTGGCGCCTCGCTCCAGGATCGACCTTGCCTTCGTCGTCTGTTTTCCGCATTGCCGACCTTCTTTCCAGACGGCGAGACGTGGAAGCTGATCGACTCTTGGCTGGATAGGCGTCCCGAGCCGGGGAGCAGTTCGGGTTTGCGGATCTTTTGATCGGCGCTCTGGCGGCGCAGCAGGGCTCGGCCGTGTGGTCTCTGGATGACGACTTCCCGAGGATGGCGGCTTGCGGCCTCCTCCAGTTCCATTACCAGGAGAGGTAAGGGGCCTCACCTCATAGACGCTTGCTCCAAGACCCACCCGCGGAGGCAGACGCCGTTCTTTGACAACTGAGGCTCTGCCAGGAGGATGAATGCGGGCCCATCCTCCTGGCATCCCTCCTGGGCTGCCACCCGTACGCGGGGGCGGGTGGTAGCCCCTGGGCCCGGCAACCAGTGGTCTGCCGGCGCCCTTTCATACGGCTACGGGCACGAGTTGGTGTAGAAGACGCCGTTCTCGTCCCAGACTCCCATACAGCCGAGCCAGCCGGAGGCGGTCGCCGGGCCGCCATTGAGAAGCGTGCTTTGGATCGAGACGCTCCCGGCGGTCTGGATGGTCTGAGTGAAGCCGGTTACGGATGCGCCCTGCAAACCGATTGGAGAGGTCCCGAGCTGCAGAATCCCGTAGGTTGTGGGAGAAATATGGCCCCAGACCTTGCTGGTGCTGATGTCGAGGGATACAGAGGTTGACGTGTCGAACCTGATTCCATAGGAGGCGGAGCCGCCTCCATAGGAGCTGATTTCCGAGTCTCTGATTTGCAGGTTTTCTTGCCCTGGCCAACTGCCGTTGGGAGTTGCCGAGATGCCGTAGGTCGTGGTACCTCCCGCGACATCGATCCGAGAATCGCGGATCAAGGTGACCGTCTGTGCATTCAGCAGGTTGATTCCATAGTTGGTGGTCGCTCCCGAAACCACGAGCTTGGTGCGCAGGATCGAGCTGCGGATCCCAGTCGGCGGGAAAAGCTTGAACAGGATTCCGGTCGCTATCGTGTTTGCAGCGCCGGTTCCGGTGACATAGATCTCGCACTCTTCGATGACAGGAGCCGAGCTGACGTTCCGGATTCCCCAGGCATTCGGTGCGGTTACTACAATCTTTAGCCGGTAGAGCCGAGGCGAGGCGGCCGCTGTGTTCGCGATCGCGATGGCCGAGTTGCTCTGGGCCTCCACGGTCAGGAAACGGAGCTCCGCGTTGTCCGCGCCGTTGATGGTGCCGTCTGAGGATGAGTCCACGCTGCCATGGATCGTCGTCACGCCGATTCCCGATCCTTCGATATCTACCCAGGACCGCATTGGGAGGGGAGTCGTGCCGATGTCGTAGATGCCCGGCTCGATCTTGACGAGCCAGCGGTCCATCGAGGACGGCGATGGAATCGCCGCCAGGGCATTGCGAAGGGTGGTGCCGCTGGCGGCAGGATTGCCGGGTGTCGGAGACACGAGAACGGTGCGGATCTGTGCCCTCGCCATCGCGGCAGTCAAGAGGAACAAGCAACCGTAGAGCAACAGCTTCCGGAAGTGAAGCGCCATAAAGCAACTCCTTGTCTGGTGCGGTCCGAAGTGACCGGGCCTGACCGGGAGTGCAGACGCTGAGCCAGCTTCCCTCGTTTCTCCCAAACCGTTGAAGGGAGACAGCGCACGCGATTTGACAAGACCAGAGGCGAAGGCCGGCGTTTCATTCTTGAAACGGCGGTCGAGCTTGCACGTTCCAAATGTGGAATGGGAGCGGCTCTTTCCGGCTGCTCAGGCGGGGGCTCGCTGCAGGGGGGAACAGGTTCCACCCTCTTAGACATAGAAGAGTCTCGATAAGAGGCGATTCTCCCCCTTCCCCTCTGACGCCCCTCTCCGGTGGTCTTTCGGCGGCGCAAGATGTCGCGATGTCGCGTACAGGAGAGGAGAGCCTTGACCGCTGTAGTCTTCCAAGGAGACGAAGAGAGCACATCGCTTCGGTGGCGGAGATCTTGGCGAAGCTGGAGGCGAGGATCGCGCATCACGAGCAGCAGGTGGCCTTCCACAAGCAGCGGGAGGCCCATCATCGCGAGCCTTGCAGGGACACCGATCCAGAAACAGGGGCTACGCCGTGCGCCGGATCGTGATCGCCTGCCGGTCGCTGCCCAACAGCGACGCCAGAGACAGGATCACCAGGGTCACCAGGAAGATCACATAGGCCAGGATCTCGGGCGAGAGCCCCACCACCTGGGCCGGCAGCGCAGGGTCGTGCCGCATGATCGCCGCCTTCATGCCGGTATAGTGCATGCCGCACACGGCCAGCCCCATCACCAGGGCGCTGGCGACGATCTGCCACAGGCGGGTGGTGTTGAAGACCAGCCACAGGGCAGCGATCGACGCCACCACCGCGATCCCCAGCGAGATCCCCACGATGACCAGGTCGTAAACCAAATGGGCCTGCATCCGCATCGCGGCCATGCCGGTGTAGTGCATGGCAGCCACCCCCAGCCCCATGGCCGTGCCCCCGCCGATCAGCCGCCACGGGCTGGTCGGTCCCTGGCCCACGACGTAGATCCCGAGGCCGGTGACGACCACCGCCACCAGCAGCGAGGCCAGGGTCATCGGCACGTCGTAGGCCACCGGCATGCCCATGTCGAAGGCCAGCATGCCGATGAAGTGCATCGACCAGATCGCCCCCGCCCCCATCGCCAGGGCCCCAGCCAAAAGCGAACGCCACTTCTCGGCGCCGCGAGCCCCGGCGTGCTGGCGGCAGAGCTTGAGCGCGGTGAAGGAGCCCAGGACCGAGATCACGTAGGAGAGGGCGACGAGGAACAGGTTGAAGTGGTGCGGCATCGTGTCCATTGAAATCTCCCGGCTTCAGGATTGGAGGTCGACGATCACGCCCGGCTGTGACCTCAGCTCCGGGGCGTCGCGCTCGGCCGTGGCCCGCTCGAGGCAGATGATGAGGTAGCTCCGATAGCTGCGCCAGGTGATCGGGATGACGAAGTTCTTCAAGTGGTGGGGAAAGGAGATCCTGTCCGGCTGCCCGAAGAGCACCAGCGGAACCGAGATCAGGAACTCGCTGCCGAAGTACTGGCGGGCGTTGCCGGCGATGGTATTGGCGACCTCGCCCACCAGGTCCTCCTGGTCGGAGAAGCCGATCACGGTCTCGCCCAAGCGGTGCAGCAACTCGGTGAGCTGCTCGGCGCCGGAGGTGAAGTACACCGCGCCGCGGTGGCGCCCGGAGATGCCGATCACCCCGGTGAAGTCCAGGGTGACCGAGTCCTCGCCCTTGAGGTACGGTGCATCGACCTCCGCCGGCTCGCCGGTGACCCGTTCGAAATAGCGCACCACGCCATCGATGAAGACCTGGATCTCCTCGTCGCTCATCGCAGGCCTCAGGCCTCGGCAATCAGGTTGGTGAGCGCCAGGTTGAGGTCCTCGGCCGAGAACGGCTTGACCACGTACTCGTTGGCGCCCCGTTCCACCGCCTCGATGGCGGTCTCGGCGTCGCCCAGGGCCGAGATCACCATCAGGCGGGTGTCCGGCTTCAGGGCCATCATCTTGGAGATGCAGGTCAGGCCGTCCATCTCGGGCATGGTCAGGTCCATGGTGACGAACTCCGGGCGGTAGCGCTCGAACAGCTCCATCGCCTCGCGGCCGTTGGCGGCCTGGTAGATCTTGGTCACCCGGTCCGAGAAGATGTGCCGCTCGATGCTGCGCCGGACGGTGCTCGAATCGTCAACGATCAACAATCTGCCGCTGGTTCCCAACACGGTTCTAGCCCCCATTTGGCAGCACGATGTGGAACTCGCAGAACTGGCCCCGCCTCTGCTGCCGCAGGGAGATCTGTCCCCCCAGCCTGGCCAGCGCGTCGCGTACGGCGCTCAAGCCGATACCGCGCCCGGCGTCTTCGGTCGTCTGGTCGGCGGTGGAGAAGCCGGGATGGAAGATCATCTGGTCGAGCGCGTCCGTTTTCCACCGGTTCTGCTCGCGGTCGATCAGCGGCTCGAGGATCGAGGGCGTGCTCTTGGCCAGCTCCTGCACCCGCTCGATCACCTGCTTGTAGTCAATGCCCCGTCCGTCGTCCCTGAACAGGAACTCGAGGTTGCCGTTGTTCTGCCTGGCCGCCACCTGGATATGCCCCTCCTCCGGCTTGCCAGCCACCCGCCGCTCGACCGGGGGCTCGATGCCGTGGACGATCGAGTTGCGGGCCAACTGGGCCATGACGTTGCGGAGCGCGCTCTTGTACTTGAACGGGATCGCCAGGCCGCTGGGAGCGCGGAACGCCACCACGACCTTCTTTCCCGACTTCTCCGCCAAGTCGTCGACGAAGCGGGTCACCAACGCTGAGAGCACCTCGGTGTCGCTGGTGTCGGAGGTTGCCTTGAGGCTGCGCTGCGTCTCGGCGAAGCGGGCCAGCACGTTGCGGATCTCGGCCAGGCTGTCGACCATCTCCGACAGCTCGAGCACGATGGGGACGAAGTCGCTGCCGTCCAGGAGGGTCCGGCCTCGGAGCGCGGCCAGCTTCTCCTCGAAGCGGTGGGCGGCGGCGGCGAAGTAGTCGATGCGCAGCATCGCCGCCGTGCCCTTGATGGTATGGACGCCCTTGAAGATATCGTCCGCCAGGTGGCGATAGTAGGTGTTGCGGTCGGGGATCGAGAGCAACGCCGACCGGCCCTCGCGCAGCAGCGTGTTGATGGTCTCGAGCTCGGTGTGGGCGTCCTCGATGAACTCGCGCAGCATCTGGGGCTCGACGTGCATCACCGACAGCAGCAGCTCGGCCTGGCGCTCCATGCGCTGCTGTGACTCCTTGAGCTGCTGCGCCAGCAGCGCCCGGGCGGTGACGTCGGCCACTGTCACCATCGCGTGGCGGATCTCGCCGCCCTCGCGGATGCGCTCGAAGGTGAAGGTCAGGAACTTCTGCTCGAGCTGCCCGCTACGGTTGGGGAACGAGGCCTCGACCTCCTTCAAGGGGTTGACCTTGGCGATCACGCTGTTGGTCTTGGCCGGGTTGAACAGCAGGCGCAGGAAGCGGACGGTGAGCTCGTGGGTGCGCTCGGGGGTGATCCGGCGGATCAGGTCGAGGAAGTCAGCCCCCGCCAGCTCCTCCTGGCCGAAGATCTGCCGTGTCGCGGCCGAGTACTTGGCCTCGATCGTGAGCTCGGGGGTGAGCAGGAACAGGCCCTCGCGCACCGACCCCATGATGGTATCGGTGAGGCCCAGCGAGCGCCCGAGCTCGACGTTGGCGTGCTCCAGGCCGGCAGTGTTGGCCGCCAGCCGGTCTACCATCTGGTTGAAGGAGTCCGCCAGCACCGCGATCTCGTCCCGCTCCGACACGCTGACCCGGACGTCGAGCTCGCCGTCGCGCACCAGGGTGGCGGCCTCGGACAGGGTGGTGATGGGCGTGATCCAGCGGCGGGAGAGAAACAGATAGGAGGGGAGCAGCACGGCGAGCAGGATGCCGGAGATCAGCAGCAGCAGCGAGCGGGAGATGCGATCGGCGGCCTGCTCCAGCTCGCCCTTGGGCGAGACCTGGACCAGCTTCCAGCCGGTCTCGGGCACCGGGAAGACGAGGGCCAGGGAAGGTTTCCCGTTGAGCAGATCGGCCGGCATTTCGACACGGACCGGCACCGCCGCTCCGCCCTTCGCCTGCGGCCCCTGCAGGCGCCGGAGGGCGTCCGCGATCGGCCGGAATCCCGGATGGCGAGCCGCCACCTCGCCGGCGGTGAGCGCCGCACGGGCCTCGGCGGCCCCGCCTCGGCTCGTCAAACCCACCAGCTCGGGCCGGGGAAAGGAGAGGAACCGTTGATCGCGATCGAGCAGGAAGGCGTAGCCGCTGGCTTCGCCCTGCCACGCCTGGGAGAGACGCTGCAGGTTGGACGGGTCGAAGGGCCTCTCGCCGGCGAGCCATCGCCGCACCTCCTCCACTCTCCGCTTGCCGGCCTCCTCCAGCTTTCCGGCGGATTGCTCCGCGACCTGCTGCCGGCCATAGGTGTTCATGACCAGCGCGATGCCCATGAAGATCAGGGAGAACAGCGCCAGGAGCCCGACCACTCCATGCCACGCCAGGCTCCCCAGCCGCGGCCCGCGGCGGCTGGCCGCGGGTCGCCGCTGAGCCGCCGCGGCCGGTACCGGTGCCTCACCAGCAGAAGGCGTTTCGACCTCGTTCAAGCTTCGGAGTCTCCTTGTGAGGGTGCTAGTATCTCATGCTTCAACCCGGCCGCCCGTTCGATCTCGACACGCAGAGTCGCTTCTCACCAGGGGCGGCGCGGGGTGAAGGCGGGGCCAGATGGTTTTCTACAGGCTAACCCGCGGGACGGGCGCCGGGTAGGAGGGGATTCCCTCAGCCGGCATGGGGAAAATCCCTCAGGGCGGCACGTCCACCAGCTTCAACGTCCTTAATGTGGATCGTAACTTCGCACCGTTAGTTTCCAGTATCGCCGTACAACGGCTTTCGCAAGAAGGAGTCCCATGGATAGGATCCTGGTGGTCGACGACGATACTGATCAGCTCATGCTCGAAGAGACGGTGCTGGCGAGAGCCGGGTTCGCGGTCTCCACCCTCTCCGACCCGCTGCGGGCTCCCGAGCTGGCCCGCCGGGGGGAATTCGGCGCCGTGGTGCTGGACGTGATGATGCCCGGTCTGGATGGCTACGAGCTGCTGGACCTCCTGCGCGCCGACGAGCGCACCCGGTCCGTCCCCATCCTCCTGCTCTCGTCGCTCGCCGACGCCGTGGAGCGGGTGCGCGGCCTCCAGCACGGCGCCGACGACTACCTGGGCAAGCCCTTCCATCCCAAGGAGCTGGTCTTCCGCCTCCAGCGCCTGCTCGCCAAGGCCGCCGGCCAGGCCGAGAGCCTGGAAGGGAAGCTCGAAGACTTCTCCTTCAGCGAGGTCGTCCAGGTCCTGGAGCGCAACCGCAAGAGCGGCTTCCTGGCGGTCATCGGCAAAGAGGGCTTCGGCCGGCTGGTGCTGCGCGAGGGAGCGATCTTCGGGGCCTGTTTCGCCCGCTTGACCGGGGCCGACGCTCTCGTCGCCTTGATGACCATGGGCTGGGGCCGCTTCCGTTTCACCTCCCACCCCGCCCCGCAGCAGGTGAGCTTCCTCGCCGAGCAACCCATCGACCTGCAGTGGGCCATCCTGGAAGCGGCCTGGATCGAGGACGAGCTGGCCAGGCGCTGGCACTGTCTGCCCCAGGAGGATGCGCCGCTGGTCCCTTCCGGCCCTGCCGAGCTCGGCGTGCCCGAGGCCTTTCCCCGCCTGCCGGTGGCCCCGGTCCTCGACCGCATCCGCACCCTTCCCGACGTCACTCTCGCGGATCTCCTGACCGGCCAGTGGGCGGCGCCGAGCCGCATCCGGCTGACCGTGGCCTGGCTGATCGAAAACGGCGCCGTGCGGATCGCCGGGGAGTCGGGAGCCATGGAGCGGGTGCAATGAGCGCGGGGAGGGCGCGGGAGGCGTGAGCGACGGGCTACGGCGCGGCCCTCGCCGCGCCTTCCTGCTCGCCGCCCTGGCGATTTTCCTGGTGCTGCTCCTCCTCGGCGCGCGCCTGGGGGCCGGCCGCTCCAGCGAGCCCGCGGGCTCCCCTCTCTCGGAATGGATGGAGAACGGCCTCCTCGTCCTCCTGCTGGCCGTGGCGGGTGCGGCCGGCTTCGTCGGCGTCCGCCTGGAGGGGAGCCGCGACGCGGCCCTGCGCCAGTTGGAGCTCGAATCGGCGCGCTACCGCGAGCTGTGCGAAAGCTCCGGCGACATGATTCAGAGCGTCGATTCCCGCGGCCGCCTCCTCTACGTCAACCCGAGCTGGCTCGAGACCCTCGGCTACGCCGAAGGGGAAGTCCTGGGCCGGCCGTTCGGCGACTTCCTCCTCCCTTCCGAGCTGCCTCATTGCCAGGAGGTCTTCGGCCGCCTCCTGGCGGGGCAGGAGGTACAGGACATCGAGACCATCTTCGTGGCCAAGGACGGCCGCAAGATCTTCATCGAGGGGGACTCCTCCGCCAGCTTCCGGGACGGCCGGTTCGTGGCCACGCGGGGTTTCTTTCGCGACGTCACGGCCCGCAAGCTCCTGGAGGCCGACAAGCAGCGCTACCTGCGGCGGATCGAGACTCAGAACCTGGAGCTCGAGCTGCGCAACCGCGAGGTGGAGCAGGCCAATCGGCTGAAGAGCGAGTTCCTGGCCGCCATGAGCCACGAGCTGCGCACGCCGCTCACCTCGATCATCGGCTTCTCCGACATCCTGGAGGAGGACCAGGAAACCCCGCTCCTCCCCATCCAGCGCACCTACCTCGGCTACGTGCGCAAAGGGGCGCGCCACTTGCTGGCGCTGATCAACGAGATCCTCGACCTGTCGAAGATCGAGGCCGGGCGCCTCGACCTCCACCCGGTGGAGACGCCGCTCGACGGCGTCATCCCCGAGGTGGTGACGACGCTCCAGCCCCTGGCCGAGGCGAAGGCGATCCGCATCGAGTGCAAAGTGGCGCCGGGCCTCGCCGTCTACGCCGACCGCGTACGCCTCAAGCAGGTCCTCTTCAACCTGCTGGGCAACGCCTTGAAGTTCTCGCCGGAAGGGGGCGCCGTCGGGCTGGAAGCGGCCTGTCTCGGCTCGTTGACCTGCTTCGCGGTGACGGATAGCGGGCCGGGAATTCCCCCCGAGGAGCAGGAGGAGATCTTCACCGAGTTCCACCAGATTCTGGAGACCTCGACCGGGGTGCGCGAGGGCACCGGGCTCGGGCTTGCCATCGCCCGCCGCCTGGTGGAGCAGCAAGGGGGGCGGATCTGGGTGGAGAGCGAGCCCGGCCGCGGGAGTTGTTTCAGGTTCCTCCTCCCCGCCACGCCCCAGGGTCCGGGGGTGCCGCTCCCTCGCGAGCGCAACGAGGCCATGGCGCCGGAGCCCCGCCGCGGCACCGTGCTGGTGATCGACGGCCCCGGCGAGGAAGGAGTGCTGAGCGATACCGTGCTGAGCCTGGGCTGCCGCCCCCTCGCCGCCCGCGACGGCCGGGAAGCCCTCTACCTGCTGGAGCGCATCCGTCCCAGCGCCGTGGTGGTGAACCTCCTGCTCCCCGAGCTCGACGGTTTCCAACTCGTGCTGCGGATTCGGGCCGATCCCACCCTGCGCGACCTGCCGGTGCTGGCGCTGGTGAAGCCGGGGATGTCGCTTCCCAGCATGGACCTCCTCTGCGCCGGCCCCACCGAAGTGCTCTGCCCCGAGCCGGGGCGTCTGCGGGAGACCCTGGAGCCCGAGCTGGCGAAGATCCTCGGCCACCCCCTGGCCTCGGCCCTCGCCGGCGCCGGCGTGCTGTGAGGACGGCTCCGTGAATCCTGCCGACCCATAGCGCTAACTTTGTGGGAAGCGCCGCCCGCCCAAGACCCTCATCACCCCGGCCCTCTTCTCCCGCCCCCTCCCAGCCCCCCTCACCGGGAGAAGAGGGAGCCCCCACCCAACAGCAAGAACGGTTCGGCCAGGTTCCCCTCTCCCGGGGAGGGGGATGGGGTGGTCGGGA
>DASUEN010000151.1:0-21957 GCA_036275055.1 Thermoanaerobaculia bacterium
CTGCGGGAGAGCACCTTCTTCGCCGTCATCCACGTCCGCAACCAGAACGCCGCCCTGACGATCGACGCCCGGCCGAGCGATGCCATCGCCCTGGCGCTGCGCACCGAGTCGCCCATCTTCGTCCTGCGCACCGTCCTCGACAAGGCCCAGGCCGTCGACCTAGCGACCGACGCCAGCGACGAGGAGAAGCTCAAGAAATGGCTGGAGGAGATCAGTCCGGACGAGCTGGGCAAGTGGACGATGTGAGCCGATGTTGCCACGCAAGTATCAGTAAATCAGTCATTTGCCCGCGATGTCGGCGCGCCGACATCGCATTTCCGTTCCCTTGACCTGTCCCGGGCCTTTCCTTAGACTGCGCGCCGCCTATGATCATCGCCATCGCCAATCAGAAGGGTGGGGTCGGCAAGACGACGACCGCCATCAACCTCGCCGCCGCCCTCGCCAGCAAGGGGGTGAAGACCCTGCTGGTGGACCTCGATCCGCAGGCGAACAGCTCCATGTCGTTCCTCGACATCCACGAGCTGAGCACCTCGATCTACGACGCCCTCACCGAGGACAACGTCCACGTCCAGGACATCGTTCGCCCGGCCGACAAGATCGCCAACCTGTTCATCGCGCCCTCGACCATCGCCCTGGCGAAGATCGAGGCCAAGCTCATCGGCGAGCTCGACAGCCACTACCGGCTGAAGGACGAGGTGCAGCGGGTTCAGGACGACTACGCCTACGTCATCATCGACACGCCTCCCACCCTGGGGATCATCACCGTCAACGCCCTGGTGGCAGCCACCCACGTCCTGATCCCCATCCAGGCCAGCTACTTCGCCCTGGAGGGGACGGACGACCTCCTGGAGACCATCGACAAGATCAAGGTCCGGGCCAATCCTCAACTTCAGATCCTGGGCGCCCTGATCACCATGTACGACAAGCGGACGACGCTGGCCAAGGACATTTACGAGCAGATCCAGCGGGTCTTCGGGGTCAAGGTCTTCGAGACGGTGATCACCAAGAGCGTCCGCCTCGAAGAGAGCCCGGCCTACCGGGAGTCGATCTTCACCTTCGCGCCGCGGTCAACGGGAGCCTACGAGTACTACCGCCTTTCCGAGGAGGTGTTGAGCCGTGTCTGATCCCGCCCGTAAGCGCGGCCTGCCGGTGCGCGTGAAGATGCGCCATGACACCCACTTCGTCGAGGAGCTCGCGGCCCGCCACGAGACCCCGGTGGGGAGGATGATCCCCCTGTCAGCCATCGAGCCCGATCCGGCACAGCCGCGCACCTCCATGGGCGACCTGGACGACCTGGTGCAGTCGATCCGCGACAAGGGGGTTCTGGAGCCCATCCTCGTGCGGCCGCGGCCGGGCGGGGAGGACGGTGGCCCTTCCGGCATCCTTTACCGGATCATCTCCGGCGAGCGGCGCTACCGGGCGGCGCAGGAGGCAGGGCTCTACGAGGTGCCGGCCATCGAGATGGACGTCAGCAACGAAGAGGCGCTCGAGATCGCCCTCATCGAGAACCTCCAGCGCAAGGACCTGACGCCGTTCGAAGAGGCCGAGGGATACCGGTCGCTCGCCGAGGCCTACCAGTACACCCACGAGGAGATCGCCGAGGCGGTCGGCAAGTCGCGCACGGTGATCACCGAGAGCCTGTCTTTGCTGCAGATGCCGCCCCGGGTGCGCGACACGGTGCAGGCGCTGGGTATCACCTCGAAGTCGCTGCTCCTGGAGGTGCTGAAGGCCGGGTCGGAGCCCGAGATGATCGAGCTCCTGGAAGAGGTGGCCCGCCGCGGCCTCAACCGCGACGACCTGCGCCAGCGCCTGCGGCGCAGCGAGAAAGGCGGCAAGTCCAGCCGCCGCAAGCCGTACGTCTTCCGCTTCAAGTCCCCGGACCGCAGCTTCAGCCTGTCGCTGGCGTTCCGCCAGAGCGAGGTCGACAAGCACGACCTCATCCACGCTCTGGAGCAGATTCTCGCCGACCTCCGGCAAGACGCCAAGTAGCGCGGGGCGCCGGCCGTCCCAGGCCGGGGCCGTCGGCCTGATCTGTCTGATCCGTCCAATCAGTCTGGTAATGGAGATTATGTTGTGCGTCGGCGCGAATGTGCCTGGAAAGCACGCGGCGGCTCAAAGCTTCTCGCTCCACTCGGCCGCCAGGTCTTCATCCTCCGCCAGCCTCAGCCGGACGAGCTTCGCTCCTTCGGGCAGCTCCCGGGCAAGCTGGCCGTGGATCCAGCGCACGAGATTCTCGCTCGATGGGATCTCTCCCCCCGCCGCGAACTGCGGCAGCGCCGCGTTGAGGTGCTGGTGGTCCAGGCGCTCGATCACCCTCTCCTGGACCAGGGCGTCGAGCCGGCCGAGATCGACGACGAAGCCGGTCGCGGCATCGACCTCCCCCTGGACGCCGACCCACAGGCGGTAGTTGTGGCCGTGCCCCGGCAGGTTGGCGCACTTGCCGAAGCGCGCGCGGTTCTCCTCCTCGCTCCACTCGGGGCGGCGGTACAGGTGACTGGCGCTGAAACGATAGCGGCGCTCCAGGACGATCTTCACAGCTTTTCCTCCTCCGGATTCGGTAAACAGGGTCTGCAGACCAATATAATGCGCCCGTGGGCAGCCGGCTGAACCGCTACATCATTACCGAGATCCTGGGTCCCCTGGGCCTGGGGTTCCTGGTCTATACCTTCATCCTGCTGATCCGCGCCTTGTTCCAGTCGGCGGAGATGATCATCCGCCGCGGGCTGCCGGTGTCGGTCGTCGGCAAGCTCCTGGCCCTCACGCTGCCGAACATCGTCGTCCTGACGCTACCGATGTCGCTCCTCTTCGGCACCCTGATCGCCGTGGGCAGGCTGTCCTCCGACAGCGAGCTCATCGCCATGCGGGCCTGCGGCGTGAGCCTCCTGACCCTCTACCGCCCGATCTTCCTCCTCTCCAGCTTCGCCACCCTGCTCAACATGGCCCTCATGGTCTACGTGCTGCCGTGGGGCAACCACGCCCTCCAGGAGCTGCGGCTGGAGATCACCACTCAAAGCGTGGCGCAGCAGATCGAGCCGCGGGTCTTCTACGAGGAATGGGAAGGGAAGGTGGTCTACGTCTTCGAGGTGCCTCAGGGGAGCAAGCGCTGGAAGGGAGTGTTCCTCGCCGAGTCCCTCCCCTCGAACACCAACAACCAGATCACCACCGCCGACTGGGGGGAGGTTCTGGTTGACCCAGCCGGCGAGCGGGTCGTCCTCCGGCTCTACAACGCCGTCCGCCACAAGGTGGACCTGAACGCCCCCGACCGTTACGAGATCAGCCGCCACAAGCGGCTCGACCTGATCCTGGACGACCAGTTCGCCACCGAGCAGCGGGCCAAGCTCTCGGCCTCCAAGGGAATCCGGGAGATGACCCTCCAGGAGCTGCGGGCCCAGCGCGACGATCCTTCGACCTCCGCCGAGCTGCGCAACCTGGCCGAGGTCGAGATCCACAAGAAGTTCTCGATCCCCGTGGCCTGCCTGGTCTTCGGCCTCTTCGCCCTGCCGCTGGGGATCAACAACCGGCGAGGCGGCAAGGCGTCGGGGTTCGCCATGTCGATCGGCGTCCTGATCCTCTATTACATCCTGCTCAGCAACGGCGAGGAGTACGCGCGCTTCGGCAAGGTTCCCCCCTGGCTCGGCATGTGGCTGCCGAACATCCTGCTCGCGGTCACCGGCCTTTTCCTGCTGATCCGCAGGAACCATGACAAGAGCCTCCTTCTCTCGCGGGTGGACCGCTGGGTGCGGGAGGACGTCTGGAGCGGCATCATGCGCCTGCGGGGCGTCAGCCGCGAGCGGCGCCGGGAGCGGCAGCAGAAACGGGAGGAGCTGGCCCGCCGGCGCGAGGCGGCGGTGGCGACGAAGCGGCAGGCGCGGGGTCCGCGGCTGGTGCTCCTCCTCCCCCGCCCGCGGATCGTCTTCCCCAACATCCTGGATCGCTACGTGGTGCGCCAGTTCGCGATGATCTTCGCCTTGGTGGTGGCTTCGGGGGTGACGCTCTTCATCATCTTCGACCTCAGTGAGAACATCGACGACATCCTCAAGAACAAGGTCGGCGCCGGCATCGTCCTCAACTACTTCAAGTACCTGTCGCTCCAGATGTTCTACGACATCGCCCCGATCATCGTGCTGGTGACGACCCTGATGACCTTCAGCCTGCTCGCCCGCACCAACGAGATCACGGCCTGCAAGGCGCTGGGGTTGAGTCTCTACCGGTTGGCGCTGCCGGCGCTGGTGACGGCGGTCCTCGTCTCGTCCTTCTGCGGCTACCTGGAGTCCTCGGTGCTGCCGGCGTCGAACGAGAAGGTGGCGAAGCTCAAGGACCGCATCCGCGGCAAGGAGACGGCGCGCACCTACCGGCGGGCGGACCACCAGTGGCTCTTCGGCCAGGGGCGCTACATCTACAACTACCTCCATTACGACCCGCAGCAGCCGAGCCTCCAGCGCCTCCAGGTCTTCGACTTCGACGAGCGGCACCGGCTGATCCGCCGGCTCTATACCGACAACGCCCGCTACATCGGCGGCGGCTGGCGGTTCGACAACGGCTGGACCCGCTCGTTCGGCGGCGTCGAGGTGACGGGGTACAAGCGGTTCCAGACGCCGGTCGTGGAGACGCACTTCGAGACCCCGGACTACTTCGACTCCGAGATCCGCCCCCCCGAGCAGATGCGCTACGGCGAGCTCAAGGACTACATCCAGGAGCTCAAGGAGAGCGGCCAGCCGGTGCCGGAGCTCCAGGTCGAGCTCGAGAACAAGATCGCCTTCCCGGTGGTGTCGCTGATCATGGCCCTGGTCGCCCTCCCCTTCTCCTTCCGCTTGGGGCGCCAGGGGGCGCTCTACGGCATCGGGATCTCGGTGGTGCTGGGGATGATCTTCATGGCGATCTTCGCCTTCTTCATCAAGATGGGGGAAGCCGGTGCCCTCCCCCCGATCGTGGCGGTCTGGAGCCCCAGCGCCGTATTCGCCCTCCTCTCGGGCTACCTCTTCTTAGGGGTGAAGACGTAGAAGGATAACGGCCCTAGGAAACCGGCGAGAACCGCAGGTCCGGATTGTTGCGGACCCGCTTCAGGAATCCGGCAACCTGGCGCACGAGATCGGCTCCCGCCTGCTGCTGGCGCGCGGCGCTGCAGAGCACCAGGAGGGCCGCCAGCGCTTCCCGGTGAGTGCTGCGAGCCTGGAAGACCGCCAGGGTCTCCTCCACCACCCGCAGCAGGTCGGTGGTCCGCGCCTGGGTGGCGTAGAGACTGGCGAGGTCGAGCGACGCCAGAGCCGCGTCGTAGTCGAGCCCCATGCCGGCGTAACCCTCCCGCACCTCCCGGAACGCCGCTTCGGCCTGGTCGAGCCGCTGCAGGCCGGAGGCCACGGCCCCTTCCAGCCAGCGCAGCTTCAACAGGTTCATGCGGTCGCCCATCTTGAGGTAGAGCGGCCGGGTGTGGAACAGGAGCGCGAAAGCCTCCCGCGAACGGCCGCTCTCGTGAAGGGCATGGATCAGGTTGTGGCGGGCGGCGAGGAAGAGGCGGGGATCGGTCTGTGGATCGATGAGGTCGAGGGCGCGGCGCAGGAGCGACATTTCGGTCTCGCCGTCGCCGGCTTCGCCGCAGACCAGGGATTTCTGGAGCAGGGTGCGGCCGAGGAGGCTCCACTGCCCCAGCTTCTTGTAGATGGCGGTGACGCGGCCGAAGAGGTGGAGGGCTTCGGCGTAGCGCTGCTGCGACCGGCGTAGGGACGCCACCAGCGAGAGCACCCGGGCGCGGTCGAAGAGGCTCACCCGTCCGGCGGCCAGCAGCCCTTCGGCCAAGGCCAGGGCACTCTCCGCCTCTCTGAGGTTGGAGTTGATACGGTGGGCGTTGCCGAGGTGGGCCCAGGCGCGGGCGCGGAGGCTCTCGTGCACTTCCTCGCCTCCGCACTCCTCCGCGCTCAGCCGGTCGGCCAAGAGGACGGCCAGCCGTGCCAGCCCCACGGCGCGCACCGGATCCTGGAAGCCGGTCTCGTGGCTCTCTTCGAGCAGGAGGTCACAGAGGATGCGCTTGCGGAAGCGCTGGCTGTTGCCGATCAACAGGTGCTGCCGCTCGGCGGGCACCTGCATCAGCTCGGCCAGGAGACTTCGCCCTTGAGCGCGCTGCTCGGCGAGGATCGCCTCCGTCGCGCCAATCCTCTCGAAGACCCGATCCAAAACCGAATCGTAGCCGTCGACCACGTCCACGTCCTCCTCTTCCTCAGCCACCGCGAAGATCTCCGGGTCTTCGAACGAGTCTCCAGGTTCCCAGAGCGTCGCGGTGGTCTGTTGGCAGTGCGGACAGCCGTTGAGCAGGTGCCATGCGATCTCGCGCATTTCGGCCGCGGAGAGCTGGCCGAGGATGAACAGCTCGAGAGCGTCCGGAGTCGGGTGGTCAGTCATGATTCGTCTTCTTTTCGTAGAGGCCGCCGGCGACGAGATGGCGGGTCAGGGCCGCGAGGCATCGGGTCGTGACCTTGTTGATGCTGGAGGGGCTGTAGCCCAGCCGCTCGGCCAGCTCGGGGGGCTCGTAGCCGTGCCGGTAACGCAACGCGAGGAGAGTGCGGCAGCGCTCCGGCAGGCGCTCGATGGCACCGGCGAGGTCACGGCGGAGATCGCTCCCCTCCTGAGCGGGAGCCATCGGGTCGGCCATGAAGTCCAGGACTGCTGCATCGACGGCCTCATAGAGCTTACGTCTCTGCTCCCTCCAATACAGCAGGCACTTGTTGCGGACCGTCCCCACCATCCAGGATTCCGGATCGCGGATCTCCTGGCGCTGGTAGACGAGCGCGAGCAGCGCCTGCTGGACGATGTCCTCCGTATCCTGCGGAGGAATCCTATAGCGCGCGAACAGAACCTTGAGACGCGGATGAACCCCTCTCAGGAACGTCTCGTACCACGGTTCGGCTTGCGGCTGGTCCAGTGCACTCATCTTCCCTGGAAAGGGCCTCTTCGAAACTGCTGGACACAGTAGCACCAACCCTTCCCGGTGTCCAGACGTTTCCCTCACCTCGATCCCTCAGACCCCGGACCGGAAGCCGGTGCTGACGAGCTGCTCGGTGAGCGCCGCGAGGCAGCGGCGCGTGACCTTGCGGATGCTCGACTTGCAGTAGCCCGTCTGTTCGGCAACCTCGGCGGTGGTGCAGCCGAAGCCATAGCGCAGGCGCAGCACGGACTGGCAGCGGTTGGGCAGGCAGGAGAGCAGGGCGTCGAGGTCGCAACGCAGGTCCGCCTGCTCCTGCGCCGGCGCCTCCCCCTCGGCCAGCAGCTCGAGGATCGCCGAATCGACCAGGTCGAAGAGGCGGGCGCGGTGACGCCGCCAGTAGATGATGCAGCGGTTGGCCAGGGTCCCCACCAGCCAGGCATCCGGATTGCGGATCGTCCCCAGCTTGGAGACCATGATGAGGAACGTGTCCTGGAGGATGTCCTCGGCGTCCTGCGCGGGAATCCGGTACCGGCTGAGGACCTTCTTCAACTTCGGCTCCGTCCTGCTGAGGATCTCCTCGAGGGACGGCTCCACCGAATCGGAATGAGCCAAGGCGTTCATGGAAGTCGGCTATTTGAGCGGAACTCTAGCAACCGGCCGCGGGTTTGTCCAGCGGAAGACACGGAGGAGCTCAGCGCGGCTCGCGCGAGCGGAGGCTGGAGGCCGCACGGCTCTCCTTGAGATAGCCGCTCACCTCGCGGATCAGGCCCAGGGTGACGGATTCCATCTCGGCCGCCTTCTGGAAAGTCAGGAGGGCGGCCAAGGACTCGCGATGGATGTCGCGAGACCGGAAGATGGGGATCATCTCCTCGGCCAGCCGGCGCATCTCCGCGCTGCGTCCCTGGCGGATGTAGACGTCCGCCAGGTCGAGCGACAGGAGGGCCGTGTCGAACCCCAGCTCGCGCTCGATCAGCTCCTGGCGTACTCCCTTCAGCAGCTCCTCGGCCTCCAGGAACTGCCCCAGGGCGGCGGCGATCTTCCCCTCCAGCCAACGCAGGCGAATGAGGCTCATCTGGTCACCCACCTGGTGGTAGAGCGGGCGGGCGTTCTCCAGCAGGCCGAGGGCCTCCCGGTACCGGCCGCTCTCGGTGAGGTAGAGGGTCAGGTTGTGATGGGCCGCCACCAGCAGGCGGGGATCGGAGACGGTATCGAGCTTGCGGATCCCCGCCGCCAGGTAGCGGATGGCCGCCTCCGGATCGTGCGCGATGCCGAGCAGGAAACCGCGGGTGATCAGGGCCTTGCCGTGGAGCTGCGCGTCGTCGCACCGGCGGGCGATGGACGCCACACGGTCGAGCAGGCGGAAGGCCTCGCTGAAACGCTGCTGATTGCCGAGGAACGACGCCCTGTGGAGGAGCAGGTGCGCCTTCTCCAGCGGATCTCCCGTCCCCTGCTTGAGCAGTCGCTCCGCCTGGCCGAAGCTCTTCTCGGCCGCCGCGAAATCGGAGCGGATGCGCTGCGCGTTGCCGAGCGTCACCCAGGCGCGGGCGAAGAGGTCGTTCACCCGCGTCTCGCCGTAGACCGCCGGGTCCAGGCGCATGGCGACGTCGATGCCGAGCTGCGACAGCTCCAGGGCGCGGGCGGGAGACTGGAACCCCCAATCCCGGGAAGCGTCCAGGAGGAGCTCGCAGAGCGTCCAGGTCTGGAAGCGGGGCTCCTGCGCCACCATCTCCCACTGCCGCTCGCCGGTTTGCGCCAGCAGCTCCCGCAGCAGCTCGGGCGCCGCGGCGCGCTCCAGGGCCAGGCTCTCCTGCCGCCGCTCGACTTCCAGCCACGAGCGGTGGAAGGCCTCGCCGTAGCACGGGATCCGCTCCGCCGCCTGACGGCAGGTTGCGCAGTCGGTCAGGAGGTGACGGACGACCTCCCGACTCCGCCGGCGCGACAGCCGGCCGCGCCCGAACGCCGAGAGGTGGCCTGGAGTGGGGTGCCGATCCGGCTCGTCCAACTTATCCATCTTGGGGCTCGCCGTCGGGCTGCTGGAAGCCCACGGCCAGGAGCTGACGCGTGAGGGCTGCGAGGCAGCGGTTGGTCACCTTGCGGATACTGGAGATCCGGTAGCCCATCTGCTCGGCCACCTCGGTGGGGCCGTAGCCGAGCCCGTAGCGAAGCTTGAGCAGGGAGCGGCAGCGGGTGGAGAGCCGGGAGAGGACGCGGTTCAGGTCGCACGTCAGCTCGGCCTTCTCCTGGTCCGGCGCCTGGGGGACGGCGAGCAGGTCGAGGATCGCCGTGTCCACCGCCTCGCAGAGACTCCCCCGCCGCTTGCGCCAGTACATGATGCACTTCTTCTTGACGGTGCCGATGAGCCAGCTCTCAGGGCTGCGGATCTTGTCCCACTTGTAGAGGAGCGTGAGCTGGGCGTCCTGCAGGATGTCCTCAGCATCTTCGGGTGGGATCTCGAAGTTCCTGAGGACGCGCTCCAGCCGTGGCCGAGAGCTCTTCAGCAGAATGTTGAGGGATTCCCGCAGTTCAGGATGGTCAAGAGTTGCCATAGCAAGAATGTGTCTGCCGTCGACAGCCGCTAGGCTAACACCCCCTTAGCGCCCTGTCCAGCGTGCCTCCTCAGGCGATCCGGCGGTCCAAGGATAACGCACCCACCGCCGGTTCCGAAGCGGTAAGATGCCCCGGCGATGAGCGTCTTCTTCCTCTTCCTGCTGGCTACTACCCTGGGTACGCTCACCACGCTCTACTGGATTCCCGAGGAGGACCTGGGGCGAGGGTACTTCCAGATGAACGCCCTGGTGGTCCTCGGCCTCCTCTCGCTCGCCGCCGCCGTGGCGGTGCTCCACCCGTTCCAGCCGTTTGGCGGCCAGCGAGCGGCGGGCGTTACGGCGCTCGCCGCCGCCCTCGCCGGCGGCTTCCTCTACTACGCCGCCATCTGGCGCCAGCGGTGGCGCCTCTGTCGCTGGCCCCTGACCCTGGCGCTCGCCGGCTGTGCCGTGGCTCTCCTCCTCGCCGGCGCGCACCTGGTGCCGGCCCTCACCCTCCTCCCCCACCGCCAGGCGCTGCTGGCGGCGAGCCTCCTCGCCTCGGCCCTGCTCCTCGGCTGGTCGCTCGTCGCCATGCTCCTCGGCCACTGGTACCTGGTGGCGCCGCGGCTGACCTTCAAGCACCTCACCATCTTCTGTTGGGTCCTGCTGGGCACCGTCCTCCTCCGCCTCGCCGCGGTGGGCGCCAGCCTAGCCGTAGCCGCCGGCGTCGACGAGCTCGTGGAGCCTCACCCCCTGCGCGTGCTCGCCAGCCTGGGAGGCCAAGGGATCTTCTTCTGGTTCCGCCTCCTCTGGGGATTGGCCATCCCCCTCGCCCTCGCCGTCATGGCCCTCCAGTGCGCCCGCCAGCGCTCCAATCAATCGGCGACGGGGATCCTCTACGTGCTCGTGGTCGGCGCCTTCATCGGCGAGATCACGGGTGCCTACCTCACCATGACTACGGGCGTTCCCGTCTAGCCGGATGAGGATCCGCACCCAGTGCCGCGACTGCGGCCTCCCCTTCCCCGCCGTCATCACCCTGGAGACTCCCGAGCTCGCCTGCCCCAACTGCGGCAGGGCGCGCCCCGTCGCCAGGGAGGGGTGGAGCGACGGACCGGACGGGCGCGTGGAGGTCTGCCCCCTCTGTGACTGCCGTCACCTCTACCGCCAGCGCGACTTCAACCGCGCCCTGGGCTGCGGCCTCGTGGTCGTGGGAGCGGCCCTGGTCCCCTGGACCTTCGGCCTCTCGCTCGCCGTCTGCGGCCTGATCGACCTCTGGCTCTACCGCAAGCTCAAGGACGTCGTCGTCTGCTACCGGTGCGACACGGTCTACCGCGACGCCCGGCCGATCCCGCGCCAGGGCGAGGTCGACCTCCTGAAGCACGACGTGCTGAAATACGGGAAGACCTGGGAGCCCACCCAGGGGCCGTCGGCGGAAACCTCCGCCCTTCCTCTGGAAGAAGGGGAAGACCCTGACGCTCGGTAAAGGGACCGTCTACGACGAGCCAGCCGCGGCGTCGTCGAGGATGTAGGCGAGGGGATTGACAGGCTCGCCGTCCACTCGCACCTCGTAGTGGAGGTGGAAGCCGGTCGAGCGGCCGGTGTTGCCGACCCGGCCCACTACGTCGCCGCGTTTGACCCGCTGGCCGGGGCGCACCTCGATGCGGGACATGTGGCCGTAACGGGTGGTCACCCCGAAGCCGTGGGAGACGTAGACCGCCTGGCCCAGGCCGGTGATCTCGCCGGCTTCGACGACGATGCCGTCGGCGCTGGCGCGCACCGGCTGCCCCGGCGCCGCGGCGATGTCCACGCCCTGATGGACGCCGCGGCCGTGGGTGAGGGGATCGCTGCGATAGCCGAAGCCGCTGGTCAGGATCCCCCGCACCGGCGCGATGGCCGGGGTCGAGGAGATCCAGCGCACCTGCTCCGCCAGCTTCGTCTCGACCGCGGTCAGGGCTCCAGCGAGCTCGCCGGCCCGGTTCTCCAACGCCGGCAGGTCCTTGGGCTCGACCTCATCGACCGGGCCGCCGCCGCCGACACCCGCCTCGGTCGAGCCACTCTCCAGGCTGTCCACGCCGGCCACGATGGCGAGCTGGCGGGTGCGTCCTTCGTACTCGGTGAGCTGCTGCTGGAGCCGCTTGACGCTCGACTCGAACGTCTGGTTGGTCTTGCGGAGCTGGTCGTTCTCGGATTTGAGGCGGGCGATCTCGGCGGGATTGACCTTGGTGCTGAAGTGGGACCAGAGGAAGAAGGCGGCTGCGAAGGTGAGGAGGAGAAAAGCACCGGCCAGGAGGCCGATCTGGAGGTTCGTCACCCGCCACTTTCGCAACTTGGCGTGGGCGTGAGGGATGACGATGATCGTGTGGTGCCGTTTCGCCATGAATTGTCTTACAGGAAGCCAGACGAGCTGGTTACCGAGCTTGGAAACGCGGCGCAACCGACTTAAAGCCCGGTCATTGTATGTCGTGGATCGAGGATGTCAAGAGGGAGATAAAATATGGCGAATCAGCATGCAATTGGCGAGAGGAACGTGTAAAAAGGGGAAACCAAGAAGTCAGGGCTCAAGCCCAGGACGGACTCGAAGGGCCGGCGCGGGAAGCTCAACAGATGCGGAACGTGGTCTTGACGAACTCGGTCGTCGTGTTGCCCGTGCAGGTCATGCCGCTGCCGCCGCACGAGGTGGTCACGCAGCGCCCGACGACGTGCCTGTAGGTGGCATCCGAATAGAAGGTGTCGGTCTCGATCAGCCCGAGAGCGGCGGCACGCGGCGGTGCGAAGAGGGTTGGGAAGGCGGCGGCGAGCGCGAGCAGCCCGCAGAGCGCGAGGCTGCGGCGTTGGGTGGCTTTTCTCATCGGCGATCTCCTTTGCAGTAGAGAGGCGCGTCCGCCCGTTCGAGTCCACTTCCAACGGTGCACGAGCGGCGGGCAGGCGCGCCTGGCTCTCTCTCAAGGTCTCAAGGAGCTTCTCCCTGCAGCTTCGCCTTGGGCGCCCGTGGCTGCCGCGGGCGTCGAGCCTTCGGCGGCTTTTCACCGCGGACGGCATCTTGCCAGCGGGTGACGGCCTGCTGGTCGGAGATGTGGACGTGGACAGCGCCGCCGACCGCCATCGCCAGCTTGACCATCGTCGTCAGGGTGAAGTTCGTGCTCCCGCTCAGCAGCCGGGTGACGTAGGCGCGCGAGCTGCCAATCTGCCGGGCGAGGTCGGCGCGGGTCATGCCCCGCGCCTTCATACGCTGGCAGAGCTCGTCGGTGAAGTCGGTGACCGGCCCGGCCAGCCAGTAGTCGACCGAGGCCTCCGCCTCTTTGAACATCTGCCGGTAGCGCTCGTGGTCTTCCATTCAGGTCTCCTTGACGATCTTGAGCCTATTCCGGAGCTTGGCTGCGAAATACTGCTGGCGAAGGCTGCGCGCGAGCTCCAGCTCCGTCCTGGGTGTGGTCTCTGCCTTCAAAAAGGCGTTCGTCAGCACGATCCGGTTCGCCTCGTCGTAGAAGAAGAGCGTCCTCAGCTTGTGCCCTTTCGGCTGGCGGCGGAGCTCGAAGACCCCACCGCCGAGTGACTTGCAAAGGGCGACGTTGTGCCTCGGCGGCCCAGAGATCGGCAGTTGGTAGCGCAGGAACTGAATCATCCACCGCTGGGCTGCTGCACAACCCGGCGGGAGCTGATCGAGGAACTTGAGCACCTGGCAGCCACCCCGGCCGTCCAGGACTGCCAGGACGTCCCACTGGTCCGGGCGATCCGAACGAGCCGCATGTTAACTGGTGTGTTAACGAATGTCAACACCTTTCCTGGCTTCATGGTTCCTCCTCCAAGATGCGGAGACGGCTGGCGGACTTGGCCGCGAAGTAGCGAGGCCTGGAGCTCAGGGTGCTGGCGCAGACGATGCGCCGCCCTTCGTCCGCGAAGAAGAGGACGGCGGGCTCCGGCTCGCCGGGCCGGCGGCGCAGCTCGAAGACTCCCTCCGTCAGCGGCCGGCAGCGCGGGAGGCTCGCAGCCGGCGGCCCTTCGAGCGGCAGGTAGACGCGCAGGAAACGGCTGAGGAACAATTGCTTTGGACCCAGGAGGTCGAGCACCGGGCAGCTCCCTCCGGCATCCACGACGGCCAGCACCTCCCATCTCCCCTTGGCGATGCGCACGAGGTTCATCCCACGACCCTCCGGTCCAGGCTGCGGTATTGGATGGCCTCGGCCAGGTGGGCGGCGCGGATGGCGTCGCTGCCGGCGAGGTCGGCGATGGTTCGCGAGACCTTGAGGACGCGGTCGAGGGCGCGGGCCGAGAGGCCGAGCTTCTCGAAGGCGGCGTCGAGGAGCGCCCGGCCCGCGGGATCGAGGACGCAGAAGCGCCGGAGCTGCTCCGGCCCCATGGCGGCGTTGTTCGGTGCCGAAGACTCCGGCCCGAAGCGCCCGGCCTGGAGCGCCCGCGCCGTGGCGACCCGGCGGGCCACCTCGGCCGTGGTCTCGCCGGGACCGGAGCGCAGCTCCTTGAGGCTCACCGCCGGCACCTCGACGTGCAGGTCGATGCGGTCGAGCAGAGGCCCCGAAACCCGTCCCCGGTAGCGCTCGATCAAAGGCGGCGGGCAGCGGCACGAGTACCGTGGGTCCCCCAGGTGCCCGCAGGGGCACCCCTGCGTTCCCTTTTTGCCATGTCACCTTGAGGGGACGGAAACCCCGGCCGGGCTACCCCGAGGAGCCGCAGACCCTTGGGGAGCACCTCAAGAAGCGGCGGCTTGACCTCGGGCTCCGGCAGAAGGACGCCGCCCGAGAGGTCGGGGCAAACTTCAAGACCTACGAAAATTGGGAGCGGGGAAGGTACGAGCCGGAGGTCCGGTTCTTACCGGCGGTCATCGCGTTTCTGGGGTACGACCCGGCTCCCGTGGGTCCAGCCCTACCGCTCGGAGAGCGCATCCGAGCAGCGAGACGGCGGCAGGGGCTTACCCAGGAGGAGCTTGCCTACCGTCTCGGGATCGATCCCTCGACCGTCGCAGCCTGGGAGACCGGGACGGTGCGGAAGCCCTCCCCTCGTTTCGCGCGTCTCTTCGAGGAGTACGCAAGGAGTAGTTAAAACGAAATGGTCCCGGGAGGTGACTCCCAGGCCCAGCCGCCGTTCAAGCTACCGAGCTTCTACTTCCCTGACCTCTCTCTTGCGAGGGAGGGAACCTATTGACTCAAACTGCACGGCGCAGTAAGATCGGGCTCTGTTTGACGGCATCACGCCGTCCCAGAAAGGAGGAAAGCCTGATGCGATCTCCGCCTTGAATCCTCTGATCGCGGTGCCCGCCGCGGTAGAACCAGAAACGCGGTAAGCAATTCCAGAAAGGAGTAATGGATGGAAAACGCAACCAAGAACTTACGCGCACCTGGCGGTCAGCGCGTACCCGACCTGCAACGCGAGCGCGAGTTCGCTCAAGCCGTCCTCGACTGCATCGTAATGATCGCCGTCGAGGAGAGAGGGGCTGTACGGAAAAAGAAGCCCGCGAGCGGATTCGAAGTTAGCCGCTTCCCCACTTTCGCCGGCATCAGCCAGTGCACTGAGGGCATCGGCAAGTGCGAGTGGGACAACGGCGCCGGCAGCCTGATGGAGGTACCCCTCATGGCAGCGTAATCCGGTCCTCCGTCCCGAGCTGGTCACTTTCCTGGTGCTTCATGAAAAGAAGCGGAGCGGCGAAAGTAGGGACGGGGGATCTTAAGACGAGTGGCCAGCGATCCACCGCTCTTGTGTGCCCGAGAAGGAGCACCGCATGGTGACGCTAGACGGTCACAAGAGTACACGAGAGAACCAAGAGCACAGGGAGACTTACCATGACCTAGCGAAACTGGTAGAGGACGCAGAAAGGATGCTGGGTGCTTACCCAGACCTCAAAGAACCGACCTTCGACGATGAGCACGGTGAGCCGCCGCGACGGCTGGGGGAAGCGGAACGGATAGTGACCTGGACGATGAACAGCATGTTTGGCGCCATAACCATCTTCGCGATGGCGACCGGCGACCGGGCATTACTCAGAACGCTCCTCACGCTTGCGACGCTGCTCATCCTCCGGCTGCTCGGAAGGAGGACGGGGTGATGAAGAACTAAGGAAGGAACCTATGGCACAAGACGCAAAGCAGGGTGGAACTCCAGACGAGGGTGCGACCAGCAGGATGACCGTTGACCTGACGCCGGAGTTCAAGAAGCGTCTCGAAAGTCTCACGGCAAGGACGTACTTGGGCAACAAGGCGACCGTTATCCGGCACGCGCTCACGATCTTCGAGTACCTGGTCGAGGTGACCGAACGAGGGGGGAGCATTGTCGTCCAGACCCCCTCTGGCGAGAAGAGGCCCATAGACCGAGTGACATTGGCACTCGCCGGGTAGTCCCAAGCGACACCTGCGGGGGAAGGGAGTCCCGCCGAACTGAGGGAGATTGCCGTGGATCGGGATTACCACGAAACGCTCCAGGGGATACCCTCTGGAGCGTTTCTCTTGGAGACCTGGACGCGCAGTCCGGCCGTATCCCTTCTCCACCTCAATGCACTATGGGCTGTACTAGTCGCCGGTAGATGCTCTAGGGCGCTCTCAACATGAATTCTGCTCGATGAGATCTTTAGCCCAAGAGCATGACAACTGGTTGTCCAAATTGATAATAGCGCTAGTATTATTCGATATCCTGCAAAGGATGCACGCTTCCGAATAGCTGATGGGGTCAGGAAGCCTTGAACATTGGTTCAGTTTTCCGAAAAAGTAAGGCACGGCATTTGCTTATAGCAAGGAGAAAGAATCCCGAGTGTGCCGTAAAGGTCTCATGGCTAAGGGGTAAGCACGCCTGCACAGAAGGCTGGTCAAAATTTTCTTCTAACGTCTTTATTTTGTTAGAGGTTAGGCACTTGACACCATCTGACCAAATCAGCTAGAACTACAGGCAACGGTGCCACCGGGCTTGCTGAGAGATCCCGCCTCAGGTAGGGGTGGCGCTGAATCCTTAGACCCATGCGTAAGTAAGAGGAGCAAATCCCTCGCAGAAGCACAAACCGCCCCAGGTCTAGTCTTTGGGCGATTCGCGCACCCTTCGCATGCGTTTAGTAGCCGGCTCTAAAATCGCCGGCTTTCTAGTATAACTGCCCTATAGGGGCATAAAAAGGAGGAGTGGGTATCGCTATGCGAAAAAAAGACGCTACCTATTGGCAACGTCCCAGGGGTAAAACAACAGCCCCCGATGCTCCAGGCTATGTGGTGTGATGGTTGAGCGCCGTCACCGCATAGACAGGTACCAGATTCGAGAGGATCTGTTACCAAGCGTAACATAGTCTGGTAATTGTGCCAGACCAGTTCACCTGAGGCATCGGGGGCATTACTAGAGGAGGAGAACCAAGATGGTTCCTCCAAACGCAGATGCACCTCGAAGGAAGCGTAGTAGGACGAGCCGGCGGTTAGGGAGAATGGCCCGGATGTTTTTGGGCAACCTTCTGTTTCCGACCCTCGCAGCAGTGCTCGCATACCTCCTTTGGACCTTCTGGGTCTATCCGTGGGTTGCGAGATTCCTAGGCTAAGTACATTAGACATCTCATCCATGGCGGCCCCCGCCGCCATGGCTTTTTCCCTCCCCATGTGCAAGCTCTCTTCAAACCTGGAGTCTCGACTTTCGATGTCTCTCTCCAGTCTCAAGGCCAGAGCCTTGCTCGACCCGCTCATGGTGCCGCCGTCGGCCCGGCCGTCCCCTGCCGGCGCGGCGGCCGGCGGCGCGGCGGCGATGATCGGGACGCCCGCGGGGACGCGCCAAGCGCGCACGCGTTTCCCATTGATTCCCGGAAGATCTCCTCGGCTTGTCACGGAGACAGTTCTACCCTAGCAACTACGTGAGACACTTCTCCCCTCGCGTTCAAATGAAGTTAAACGGTTAGAGGAGAGATGTCAAGAATTTTTTTGCTTGGCTATGGAGAGATATGGATTGCATACTACATATAGTAGCATGGTGCAGTAACGCCTCTACATATTGTGTAGGCCGTTTTGGGCTTCGTGGTTTATTCCCGCGCGCGTAGCCAAGCATACCCGACCCTATTTCTCTTCTTGAGCCGGTATCGTGGACCTGGCCGGCCGCCGGTCGGCGTTGGTCGGGCCGACCTAGTTGGGTGATCACCTTGCCGCCGTCGTTGTCGAAGTCCACCTTGCAGCAGCCGGCAAGGTGGCGATAGCGCCGTTGCTGGTCGAGAACCTCTCCTGCCATGTCGTGGAGAGCGCATCAGGAAGCCAGGCCGCAGCAAGCAAGGTCTTACTCAGAGAGAGCTTGCCCGCAGCCTGAGACTCGATCCCTCGATCGTCGCGACCTGGGGGAGGCTTCCTCGCACAGCCCAGGCCGGAGATCAGAGGCTCTCCCGCAGGTCTCTTGAGGAAGAGCAGCCGCAACGCCGGCCTAGTCCGGCAACCCGAAGAAGCGGCGGACGGCTTCCCGAACGAGTGCGGCCTCGCTTACCCGCTGGTCGAAGGCCCCCCGGCGGATGGCCTCGGCCTCATCCTCGTTGAACCAGATCGTCTTCTTTACCTGTCCGGGCTTCAGGGTGGTTTCGCCTCCGCGAGGTCCGACGAGCTTCCGGGAGTCCGCCATGCGAGGGAGCATAGAGACAGCCGGATTCCGTAATTACGGATTCCGTAATTCTGGTATAGTCACCCCTACGCGGGACCGCCGTGTCTTCATCCAAAGAGGGAGATACCGATGACGAGCCGCCATCTGCTCTTTCTTGCAGCCTTGATGCTCTCCGCGATCGCGGCCGGAGGCCAAGAGCCCGAGAGTTCGGTCCCTGTGCTTTCCCCGGAAGAGACGCTCGCGAACCTCACCGCGACGGTCCCCACCTGGCTCTTTCTCTACGACCAGGGAAGCGTCGAAGCGTTCGGCGGAGAGTCGGCCGTTCAGGACCAGATCCTTGGCCAAGAGGATCTCGCACGGGAGATTTTCTCCAACTCGGGATTGGCCGGGCGGGCGGTCCATATCGTGGTACGGCCCGCGCCTGGAGACATCGAGACCGCTGATACCGCCGACCCGGTCACATTGTTGGTCCGGTTGCGATCGTCGCGCGCCGCGGCAGAGATGAGGAGAAGAGAGCATGCCTCGCGGGTGTTTCTCTCCGTGAGGCGCATGGATGGTGTCTCCGGAGTCGCCTCGCAGACCAATGTGCCCGCTGACCTTAAGAACCCACTCTTGGCCTTCTCGGTGGTGAGGACCGGGACGCTTGTCTCGCAACTCACTGCCTTCCACGAGTTCGGCCATACGGTGGGATGTCGCCACGATCCCGCCCATCTGACGCCGTCCGATCTCGCCGGAGGAAGCCGTGGCTCAAAGTACACCTACGGCCATGGCTACTCGCAGGGGGGTGTCTGCGACATCATGGCGGTGCTGTGCTCTTCCGCTCCGGTCTACTCCACCCCGAGGGTGAAGTATGAGGGCCATACGATCGGCGTGACGAACGTAAGCGACTGTAGCCGGGTGATACTCACGAATTGGGAGGCGGCGGCCAAACTGGCCGACGTTCCATACAACCCGCGTCCGCACCATTAGGAATAAGGGGAGGGGGCCGTAAGCCCGCCTCCGGTTTCAGTGGACTATGGGCTGCAGCTCCCGTTCAAGGTCGAGAGGCAAGAAGAGGTCGTGCTTCCCGAGTGAGCGGAGCCAGTAGCCCGGCATCCCCTCCGGTTCATACCGGGCGATCTCGAACCACTCGCCGTGGAGTAGAACCCGATCTCCCGGTTGGTAGACAGGGGCAATCGCCCGCATCCGGGCCTCGAAGGAGGCGATGTCTTCCTCTGCCAGCCGAATCATCTCGCGTACGCATTCAGGGCGAACCATAGGAGGGACTCTACTACTCCACTGCTCCGGCGTGAGGTCGGGATAACCGCACGAGGCGAGAACCACGATCCACGGTCGGGCCGCCGGAGACGACTTGGGGATCAAGACTCCGCAAGGTCTCCCTCACGAGCACGAGTTTCCTCGTGTCCTTCTTCGTGTCCCGTCTCGCGCTCTGGGAAGTGTCCCTGCAAGTCTCGGGACTCTACCGGGAGATCCTCGGACGCGGGAAAGGAGAGCGTTGGGGCAAGGCTCGCCTCCCCAAGGGAGCGCCCTGTCTTCGCCTCCACCGCCTCAGCCTGGCCAAGGAGCACGTGGCGCACGACCCCCTGGTGGAGGCTCAATAGCTCCCTGAAGACCTTGGCGAATGACTCCTCTGTTGCCGTAGCGAGGGGCGAGAGACCGCCTGACGCCCAGACGAGGACAAGGCCATCCTCCTCCGAGGGCGATCCGGAAAGCGCGGCGACCCTCTGGTTTACGAAGTGCAGGGTGGTGAAGAGATCGAGAGTGCTTGTCCCCAGGGCGGTGAGGATCTTCGCGATCGAATCGAGCTTGGGAAGCTCCCGGCCGCTCTCGTACTTCGAGAGCTGGCTCTTCCCCACCTTTGCCGCGCGGGCCAGTTGCGCCTGGCTCATCCCCCGGAATTCCCGGAGAAAGAGCAGGGTCTTGCCTAGGTTCTGGAACATGGGGCGAACTCCTTGAGTGGGTTTCCCGTCACCCGGGAGCTGAAACGGTGACTCCGAGATCGTGGACGGAGATATGCACCTTCTGGTAGTCGAGGCGCTCCCACGCCCCCCGGGGAATGAAGAGGCGGCCGCCGTGCGCGCACACGAGATAGGCCAAGGCGCGGTGGAGCTGGGCGGGATTTACGAGATGGTCCAGGTCCACGTCTCCCCACAAGACGAGATAGCGCGCCTCGGAGGCGGGGTCATCGTCAAAGAAGCGGAAGAAGTCCCGCACGAGCTCCGCCCCTCCCTGCCGCACGACCCGGAATCCCGACCTGCGGATGAGATCGAGATCGAGCCCCAGCTCCCCCGCGATGACGATCGACACGTGCTTCAAGTCTTCCATGAGAGCCCGATCAGGGGGCATCAACCAGGGTGAGGAGGACATCCAACTGCCCCCGTTCCTCGTCGCTTAAGGCGTCCTTCTTCTCTAGGCGCTCAAGGGTGGCGACGATGAGATCGCGTAAGGCGTGGGCCGCCTCGTCCCGGCTCCGGCCGGTCGCATCAAGCGGGACATCGGGAAGGCTCGCCACAAAGCCCCTGCCTTCCCACTGGATCATGACGGTGACCGGCTGCCGGAAGCGATAGCCTTCGGGCAGGGTGTAGAGGACGGCGGTAAGCGGGGGCCGCTCCGCCCGCAAGAGCGTTTCGATGTGGCGGGCACGGTCCGCCATCTCGTTCAAGCCTTTCTTGAGGGTCTCGATCTCCGCGAGCGCAGTCTCGTAGGTATCCGCTTCGGTGAACTCCAGGGCGGCCTGTTTGTGGGCGCGCTCTTCCCTCCGCAGGCGCTGGACCTCAAGGACGGCCCTTGAGAAGTACCTCACCCGGCCTTCCTCATCCGTGGCATGGGGAATCCTCTCGCCGTACCTCCCGGTGTACTCGACGACCCGTCGGACCGGCACGCCGCTCTGTCTCGCCACTTGCGCGGCCGTAAGCGCGGCTTCCTCTTCCTGGGCTCTCCTCCGGGCAGGCATTACGCTCCCCCTCTTCCCTGGCCTTGGTTCTTCCGATGCGCGCGGGCTTTACCGGCCTTCTTCTTCCGGCGGCCTTTCCCGTGCTGGCGACCATGCGTGCCGCTCTCCGGTTCGACGACAACCGGCCGGTAGATCGCCGCCGCGCTCAATTCCCTCACGGCGCCGTCCAGACGATCGGCGAGGACGCACTGAATGACCCGGCGGACCTCGTTCGTGACATCCGGCGGTTCCCCGGTATGGTCCTCATGGGAGAATTCCTGAGGAGAGTGAGGGAGCGCGAGGGCGATCTTCTGCAACTCCTGGCGGGCTATCTTCAGGACTCCGACGACGATATCAAGCTGCGCCTGCGCCACGGCTTCGGCTTCGGTCATGAGGTGGACCTCGAAGGAGAAAGGATGAGATACCGGGCCGGCCGCCTGGCTGGCTTGACTCACCCAGGATGAGAAAAAGACCGGGGCAGCCGCCGTTCCCGCACGGATGCCCCGGGGTGTTCCCAGATAGCAGCTCTGGGAAGGAGGACGATGTTCGCGCGATACCTCGCCCAACGAGAAAGAGAAGGAAGGAGAGTTTGGTTCCCGGCGGACCCAAGGCCTCACGAGGATGCGCCGCGCGAGTGCGGCGCAGTGAGGGCATCGGGTCAATAAATGTCTCACGACAACCCGAGCCTCGTCTCTCGTTGCCAGGCCAAACAAAAACTGCCTTGTGAGTCGCTCGGTAAGATGCTCCATCGTTGTCCTTTTGGGCTCCAAAACGTTTCCTTGAAGCATACGCTTGTCCCTACGGCCAGGAGAGGAAGAAACTCTCGGTCGTAGGGACACCTTCTCTCACGGGCAATGGCGCTCGTGCGGTTACCTGTCCCTGACTGGAGAAGCCATGCTTCGCGTGGTTCTGCTCGTGCTTTATCTCATTGCGTCGTCCTCGGCATCCCAAGGCGGCCTGGATGATCCCTTGGGCCTCAACGCACCCCCACCACAGACCGATGGAGGAGGTGGCGTGGACCCCCTCGGGTAGCTTCC
>DASUEN010000152.1:0-29534 GCA_036275055.1 Thermoanaerobaculia bacterium
AGGAATGCTCACTCGTTGGCTCGCAGGAGCGTTGCTCTTCACTTTCGGCTTCGGAAGCGCCGTGCTGGCAAAGTTACCGAAGACAGCCGCCGCCTCTCAGGAGGGAGTGGTCGAGGGCAATCTCAAATATGTCGATGGCGACGACTTCCGGCTGGTCTATCCGCCGGGTGAAAAAACCGAGTACCTGGTCGTCGTGACCCACACCGCGGGTACGAAGCCCGATGCCGCGCCGCAGATTTCCACGCTGAGCGGCCTCGCGATCTACCCCAAGAAGAACCTGGACCGGTTGACGGTCTACCGTGTCACGCCGCTCCTCCTTTGGCATGGAGGGAGCATCGGCAAGTGCGACGGCGACGACTTCTGTCCTCTGCCGCCACCGCCGCCGCCTCCCGACACGGGCGCCACGTTCCTGAAACCCGGTTCTTAACGGACGCCATGCAGTCCCTGGTCCAGCCCCCTCGCGCGGCTCCCCTCGCGGAGCCCGATCCCGAGCACGACGCTCTGGCGGCCCTCGCAAGAGGGAGCCGCGACGAGGCCCTGGCCGTATTGATGCGAGAGTACGGCGCCGCCGTCTATCGCTATTGCCGGCAGATGGTGGCGGACGACGATTTGGCGCAGGAAGTGCACCAGATGACCTTCGTCCAGGCTTACGAAGGGCTGGCGCGGTTCGGCCGCCGCTCGTCGCTGCGCACCTGGCTCTTTGGCATCGCCCGCCACCGCTGCCTGGATCTGTTGAAGATGGACCGGCGCCGTCGCCGCCGGTTCGATCCGTTGGAGGCCGCACCGGACGTGCCCGGTCCAGAGCAAAACGTGGAAGATCGTTTGGCGGAGCGCTCGCGCGCCCGGGTGCTGGCGGACTGCCTGCGTTCCCTGGCGCCGCGGGTGCGCGACGCCGTTCTGCTCCGCTTTCAGCAGGGGCTGTCGTATCCGGAGATCGCCCGCCTTTCGGAGGAGAAGGCGCCGGCGCTCCAGATCCGGGTCTCCCGGGCCCTGCCTTTGCTGCGTCGTTGTTTGGAGGAGAAGGGGGTGGCTCCATGAGCCGGTGCGATCGATTCGAGACGGAGGGGCTTCTGCTCGTCGAGCAGGAGCTCCCCCTCGGCGAGCATTTTTCGACTTGTCCGGATTGTCTCGCGGCCCGGGCCGCCCACGAACGGCTGCGCGCGCGGATCGCCGCCCTCGGCGAAGAGGACGAGCCGCCCGTGGGCTGGCAGGCGCGCGTATGGGAAAGGATCGATCAACGCCGGGAGCGCCGAAGGCGAGGATGGGCCTGGTGGCTCGTGCCGGCAGCCGTGGGTGTGGCCGCGTCGCTCGCCGCGCTCTTCCTGATCTCGCCTCCCGGAGGGCTGCCTCCAGGCTTACGCGTCGAAATTCAGACGGGCACCACCATTCATCGAGGTGGACGAGTTGGGGAGGCCCAGCCCGGAGACCTCCTGCTGCTCGCGGCCACCACCGGCGGCGCGCGCCATGCGGAGCTTCGCGTCTACCGCAACGACACGGAGCTGGTGCTGCGCTGCTCGACCGAGAGCCCCTGTCTCCGCCGGGGGGAGGAAATGCGGGCCACCGTTCTCCTCGACGTCGTCGGCCGCTACCAGCCCCTCCTGATCCTGGCGAAAAAACCCCTTCCTTCTCCAGCGCCCGATCTCGAAAAGGACACGAGCGCCGCCCTCGCCGCGGGCGCCGACGTCAAGTTGGCCCGGGAAATCGTCGTTCGCTGACCCTCCTGTTGTGTCTCGTCTCGTTGCGTCGCCTCAATGGGCGTAACGACGCGGCGGCGCCGCAAAGGAGACACGGAATGAAACAGAGGGGCTTCCTGAACCTGGCGAGCGGACTGCTGCTCGCCTTGCTGCTCTCGACGCCCGGCTGGGGCGACGAGTACGTCGATCCCACCTTTCCCCAGACCGATCCCACCAGTGTCCGCGGCATGCATGGCTGTGACGAGGCCCACCTCGCCATCGGCATCCACGTGGGCAACAACTGGCTGCTGTGCACCAGCATCTTCGCTACGTCGCAGGGAGCGGGCTCGCGCCTGGTGGATCGCGGCACCGTGATCACCCTGGGCGGTTTGAGCATGCATGGCTGTCCGTTTGGAACCGTGATCAAGGCCATCGACGTGAGGGACAACCTGCTGGTCTGCGAGCAGGCGAACATCGACGAATCGCGGGCCGTGGCGGATTCGGGCACCCGGCGCAACGGCATGCACGCCTGTCCCCTCGGCATGCTGATGAAAGGAATCCACGTGGACCGGGACATCCTGGCCTGCGTACCCGTTCGCTGACTCCTTTCCTCGGGCGCTCCGGCGGCCGGGGCGCCCTCCTTTTTCCGCTTCCCCGGATGTCCTCGAACGAAAGGAGACGTACCATGAAAAGCAGGACCCGATACATCGTGCCGTCCGTTTTCGTCCTTTTTGCCGTCCTTCTCGCCATGCCTGGGATGGCGCAGCCCGTCTGTATTACCTTCGAGCCGCCGCCCTTCGTGCTTGGCACCACCTACGGAGCCCCGGTGGGCCAGGTGAGCGGCGACCTCGCGTTCGTAACGAGCGGGATCTCCGGCTTCGTCTACAAATTCAGCCAGGTTGGCGGCGGCACCGCGTTCAGCCGCGCCTTCATCGATACGGCGCCGGTGAGCTTCAGCCCCGGCCAGAGCCTGCGCTTCAACAACATCGACTTGCAATTCGACTTCAGCGGCGTCGGCTTCAGCGTCAAGAAAGTGACCCTCTCCTACCTCGATCTCGGCGGCTACGAGAACCTGGCCATCAACGGCAGCAGCGTCTACGTGGGCGAGCTCACGGCCGCCCCGGCGATTTTGGGAGGAGTCAACGTCGCAGTCACCAGCACGCCCGTGCCGCCGCCGACCCTGGGCAAGATGGGCACCGTCACCCTCAAGGGAGCGGTCCGGACGCTGCGGATCGGCGGCCAGGAATTCTGGATCGACAGCGTCTGCGCGCAGTGAGCCGCTGTTGTTTTTGACCTCGCTGCGTCGCCTCATAGTTGTAACGACGCGGCGAGGACGCACCAACGGGCACCAAGCCCAGAAAGATCGATCCAAGTGAAAAGCAGCCCAAGAAACTGACCCTCTCCCGTGAGTCTCTCCACCTGCTCGACGCTGGACATCTGCAGCCGGCAAAAGGCGACTACGTCTTTACCCTCGATGGCGCCAACTGCTCCATCAACGCCTGCGGCACCCTGGATTGTCCGACCAACAGCTACAAGCCCCCTTGTGTGTAGTTGACCTGGAGCGGCCCTGGCGGCCGCTCCGGCTTTCTCTCCGCCCAGGCGCCAAGCCGCCCTCCGCCTCTGGGACCTGGAAACCGAAGCGACCCTGCGGCGCATAGGCTGATTTCAATATCTATCGAAGCAACCGTCGAGGTCAGGGAGCCGTGTGCCTGAGGTGATTCCGTATCCAGGAGAGGAGGACGCTTAGCCGTCCTCCTGCAACCCCATTGACGAGTCTTAGAAACAGGTGTACACTTCAACCTACCTGGAATGAACAAGTTGCTCTAACCCGATGCCCCGGAATGAGCCTCTGAGTAATACTCAGAAACTAAGATAGGGTGTGCCAGTGATGGTCGATATCGGAACAGGGCTCGCGTTAGTTGGCTCGGCAAAGCTTCTTGAGAAGCTACTTGGGCCTACTGCGGAATACCTAGGCGAGGGCGTCCGTGATCTAACAAATAGGCGAATTCAGAATCTTCGTATAATTTTTCAGAAGGCTCTTGATAGGAGCGGCGGTCAGTTGGAGAAGCCGGGTGTTGTACCACCAAGAGTTCTCGAACAGATCGTCTCGAAAGGTTCTTGGATTGAGGACGAGCTCACTGCTGAGTACTTCGGCGGCGTGCTTTCATCATCTCGAACGGACCGTGGTCGTGATGACCGCGCCTCCGAACTACTCTCTCTGCTGAGCCGACTATCGAGCTATCAGATTCGTGGGCACTACATGGCGTATACAGCGATCAAGCAACTTTATGACGGTTGTGGGCGTTCTGTCGACGATCCATCTGAGCGCAAGGATTTGCGGGTGTTTATGCCTATTCGAGACGTTGCGCGAGCGCTCGATCTCGGCAAGGAAGAGAAGAAGAGATTCGCAAGCATACTAGAACACATTGCTCATGGACTCGAGAAGGAGTCTCTCCTTCCGACAGGTAATTATAGTGGGAAGGGAGTGGTCGTGGAGCCGTCGGTTCTCGGGTCGCAGTTGTATCTCTGGGCTCACGGCCGTTCGGACCTGCGAGCGAACAGCTTGTTGGACCCAAGGGTTCGGCTCAATGTATCGTGCACTGTATGGATTAGCGATCGGTGCCGAAAGGCGAAGCCAGGAGAAGGTTTCGGAGAAACAGATCCTGGCCGTTACGACTAGGCGAGAGTGTTCTAGGTCATCGACGAAACGGCCTGAGGATGCCGGAAGACCCGCGGCTCCGTAGCCCTTCGACTCTGTGGCATCTGAGCCTTCGGCACTCACTGAGCATTGGCGACGACCCGCGGCGGGGGAGGCGTGGTACAGGAAGCCCCTGGGCTCACTGGCTGCGCCGGAAGGAGGAGGCTCTGCCATGAAGTGCTGCGTCACGCCTCGGCCGGTAGGAGTCTCTCCCCTTCTGACGGGCATCACAGCCATCGTGATCTGCGTCGCCGCGCAAGGATTCTGCATCACCGCGCAAGCGATCTGCGTCATTCGGATCTCGGGCTGCGTCACTACGATCCGGATCTGCATGACGCAGACCGCGTTCTGCATCGCTCCGCTCGGCCTCTGCATGACGCAAACCGCGGGTTGCATCATCGCGGAAGGGAATTGCGTCATGCAGATCGCGTGTTGCATCACCGCGGAAGCTTCCTGAATGACGCAGCTCGGAGTCGGCGTGTTGCTTCTCGCGGTTGGCGTGATGCAGGAGCCTTTCTCTGCCCTGTGGGGGAGGCTCCTTGTGTTGCATGGGCGTTGCTGCGACATTCGGGAGCACAGATTCGTGTCTCAACCCGCCTTGGGAGCGTCCGGGAAACGCTCCCTAGAGTTGCAAGAGCCTTCCTGGGGAGCCAGGGAACATCCTGTTGTGTTCCACGAACGTCTCTCCGTGATGCACGAACCGGTGCGGATGGGTAGGAGACGGCGCTCGTGTTGCAAGACGGGGATCGCGAGCCCCGGGAGAAGAAGGAGAAAAGCAAGAAGGGACGTAAGGGACGGCAAGGACAGCAAGGACGAACAGCAAGAACGCCCCGGCCGGGCCCCCTTCTCCCGGTGAGGGGGGAGGCGAGGGGGCGGGAGAAGAGGGGCGAGGGCGCTCCGAGGCAGCAAACCCGGCGAGGCTCTGCGGCATGAGGAGTTGCGGCTTCCCTCCGCATGGCGAAGTGGAGTACCCTCTCCGCGGTCGAGCGACGGCGCTAAGGAGGATAGAGTGATGACCTGGACGCAGGTGTACTCTCCCGTCAACGGCAGCCTTCTCGGGTCGGCGCTCGTCGCCGCCATTCCTGTTGTCGTCCTCCTCGGGCTCCTCGCCTTCCTCCACGTGCGGGCGCACTGGGCCGCGCTCGTGGGGCTCGCCACGGCCCTCTTGATCGCCATCCTGGCCTATGGCATGCCGACGAAGCTCGCGCTCGCGGCCGCCGCCGACGGCGCCGCCTTCGGCCTCCTGCCCATCGGCTGGATCATCTTCGGGGCGATCTTCCTCTATGACGTCACCGTCAAGTCGGGCGATTTCGAGGTCCTGAAGCATACGATCGCGGGCCTCGCGAGCGACCGGCGCATCCAACTGCTCCTGATCGGCTTCAGCTTCGGTGCCTTCATCGAGGGCGCGGCCGGCTTCGGCACGCCGGTCGCCATCTGCGGCGCGATGCTCATCGGGCTCGGCTTCCGGCCTCTCCAGGCGGCGGGGCTCGCCCTCATCGGCAACACCGCGCCGGTCGCCTACGGCGCACTCGGCACCCCGATCATCACCCTCGCCAAGGTCACCGGCCTGCCGGAAGCGGCGCTCTCCGCCATGGTCGGCCGGCAACTGCCCTTTTTCTCGGTCCTCATCCCCTTCTGGCTGATCTGGGCGATGGCCGGCCGCAAGGCGATGCGCGAAGTGTGGCCCGCCTGCCTCACGGCCGGCGTCTCCTTCGGCGTCACCCAATACTTCGTCAGCAACTATTTCGGCCCCTCGCTGGTCGACATCGCGGGCTCGATCGTCTCCATCCTCTCGATGCTGGTGCTGCTCCGCTTCTGGCAACCGAAGACGATCTGGAGCTTCGAGCACGAGTCGAGCGAGGAGCGGGCGGCCGAGGCGGCGGCGCGGCCCGAGCACACCCCGAGGACGGCGTTCAAGGCCCTCGTGCCCTGGCTCCTCCTCTGCCTCTTCGTCTTCATCTGGGGCTACCCGGCCGCCAAGGATTTCCTGAACGGCGGCACTGAGGGACACGAGAACTTCCTCCACGGCATCTCGCTCATCAACATCCCCGTCCCCGGGCTCGACAAGGCGGTGGTTCGGGTGCCGCCGGTGGTCAAGAAGCCGACGCCGGAAGGCGCGGTCTTCGCTTTGAACTGGCTCTCCGCGACGGGGACGAGCCTCCTTCTGACCGGGATGGTGAGCGGCCTCATTCTCGGATTCTCGTTCATCGAGCTGTTCAAGATCCTGGGCCGGACGCTCTGGCGAGTAAAGTGGTCGCTCCTGACCATCTCCGCCATGATGGCCCTGGGTTTCACCACCCGCTACGCCGGCTTGGACGCGACGATGGGGCTCGCCTTCGCGGCGACCGGAGTGCTCTTCCCCTTCTTCTCGCCGCTCCTGGGCTGGCTCGGGGTGGCGCTCACCGGCAGCGACACGTCGTCGAACGTCCTCTTCGGCGGGCTCCAGCGAGTCAGCGCCGAGAAGCTGGGGTTGAATCCTATTCTGGCCTGCGCCTCCAACAGCAGCGGCGGCGTCATGGGGAAGATGATCGACGCCCAGAGCATCGTCGTCGCGGGAGTCGCCACCGGCCAGCAGGGCAAAGAGGGTGAGATCCTGCGCTACGTCTTCTGGCACAGCATCGCGCTCGCGTCCCTGGTCGGCGTCCTCGTCTTCCTCCAAGCCTACGTCTTCCCGTGGATGATCCCGGCGTTGCCGGTCGGGAAGTGAGCGACGGGCGGAGGGCGCGCTCCTCAGGAGGGCGGCAAACCTGTGGCCCGTAGCGGCGGACCTGCGGTATCCTTCGGGGCTTTGACACGACTACGGAGATCGCAGTGGAGAAGACCAAAATCGAGCTAGAAGGCCAGCTTTACGTCTGGGACGGACGGCGCTGGTATGCGGACAAGACCTTCCAGATTCCCTCCGCGGCCTTGATCAGCCGCCTCAACGCGCTCCTGGCGACGTTCCTCGCCAACGAGGACGCCAAGATCACGGACTTCAGCGGGCTGTTGCAGATCGCCCAGATCTCTCGCGGCGCGTCGCAATACAAGCGAGCGGAGGCGGCGGCGCGGCGGGCGATCCAGCTTCAGCCGTCCAGCGAGCCGGCTTTCGCCGTCCTGTGCTCGGTGCTCCGGCACCTGGGCGCATCCGACCGCGCCGTCCAGGAGACGGAGCACCTCCAATCCCCCAGGTATTTGCCGCTTCTGGTCTCCCGCGCCGCGGCGCTTTGCGACCTGGAGAAGTGGGAGGAGGCGAAGGCGACGGTCGGCCGGGCCCTGGCCCAGGGAAACTCGGCGGAGGCTTTCGAGGTGGTGAACCGGATCAAGGCGCACCGGCCCGACCTCTACGAGGCACGCTGAGCCGAAGGGCGCTCGGAGGCAGCAAAGGTAGCGCCCATGGGGCCCCGGCCCTACTCGACCATCTCGATCAGGAAGCCGTGGGTCAGGGAGGAGGGGATCAGGAAGCGATCCCGGCCGTTGTCCGTGAAGATCGGCAGGCTCAGGCCGGTCTTGCGGCTGATGAGGGCGTGGGCCTTGTCGAGGTGAGCGACTTTGACGCTCACTCCCAAAATTCCTTCTCCGCGCTCGGCCACGAAGTCCGCGACCAGGCCGGGGCCATCCGGCACGAGGAGCGTCAAGGTGCTGTTGTGGTAGAGCACCTTGGCGCCGCGGGCTCCCAGGTAGCGGATCTTCTTGAGCTTGGGGCGCACGTCGAGTCCCAGGCCCTGGTAGAAGTCGAGGGCGGCGTCCAGATCCGACACCACCAGCCACAGGGCATCGATCTTCTGCGCCGTGTTGGGGTGCGGGCGGGGCGCCAGAACCGGAAAATCGACGAACATCTGGTGCACCTGGGCCTCGTCGTAGTCGAGGAAGAAGTTGGAGTTGTCGGGGGCCAAGCGGGAAGTGAGGACGATCGAATTCCAGAGGGGGATGGGGCCGACGGTCTCGCCGGTCGAGACGAGGGTGAGGGGAGGCGCGGGGACCGGGCCTACGTTGGGGTAGCCGGCGCTGGTCAGGAAGTTGATGGCCTGCGTGGCGTTGACCACCTCGGTGCCGTAGAACTTGGCGCCTTCGTGCTGTTCCAGGAAGTCGAGGAATGGCGCGGTGAAGTCGTTCCGCTCCGTGAACGCTGCAAGCTCCAGGTACGAGCGGTCGCGGAACCAGATCAGGCGGTTCTTGGCGCCCAGCGGGGAGAGCAACGCGGGCGTGGCCGCGAAGCCGAGCTTATCGGTCAGGACGCTCCCCGCGGCGTCGAAGTTCTCGAGCCGTACAAGCGAGGCGACGTGATCGATGCCTCGGCCGTCCCCCAGTCCCTGAGCCATGGCCTGGCCGCCAAGGGCCAGCAGCCCGCAGATTGCCATCCACCCGATCCGTTTTGCATTCATGTCGTCTCTCCTGTAGTAGGAACGGTCGTTCCGTAAGCCTGGCGGGATAGTACAACCCGGAGGGCGAAGACGCCAGGGACGGCGATTCTCCTCAACAAAGCCCGCAGCTCCGGTGTCTGGCACTACGAGCCCCCGCGTTTCGCCGGGGCTGATCTTCCTCCAGACTGGAAGCCGTGGGAATCAAGCACATCGCGCATCGGGTCCGCCGCAGGCGTAGGAGACCAAGGTTCAGGCCCCCGAAGCCCTGGCTCCTCCTGGCGCTCCCGCTCCTGGTCGTCCTGCTCCTTCTGGCTCGGGTTTTCCGTCCCCCCGCAGCCTCGCTGCAACCCCCGGCGCCGCCCAGCCATCCGCCTCCGGAAGCCCCGCCTCCTCCGCCTCCTATCGATTCCCAGAAGGGAGGCTGTCCCCAAGGCTGCGCCTCCCCACCCCCGGGCTGCGGCATCAAGGGAAACATCGCCGAGCGGACGGGAGAGCGCATCTATCACCTCCCCGGCCAGCGGTGGTACGACAGGACGGTGATCTCCCCGGAGAAGGGAGAAGCCTGGTTCTGCAGCGAGGAAGAGGCGAAGGAAAACGGGTGGAGGAGGGCGAAGGTGTGAGGGGCGGAGATGAATCGGAGTCAGAAGATCGCCCCCTATTCGACCTACAGCGGGACTTTCAGTTCCATGCAGAGATCGTCTACACGGCTAAAGGCATCGGGTAGCTCGGAGGGTGGGTCGTCGCTGCGCACGAGACCGCGGGTGCTCTTTTTCGATAGGGCTTCCAGGAGGGGCGCCCGCGGTATGTCAGGCCAGTTGGAAACTTTACGGGTCGAGACCATCGCAGCTAACCCTTCGGGCAGCACGTGCTCCACAAGGTCCTTCGGTGTGGCGTTGTGGCTTCCATGATGACCAATTTTGAAGAAGCTGGTCCGCGCGAGCAGATCGCGCCACTCCGTGTCAGCTAAAGCCACGCGCCAAGTCCCCCACTGGGCGTCACCGGGGAAGAGTAAGCAAGCCTTGCCTACCTCGAAGATGAGCACCAGGCTGGTGCCGTTGATCGCCTTCTCCAACTGAACAGCTAGCTGGAGGGTCTCCTGGGAATCTATCCTGCTAAAGCGCTGTATTTTTCGTAATTGCCTCGTTTTGACCGCAGCAAGGTGGCTGAACGAGGGGATGCGCTTCAGTTCTTCTTGTGACATCGTCCAGCGCGAGGCGAATAGTGCAGCCCTTTCCTGACCGCTGGTTTCAGGCTCCATTGCGAGGCGCAGGTAGCGTTCGTCGCGAGGCGGGTCCATGTCCCTAATCACCTCTGGGTCACGCGAGGGACCCAGGACGTGGACTTTCACGCCTAGGGGGAGACAATCGCTCTTAAACGTCCGATTCTGAGATGATTGGCTGGGCAGGTAACGCCGGAGAGGATGACCAGCGAAGCCTCGATGGAGGGTCGCCATCGCGCGGGCATTGGTCAGGGAGTTCTCTGCCAGGGCGAGGGCTGACGCGCGGAACGGATTACTTTCTTTGAAGCTGAGCGCTGCCCTCTGTAAACTTCGCGCGGCGCGGCTCTGTCTCTCCAGGATTCGGCGTGCTTCGACGTCTTGCGGGTCCTCGGTCCACGGCAGCCATACTTCTCCGACCTCCACGTCATCCCAGAGGTCGCTCTCGAAACCGGAGACATGGTCTTGATGCCGGTGAGTAGCGACGACGACGTCGATCCGCTTGCGACCTCCCTCGTCAATATCCTCAAGGAGCCTGGCGACTACCTCCCCGATCGGCTTCGGCCCCTTCCCGTGGCTATGGCTGCCGCAATCGATCAGCACCTTACGTGGGCGGTCCGATTCGGGTAAAGTCAAGAGGAAACAATCGCCGAAGCCGACGTTGTACATTCGCACCGTGGCGCACGCGGCCCTAGAGCTCATCGGCGCAGCCTCCCATGCAGTTGGGCGAGGTTGACTGTGGCAATTCGCATCTTTTCGTATTCGAGACCGGCCCACGGAAGGAAGGGATCCTCCCGGTCGCAAGCTTCAACGAGCGAGCGTTGGCGCCTTTTTCGGTTCCGTGCCTCTTGGGCGAATTGGGAGCCAAGGGTTTCATCGAAGGGCTTGGCGATCACGTAACGGATGGTTCCATCCGCCGAGGCGACGACAGTTGCGCCTGCGAAAACTTTCATTCCTCCGAAGTCCTCATCGGTCTTGACTTCCTGGACGAACTGTGCCACCAATTCCATCAAGAGTTGTCCATAGGAGTTGACCCGAAACGAGGGGTGGAAGCCCTGGACGGCGGGTCCTTTCCCTTTGGGGTCGAATCCGAGCTTGGCGGCGTTGGCCCGGGCAAACTTGTTGAGATGGCCCGCCAGGACGCGGTTGATGCCGGGGCTGCCTTCCTCCTCCTCGACTCCTGAATCCGGGGCTTCCGTTTCTTCTGCAGGCTGAATCCGGGAATAGACGTACTCCTCGAGCGCCAGATTCCCGAGCAGCTCCGAGGAGAAATTAGGCAGGAGAGGCTCTGCAGGCGGATAAAGGAGAGATTCCTCGGCGAGCGAGTAGACACCGTCCGGATAAATTCCACGTGCCCGGAACGCCTCTATCATGGCCCGGCGTTGGCCGTGCTCGTCCGCGGGCGAGAGCTCGAAATCGGCAGTGACCAACGCCCGGAGATAATCGCCGAAGGTGATGTCCACCGGAGGTAGGTACTCGAATGCGCGTATGCACATGGTCAGGATCGATTGCGCCGTGCGTGAGACCTCAGTGGCAATACGGTTGACCAGATCAGGGTGCAGATCCCCATCTGGGAGCTTCCCTGTTCCCCCTGTGGCGATGCGTACCAAGTCGGCAATCCGCCGTTGGTACGTTACGAAGAAGGCATCAAAAACTGCGGCCACGAGAAGCGAACCGCGGTCGTGTGCCTCGGTGAGGGTTTCGTAGAGTTGTGGGTCCGGCGAGCTCACCGCCTTGCGCAATGCCATACCGCTTCCTGTCGCGTATCCGAACTGAGCCGCCAAGTCGATCAGCGCATCGCTCTGGCGCAAATCCCCACGGGTACGCTGGATGTGATCATGCAGGATCTCGGGGAACGAGAAGTGCTGAAAGATAGCGACAATGTCGGAAAATCCCTCGTGAAAGGCGAGAACGTCGCGGTTGGTCCGGTTGAAGAAGTGCGGCCGCAGACGATGGACGAGGGCGTGTGTCATCTCATGGGCGACAATGTCGTGCGAGAGGCAAGTAAACACTGTCTGGCCTGGCAAGTTCGGGCCAGGGTCCTCGCGATCGGCGGGGAAGTAACCGAAGAGCAGAGCATGAAGCTTTGGATCGAAAAAGGCGTTCCGGCCCTGGAAAGCGTGTGGGAACATACGCAAAGGGCGGCGGCCACGGAAGGAGACCTTACGACCGAGGGCCCGCTCGAAGTTCTCCAACACCTTAATGGTCACCGCATAGACCATCTGCTGATGAAACTGCGGATCGGACTCGGAAGGGTCGAGCCCACCCTGCATCAGGATAGATCGGTCATCCAGATCGACGGGCTCGTAAAAGCAATCGTTCGCTCCGTCGTAGTCGATCACCCTCACCCGCGACCCCGCCGGCCCGGGTTTGAGCGGTTCGTTGGCCACGTCGATCGTTATCCGGTTGAGAGGTACTCGCCCGAGCATCGGATCGAAGGCGTAGATTTTCAAGGGGCGTCGAGCCGGAGGGGACTGCTGAGCTCTCAGAGCCATTTGGGCGACTCCTCAGGGATTGCAGAAAGTCTAGGCGAAAAGGTGCGGCTCAGCAAGACGGCGCTTAAGGACTCTTTCGGGCTCACGCCACCGTGGAACGCAGTACTGAGCCAAAGCCCTCCTCATCGGTTCGCCCGCTGCCGGCGCAGCAGGGCAATACCCGCACCTGCCAGAAGGAGACCCAGGACGGCGAAGCCCTGGGGCGTGAGGGTTGGAACCTCGGCGATCGACCGTTCGATGGTGATCGCCGTGCCGTCCCCGGCCGCCGGAGTCGCCGGGTTGTCCGTAAGGCTCGTCGCCTCGTTGGAGCCGTCGCCGTTGGCGTCGAATGCGACCGTTGCCTGATTGATGAGGGTCGAGCCCAGAGTCCCGGCGGCGATCGTCGCGGTGGTGGTGATCGTCACCGATCCGGAGGCCGGGATCGAGCCGTTCCAGGTCACCGTGTTGGTGGCGATCGTGGCGATTGGGGTCCCGGACGTCGCCGTGGCGTCCACCAGAGTCATCCCAGCGGGCAACACGTCGGTGAGCTCGTTGCCCGGGGCATCCGGCTGGGTTCCTGTGCCGTGGTTGGTGAGCACGATGGTGTAGGTCACCGTTCCTCCCTCGACGAAGGCACCGGCCGCCGTCTTGGTGGCGGTGACGCGGTTGAAGGCGGCACAGGTGAAGGCCGTGGGAGTCACGATCAGCGACCAGCGGTTGAGCCTGCCGACGTTCAGCGGCGCTTCGTCGAAGACGTAGACTTTCCAGGCTCCCTGGGTGCTGCCGCCCTCCATGAAGGAAAATTGATCGATCGGGTCGGGGCCCAGGTTGGGAATGCCGAGGAGTCCCCAGATCGGGGAGTTGAAGGCCGGCAGCCAGTCTCCCGTGTACGGTGCGCCGGTGGCGTCGGTCTGGTTGAGATCGTTGCTCGCATCCCCATCGATCACGGTGTTGACGAAATTGTCGCCGTCGGTGTCGCCCACGAAGATTCCGCGCCGGTAAATGAGGCTGGTGCCATAGCCGCTGGGGGCCTGGAGGCCGACGACGAGGTCCCCGGTGGAGGAGTGGGTCAGGTCGTCCACCCGAAAATTGAGGTCCGCGATCTCGCGATCGTCGGTGATCGTCATCGTGTCGCTGACGCCGTAGAAGTCGTCGTCCGGAATGGCGAGGCCGCCCGGGATGCTGCGGGTATAGGTGACCGGCGCCTCGGTACCCGCGCGTTTGCCGACGCGCAGGGTGAAGTCGAGGCTCTTGGTGCCGAGCGTGGAGGTGGTGGTGAGCGTGAAGTGGAGCGCCTGGCCGCAGGGGATGTCCGCCGGCACACTGAAGCGGAAAGGGGTGCCGGAGGCCGTCGCCTGGGCTGCGATGGCCGGGTAGGTCGAGCTGCCGGTGAGGATGGCCACGCCCGGAGTGGACGAGGTCAGCGTGGCCGTCGCCGAAGCCACACCTTTGTCTGCCGGCCGCCAGGGGTTTTCGAGCTCGACCGTCAGGCGGATCTCCTCGCCGGGGTCGATGACGCCGTTGTGGTTGCCCTGAGGGTCGTCGACGGTGAGAGATTCGATGTCGAGGTAGGGGAGCGAGAAAGACACCGGAAAGCTGAAGAAGGCACCGGCCCCGAGCGGGCCCAAGCTCGCATTAGCGCAGTAGCCCTGGCAGGAGCCCATGCCGCGGTTGGCAAAACCTTGCCAGATGCATGCATTGTTGGCGCAGCCGTTGGTGGCGCAGTTGGCGTCGAGCAGAGCGTTCTGCGCATCGATATAGGTAGGGTTGACCGGTGTGAGCTTGAGTGCGTCGGTGACGAGCGAGAGCATGATCGCGTTGCCGGTGGGCACGTCGTGGCCGACGGACGCAATGATGCAGCTTCGGATCTCCCAGAGAGTATTGGCCCAGATCTCGCCGAGATTGTGTTCCTCGAAGGGACCGCCGGCTGAGAGAAGGGGGTTCAAAGGGCTCACTGGAATCAGGCTACCACCGAAGAGGAAGAGCGGGTCCGTGTGATTGAGCCAAGTGATCGGGCTGAAATTGTGGTTTGTCGAATAGGGGAACCGGCGAATACCATAGAGATAGTTGTCGGTGAACGGAGTGAGGAGGGGAGGAATAGGGATCTTGTACGCCGAATAGGCCCCTACGGCGTATTCCTTGTCGGGGTTATAGGCATTGCTGCCGAAGAGGAGCGAGAGGGCGTAGAAGTCGCTCCACCCCTCTCCCATGCTGCGCGCCTCTAGAGTGGACAGGCCGGTGCCGTTGCCGATCAGCCGGTTCGTCAGGCCGTGCGTCAGCTCGTGGAAGACGATCGTGGCGTCCAGACTGCTGTCGCGGTCCGGCGCCGGAAAGTCGAAGACCGACATTTGCATGCGGCCCGAAGTGCCGTCGGGTGGCGTGGAAAAGCTTGCGTTGTTGGTCCCCGGGCCATCCTGGACTTCGGCCAGCACCCGGTCGCCACCCAGACCCATTCCGCTGAAGTTGGTCTGCTGGAAGTTTCCCGCGGCCTCGTCGAAGCCGTAGGTGTAGAGCTGGTCGTGATACCAGTTGGCAAGATAGAAAAGTTGGGTGACGGCTCCATGCTGGAACTGCACGCCCGAGGGGGCGTCACCAGCGTCGGGGTTGCCGCCCAGGGGGGCCGGGGTGTAGGCGAAGCCGGTGCCCAGGAAATCGCGTGGACGGCCCGTGATGTCGAGGTTTCCGATCGGCCGGCCGCTGGCGTCCGGAATGTCGTTGCCGTCGGTATCCAGGTAGGCGTCGACGTTGTTGCCTGTCGTCGTATTGCCGTTGTCGTCGATCCAGCCGTTCGGGGACGTGAAGATATCCTGGGCGGCCATCATGCTGACTGTGGTCCGGGGGATCTCGGGGAACTGGGTGCCGGAGAGAGGCATCAAGTCGGTCGGCGAATGCGGTGCCGGATTTTCGGCCGGGGTCTTGCCGTCGGCTTGAACGTAGACACTGAAGCGCGCCTCCTGGGTGGAAGCGTAGCTGCGGATGTTCTTGCGCCAGAGGAGAATGCCGGTGCCGGCGTCGACCACCGTCGTCCAGTCGCCGGGACCTTTGGTGAACGTCACCTGCTGCCAGGCCGGCACCAGGACGCCCGGGGCCAAAGGAAAGTAGACGAGGTGACTCGGCACGCGGCCCAGGATCCGCGGATCGCCGGCTGTTACTTCACCTTTCGTCCCGTCGGGGCTCGCGTTCTCGAGATTCATGGCTGCGGGGTCGAGGTCGATCGCAACCGACTTCATGGCCGCCGCCAGGGCCTGCTGCGCGGTGACCTGTGGCGAGACTGCCAAGGCATTGGCCTGCGCGTGGGGGGCGAGGAGGCCGACGGCGCGGACGATCTGGCCGCTCCGGTCCAGGATGACGCGAGTGTCGCTCTGGAAAACGGGCAGGCCGTGGACGGTCTGCTCGCAGCGCACCATGCGCAACCCGCTCCTGCGGTTGACGCTTTCCCCTGTGCAGCGGAGTGCCGCGAGATCGGAGTCCGAGAGCCCGTAGAGGCCCGCATTGGCGTGCAGGAAGTCCTGCACGATATCCAACCCCGGCCGGCCCGGTGCAGGGCCGGTGAGAGTTCCGCGGGGATTACGAACCACCTCGGCGGCGCCGAAGAGGGGCGAGAAGCTCACCTCGGCGCCCGGGAAGGCGGCCTTGAGCCGCGCGACTCCCTGCCGCAAGGTCTTGATCTGGGCCGCCACGCGCGATCCGATCCGCCGCGGGTCCAACCGGTAGCCGGCGAGGACCTCGAGCAAGTCGCGCCCGCCGGTAACCCGCACGTCCAGGTTGCCAGCCGCGGGGACCTTGCCCTCGGGGCGCGGTGTCACGGCGGCGCTCACCGGAAGAGCCGTGAGGGCCGGTAGAACGGCGACAGCGAGAACCCAGAAACGGCGTAGCACGGAGACAAGCCGGTCGGACCTCATAATCTCCTCCAGAATGTCAGCACTTAAGGAGGAGAAAGATACCATACCTCTCCTACGTTGTCCCCACCTCTTCCGAAACCGGAGAGCCGGGGCGTTGTTCACACGGGCAACTAGGCTTCGCGGCGGCCTGGACGAGCCAGACGAGGATGAGGAGCGGGATGATCGCGAATCCGAGCGCAGAGCCCTCCAGCGCGCTGAAGCGCTCCCCGATGAGGGCGTCGGGCAGAAGGGTATTCAGGAACACCAGGGCGGCGGTTCCCGCGGCGACGAGCTGCCAGCGGCGCAAAGGCCACCGGCGGCGGACAATTTGAATGCTCGCGAGCGGGGGAAGGAAGAGAAACGCGAGGAGGGAGCCGGCAAGGTAGGCCCGCAAAGGATAGGCGAAAACCTTGTGGTAGACCAGAGGTGGCCCCCCGTCCGCTTCTTCTTCCTCGTGAGGCTCCATGTCGAAAGTGGCCAGCCGGAAGGACGTGTATTGCGTGCAGTGGAGGTTCTCGCGGAACGTCGCGAGAAATTTGATCGAGCCCGCCATGCACAAGATCGCGAAGACGACGGTCATCACCCGTGCCATGTCTTTCTCCTCCCCTTGCTGCGGCCCCGGGCCAGCCCGGCCGGTCTGCGGGAGGATTAGAGAGATCGACGGTGTCAGGCCGAGGGCCGGATTCTGGCAAGGCGCTCGGAGATCGTGGCGGAATCGTGGCGGACCGCGGGTGGGGCACTGCAACGCCGCCTACCTCCAACCTGCTGCCTCCCGGCAAAGTGAGCCATGTTCAAAATTCCAAAACCAGGTTCCACGGGGATGTAAGAACCGACATATGGACCGCTATATAGGGCAAGGTCTACCTGGAAGCCCAGCCATCTGGAGCCGCCAGAAAAATCGCTTACTTTGGGGCTCGGTCGTGGTACAGTGGACGCGGGAGGCGCAATCCCATCTCCGAGCTCCTCGGAGTCATTCCCCCCACAAAAGGAGGTGTCATGTCGATCGAACTGACCCGTGATGCACGACTCGGAGGCTTGGCACGTCGAGCGGCAACAGTGAAGCGTCTCGCGCTCACGGTCCTTCTCCTGGCCGCTTGTTCACCCCTGGCCGTGGGCGCCGCAACCATCTACGACAGCATTCCGGCTCCGCTTCCTCCGAACGTGCCGAGCCTGGGATATCAGGCGACCCAGACCTCTGAATTCGGCGACCTGATCCAATTCGCCGGTACGAGCCGTATCCTGAAGCAGGTGACGCTGGTGATGAGCGATTGGGCTTTGGCTTCGGACTACCCGTCGTTCCCCGGCTCCTCCGGTCCGACGTGGAACCATCCGCTCACGCTCAACCTTTACAACGTGGACAACAGCGGCGCGAATCCGGCTCCGGGCACGCTGATCGCCACCCGGACGCAGACCTTCGCCATTCCCTGGCGGCCGCCGGCAGATCCGACGTGCCCCGGAGGAACGGCGTGGCGGGCGAGCGACGGCAACTGCTACAGCGGGCTGGCGTTCACGGTCACGTTCGATTTCACCGGGACTCTCGTGCCCAATCAGATCATCTATGGCGTGGCCTTCAACACCCAGACCTGGGGCTACGCTCCGATCGGGACGCCCGGGCCGTATGTCTCACTGAATTTCGGCCTGGCCGACCAGCCGCCCTCGGTGGGGAGCAATCCGTTTCCGGATACAGCCTACTGGAACACGCAAACGCCCTCGAACTATGCGGATGGTGGCGCGGGGGGAGTGGGGATCTTCCGGCGGGATACCAATTGGACGCCGTTCAGCGGTGCAGTGTCTTTCGAGACGCAGTCCCTGGCCGAGGTTCCCACGCTCTCGCCGCTCGCCTTGTTGGCGCTCGCTCTTGTCTTGGGACTGATCGCGGTCCTGAGGTTGCGGGCGGTGTCGAAACGGCCCGTCAGCGATGCGTTGCCGCCACGATCAAGAAAACGATCAGGGCGAGGCTGGACTTATTGAGCGAGCGCCGGTATATACTCCGCCGCGGTCGGCCAATCAAGGCTACCATCGAGTATCAGGAGAGCCACACGTGAAAAAGCAGATCAAGAAGCTCGTGCTCGCCAAGGAAACCCTCCGGAATCTGGAAGACAAGGATGCCAAGTTCGTGAACGGAGGCATCAGCGGCAGTGCCTGCGGCAACCCGACCTGCATTCAGGACTGCCCCAATACCCGTAGGAACACTTGCTTGTGCTAGTCGCCGTGTGATTCCAGGTGGGCGGTGCAAGGCCGCCCACCCCTGAATCCGCGCCGGCAGAGAGAGGAGCCTCGGGGGGACGCCCTCGCGAGACTCCTCTCTCGCCACGGGCTACCCCTACCCGCAGGCGTATTTGGTGCAGTAGACCAGGGGGAAACCGTCGCACCGGCAGCAGGAGATACAGTCACCGTTGGAAGCGCACTGGTCGCACCACATGTTGGCGCTCGCCGTCTTGGGGGCGGATGCGATCGCCAAAGCGGTCAACACGGCAGCCATGAGGAACAGCTTGAGTTTTTTCATTTTTCTCTCCTTGTCTGATCCATCCACCCGAGATCATAGGCTCCTTTCTCCCCGCGCCGGCCCTGGGGCGTACGAGAGAGCAAGATTCGTCTAGGCTTCGGACAAGGCGAGGCGAATTACAAGCTCGCGAACCTCTCGGCCTGAACGGCGAGCGCCAGAACCCTGCCATAGGTGACAAGCCGCCAGACGCGGCAGGTCCGTCGCGGGATCGAAGTCTCGCAGGCGGATGAGGGTGTTTTCCATGGTCAACTCATACCACCAACGGGGGTGAAGTGCGAACCAGGGGCATAAGGGACACCAGGGACTTCAAGGACAGAAAACGCGATCACCGTTACGTGATCTCCGCCAGGGAGAGTCGCTTGGCGGGGTGTTCGCGAGAGCCCTCCCGGTTTCTCGGGGATTGCCTTGAGGGAGCTGCTAATCTCGTTCCACGCGGGCCGGGCGGTAGGCTCGATTCACGGAATCGAGCCCCTGCCGGAGAGGCTGTGCGGGACTAGTCGATCTCCTTGACCGCCTTCTCGCTGAAGGTTACCTGGGGAAAATTGGACCTGAGGTAGTTGTAGACTTCGGTAATCTTTTCATTGTGTCCGGCGGCCCAGTTGGTGTCGCGGAAGGCGTAGTCGAGGCCTGTCACGGTGACGAGCCGAAGCTCGAGGCAGAGATTCTGCCCAGGGCGGGACGCGCATTGCAGGGTGGCCGTCTTGAGAACGTCCGCCTGGATGCTGAAGTCGCGCTTGCGGCGCTCGCTGCGCCACTCGATGTCGCGGGCCCCTACCGCCAATTGGCCGCTCCCTTGGGAGTTATAGCGGTGCGGGAACGAGTAGCCGTACTCCACCAGGGCGTCGACGGTAAGCCCCTGTGCGCTCTGGTTGATCTGCGAGCCTGCGGAGGTGGTCGCCGCCGCCGGCTTGGCGTAGCCCCGGGACGAACCGCAGCCGGCTCCTCCCAACGCGACCATCACAGCGATCGAGAGCGCGGCCAAGGCGGTCGGATAAATCGGACGGCAGGTGAAACTCTTTCGGATCATGGAATCTCCTTCCGAGCGGTAACCTGCAAGTTCCGCGCCCGCTCTCAGGAGCCGGTGCGCTCTGTTGCAAATAGAGCTGGCAGGGCGGGGACAGGCCCCGCCCTCGCGAAGACGTCTGCCCGAGCCCTATGAACAGAACATACTGACGTCGGAGCTGTTGACACACGCGAGCGAGCAAAGGCGGGAGGTGCACTGGCAGGGGCAGGTTACCACTTTGATCGTGCCGCCGCTGGCGCAGCAGAGGGTGCCGCCGCCGATGGAGCAGCACTGCCCGATGTCCGTGATGCCGCAGAGCGGTCCGGCGGCGCAGTTGCCGATGCTGGAGCACTGGAAGGGCGTGGCGCAGGGTTGAACCGCGGCGTTGACAGCCGTGGACGTCTCGAAGCCGGCGGCAAAGGCGGCGGCCGCGGCTTGCTCCGGCGACAGCCCAGCCAGGTTCGGCAGCATACAGCCACCGCCAGGGGGTACCTCCGCCCAGGCCAGGCTGGCCGTAAAGAGCAGGATCGCGGCGACGACGAGCGTTCGCTTCATGGCAGTCTCCTTTCGGAAGTCGAAACCTATCCTTCTATCCAACTCGACGAAGTATACCCTCAAACGCCGGGAAGGAAAGGAACTGTCTGTCCTGGTGATAACCCCTTGACCGGCCCGGTCAGGATATGATCTGCCGCGGAAAACGGAGAATGACGGAGACCCCTATGAGACCTCTCGTCTTGTTCCTCGCGGTCTGTCTAGCGTCGCCTTCGCTCCTGGCTGCCGAGGCGAAGGCGCCGTCCGTCTTGGAGATGCGCCTGGTGGCCGACGAGGCGGGGACGGATACCGAAGAGATGACGGTGCCCCTGACCCGGCCGCGGCCCGATGCCATGCTCGTGGTCCGCGAGAGCCTGCATGTGCAGAAGGCATCGCTGCTGAAAACGACCCTCGATTCCGTGACCTTGGAGAATGACCTCGAACCCGGGAAATGGGCTGTCACGCTCACGGTCTCCGAATCCGGCCGCGAGCGGCTGGCCGAGGTCACCGGCCAGAACGTCGGCAAACGGATGGCCATCCTCATCGATGGCAAAGTCTTGCTGGCCCCGAGGAATCAATCGGCGATGCTGGATGGCAGAATCATGGTGACGGGCCAGTTTTCGAAGGAAGAGGCTACAGACCTGGCGGCCAAGATCACCCCGGTCGTCAGGAAATGAGCTTTCCGGACGGAATGGTCTCGCCCAGCCCTGATGACGTAGGATACGGATCGCCTACCGATCCGTTGTAGAATTGGTGAGGCAGCCTGGAGATGGCGGAGTCATGCAAATGATCCGAAGCGTCGAAGCAACGGAGTCCGTCCTTGCAGGAAGAGTGAGGCCGCGCGTTGCCGGCGTCTTGGCAGCGGCAGCTTTTGGTTTGTTCGTCTTGGCTCTGGCTGGCAGAGCGACCGAGGCCGGCCGCAAACATTTTTTCTTGTCTCACCTTCACCTCAGCTTCTGCTACTACAACTCCTTCCAAGAAACCGATTTCCTCTACTACCAGGGACTCGCCGAGGTCCTCAACGCCTACGTTACCCAAAAGGAAGCGGATGGGGCGCTAAAGCCCAAGAAGATCGAGATCGAGATCGCATGCATCCCCGCGATCAATGCCGGCCCCATCGTCGCGGTCAGCCAGAGCCGGGAAAGCTATGACGTCACCGTCGCGCAGACTCGGAAACCGGATCTCCGTCAGCTCGTGCGTATCCTGAGCTACTTCGGCTCGAAGCGCTGGAGGTCGTTCTGCTGTTACGATTGGGGGAAGAACGATACGGCGAGCCGCTCGTTCGACCGTATTTTGGACCGGGAAGTCGGTGAGCCGGACATGAGCTTCTTCGACGGCCGTCAGCAGGTGGTTTTCCAGCGGGATGAGCTGCGGGTGATCTACGAGGCGGACCACCTCTTCTACGAGCTGGCCGGCCAACGGCTGGATCTGCCGCCCGCCGATCCGGTGCCGGTCAAGATTGGAGACCGTTATCTGCTGGGCTCCGAGGGGACGATCGTCGTCTATGAAAAAGGTACGGAGGTGCAGCGAAAATCCATCCCCTGCCAGCCTGAAATGCCCATCAGCACTCGGGTCTATGCCAGGTGGGTGAACGTCGACGCCTTTTGCAACCGGAAGATGCTGAGCTACTCGTACGAGAGGAATCGTTTCTATGACGTCAAGATTCCGCCCGGAGGGAGGGTACCCTAAATTCCTATGAGCAGGAGATAACACGATGGCGATCCGAGTAGTGCGTCTGGGGACCCCGCGGGTGGCTGGGGAGGGCCTGCGCCTCGGCACGGTCCGGCGTCCTCCCCGGGGCGTGCGCAAGGAAGACTTCGCCCGGCGCGACTTTTACGACGTCTGGCTTCCGGACCTCGCGCCGAGTGCGGAGCTCGTTCACTTCGCGGTTTCCGAGCCTTTCACTCCGGCGCGTTGGGCCGATTTCGCCAAGCGCTACCGGCGTGAAATGGGGCAGCCCGCGGCAGAGCGCCTGCTCACGCTGCTGGCTGCCTTGTCGCGCCAGACGAATTTTTCGCTCGGCTGCTACTGCGAAAACCCGGACCGCTGTCATCGGTCGCTCTTGCGGGACCTCTTGATCGAGTCCAGAGCCGAGGTCGCCGACGCGGGTTGAGCGAGGGCGCGTGACCTGAATTCCTCGTGACGCCCACCTCCGCCCGGGCATAAATACCCGGGCTACGAGCGACACCGGATGAATCCGGCTCAAAAGCTCCCTTCAGGGGGCGCAGCTCATAGCCCTGGCATTCATGCCCGGGCGGAGGCGCGCTCTCCTCCAGCTCTCTTCTGGCATAGGATTCCGCCATGCTACGACGATCCGCCGTCCTCGCCCTCGCTTTCCTTCTCGCTCCCGCCGCCTTCGCCGCGGAAAGGCCCGGCCGGCAGGGCGGCTCCGTGCTGCTGCCCAACGGCTGGCGGATCGCTCCCGCCGGCCGCCATCTCTCGGTGGGGGACCTCCCCCTGGCCATGGTCGAGTCGCCCGACGGCGGCACGCTGGTGATCACCAACAACGGCTACAACAAGCCGAGTCTCACGGTGGTGGACCTGAAGCGCCTCACGGTGCCGGCGACGCTGCCGGTGGACGACGCCTGGCTGGGCCTCGCCTGGCATCCGGATGGCCGGCGCCTCTACGCTTCGGGCGGCGCCGCCAGCACGGTGCAGGAGCTCAAGGTGGGGGAGAAGGGGCTGGAGAAGGGCGCCGTGTTCACCCTGAAGAATCCTTCGAAGACGAGCTTCGTGGGCGGGCTCGCGGTGAGCCCGGATGGCTCGCGCCTCTATGCCGTGCACGTCCTGGGGCAGACGCTCTCGGCCGTGGACCTCGGCAGCGGCCAGGTCGCCCAGGCGGTGGACTTGCCGGCGGAGGCGTACACGGCGCTGGCGGCTCCGGACGGCAAGACGCTCTTCGTCTCCCTCTGGGGAGGTGCCAAGGTCCTCGTCTTCGACGCCGCGACGCTGGCGCTTCAGGGAGAGGTCGCGGTGGGGGAGCACCCCAACGCCATGGTGCTCGCGAAGGACGGCGCCCGGCTTTTCGTGGCCTGCGCCAACACCAACGAGGTCTGGGTGGTGGACGTCGCGGCACGAACGGCGCGGGAGCGGATCGGCATCGCCCTCGAACCGGCGGCGCCTCCAGGGAGCACGCCGAACGGCCTCGGTCTCTCGCCGGACGGCGGCACGCTGCTGGTGGCCAACGCGGACAACAATACCGTGGCCATGGTGGACGTCTCGCGCCCCGGGAACAGCCGGGTGCGCGGCTTCATCCCCACGGGGTGGTATCCCACGGCGGCCCAGTTCAGCCGCGACGGCAAGCGGATCTTCATCCTGAGCGGCAAGGGGCTGACCTCGGCGGCCAATCCCCGCGGCAACCAGCCCGGGATTGCCGGCGCTTCGGGGCAGTACATCGGCGAGCTCCTTCAGGGCTCGCTCTCCGTGCTGCCGGTGCCGGACGACAAAACGCTCGCCGGATATTCGCAGACCGTCTACCGCCTCACGCCGTACACGGCGGCGAGCCGGCTCGCACCGCGGGGCGTTCCCGCGGGCTCGCCCGTGCCCCGCAAGGTGGGTGCTCCCTCGCCGATCAAGCACGTTTTCTACGTGATCCGCGAAAACCGGACGTACGATCAGATCTTCGGCGACCTTCCCCAAGGGAACGGCGACCCCAACCTCTGCCTTTTCGGCGAGGAGGTGACGCCCAACGCGCACGCCCTGGCGCGCGAGTTCGTGCTGCTGGACAACTTCTACGTCAACGCCGAGGTGAGCTTCGACGGTCACGCCTATTCGACGGGCGCCTACGCCACGGACGTGGTGGAGAAGGTCTGGCCCATGTACTACGCCGGCCGCGGTGGCGATTACTTGAGCGAAGGAGGCGGGCCGCAGAGAAATCCTTACGGTAACGTGACGGCGCCCGCGAACGGTTATCTGTGGGACGTTGCCAACCGCGCCAAGGTGAGCGTACGCAGCTATGGCGAGTTCGTCGAGTGGAAGGGCTCGAAGGAGTCCGGCAGGGTGGTGCCTTCGGTGCCCGGGCTCGCCGGCAAGATCAATGAGGATTTCCCGCCGTACGATCTCGACATCCTCGACAGCCGGCGGGTGGAGATCTGGCTCGAGGAGTTCCGGCGATTCGAGGCGAAGGGGGATTTGCCGCAGCTCTCGATCGTCCGCTTTCCTCGCGACCACACGATGGGAACGCGGGCCAACTCGCCGACGCCACGCGCCATGATCGCCGAGAACGATCAGGCCCTGGGGCGGTTCGTCGAGGTCATCTCCCACAGCCGGTTCTGGAAGGATTCGGCCATCTTCGTGCTCGAAGACGACGCCCAGAACGGTCCGGATCACGTGGACGCTCACCGCTCGGTGGCCCTGATGATCAGCCCCTACGCGCGCCGCGGGACGGTGGACAGCACGCTCTACACCACGGCCGGAATGCTGAGGACGATGGAGCTCCTCCTCGGTCTGCCGCCGATGAGCCAATACGACGCCGCGGCGACGCCTTTCCACCGTGCCTTCCAGGCCAAGCCGGACCTCACGCCCTTCGATCACAAGGAGCCGCGGATTTCCCTCGACGAGAAGAACGCGCCCACGGCCTGGGGCGCGGCGGCGTCGGCAGCCATGGACCTGGATACCGAGGCGGATCTCGCGCCCGAGTACGAGCTCAACGAGATTCTCTGGAAGTCGGTCCGCGGCGCCGCCTCGGCCATGCCGCCGCCGGTTCATGCCGCGTTCGTGAGGCCGGTGGCGCCGGGGGAGAAGGCGGGGGAGGATGACGACGATTGAGGTGGGTGGCGCTGAACGGGCGTCCCCGCTAAACTTCCCCGCGGCTTACAACCAGAAGGTGAGGAAAACGACATGGCAACCAAGTACGTCTACGCGTTCGGCGCCGGCTCGGCGGAGGGGGACGGCAGCCAGAAGAATCTCTTGGGTGGCAAGGGGGCCGGGCTGGCCGAGATGAGCCGGCTGGGCAATCCTGTGCCCCCGGGCTTCACCATCACCACCGAGGTCTGCGCCTACTTCCAGGAGCATGACGGCGGCTATCCGGAGGGGCTCGACCGTGAGGTGGAGCAGCATCTCGCTCTGCTCGAGGAGCGGACGGGCCAGCGTTTCGGCGATCCCAGCGATCCGCTGCTGGTCTCGGTGCGCTCCGGCGCCGCCAAGTCCATGCCGGGGATGATGGACACCGTCCTCAACCTCGGCCTCTCGGACTCGATCGTCGAGGCCCTGATCGCTCGCGGCGTGGACGAGCGGTTCGTGCTCGACTCGTACCGGCGTCTCCTCACCATGTATGGCGACGTGGTGCTGGAGGTGCCCCACCACGATTTCGAGAAGATCCTGGGCGACGCCCGCACGCGCCAGGGAGCGACCAACGACTTCGAGCTGACTCCCGAGTCGCTGCGCGGCGTGGTGGCGGACTTCAAGCGCCTCATCGCCGAGCACGGCACGCCGTTCCCCCAGGAGCCCAAGGAGCAACTCTGGGGCGCCATCCGCGCCGTGTTCAAGAGCTGGGAGAATCCGCGGGCCCGCGAGTACCGGCGGATCGAGAAGATCACGGGCCTCCTGGGCACGGCGGTCAACGTGCAGTCCATGGTCTTCGGCAACCGCGGCTCGGACTGCGCCACGGGTGTGGCCTTCACGCGCAATCCGGCGACCGGCGAGCCTGGGATCTTCGGCGACTATTTGACCAACGCGCAGGGCGAGGACGTGGTGGCCGGCATCCGCACGCCGAAGGACATTGCTCCGGGTGAGGGCAAGGGCGGCCTGGCTGCTGACTTCCCCGAGGCCTACCGCCAGCTCGAGGAGGTGGGGACCAACCTGGAGCGGCACTTCCGCGACATGCAGGACCTAGAGTTCACCATCCAGCACGGAACGCTCTTCATGCTGCAGACGCGCACCGGCAAGCGCACGGGGCCGGCCGCCGTGCGCATCGCAGTCGAGATGGTGGAGGAGGGGCTGATCAGTCAGCAAGAGGCCCTGGAGCGCGTCCAACCCGAGCAGCTCGCCCAGATGCTGGCGCCGGAGTTCGATCCCGAGCAGAAGAAGAAGGCCATCGCCGGCGGCAATCTGCTCACGAAGGGTGTGGATGCGGGTCCTGGCGCTGCCTCCGGGCGCATCGCTCTCACCGCCGACCGCGCGGCCGAGATGGCGGCCTCGGGTCCGGTGGTCCTGGTGCGGGCCGAGACCTCTCCGGAGGACATCGTGGGCATGTTCGCCTCGGCCGGTATCCTCACGGCTCGCGGCGGCAGGGCCTCTCACGCAGCCCTGGTGGCCCGCAGCTACGGCAAGCCCTGCATCGTGGGAGCGGGCGAGCTCGACGTCGACGAGCACGAGCTCAAGGTGGCCGGCAAGGTCTTCCACGAGGGGGACCAGATTTCGATCGACGGCACCACCGGCGAGGTGATCGCTGGGGGGATCCCCACCCGCCCGTCCGAGGTGCTGCGGGTGCTCCTCGATGGCGCCGAGCCGTCGCCGGCCGCCAAAGCGTTCGTCAAGATCCTGGAGTGGGCCGACGCCGAGCGCCGCCTGCGCATCCGCGCCAACGCCGACACTCCGCACGACGCCGACGTGGCCGGAGCCCTGGGTGCTCAGGGGATCGGCCTCTGCCGCACCGAGCACATGTTCTTCGACGAGGAGCGCATCGCCTGGGTACGGCAGATGATTTTGGCCGAGGACGAGGCGATCCGCTCCGCCGCCCTCGCCAAGCTCCTGCCCATGCAGCAGAAGGACTTCGAGGGGATCTTCACTGCCCTCGCCGGCCTGCCCATCACCATCCGGCTGCTCGATCCGCCCCTCCACGAGTTCCTGCCCAAGGAGGAGAAGCTGCTCAAGGGGCTGGCCGAGCAGATGGGGATCGACGCCGGTGCCGTCAAAGCCCGCGCTGAAGCCCTCGCGGAATCCAATCCCATGCTCGGCCTGCGCGGTTGCCGCCTGGGGATCACCGTGCCCGGGATCTATCAGATGCAGGTGGAGGCCATCGTCCGTGCCGCGTGCGCCCGCGCCAAGGCGGGCGAGGCCGTGCGGCCGGAGATCATGGTCCCCCTGGTGGGCACCGTGCAGGAGATGGTGGTGCTGCGGGAGATGACCGCGAAGACCGTGAGCCGCATCCTCGCCGAGGAGGGAGTCGAGCTCGAGATCCTCATCGGCACCATGATCGAGGTGCCGCGCGCGGCTCTGGTGGCCGACAAGATCGCCGAGCACGCCGATTTCTTCTCCTTCGGCACCAACGACCTCACCCAGATGACCTACGGCTACTCCCGTGATGACGCCAACCGCTTCCTGCCGTACTACGTAGAGAACAAGATCCTCCCCTGGGACCCCTTCCAGAGCATCGACGAGGAAGGGGTGGGCCAACTCGTCCGCATTGCCTGCGAGCGCGGCCGGGGCGCGAGCCAGCACCTGCACTTAGGCGTCTGCGGCGAGCACGGCGGCGATCCGCAATCGATCGACTTCTTCGAAAGAGTGGGGCTCGATTACGTTTCCTGCTCGCCCTACCGGGTGCCCATCGCCCGTCTGGCCGCCGCTCAGGCCGCGCTGAAGCGGCAGAAGGCGGCGCCGGAGAAGCGGTCTCTCGCCACCGCCGTGGCCGTGGCCGGGCACGCCCTGGCGGAGGCGGTGGAAGGAATCGCCGCCGCCATTGCACCGTAGGCCCGGGCTCGGTCCTTGCACGACTTTCGAGGCCAAGGAAGGGCGGGAGCGACGGCGCTGCGGTGGATTCGTTTTCGTGGGACCTGGAACCGGGGGAGGCGGAGGCGGTCGGGGAAAGGGGAAGGCTGAAGCTGCACCCCTGAAGAAGGGCATAGGCGCTACCTTCCTTTACATCCTTGGTTCGGTTTTTCCGGGCGGTACAAGCCGCGGCGGGGGAGGGATCGGAATCCGTATCCCCTCCCAAATCCCTTTCAGCTTTGCTATCGCGGCTGCTTGATTTCCCTTCCTCAGCTCCCGGAGCCAGGCTACGGGGAGGGAGGCGGCGGTGAAGGCGAGCCAGGTGAGCCAGTTCCAGGCATTGGCGTAGCGCCGGACGTAGATGGCTCCGCTGCGGCCGAATTGAAAGTTGCGGTTGGGGCTGTATCCCCCCGTCGTATAGGCCACCAGGTGATAGAGCACAGCGCGGTGCGCATAGACGCAGCGAAAGCCTTGGCGCTTCACGCGGGTGCAGAAGTCCGCGTCGTCGACGCAGATGAAGAAGAAGTCGTCCCAGCTTCCCGCCGCCTCGGCGGCGGCGCGGCGGATGAGGATGGCGCAGCCATTGACGTAATCGACGTCCTCGTCCTGCTCGAATTGGCCGTGATCGATCTCGCCATAACCCCGCTCGCGGGTGATCGATTCACGGAAGCGGAGGATTCCCCCGGCCGACCACAGCCGCCGCCGGTCGCCGTGAAAGTAGCACTTGGGTCCCACGCAGCCGACCTGAGAATCCGCCTCGGCGGCTTTGACCAACTCGCTCAGCATCTCCGGCTCGACCTCGATGTCGTTGTTGAGCAGCAGGACGTAGTCGTAACCGTGCTCGAAGGCCCAGCGAAAGCCCGCGGCATAGCCGGAAGAGCTGCCGCGGTTGACCTCGACCCGCACCTGGAGGAGATCCGGAAAATCCTGGGCCAGGGCCGCGGGAGAGCCGTCCGTCGAGGCGTTGTCGAGGACGACGAGGTCGAAATTGGGATAGGTCATGCGCCGCAGGCTCGAGACGGCCTGCAGGGTGACGTCCTTGCCGTTGTAGTTGACGACGACGGCGGCGACCTTGGGGGAGACGTTCGGCATCGGCGGCGATTGAACCACAGGGCTCCCGCCGAATCCAGCCTGCGGGGTATAAGCTGTGAGCGGAGCCGGCGGTGGCCACCCTACGATAGGAGACTCGCGACATCATGGACGACCGAAGCATCTTGCATCACATCCAGCACCTCGTGGACGAGGAGCACAGGCTCGACAACTCGCAGCAGCGTTCTCCTGACGAGCACGCGCGCCATCAGGCGATCCAGGTCGAGCTCGACCAGTGCTGGGACCTCCTGCGGCAGCGCCGGGCGCGGCGGGAGTTCGGCGAAAACCCCGATCAAGCGAAGGTCCGGGACCCGAAGACGGTCGAGGGATACGAGCAGTAAGGCGCGGACCTCCCCCACCCAAGACCCTCACCCCTGCCCCTCTCCCGACCCCCGAACCCCCCTCCCCGGGAGAGGGGTCCCGACCGAACCGTTTTTGCTGTTGGGCGGGGGCTCCCTCTTCTCCCGGTGAGGGGG
>DASUEN010000153.1:0-5718 GCA_036275055.1 Thermoanaerobaculia bacterium
CCTCCCAGCCCCCCTCACCGGGAGAAGAGGGAGCCCCCACCCAACAGCAAGAACGGTTCGGCCAGGTTCCCCTCTCCCGGGGAGGGGGATGGGGTGGTCGGGAGAGGGGCAGGGGTGAGGGTCTTGGGCGGGCGGCGCTCCCCGCTAAGTTAGCGCCTATGCCCTGGTGGGGTGATGCGGTGGGCTGTTCTCCCTCTTCTCCCGGCGGTCGGGGGGGAGGCTGGGAGAAGAGGGCCGGGGTGATGAGGGTCTTGGGCGGGGGAACGGATCCGACGAAGTAGAATCGACCCGCCCCGCCGTCTCAGGCCAGCGTACCCGCCGGCACCCGCTTGTAGAGCGGCTTGAAAGCCAGCAGCCAGAGCCCCGAGTAGTCACGCATCAGGCGCATCCGCAGGAGCTGCACCTGCCGGCACTCGCCGAAATTACCGCCCTGCATCAGCTCGTTGAGGACGTGGTTGAAGCGCCAGAGGTAGGAGTCGGCGACGCGCGCCGTCAGCCGGGCACGGGCGAAGACCACCGAATCGCCGGTGACCGAGGTCTCGTCGAGGAGGCTCGCGATCTCCTGCGCCTCCTCGTTGATGCGGATGCGCAGCGCCGCCGATTCCAGCAGGAACTGCTCCAGCTCGCGGTCCGCGTCCCCCTTGCCGAAGATGCGGCGGTAGGCCTCCACCTCCCGCACCTCGATGCGCAGGGCGAAGACCTCGGGCTTCAGCACCACCCGCTCGGGAGCCAGGTCCGGGGGATTGACGTCGCGCAGCACGTCCACCAGCCGGCGGTAGTGGTCTCCCAGCAGCTCCTCCTGCGAGCGCAGCGGCGCGGTGGTGGCGGCCCCCGCCCGTACCAGGGTGTACTCGCCGGTGTCGGCCGTCTGCGGCGAGCTGGGGGCGACGGTCGAATTCCGCCCGGCGGCGAGGCGCGGCAGCAGGTCCTTCACCCGCTGGCGGATGAGGGCGATGTCGCCGAGGCGGAACTCCTCGCGCTGGAGCTGCTTCTCGAAGCGCTCGATCTCCTCGCGGAACTCCCCCAGCTCGCGATCGAGCTGGGTGTCGAACGGCACCTCCCGCTCCAGCTCGAAGACCCGCTGGTACTCGGCGATGATCCGCTGCTCCTCCTGCCGGTAGAGCTTGTGGATGCGCGCCTTGAAGACCAGGTTGGTCTCCTGGATGGGGAGGAGGAGGTCGGGGAAGAAGTACCAGGTGGCGAGGCCGTGCTTGAGGTCGCGGTAGCGGCGGATCAGCCCCGACTCGTTGAGGCGGTCGAGCGACTCGATGGCCGACATCTCGTGGCGCACGGCGTCGATGTCCGCCCGCCGCTCCTCGATCGCCTGGTCGCCCGGCGGGGTCTCGGCGAGCTGCGCCCAGATCCCCTGGAAGATCTCGTTCAGCCGGTGATGGTTGCGCAGCACCAGCTCCCCCGTGCGGTCGTCCAGCTCCTCCGAGAGGCGGGCGAGGAGGAAGTCCACCTTGTCCAGCCGGTCCGAGGGCCACAAGCCCCCGGCGTGGGCGTAGAGGTAGAAGCGCACGAGCTGCGACAGGATCTTCTCGTCGTAGTTCTTGACCCGGCGGAAGAACTGCCGGAGCAAGTCCGGGGTGACTTTGGTATCCTCCTCGCTGAGCAAGCTGATCAGCTCCGTCAGCCGGCGGTCGATCGCCTCCAGCCGGTGCCGGATGCGCTCGCTCTCCGAGGCGTTCAGGTTCTGGGAGATCTCCTTGAGCCCCGTATAGAGGTCCTGGAACTCCGTCGAGTGCGGGTCCTCGACGCGTTGCAGCAGCGTCTTGCCCAGGCTCTGGAGGAACTGGTGGAACGTCCAACTGGCGCGGAACCGATGCGAGGTATCGGCGTAGCGGCGGTGGAGGAGACTCAGCTCTTGAACAGTCGTCATGGGAGCAAACCTTAGGCCGGGTCGGCAGAATCGAAGTCAGCTTGAGCTGAGAGGAGTTTACGCCAAGCTCAGGGGAAAGGAAAACAGCGTGCGTGTCCTGATTTCCCAGGGGGACCTGGAAGCGAGGGTGGCAGCGATCGCGGCCGAGATCGACCGCGACTACGCCGGCAGCGACCGGCTGGTCTGTATCGGCGTCCTCAAGGGCTCCGTCTTCTTCATGGTGGACCTGCTGAAGCGCCTCAAAGTGCCGCTCGCCATCGACTTCTTCCAGACCTCGAGCTACGGCTCCTCGACCAGCCCGGGCGAGGTGCGGATCCGCAAGGACCTGGACCTCTCGATCCGCGGCAAAGACGTGCTGCTGATCGAGGACATCGTCGACACCGGCTACACCCTGCGTACCATCCTGGACCTCCTGCGCTGGCGCGGCGCCAGGAGCGTCAAGCTCTGCGCCCTCCTGGACAAGGCCGCGGCCCGGGAGGTCGAGGTGCAGATCGACTACCGGGGCTTCGAGATCGAGAAGCTCTTCGTCGTGGGCTACGGGCTCGACTTCGACGAGCGTTACCGCAACCTCCCCTACATCGCAGTGCTGGACGAGGACCCGGCCGACGTGCCGTCTCCCTCCTGAGAAAGGACCTGAAACCATGCGCTTCCACCACACGGATTCCGCCCCGCAGGCGATCGGACCCTACTCCCAGTCCGTCGAGGTTGACGGCTGGCTCTACACCTCGGGGCAGGTGGGGCTAGACCCCACCACCGGCGAGCTGGTGCCTGGCGGCTTCGAGCCCCAGGCCAAGCAGGCGTTGAAGAACCTGAAAGCCGTCCTCGCCTCGGCCAACTGTGGCTTCCACAACGTCGTCAAGGCCACCGTCTTCATCACCGACCTGGCCGACTTCCCCAAGCTCAACGCCCTCTACGCCGAAGCCATGGGAGACCACCGCCCCGCCCGCTCCACCGTGCAGGTGGCCGCGCTGCCCAAGGGAGCCCTGGTGGAGATCGACCTGGTGGCGAGGTTCTAGCCCCGGGGGGTTCCTGCCGGGGGCCGAACTGGTCTCCGGCAAGACCTCTCCTCCCGCACTACCCGTCCTGGGACCGCTGGCGTCCCGCCGGCCTACTAACTTTGCTTTTTCTTCCTCTTCTTCCCTCCCAACCTCAATCTCAATACCTCGGCTCCCGCACCCTTGCTTCCGCCGACCGTTCCACCCCAAAATCCCCTATCCCAATGGGACCACCGCGTCGTCTAATATCCCTGGCCGTTTTTCAATGAGAAAACTCCCAAACCCATCGTGGGAACATCCCGGAACAATGTTCGAGCCGCTTCCACATTGTGCGGAGCCCCACCTCATTCCAAAACTCGCCGCCACAATGTTGGGAAAGCTCCCCACATTGTGGCAGCGCCCCAACCCATCGAAAAACATCCCGCCCCATGGAAAAACGTCCTGCCTCAATGCTGGAGGCGCTGCCGCATTGTGGCGGAGTCCCAACCTATTGTGGCGGCGCCCAAGCACATTGTGGTAGCTCCAGAAACAATGCGGTAGCGTTCCCAACATTGTTTCTGGGCCCAAACACATTGTGGCAGTATCCCAATCCATTGTTGAAGCGTCCCCAACAATAGGGTAGAGTTCCCGGCATCAGAGTAGCGGCTGGAACAATGGGTTTGGCTCTTGGAACATTGTGGCAGCGGCTCACCCCATTGTTTCTGAAGCTTCCTGCCCGGAACGGGAAGTCCGAGCAAGGAGGAAGCCGCGGGAGTCTCGTTCCCGGGAGACCGTCGCCGTTCCTCCGGCCTGGCCTTGAGTGGAGGAGTGGAACCCGTCTTGGAGGACCACCCATTCCAGCAAGTAACTCCGCTTCGTCTTTCCTTTTCCCGCGATCTTTTCGGGCCAACGGTCCGGGACACCTTAGCCCAGTCCAACGGGCTGGGTTGCGGACGAGACCACCCGTCCAGGAGCCCCAACGGGGCACGATATCTTGGATGATTACCACTGCTGATGACGGGTCCGGCTTGCCTCAAAGTGATGGATAGGTAAGTGCGACCATCTGCACTTTTCAGTTTGTCATCAACGTAAGCTGCGGCGTATGCTAGATGGCTACCGAGATTCCAGATGCGGCTGGGCACCCGAAGGAAGAGGGAGCGACAATGAGAAACCTCAGAAGCAAGGCACTTGGCTTGAGCGGTGCTGCTCTTGCGGCGTGGCTTGTATGGATCGTCGTACTGATTGCCCCCGGTTCACTTGCAGGTGATCACGGCAACTCTGGCAACGACGATCACTCGAAGGAGTGTCACACTTGTCCACCGGGACCGGCAGGACCTCCGGGCCCGGCTGGTCCAGTTGGACCTCCTGGGCCCGTAGGGCCAGCGGGACCTCCCGGACCGGCAGGGTCGGCCGCGATCGTTTCGACAGTCCGTTGTGATACGAACGCTACCGGCAGTCTCATCTGCTCTTGTCCTGCTGGTACGACCATGGTGTCCGGTGGAGCGGGGTGTCCTTCTGCGGCCTATGCGCTAGGCATTTCAGCGCCCTGCGACCCCACCCTGAGAGGGGAATGCCCGGCCGGCTCGGAGAACACCACTTGGATTGCTTCGTGTGTCAACACTTCGACTTTCCAGGTCGTTGCCGCTTATGCGATATGGGTTCGGTGCATACAATGAGCTCCTACTGGCTGGCCTCTGGAATTTGCGCGTCCTGTCCATCAGTGCTTGGAATGCATATCGCTGCCGCCTATCAGTCGCTACACCGAGCCCCTGGGATGCTTATCCGAGTGCCGCGGCTCGGTCGACTCCCACAACTCCAGTCCTCCCAGATAAATACGCCAGGGTCTGGACTGCAGCGCGCCTCCGATAGGGTGACCCTGAAACGGCTTCCTCCTGCGCATGCTTATCGCTCGGAGCCCGAAGCATTGGCGAGGGTAAGGAACAGGCGTCGATGTGTTCGACCTATCAGGATGAGAGACATACATAGGCTGAAACTCGGTTCCTGAGGAGTAAAGATTGCCGGCAGAGATAGGTGTCAGGTACCTCGGCAGTGGCGTACCGCATCCGCCCGAAGCCCTCTCCACGGAGGCGGGCCGCGAATTTTCCAGGGTGCGGTTGAACCAGTGGCCCACGAGAGGCGTGCAGGTGCACATGATTCGATAACGCCGAGAAAGCTGAAATGATGGTCTCGTAGCGCCTCTGGGCTCGTCCGAGGATGCCAAGGACGAGGTCGTTGAGCTGGGGTCCTGGCCGGAGCAGGAAGCGACCCTGGACGGTGCGGCAGGTGATGGCGATGAGGGTCCGAGTGTGAGGGACGAAGCGAAGTTTTCTGGGCATGCCCTATAAAGACGTAAAAACGCCCTCGCGTCTTACAACCTTCTTCGGGGTCCGCCGCGCCCGAAGGCGTCAGGCTCTGTGCGCCAGGCCAAGCCTGGGAAAGGGGGAAGCGATGTAGGCAGTAGCTGACAGAGCGGAAACCTTTCAGATGGACCCCGGCAGGTGCGAACCCTGCCCGGCAAAGGTTGGCCACCAGCCGGAAGCGAGTCTTGCGTGGGCTGATCTCGTAAGGGCGCCTGCGAAGCGTAGACAGCGAGGTCTTAGGCCAGACTACATAGGTGTCAGGCACCTATTTCTATTGTCCTCGACCTGCTGCGCTGGCGCGGCGCCAGGAGCGTCAAGCTCTGCGCCCTGCTGGACAAGGCCGGGCGAGGTCCTTATAGCCCTGCGCCTGCGCCAGCTGATGTATGTCTCTCATTCTAGAGGTCGAGTACATTTTACGAAGGCAGCTCGGCCAATGCGAGTAGCACAAGACAAGGAAGCCAGTAAGAATCGTGGAGAAGCGCAGAACCCAGCCCTTGCAGCG
>DASUEN010000154.1:0-33262 GCA_036275055.1 Thermoanaerobaculia bacterium
GGAATCGAGCATCGAACTGCCGTCGCCCCTTCGGGGCTTTGGGGCTTTGTGGATTCCGGCGACCCGGGGCTGGCAAACAGCGCCAGCCCCGGGCTACATTCCTTAGCCCCTTCGGGGCATTTGAACAATCAGGTCATTCAACTGGAGACCTTGCTGCAGACGCTGCATACCGCCGAGCAGTCCGTGCGTGACGCGGCCGGCTGGCGTTGACGGGGATAAGACACCCGCCTAGAATCAAGCTCCCATGACTACCTTCGAACCGGCGCCCATCAAGCCTCTCGTTCCAGCCTCCGCGCTCGAAGCGCTCGACGTTCGGGTCGGCACGATCACGGCCGTTCACGACGTTCCGCAGTCCTCGAAGCTCGTGCGCCTCGTGGTCAATTTCGGGGATCACACACGCTCCATCCTCGCCGGCCTCAAGAAGGAACGGAGCAACCCTCAAGAGCTTCAGGACCGCCAAGCCTTCTTCGTCGTCAATCTCGAGCCCCGGCGCATGGCGGGCCAGTCATCGGAGGGAATGCTTTTCGACCTCGGATATGCGGACGGCATCACGCCCGTGCTCGCCGTGCCGGAGCAACTTGTGCCTGATGGCACGCGCGCCGGGTAGGTATCACTCGTTGTACGGATACTCACTGACCCAGTGGAAGCCTCGTGTGATGAGCCGGAACCGCGGCGCCTCGATCCGGTGGAGGCTCGCATGGACCTTCTTGCCATCGAACGTCCCCTCCAGCGTGAGGCGTCCCGGCGCGGGCTGCTGATAGGCAAAGTTGGATTTCCACGCCGGGTCGCCACGCTTCGTCAGCGCCACGGTCTTCTTCGCGGGATTCACCGTGGTGAAGTAGCGTTGGCGGAAATTGTTCATGAGCAGGATCGAGAAGGAATTGGAATAATCGAGCACCACCCGCCGCCACCGCGATTCATCCGTCAAGACGAGCGGCCGGGCCTGGCCGTCGATAATGAGCTCGTCGACCTCCCAAATGCCGTAGAGCGGCGCCGGCGCATGGTTGGAAAACGTTCGGAACTGGTTGTAGCTAATGTTCAGAGTGTAAACGGTGCTCGCGAGGAGGAAAACCGTGGCCAGCACCGCCCCGCCACGCTGCAGCCACCGCCTCCGGAAGAGCGGATGGTCTTCCTCGGGTTGCACGGGGCGGCGGAGCACCAGCAGTAGGGTGAGCCGGCGCAGGTCAGGAGCCGCCAGGAAGACGGCCATGGCGAGCAGATGGAACGAATACAGCTTGACCGGCACGTCGTAGCAAAAGTTGAGTATCACTACGTTGGTCATGGCGGCGATAGAGAGAAGAGCCCCCACCCCCGCCGTGCGGCGAAAGAGAAGGAGCGCACCGCCGATCCATTCAACCAGGCCGGTAAAGATGGTGTAGGGTGCGGAAGCTCCCATGAAGGTCCAGAGGATCCCCATCGGCGAAGAGTCGCCGAGAGATTGCATCATGCGGTCGAGCGACGGCCGGGGGAACTGGGATGGAATGAGCTTGAAACACCCATATTGCATCATCGCCATGCCGAGCCCGAAACGGACCCAGATCCGGAGCCACTCGTACAGCCGCGGGTAGCTCTTCCGCTTCCGGTCCACGAGCGTCCAGACCAGGGCCGCCACCAGCGCGACCACCAGGAAGCAGAAGGCCTCCACCCAACCGAACATCGTGTCCCCGCTGCCCGTGGGGTGAGAAAGGGCGGCGACCCCAAATACGTGCCTGCCGACCCAGGGCACGAGCGCGAGCCAAAGGGCTTCATACCACCCGCTGACCGTCTCCCCGCCAGGGATGTATGCCAGCAACCCCAGAAACGACGGCAGCAGATAGAGGAAGAGGTACGAGAGCCCAAAACGGAAGAGCAGCCGTTTCACCATCCCCCATTCGGGAGCGGCGGCCGCGCCCTCCGGCCTCGCCATCTCCGGCGAAGAGCCGGTAAGCTCCTGCTCAACCGTCGTCGGTCCGTCGAATACGGCCATGTCGCCCTCCGGGTCGGGTCCTCTCTACATGCTATCCCAGACCAAAGGCTTCATGGGAATGGGACGCCCGTCGCAGTGGGATGTCGCGATGTGGGTGGACATGGGAACAGTCGGAGGAGGAGCCAAGATGAGCACCGGACTATCTGTCGCGGAAGTGCTGTCCAATCTCGAGAAGCGGCTGGCGTACCACCGCGAGCAGGAGGCTTTGCATCGCCAGCAGGAGGAGGCCCACCGCGAGCAGGCGGCGCATCACGCCAGCGAGAGCGAGAGGGTCGCCAAGCATCTGGAGGCGTTCAAGACGGTCGCCCTGCCGGCGTCACGTTCCAAGCTCCCCTATCATCTCCCCATGGCCACGATCTTCTCCCGACGCCTGCGGGCGGCCTTGCTCGCGGCACTCTTCGCGTCCCTCGCCACCGTTGCGTCCTCTGCGGACCTGAAGCCTCAGCTCATCGCCATCCGCGCCGGCCGGCTCGTCGATGCGGATCAGGGCGTGGTCCTCGCGGACCGCTGGCTGATCGTACGCGGCGAGCGGATCGAATCGATCCTCCCGGGCTCGGCGTCGGCGCCGGCCGGCGCGCGGGTGATCGATCTTTCTTCCTACACCGTCCTGCCAGGATTGATCGATTGCCACTCGCATCTGATCGGCGAGGTGCAGTCTGCCAGTCCCGCGGCCGTGCTGGAGCATTCCGAAGCGCAGGAGGCGTTCAGCGGCGTGCGCAATGCCCGGGCGACGCTGCTCGCCGGTTTCACCACGGTGCGCGACGTGGGCACGTATCGCGCTTTCGTGGACGTGGCATTGCGTGACGCCATCGCGGACGGCACCGTGCAAGGTCCCCGCATGCAGGTGGCCGGCGGCTATGTGACCGTTGCGAGCGGCGGCGGCGAGGTGACGGGGATCGCTCACGACGTGATCCTGCCTCCCGGGATGCGAATGGGCGTCGCCAATTCGGCCGCGGAGGTCCGTCAGCGCGTGCGCGAGCTGCTCAACGGCGGCGCGGATTTCATCAAGGTCATTGCCACCGGCGCCGTGCTCACCGCGGGAACCAAGCCGGGAGTGATGGAATTCAGCGAGGAGGAGCTGCGCGCCGCGGTCGAAGAAGCCGCCAAGTACGGCACTTTCGTGGCCGCCCACGCCCACGGCGCCGAGGGGATCAAGGCGGCCGTCCGCGCCGGTGTGCGCTCCATCGAGCACGGCTCGTTGATGGACGACGAGGGAATCCGCTTGATGAAAGAGCGCGGCACCTGGCTGGTGGCCGACATCTGGAACGGGGACTACATCGCGACCGAGGGGAAGAAGCAGGGGTGGCCGGCGGAGATCCTGCGGAAGAACGACGAGACCACCGAGACCCAGCGCACGGCCTTTCGCAAAGCCGTGGCCGCCGGGGTCCACATCGCCTTCGGCACGGACAGCGGCGTCTACCCGCACGGCCTCAACGCCTCGCAGCTTCCTTACATGGTGCGCTACGGCATGACGCCGATGACGGCGATCCAATCCGCCACGATCCGCGCCGCGGAGCTCATGGGCTGGCAGGATCGCGTCGGCTCGCTCGCGCCGGGAAAATACGCCGACGTCATCGCCGTTTCCGGAGACGCCCTGGCCGATCTCGCGAGCTTTCTGAAGGTGGCGTTCGTGATGAAGGGCGGGGTGGTGGTGAAGGAGCCGTAGGGGGAGCTCGACTTTGCGGAGGGGCCGCCTCCAGCGGCGAGACCGGGGGAGGCGGCCTTTGCGTCAGACCCCGCGTTCAGGTCAGTTCTGACTGAAGTAGCCGTAGACCTCCACGATCACGTCTGCCTGCCCGTTGCTGAGGAAAAGCGCCAGGTCGTTCGTCCCCGGCGAGGCATTCCTGACCAGCGGCACGATCGAACCGTTGTCGATGATACCGCCACTTGAAAAGACGAAATTGGGTATCGCGGGCCGGGAGGCAGCCGCCGAGTAGGCCGTCAGCGATCCCGAAGCCGTGGGATTGACGACGATGACGTTGAGCATCGCCGCCTCGACGTTGCTGAGATAGGGAACGCCACAGTTCCCCTGGACCTGGAAGAAACGCGAAGCGCCACCAGCCAGCGAGGGCGCTCCCCAGCCGGCGAAGCGGGTATCGACCAGCCGGCACGGCGTTACGGCGTGGAACTTGAGCCCGTCCGGAGTGGTGTTCGCAAAGTAGCCGTTGACGTCGAGCCGGACGTTGATGGCGGCGCTTCCCGAGCCGGCGACATAGATGACGTTGATCTCGGGTGGCGCGAGGGCGAGGTTGACGATGGCCCCGTTGGAGAGCATCACACCGGGGTTGAAGTTGAGGTTCGAGACGCCGGGGAGCGGAATGTTGGACCGATAGGCAGTAAGGTGGCCCCAAGAGGAGGGCGGCGGCACGTCGGTCAACACCGCCGAGATGGCTTGCGCACTCGCCGGCACGGAGCAGGGACTGGTTACGACGTTGAAGGCCGTCGTCGCCCCAGGCGCCACGGTCTGATCGCCGAGGCGGCAGGGAACAACCGGTTGATATTGGATCCCGTTGAACGCCGTGGTGAAATAGCCGGAGACGTCGAGAATCAGATGGACCTGGCCGGGCGAGCCGGCCACACCTGGGTTGATCCCCAATCTGCCATTGCCATCCAACGCCAGGATGGAGTCGTTGGCGACCGGACCCTGAGCTGGGCTGAAGTTGACGAGGGAGGTGCTCTGGTTGGCAGCTACGTTGCCCGGATAGAAGGTCAACCATCCGCTGCTGGTGGGGCCGACCGCCGTCGTGTTGACGGCCACGGCCTGGGTTCCCGCCGGGAGGTTGCAGGTGGTGCCGGTGACTTGCAGGATCAGGGGTTGGCCGTTGGTCAGCGGCGCCCCGTTGGTAGGCGGTGCGGGCAACCGGGTATCCAGCAGGCGGCAGGGGGGATTCAGGGGGAAGAAGGTGAGTGCTGGCCCTGGCGGGCTACTCGTCACCACCACCCGTTTCTGCACCGTGGACTGCGCCGTGGAGGTGTCGGTGATCTTCAGGGTGACGATATAGCCCTGAGCGCTGGGCGTTGCGTACGTATGATCCGGAAGCTGCGGGCCGTTGATGCAGGTGCCCTCGCCGAAACACCAGTCGTAGGCGATGATGCTGTTATTGGTGACTGGCGAAGGAACCGAGGACCTGGCGTCGAAGCTGCATTGCAATTGTGAGCAGAAAAACACGAAGCTCGCCACCGGTGCGCTGTTGCCGAGTGTGACGCGGCGCGAGAAATGAGCCGTTTTCCCCGAGCCGCTGTGGACTTGCAGGTTGACACGGCCGTTGAAGTTGACCGGAAAGGTGTGCGGCCCCGGATTGAACAGGAAAAGGGTGCCTGTGCCATCGCCGAAGTCCCAGGCATACGAGGTCCCCGGGGTCTGGGTCGAGCCCGTGGCATCGAACGTACAGGTCTGGCCATTGCAGCTCACGGTGAAAGTCGCGGTAGGCGGCAGGTCGCTGCCGACCGACAGGTTCCGGACGTTGAGCAGGACGTTGTCCGCATTGCCAATGCCATAGGCGCTGGCATTGTCGAGGGTGGGGAAGACGTTCCAGGTTCCCTGGCTGCGCAGGAAATTCCTCACCTCGTCGATCGTGGCAAAGGGGTGGAGCTCCAGGTAGAGTGCGATGGCGCCGGTGACGTGGGGTGCCGCCATTGACGTGCCGGTCAGCCGGCAGTAGCTGTTCGTCGCCGAGAAACCCGCCGATAGGATGTGAGCTGCCGGAGCCCAGATATCGATACAGGCTCCGGCGTTCGATCCACAGTCGCCGGGAGCCGTTCCCGCCCCGGTTTGTGGACATTGGGCGATTTCGACGTCGCCGGGACGAACCACCCAGCGCCCGTCGTATTCGTCCATGCCACCCGCCACGATGACTTGCGGCGGTCCGGTCACCTGCTTGAACGTCCAGTCGCACGAGTCCAGAATGCCGCTCTGGGCAGGTATCTTGGGATTGTTGGACTGGTTGCCTGCCGCCTGCACGATCGGAATCCCCTTCTGGAGGACTCCGGTTACCGCCTGCTGTAAAGAGAGGGCGTTCACCAGATCAGCCTCGTTGGCTCCGCTCCAGTTCACCACCGCCGGCACGATGAAGTGGCTGGCAATCCAGTTCAGGCCGCGAATGAAGGTGTCGAGGGTGAAGACCGGGGTGCCGTTGTGGCAGAGGGAGACGACGTTGAGCTGCACACCTTTAGCCACCCCGAACGTGCGCCCGCCGATGATTCCTGCGACGTGGGTGCCATGGCCATTGGTCAGACAGTCCGTCAGAGTCGCCACGGAGGCCGGCGGGTTGGTGGTGACGTCCACTCCGAAGACCCGGCTGTTCCCGTTGAAATCCTGGAACTCCCGGTTCGCCGCGTTGACGCCCGCCTCGATCAGGTAGACGTTGACGCCGGTGCCGTTCACCCCGGAGCTGGTGCCAGGGACGAGAGGGTAGCTGTAGAAATGGTCGAGATTGGGATTCACCTGGTCGATGCGATCGAGACCCCAGTTGTCCTGGCAGATGGGGGCGCCGGGGGCCGTGTCGTGGTTCGGATCGGGGTCGTTGCAGATGAGAGACTGAGGGGTGGCTGAAGGGGACGGGAGAGGCCGGGCGTTGATGGCGAATGGAGGAGTGTTGCATCCTGCGGCGGCGGTTGAAAGAGGCGGCGGCACGCTGAAGTTCTGCTCGACGGCCGCCACCCGGGGATCGTTGGCGAGCAGGCGGGCCTGCGCCTCGGTCATGTGGACGAGGAAGCCTTGGAGGGCATGCTCCCACACTTCCTTGACATTGCCGCCGTGAGTCGCTGTCAGGCGGTTCGCCAACTCCCCCACGACGGGTAGGGCCGTCCCGTTCGTCGCGCCCGGCTTCGCCGCGGAACCTGGAGCCAGCAGCACCAGGTACTCGCCTGCCAGCCCATTCCTTGCGGCCGGCCTGAACTGACCTGCTCCCGCCGGCAAGCCAACGAACGGGAGACAGGCCAGGGTCAAGAGAATTGCTTTAAGGAATCGTGTCCTCGAGGTTTGCCGCCAATTCAGGCCCAGATGCCTCCTCATGGTCACCTCCTTGTTGAAAGAGCAGCGCACTCTTGTGTGTGCTAGTCCACAAGTAGGTGTTCAAGTGGTTATTTCTGTTTCAGGTGCCAGGAAAAGGACATCAGGGACAGCAGGGACGAGGGAGAACAGCAAAACGGAGAGGGGGGCCGGCCCGGGCGCTCTGGCTGTTCGTCCCTGCTGTCCCTGGTGTCCTTTATGTCCCTTCTTGCTGTTCTCCCTCTTCTCCCGATTGAGGGAGGGGCTTGGAGAGCTCCCAGCGATATGATCGCCACGGATTGCATACCCCAAAGGAGCCTCGCGATGTGGACTTCGACCCGATTCACGCAAACCCTCGGCTGCCGTTATCCCATCGTGCAGGGGCCGATGGGCGGCGGCGCGTCCACCGCTGAGCTGGTGGCAGCGGTCTCCAACGCGGGCGGTATGGGCTCGTTGGGTGCCTATCACCTGGAAGCGGCGGAGATCCTGCGCTTGGCAGAGGAGATCCGGCACCTGACGGACAAGCCCTTTGCGATCAACCTTTGGATTCCTCGCGAGACGGAAGATGCGGTGATCGGCGGCGATCCCGGTGCCGCCCGCGCTCTGGCCCGCCTGCAACCGTATCGGGACGAGCTCGGTCTGCCGCCGGTTACCGAGCTTCCGGCGCCCGGGGTGCAGGACTTCGAGCGGCAGTTCGAGGCCGTGCTGGAGGTGAAGCCGCCGGTCTTCAGCTTCGTCTTCGGCCTGCTGCCCGCGTCCATGGTGGCGGAGGCGCACAAGCGGGGAATCCTGTTGATCGGTACCGCGACCACCGTCGAGGAAGCGGAGGCTCTGGAGGCGAGCGGCGTGGACATGGTGGCCGCTTCCGGATTCGAAGGCGGTGGCCATCGCGGGAGCTTCCTGCGTCCGGCGGAGCAGTCGCTCACCGGCACGATGGCGCTCGTCCCTCAGGTTGTGAGCACCGTGCGCATTCCGGTCCTTGCCGCCGGGGGAATCGCCGATGGCCGGGGCGTCGCGGCGGCGCTCGTCCTCGGCGCGGATGCGGCGCAGATCGGCACGGCTTTCCTGATGTGTCAGGAATCCGGAGCGAGCGCCCGCCATCGTGCGGCCCTGGCGGACCGTGCCCGCGCGAGGCGCACCACCCTCACCCGCGCCTACACGGGCCGCCTGGGGCGGATGCTCGCCAACCGCTACACGGAGGAGATGGCCCAGCCGCCGTGGGAAATCCTCCCCTACCCGCTACAGAACGGAATCACCCGGGAGCTGCGCCTCGCCGCAGCCAGCGCCGGCCGGGACGACCTGCTGGCCTTCTACGGCGGCCAGGGAGCGCCGCTGGCCTCGCTGCGAGGGGCCGGGGATCTCGTGGCGGCGCTGGTGGCGGAGACGGAGGCGGCGTTGGCGCGGGTTTGCCCGGCGAGCGGCGGCCCATAGTTCGTAAGCCCGAGGCGCCGAGCGGGAGCACTGAACGCCAGCCGACGGCCCGTAGAGGCGAAGTGAGGTACAATGAGCTGTGGCCAAGCGTATCCTCCAACGGATGCAGGAGAGAATACGCAAGCGGCTCTACGTCATGACACTGCACGCGGAAGAAGAGATGGATAGTGATAGCCTGACCATTTTTGACGTAGAAAGCGTGATCCTAACGGGTGAAGTCATCGAGCTGCAGCGTGATCGCAAGACCAGAGAACGAAAGTACCTCGTCCGGGGAAATACGTTGGAGCGTGCGCGAACCGCTGTGGTAGTCACCAAGTTCGGAGCAACTGATAAACTCGTAATTCTGACGGTCTATGGCGAATAACTTGAAAGAACCAACTATGATCTGCGATATCTGCGGGCATGGTGATGCCCAGATCCGCTACATGACCCGGAGCTACGGCAAAGGGACAACGCTCTTGGTAATCGAGGATGTGCCCGTGGTGGTCTGCCCCCATTGCGGCGAGAGCTATTTGACTGCCGAAACCCTGCATGAGATCGAACGGATCAAGCTGCATCGGCGGAACTTTGCGAAGCTCAGGAACGTGCCGGTGGCCAGCTTCGCATAGAGCGACCACGAAAGCCCACCGCGGAACAGTTCATCGAAAGGACGCCCGGGATTTCAATCCCGGGCGCTATCGGAGCCGCTGACAGCGCGCCGATCACGGCACCCCGGCATTCCCGCTGAACAGGGCGCCCTCGGGGATGACCCCCAGCTCCTGCGACAGGTTCCGCCAGGTGTTCCAGACGGCGAGTCCCTGGTTCCGCTTGGCGTCGAAGGCGAAGCCGCCGGAGTAGTGCCCTTCTCCCGAGCTCCAGGCCACGAACGGCGGGGCGTCGGGCGCGGTCAGGCGCTTGCCGTTCTTGTCGAAGACGGCCAGTCTCACCTCCACGTGGAAGGCGTCCCCGAGCACGTGGCTGCTCCAGAGGATGCGCAGCCGGCCGCCGTCGAACGAGCCGTGCGAGCCATTGTCAGACTGCGACCTGCCGGGAACGGAGAGGGTGATGGGCTTGTAGGGGCGCGGCAGCCGGCCGGCGGAGCCCAGACGGTGAAGGGCGAGCTGGTTGCGGCCATTGCCCAAACCGTTCTGGTTCTGGACGATCACATAGGCCTCGGCGTTCGGCGCGGCGGTCAGCGAGTCGAGGGTCGGGAACCCTGTTCCCTGCTCGATGGTGACGCCGTTGGCCCAGAAGAGCACGCCGTCGCGGCTGATCCGCTGCGCCAGAACGCCGAGGGAAAGGGGAGCCCGCTGTCCTTTCCAATCCGGGAAGGCGAGGATCGCACCCCCTTGGCCGTCCGGGACGGCGAAGGCCTGGGTGAACTGGAAGCTCGGCTCGTACCAGCTCGACGTATGCACCATCTTGCCGTTCGTGCCCCAGAGCGGGACGCCGGCCGCCGAGAAACGCTGGCCTTGCAAGAGGAGAGTCGGAATCTGCTGGCCGCCGGAGGATGCCAGGTACGAGCTGGTCCAGAACACCAGCACGCCGCCCTGGCCGTCCGCGACCAGTCGCGGCGTGGAGGGCTTGCTGGGCGGCCCGCCCAAGATCCGGCCGCCGGACCACAGAGGCTTGCCGGCGGCGCTGAGCTTCTGGCAGACCGTTTCGACCGGCGCCGCCGAGGTGGGGGAGCGCACGAAACAGACGAAAACGCCGCCGTCCGGGCTGGCCAGGATCTGCGGATGGCTCTGGAGCTCCACCCCCGGCGAATCCAGCGCGGCGACCCCGCCGCCGCTCCAGCGCGGCGCGGCTGCGCCGTCGAAGGATTGCACGACGATCCGCGAGCCGAAGTCGCCCACGGCCGAGAACGCCACGAAGGCGCCCGCCACGGGATGGGCGGCGACGAGGGGGAACTCGAAGGACGTGGGCTGAGCGATCCCGCGTCCGCCGGTCTCGAGGAGCTCCGAGCCGTCCGGCTTCACCCATTGGATCCGGACCTCCTGATTCATCCCCTGCCAGGCGACCGCATAGCTGCCATCGGCGAGGCGGGCGACCGCAGAGCCGGTCAACGGGTCGAAGCCATTGACGTCCGCCAGGGCCCCGAGATCCACCTCCCGGAGCTGTGCGGAGACCGGGAACGCGGCCCCAGCGAGCACGAGACAGAAGACTGCGAGCTTCTTGACAGTGGCTACCAGCTCTTCGGTCATGTCCCTCTCCTCGATGTTGGCGCGGCTAGGCGCCGTCCTGAAAGCGAGGCTATTCTACAGCGGATTCGGGGGGCGGGGTGAAACGCCAACTGTCTTTGCTCCGTGTCTCGAAAGTAAAATGGAGGCCCTCCGGATGGGAGTCTTCTTGCAGGGAATCCGAGGCGACGAGCGGCAGCACCGAACGCCAAAAGGCGATCGCTCCTCGATTGCGGGGCAGAACCGAGAGCCCCCATCGGCCCTGGAAACGCCGGAGGACCTGAAGCGCGATCTGCCGGCCGAGGCCCGTCCGCCGATGCGCGCGCAGCAGGAAGAATTCCGCAAGGTGCAGGTCCCGGTCCGGAGCCATGAACGGGAACGGACGCTGACCGACGAAGGCGAAGCCGACCGGAGCTTCACCGTCGAGAGCGATGAGCGGAAAGCAGAAGGGCTGATCGAGCCAGTAGCGCAGGTGATCAGGCTGCCACCGGCCAGAGGCGTCCAGGTAGAAGGCGTCGAGGCCGAACTCGCTGAGATCGTGGAGGTAGAAAGGGTAGACGTTCTCCAGCCAGGGCTGGAAGCGGAATGCGGTCTTGGCGTCCACGAGCTCGATGGGAGGAGGCATGACTAGATGACAGTGAGTCTTAAGAGTTCTGCTTCGAGGTCCCGTTTTAGATCCTTTAAGTCAGATGTTCTTGGGTGCTTGCTAACTCCTAGCTCTAGCCTCTTGAGAAGGTTCTTTATAAATTCTGCCTTCTTGTCGCGACCGTGGATTCCTCGTCGAACCCATCCGAGGCCTTGGCTTCCGAGTACATGGAAAGGATAAGAATCTGTTATCCCACGACGCCGAATCAAGTCATCCAAAATTGACAAGGCCTCGGTCGCTCTGGCATCGCTGTCAGGGTTCCCGGGGCTCTCAATTGCCTGCCGAAATAAGAGATAAGCCCATTCAGTTTCGACAAGAGGATCATCCGCTGCCAACGACCTTGCCTGACCCAGAAAATTTTGTGCAAGCGGAAGTTCGCCGAATTCGACCTCGAGGCTACCCCGCTGGAGCCAGAAGTGGTAGTCCCATTCGCGTGGTTGCTCTAGGCGTCCGTAGAGATTTCTTGCTGGCTCCAGACCTACGCTTCTCATTAGAAAGTCATGGTTGGTAATAGCGCGCAAGAGGCGCCAAGGACGCGAGTTTCGCGGAAGGCTTGGGTGTGCCTTGGACGCCGCAACAAGTGCTAAACCTCCCAATATATCTAGGAGGCGGCCCTGTTTCTGGAGTTCATCCCGAATTGTCTCTGCTATAAAACGGTGTCTAGCCTGAAAGGCAGAGCCGTCGGGAGTGGGCCGGATAATGTGGCGCTTGGCTAGCTGCTCTATTGTGTTTAGAGTTAGATTATTGCGATCCCCCGATGCTATCAATATTTCGTCTCGGCTAAGGGTAAATCTAAAAGCGTATGCTACTGCGACCAAAGAATAAATCACCGCCTCGTTGGGTTCCAATTCTAGAAGCTCTTCCATAACTTTCTCTTCGAATCTGCGGCCTGAGGTTGCCTCGTACATGGCAACGAGCAGCTGTCGGCCAGCCTTCTCGCGGAAGGCTTTTTCTTGTTCTGGTCGCGTTAGCCCCTTGAGAATCCCGAGTCGATTTTCTTTCTCAAGGGCGTCAAGGATTCCACTGATGTCGGGATCTTCCAGGGGAGGCATTGCGATCTCGGCAAGGCACACTCCTTCCAGGCGGCTTTGGTTGAGACAGCGATCGATTCGTCCAGAACGTATGCCAAGTAGAATGAGCGTTTGGTTCTCCAGGGTAATCTCTCTTATAAAAGACGCAAGCTCAGCTCCAAATATATCTGCATCATCAATCGCTAGCACCTTTGGGCTGTCGATCGCGCTCATGGCTTTTCTGATATCACGGGGAGTCAGGTCGGTGTAACGATCTAGCCAACCTATTCGAATCCCTCCCGAGTTGAGTCGAAGGCAACAGCGCATTAGAGAGGTCGACTTGCCGGAGCAAGCAGTGCCCGTTATTGCGACGATCCCGCGGGAATCTGGGCGGTTGTATGCAGAGTATGTGACATTCCAGATCTTGTCGTCGCATTCGCGGGAAACAGCTCTGCCAGATTGGAGGTCTGCCCATGCAGGCTCCTCTCCAAGAAAGAAGTCGGTTGCTCGTAGGGGATTGGTGGCAAGGGCTGCAATTTCAGGAATTGATTTTGGTTTGTGAGGGTCATCCGAAACGCTAGCGAGAAGTTCTAGACCTTTTCGGGCGGACTCCCCACACTGTGCTAGGACTTCTTCTGCAAACTCCTCTGCCGTCATTGGTACCCATGTCACATTGTATTCGGCAAGTAGAGCTTGTCGTGCCCTATCAAGAACAGGAGTCACGAGATAGGAGCGGGGGCGAAGCTCTGCCATGCTGCGGTTGCCTCTGGAGCCTCGGAGGGCCAAGTGTTGCCAAAGCGGTGGCTCGTCAAGTGTAGTGCCGATAAATACAACAGACCGACTCAACATTTCAGCCACCAGCAACACGTACCAGGTTTCGGGACGTGCTAGGCGTTCGCCATATTGTGTGGCTGAAAAGGTGGTGTGATCAGGGATGTCAGAGAGCATGCCGTTGAGATGAACTGCCTGGAGGGCTCGTGCCGTATTTCCGGAGGAGACTTGGATTGTCGGCGATGTGGTTGCGGACACAGGGTCAATGGGCCGCGGAAGGTCGAATGTCCTGGAAGCCGCTTCCGCAAGATCATCTATGTTCAAGGTATAGTATCTACCCCAAGGCATGCTGAAAATGGTGGAGTAGAAATTCGGCAGCGACTTGCTGTCAACTGTTAGCTTGCTTGTTAGAAGACGCAACAGATCGGTGGGATGGCGAATTCGAGCGTGTTCATAGAGATCGTGGAGGGACGTTGTGTCATCGTAAGTTTCTGATGGAAAACAAAGAGACCAAAGATTCTTCTTTAGGAGGCCGACGCTTGGAATGCTATCGCCTTCAATGTTCTTGGCTGAGAGAGAGAATCCTGCCCCTGTAAATAGGATTGGTAAGGCGCGCTCGAACTGGCCTCTAATGTGGGGAATAAGATTTGGAGGTATTCGTTCGATTTTCATCGGTGTGTATCTACACTTCCGCTCTTGGGCTGACTGTCACAATGACACCGCTTCGTCCAGGACACGATTCCGGATCCGCGATTTCAGTCCATTCTCGGTGACGATGTCTATAGACCTGCCGAGCAAGGTCTGGAGATCCATGAGCAGGCCGCCGAGGTCGAGGAGGCTGCGGCCCTTGTCGAGGTCGAGGAGGAAATCGACATCGCTCCTCTCATCGGCTTCACCGCGGGCGACGGAGCCGAAGACGCGAACGTGCCGGGCTCCATGTCGAGTGGCGACGCGAAGGATCTCCTCTCGGCGGCTTCTTAGCTCATCGATCTCCATCTTGGCGGCTCCGTTTGCGGGCTCATATTCGGCATTATAGCGATCCTCGCGGTATATCTGGTAACCGTCGCCTCTTGCCGTTCTCCCTCTTCTCCCGGCGGCTGGGGGGGAGGCTGGGAGAAGAGGGCCGGGGTGATGAGGGTCTTGGCGGCGCGGAGAGCCGTCCGAAACCAGGGCCGGCCGAATCGGAGGCTACCGACGCCCCAGGGTGCACAACTGCGGACCGGCATCGCCGCAGCGGAGACGACCCGCCGTTACCGTGGGCGAAGGGATATCGTGGGCGGTCTGGGTCGTCTCTACGGACACGTTGACGAGATCGGCCCAGGTGTGGCTGATGAAGGCCCCGGCTTTAGGTCCCCCTACGCCTTCCCCCGCAGCTCTTCCACCTTGCGGTCGCGCTGGTCTTCGATGCGGCGGCGGTCGCGGCGGTATTCTTCTTCCTCTTCCTGGCGCTTGGCGGGGTCGTAGATCGTCTTCAGGCGGTTCTGGTGGAGGATCTCGAGCTCGGCTAAGCTCGCTTCGGCTTTGCGGCGGGCTTCGGCGATCTGCTCGCGCAGGGCGTCGCTGAAGGTCTCCTCCCTCGGGCGCTCGATGCCGCGCTTCTCCAGCCGCTCGAGGGCTAGCTCGTAGGCGGACTTCATTCCGGTGGTCTTGTCCTTGTCGGCCATGAAAACAGCATATCATCCCTGGGGACCGTCCCGTGCCAAAGTGGCACGCTCCCGTCCCAGGCGGGCGCCGGAACGCCGCGGATCGCCCTGGTTTCCCCGGGAGGAAGGCGCTGGTGGCACCGCGGCATCCGTCTTGCTAAGACCCACGGGCCGCGTCAAAACGTAGGCTGATTTTTCAGGAGGCTCCATGATCGAAGCGCACGACCTCACGCGCCGCTATGGCGATTTCACGGCCGTCAGCGGCATCTCCTTCGCCGTCAAGGAGGGGGAGATCCTGGGGATGCTCGGCCCGAACGGCGCCGGCAAGACGACGACGATCCGCATGATCACCGGCTTCCTGCCGCCCACCAGCGGCCAGGTGACGGTGGACGGCAAGGACCTGTTCGAGTCGCCGCGCGAAGCGCGCCGCCAGTTGGGCTACCTGCCGGAGAACGTGTCGCTCTATCCCGAGATGCGGGTGGATGAGTACCTGGCCTATCGCGCCCGGCTGGAGGGGCTCTCGAAGGGCGAGGCGCGCACCGCCATCCCCCTCGCCGTGGAGCGGTGCCTGCTGGGCGACGTGCGCCACCAGATCATCGGCACGCTCTCCAAGGGGTATCGCCAGCGGGTGGGGCTCGCCACCGCCATCCTCCACAATCCCCGCGTGTTGGTGCTCGACGAGCCCACGGTGGGGCTCGATCCCAAGCAGATCATCTCGATTCGCGAGCTGATCCGTGAGCTCGGCCGCCAACACACGCTCCTCCTCTCCACCCACATCCTCCCCGAGGTGGAGCTTTTGTGCGACCGCGTCGTAATCATCGACAAGGGGCTGATCGTGGCCGAGGGGACGCCCCAGAGCCTGCGCGAGCGGTGGACGGGAAATCCCGCCGTGCGGGTGCTCTTCAAGGACGCGCCGTCCGGCGCCGCCGAGGCGCTCGCGGCCCTCCCCGGCGTGCTGGGGGTGAAGGAGGGCGGCCCCGACGGCTCGTGGATCCTGGAGTGCGAGCCCGGCTCCGATCCGCGGGAGGACGTGTTCCGCACCGCGGCCTCCGCCGGCTGGGTGCTGCTGGAGCTCGGGCGCCAGCGGGGCGCGACGCTGGAAGACATCTTCGTGCGCTTGACGACCGCCGACACCACGGCCGAGAGTGCCGAGGTTACCGAGAGCCAGCCGCCGGTTCCGCCGGCGAGCCCTGCCGCAGAGTCTGAGGAGGTGGTTTCGTGAACGGAATCCTCGCCACCTATCGCCGCGAGCTGCGGGCCTACTTCTTCTCGCCGCTCGCCTATGTGATGCTGTTTTTCTTCCTCGCCGTCAACGGCTTCATTTTCGTCGCCCTGGTAGGGAACCTGAACGATCCCCGCTCGCCGGGGGGACCGCCATTCACGTTCTTTTTCAACACCTCGTGGATCATGCTGCTCTTGGTGACGCCGGTCTTGACCATGCGCCTGGTGAGCGAGGAGTTGCGGTCCGGCTCGATCGAGGTGCTGATGACGGCGCCGGTTTCGGAGGAGCAGGTGATTGGCGGCAAGTTCCTGGCCGCGTTCACTTTCTACGCTTTCCTCTGGTTCCCCACGCTGGCCTACGCCGGCATGATCTCGCTCTATGAAAAAGTGAGCTGGGGGCCGATCGGCGCCGGATACCTGGCGATCCTCCTGATCGGCTCGCTCTTCCTCGCCATGGGGATCTTCTCCTCGGCGATGACGCGCAGCCAGCTCCTGGCGGCGATGATGACGCTGGCTCTGGTGCTGCTCCTCTACCTCCTCGACCTCTTCGGCCGGCTGGTCAATAGCGACGGGCTCAAGAAGGTCCTCGACTACGTCAACATCTGGAACCACATCGACGAGCTGGCCAACGGCATCGTGGACACCCGCCGCCTCGTCTTCTACCTCTCGGGCACGCTGTTCTTCCTGTTCCTGGCCAGCCGGGCGCTGGAAGACAAGAAGTGGAGATGACGCCCATGGCTCAAGTCAACCGCCGCCAGCTCGTGAAGACCGGGACCCTCTCGGCGGGCGTCCTCCTCCTCGCCGCTCTCCTCCTCATCGTCAATTATTTCGGCTGGAAGTACTACAAGCGTTTCGACTGGACGGGGAGCCACCTCTACAGCTTGTCGGAAAAATCGGTCAACGTGCTGAAAGGTTTGAAGCGCGACGTCGATTTCTACGTCTTCCTCTCGCCGGACCAGCAGCACGAGCTGTACCAGCCGACGACGGAGGTGCTCGCCCGCTATGGCGCGGTCTCCCGCCGCGTCCACGTGCACGTGGTGGACGCCGCAAAAAACCCCATCGAAGCGCAGCAGCTCATCAAGAAATATGGCATCACCACCACCGGCGTGGTGGTGGCGAGCGGCGACGACCGCCGGGTGATCGACAGCAACGATTTAGCCGAGCTCGACTTCCGCACCATGCAAACCACCGGTCAGCCGCAGATGACGGGCTACAAAGGCGAGCAGCTCTTCACCAGCGCCATCGTGCAGTTGAACGAGAGGCGCAAGCCGAAGATCCTGTTCGTCACTGGCCACGGCGAGCACTCGTTGGACGACCAGGGGGGGCACGGCCTCTCCGGCGCGCAGCAGCTCCTGGGGCGGGACAATTTCGACCTCTCCGAGTGGTCTTCCTTAGGCAAGACGGAGGTGCCCGCCGGCACCGACCTGGTGGTGATCGCCGGCCCCACGGGGAGCCTCCTCAAGCCGGAGCTCGACGCCTTCTCGAATTATTTGAACGGCGGCGGGCGGATGCTGGTGATGCTCGATCCCACGCTGGGGCCGCCGGGAAGCTCCGGGCTGGTGCAGACGGGGCTCGAGGCCTGGCTCGCGGGCTATGGCGTCAAGGCCGGCCAGGACATCGTGGTGGACCCCAGCAATCCGCTGCCGTTCTTCGGTCCGGAGACGATCTTCAGCCGCAACTATGCCGATCACCCCATCACCAAGGCGCTGGCCGAGGCCAACCAGCCGGTGCTGGTGACCCTCGCCCGCTCGATCTCCAAGGGGAGCGCTCCCGGCCTCAAGGTGACGGAGCTGCTGCGCACCTCGCCCGAGGGGTGGGGCGAGACCAATCTCGCCAGCCTCGACAAGGTGACCCGCGACGCGCAGGACCTCGCGGGGCCGGTGCCGCTGGCCGCCGCGATCGAGGCCGATCCGGCGCCGGTGGGCAAGAAGGGGGTGCGGCTGGTGGCCGTGGGCGATTCGGACTTCGCCACCAACCAGCTCCTGCAGGCGAACGTGGCCAACACCATCCTGCTGTCGAACGCCTTCAACTGGCTGGTGGAGCGCGAGGCGCTGCTGGGCATTCCGCCCAAGAAGACGGAGCAGGTGAAGCTGACGCTGACCGGCGACGAGTTCCGCCGCGTCTGGTTGCTGGCGGCGGCGTTGCCGCTGCTGTCGGTGATCCTGGGCGTGATGGTGTTCGTCCGGCGCAGGAGATAAGCGATGCGTCCGCGTACGTTGCTGATCCTGTTCGGAGTGGTCCTCGTCCTGGGTTCGTTCATCTGGTTCTACGAGCGCCGGCTCCCTTCCAGCGAGGAGCGGGAGAGCTTGAGCAAAAAGGTTTTGAAGCTGGAGAAGGACGACGTCACCGCGGTGACGATCGACGCCGAGAAGGGCGCCGTGCGCCTGGAGCGGGTGGCGTTGGCGAAGAAGGAGAAGCCGAAGTTCGAGAAGGGGGCGCTGCCGCCCGCTTCTTCGGAGTGGCGGCTGGTCAAACCCATCGCGACGCGGGCGGATGCCTTCGCCGTCGATCGCCTGCTGGACGCCCTCGCCGCGCTGGAAAAGAGCCGCACTTTGGAAGGCGCGGACCTGAAGGCGGTGGGGCTCGACAAGCCGCGGGCCACGGTGCGGCTGGCCACCAAGGACGGGGAGGTCGTGGTCCAGCTCGGCGCCGAGGTCCCCCCGGGCGGCAATCTCGTGGCCGGCGTCGGCGGGCGGAAGGAGACCTACGTCGTCGCCGACACCATCCTCGCCGAGGCGAATCGCGATCCCATGGACTGGCGGGACCGCCAGATGATTCACGGCGACCGTGAGGACGTGCAGCGCGTCGTCCTCAATGGTGCCCCGGGGGGGCTGGTGGACCTCGCCCGCGAGCCGCTGGGCTTCCGTATCGAAAAACCGGTCGCGGACCGCGCCGACCGCGAGCTGGCGGACGGCCTGCTTTCGGACGTCACCGGGCTGATGGCGGAGCGTTTCGTCCCCCCTGGGAAGACGGCGGCAGAGTTGGGCCTGGCCTCCCCGCAAGCGAGCGTGGAGGTGACGTTCAAGGGGCAGTCGCCGGTACGCATCGAGCTCGGTAACGTGGTCACGGGAGCGGCGGCGCCCGAGGGGCAGACGGCCGGCGAGCTGATCTATGCCCGCATCGGTGACGCCCTCTTCGAAGCCCGCACCCGCCTGCCCGAGGCGGCGCGGCGGGAGCCGGCGGCGTGGCGTGCGCCGCAGCTCTCGGCCTTCGAGGTCTACCAGATCGAGTCGGCGGTGGTGAACGACGGCCAGACCTCTTTCAAGCTCAGCCGCAGCAGCACGGACTGGAAGCGGGGGGAGACGGTGATCTCCTTCCTGCCGGTGAGCGACCTGTTCTTCGTCCTCACCAGCGCCAAGGCCGCGCGGGTGCTGACCCCCGCGGAAGCGGCTGCGATGAACGCGGGCGCCGGCAAGCCGCTCCTCACCTTCACCCTCCACGCCAAGGAGGGGGACGAGACGCTGACTCTCTACCCCGAGCAGAAGGAGGGCGTGCCGGCCCGGGCCAGCGGGCGGGATTCGGTGCTGCTGCTCTCCGCCGACACGCTGCACCAGATTCAGAAGAAGGTGGACGACGTGAAGGCGGCGAAGCCCGTGGCGCCGGTGACGGGAGGGAAAGAGGGGAAGAAGTAAACTTCCCCCCGTGCCCTCCCTCCGCCTCTCTCGCCGCCTCCCCTGGGAGCAGCCGCAGAACCGCTTGACGCGGGCGATCGAGGAGCGATCTGCCCGCGGTTTGCCGGTGATCGACCTCACGGTGACGAATCCCACGCGGGTGGGCCTTCCCTATCCCGAAGCCGAGCTGGCGGAGCTGCTCCGCCGCGGCGGGGGAGTGGACTACCCGCCTCATCCGCGCGGTCTCCCCGAAGCCCGGGAGGCGCTGGCGGCGGCCCTCTCGCGGCGCGGGGACGAGGTCTCGCCGGACGACCTGGTGCTGACGGCGTCGACGAGCGAGTCGTACTCCTACCTCTTCAAGCTGTTCGCCGATCCGGGGGACGAGGTGCTCACGGCCGCTCCCTCCTATCCTCTGCTCGACAGCCTGGCGGCGCTGGATTCCCTCGCCCTTCACCACGTTCACCTCTCGCCGGGGCGGTACTTCGCGCTCGACACGGAGACGGTGGAGCTGGCCCTCACCCCCCGCACGCGCCTCTTGGCCCTCGTCCATCCGGGAAACCCCACCGGCCGGTTCGTCGACCTCCCGGAGCAAGAGGAGTTGACCGGTCTCTGTGCCGCGCGGGAGATACCACTGATTTCGGATGAGGTTTTCCTCGACTACCCTCTGTACCGGCAGCGCCACGAGAGCACGGCGGCGATCTCCGACGACGCGCTCGTTTTTTCGCTCGGGGGGCTTTCGAAGAGCGCCGGCCTGCCGTCGTGGAAGCTGGGATGGATTCACGTGGGCGGCCCGGCCGAGCTGCGCCGCCGGGCGATCGCGGCCTTGGAGATGGTGGCGGACAGTTATCTCTCCGTGAGCACGCCCGTCCAGCGGGCCCTCGCAGGCGTGCTCGCCCTGGCGCCGGAGATCCGGGAAACGATCCTCAGGCGCGTGCGGGAAAACCTTTCGGTTCTGCGCGCGGCGGTGAGGGACCACCCGGCGGTCAGCCTCCTGGAGCCGGAGGGAGGATGGGCGGCGGTGCTCCGCGTCTGCCGGCCGGGGAGCGACGAGGAGCTGGTCCTCGCGCTCCTGGAGCGGGCGGGAGTGCTGGTGCACCCCGGCTATTTCTTCGATTTCGACACCGAGGACTTCCTGGTGCTCTCACTGCTGCCGGAAACGGCGCTGTTCGCGGAGGGGGTGCGGCGATTGTCGGAGTTCTTGAAAGGTGAAAGCGCCGATGACTGAGACTTTGCGGCTGGGTGCGGTGGACGTGGAGGCGAGGCGGCTCGCGGGGGGCGGACTGGTGATGCGCTCACGGCGGGAGCTGGGGCCGTATGCGCGATGCGTGGGCGAGCACCTGCGATTCTGGGCCGGGGCGGCGCCGGATCGCACGTTCCTGGCGGAGCGCGATCGCGATGAAGGATGGCGGCGGGTGAGCTTCGGCGCGGCGCTGGACCTCGTCGAGCGGATCGCCAGCGCCCTCCTGGCGCGGGGGCTCGACGAGAGCCGGCCGGTGGCGCTCCTCTCCGACAACGGCATCGATCACGGCCTGTTGCAGCTCGCGGCGATGCAGGTGGGAATCCCCGCCGTGCCAATCTCTCCCGCCTATTCGCTGCTGGCGGAGGACCACGCGCAGCTTCGCTACGTTTTAGGGCTGGTGCGGCCGGGCCTCGTCTACGCCGCGGACGGCACGCGTTTCGCCAAGGCGCTGGCGACGGCTGCCGGCGAAATCCCGGCCGAGATCGTGGTCAGCGCGAACCCGCCGGCCGGTCTCGCAACGACGCTCTTCGGCTCGCTCCTGGAGACGGCGCGACACCCGGACCTCGCGCAGCGCTCCGCGGCGGTGGGGCCGGATACGGTCGCCAAAGTCCTTTTCACCTCGGGCTCGACGGGCAAGCCCAAGGGCGTGATCAACACCCAGCGCATGCTCTGCTCGAATCAGCAGGCATTGGCGCAGGCGTGGCCGTTCCTCGAAGACCGGCCGCCGGTGATCGTCGATTGGCTCCCCTGGAGCCACACCTTCGGCGGCAATCACAACTTCAACCTGGCGCTGCGCAACGGCGGCACGCTGTATATCGACGGCGGCAAACCGGCGCCGGGACTGATCGAAACCACGGTGCGGAACCTGCGCGAGGTGCCTTCGACCTTCTACTTCAACGTGCCGCGCGGCTACGAGATGCTGATCCCCTACCTCGAACGGGATGCCGTGCTGCGGGAAACCTTTTTTCGCGACCTGGACGCAGTCTTCTATGCCGCCGCGGCGCTGCCGCAGCACCTGTGGGAGAAGCTGGAGCAGCTTGCGATCGCCGCCACGGGGCGGAAGGTCGTGATGCTCTCGGCCTGGGGCTCCACGGAAACGGCGCCGAGCGCGACGCAGATCCACTTTTTGATCGAGCGGGCGGGCGTCATCGGCCTGCCGGGAGCGGGCACGGAGATCAAGCTGGCGCCGGCCGGCGACAAGCTCGAATTGCGGGTCCACGGCCCCAACGTCACCCCCGGCTACTGGCGGCGGCCGGAGCTTGCCCAAGAGGCGTTCGATGAAGAAGGGTTTCTCAAGACGGGGGACGCGGGCAAGCTCCTCGATGCGGACGATCCGGCGCAGGGGATCGTCTTCGACGGCCGCATCGCCGAGAACTTCAAGCTCACGTCCGGCACCTGGGTGCACGTCGGCGAGCTGCGTTTGGAAGTGATCACGGCCGGCGCTCCCGTGGTGCAGGACGTGGTGGTGACGGGGCACGACCGCGAGGACATCGGTTTGCTGGTGTTTGCCAATCCGGCGGAGTGCCGCGCTCTGTGCCCCGGAGCGGCGGAGGATACACCGCTCGCCGATTTGATTCGCCGGCCCGAGGTGCGCGAGCGGCTGGCGGCGGGCCTCGCGGCCCACAACGCGGAGCACCGCGCGAGCAGCCGCCGCATCGCCCGCGCGCTGCTGCTCGCGGAGCCTCCCTCGCTCCAGGACGGCGAGATCACCGACAAGGGCTACGTCAATCAGCGCGCGGTGCTCGCTCGCCGGGCCGCGCTCGTCGATCTACTGTATGCAGGCGGCTCGTCTTCCGGGGTGATCGTGCCGGCCGCTACTTGCGAAGGAAGCGGGCAATGATCGTCTTGCCTTCGGCTTCTTCGCGGTACTCGACGCGGTCGGCGAGGCGGGCCACGGCGCCCAGGCCGGTGCCGAGGCCGCCGCGGTGGAGGATGAGGGCGGGATCGATGGGACCTTGGTCGTCGTTGCCATCGATCATGGCGAGGGCGAGGTCGCGGATGGGGGGACCCACGTCGTGGGCGGCGACGGTGATCTCGCCCAAGGGGGGGGCGTCCGCATCGAGGGTGAGGACGATCTCCCCCCGGACCCCATGCTTGACGATGTTGGAAGCCAGCTCCGAGACGACGATGGCAAGCTCCATGGCCCGCTTGGCATCGAAGCCGAAATCCCGGCCCATGCGGCCGGCGTGGCTGCTCACCGTGACGACGTCGGTGCGGCCCCGGATGGGGAAGGCCTTGCCGTTCAACCGCCAGGCCTCGGTGCTTCGGGAGGGCTCCCGAAGCACCCGCTAGATCTCGCTCTCCCGGCGTGTGAGGTGCGACTTCTGCTGCACCACGAGCTGCTCGGTTTCGCGCAGGTAGAGCTGCAAGGCGTCGCGCAGGCTGCGCAGGGTGCGCACGCCCGTCAAGTCCACGCCGATGTGGGTGAGGGTCTGGGCGATCCCCGGGTTGATGCCGCTGACGATGCATTCGGCGCCCAGCAGGCGCACGGCGCGGGCCATCTTGATGAAGTGATCGGCCGTCTTGGTGTCCATCACGTCGATGCCGGTGATGTCCACGATGGCCATGCGGGCCTGCTTGGAGACGATGGTCTCGAGCAGCGTCTCGGTCATCTCGGCACTGCGCTGGCTGTCGACGACGCCCACCACGGGCAGGCAGAGGACTCCGGCCCAAACCTCGATGATCGGGGTGGAGAGCTCGCGGATGGCGGCCTGCTGCATCTCGATGGTTTCGAGCTTGGCTTCGAGGTCGCGGTTGGCGGCCTCCTGCTGGGTGAGCGCCCGGTTGAGCTCCGCCTTCGCTTCGCCGAGCTCGCGGACGAAGATGGAGAAAGCGGTCTCGAGCTCGGAGAACTCATCCCGCTCGTCGGCCGAGCGCCCCAGCAGGTTGAGGCAGGAGTCGAATTCGTCGACGCTCGCGTAGGAGAGCGCCTCGATCACCAACTGAAGCCGCTCGGATGCGACGGTGACGTGGGGTACATCGTTCTGGTCCATACCTTTTTTCCTCGCCATTCTGGTCTCGATTTCGCCTCGCTATTTCGCGAACATTTGGCGCCGGGAAGAGATCCAGGCGCGCCCCTCGTCCTCGGTGTCGAAGAACGCGATTGGGTTCAGGTTCGCGTCCCGGCGGAACAGGTTGATGGCGGTGATCACCAGCTTGGTCACCACCTTGGCCTTGAGCGGCGCCTTGATGACGGCCATGCCGCGCAGGGGGATTTCCTTCAGGGTCTCGGCCACCGCCCGCCGCCCTTCCGGGGCGATGTTGTCGAGCTTCTCGGCGTCGATGAGGAAGAAGAGGATGCTCCGTCCCTTGCTCATCTCCATCTGGCGCCGCAGCAGCTCCAAGGCATCCTCCGTCGAGGCGTTGCCGCCGAAGCTCATGTAGATGATGTCCGGCTCCTCGAAAACCGTGACGTGCTTACCGGCGATCAGGTTCGCCGGGTTCTTCCGGTCGTTGCTCGCGACTGCCATGGGAACCTCCCATCAGAGAAAAGAGACAAGCTGCAATGAGTTCATTTCACCTTCGCTCGCCCGAGCCCGCCGCTCGGGGCCGCTGACTGTTCCGCGAGGAGCTCGGCTTCGCCGAAGCCGAGGACGAGGGCGGTGGCGTCGTCGTGCTCCCGCCCCCAGTGCTCGACGATGCGGCGTGCCACCGTCTCCGGCGGTCCGGGGAGGCAAGACTTCAGGTTCCCCCGCGTCGAGACGCCGTCGCTCATCAGACAGTAGACGTCCCCCGACTTCATGCTCACGCGCATCACCTTGGAGGAGCGCATGTTGTGGCCGACGATGCCGGCGAGGCAGAAGACGCTGGGCGCCGCGCCGTTGAGCGCCTGCACCTCGATGTTGCCGATGCCGCAGAACTCGCCCGCGCCCTCCGCGTCCACCTTGAACACGCCGACGGCGGCGCCGCGGGTGATGCGCAGCTCCTCGTGGCAGCGGCGCAGGATGGCGTCCACGGACAGCTCCGCATGCGCGCGGATCACCTCCGAGGCCAGCTCGGCGGCCACCGACGACTCGTAACCATGGCCGAGCCCGTCGACCACGGCGGCCAGCATGGAGCCTTCGCGCAGCTCGATCACGAAGCTGTCCCCACAGATCGAAAGGCCCTTGTACGGGCGGCTGTATCCACCGGCTATCACCGTTCCCCCCGGAAAATGCAGGTCACGGTGGTTCCTATGCCTGGACGGGTGTCGAGCTGGAACTCGTCGACCAGCTTCTTGACGGCGACCAGCCCCTTGCCCATGCCGCGCTGCGATTTGTAGGTTCCTGCCCAGATTTCGTCGAGCTTCGCGGCCGGTATGCCCGGACCCTGATCGGTGGCGATGATCTGCAGACCGATCACCCCGCGGTCGTCCTTCAAGGAGCGCAGCTCGACGGTGCCGTTGCCGGCGTAGAACACGATGTTGCGGGCCAGCTCGGAGACCGCCGTCGCCACTTTGACCGAGGCGAATTTGGAGAGGCCGATGCGCACCGCCTCGCTCCATGCCTCCAGGCGCGCGGTGGCGATGTCCTTCTCCTGCTCGATGGGGAGCTTGCGCGGCGCCGCCATGGTGGGCGCGCCGCCGCCTCCCCCTCCTGCCGCCCCCGCCATGGCCCCCGCTTCCGCGCTCAGCGCCTTGGTGATCGAGGCGATGAGCTGCGAGCTGTTGCTGCGGGCGAAGAGGCGCACCGAGTTCTCCAGCTCGGAGAGGATGGTCGCCCGGTCGGCCGGGGTGAGCTGCTGGATGGGGGTCGTAGCCAGGCCGCCCAGGCGGTTGAAGATGCTCCGCTGGGTGATCGACGAAATCGTCCCCGCGAGGATCGCTCCGACCTCCTTCTCGACGGTCTTCACAGCAGCTCGAGCCTCTCCAGGGCGAGGTCGAGGCTGAGCGCGGTGTTCACCGAGTCGAGCTCGACCCCCATTTCGATCAGGGTCATGGCCACCGCCGGCCGGATGCCGACGATGTAGCACTCCGCCCCCATGAACCGCACCGACTTGCCGATGTCGTTGAGGATCCGGGTGATGTAGCTGTCGATCACCTCCACGGCCGAGACGTCGAGGATCACGCCTCGGGCGTTGACGTTGCGCACGCGCTCCATCAGCGACGCCTGGAGGTCCAGGGCGAGCCGGTCGTGCAGCTCGGTCTGGATGCTCACCAGCAGGCAGTTCCGGATCTGGATGATGGGTAGGTCTTGCTCCACAGGCGCTCCAATCACGAGGTCCATGATGAGACCGGCAGTCCGAGGCCACGCACCGGTAGGCGCCCCTCCTACCCGGCCTGGAAGCCGGGTGGCGGAAGGCGTCATCCCCGTCGTGCCTGGCAATCGACGTCGGAAGTTGGTCATGGTTTTAGCATATTGCTACGGGGAAATCCACAGGGTGGGGCAAGCTCGCCCTCCCAGGACCCTCATCACCCCTGCCCTCTTCTCCCGCCCCCTCGCCACCCCCCTCACCGGGAGAAGAGGGAGAACAGCCAAAAAAGGACATCAGGGACGGCAGGGACAACAAGGACGAGGGAGAAATGCAAGAGCGCTCCAAACGGGACCCCTTCTCCCGGTGAGGGGGGAGGCGAGGGGGCGGGAGAAGGGGCAGGGGATGAGGGTCTTGGGTGGGGGCGCGCCGAGGCAAAGTGGCGCCCATGGGAGAGCGGGAGAGCTGCTACACTCCGGTCCTTCCGGGAGGGACGAGCCATGACACGCCGAACCGCCGCACGGATTCACGGGACCGCGCTCGCGCTGCTGCTGGGGCTGGGGATCGCGATTGCGGGTCCCGCCCTGGCCCAGCCTGTCCAGGCCCCGACTGCCCAAACCGCGCCGCAGGCGGGGAGCTTCGACCCCGTGAAGGCCACGGACGCCTATCTGAGCCGCCTCAGCCCGCAGCAGCGGGAGAAGTCGGACGCCTACTTCGAGGGCGGATACTGGCTCATCCTCTGGTCGTTCCTCTACGGCCTGGGCGCCGCCTGGATCCTCCTCGGCACCCGGCTCTCCGCCCGCATGCGCGACCTCGCCGGGCGGATCACGCGCTTCCGGGCCCTCCAGACCTTCCTCTATGCCCTCCAGTACGTGCTGGTCTCGGCCCTCCTCGGCTTCCCGTGGGCCGTCTACACGGACTACTTTCGCGAGCACCAGTACGGCATGGCCACCCAGGACTTCCCGGCCTGGTTCCTCGACCAGCTCAAGGGGTTGGGGCTCGGCCTGATCCTCGGCGGTCTGGGGCTCACCATCCTCTACGCCGTGCTGCGCTGGAAGCCGCGCACGTGGTGGATCTGGGGCGCCGTGGTCTCGGTGCTGCTGGGGGTGGTGCTGATCATCCTCGGCCCGGTCTTCATCGAGCCGGTCTTCAACAACTACACCGAGCTCAGGGACCCGGCGATCCGCGAGCCCATCCTTTCCATGGCGCGGGCGAACGGCATCGAGACCAAGCACGTCTACGTGGTGGACGCTTCGAAGCAGACCAAGCGGGTGAGCGCCAACGTCGCGGGGATGTTCGGCACCATGCGCATCGCCTTGAACGACAACCTGCTGAAGCGGGTCTCGCTGCCGGGGATCAAGGCCGTGATGGGGCACGAGATGGGGCACTACGTGCTCGACCACGTGTACAAGGCGATCCTCTACCTGATCATCGTGCTGGTGGCAGGCTTCGCCTTCCTGCGCTGGGCCTTCGAGCGCGTGGTGGCGAAGCGGGGAGAGAGCTGGGGGATCCGCGGCATCGCCGATCCGGCGGGGCTGCCGCTGCTCGCGGCCATCCTCTCCGTCTTCTTCTTCGTGTTGACGCCCATCAACAACACCTTCATCCGCACCGACGAGGCCGAGGCGGACATCTTCGGCCTGAACGCCTCGCGCGAGCCGGACGGCTTCGCCGAGGTCGCCCTGATGCTCAGCGAGTACCGCAAGCTCTCGCCGGGGCCGGTGGAGGAGTGGATTTTCTTCGACCACCCCAGCGGGCGAAATCGCATCCTCATGGCGATGAAGTGGAAGGCGGAGCATTTGGGGGAGGGGAAGTAGGAAGAAGGGACTTCAGGGACAGCAGGGACTTCAGAAGAATCTTCCTTTTCCCTGGAGTCCCTGCTGTCTCTGAAGTCCCTGTTGTCCCTGGCTCTCCTACAACCGATACCCCCGCGCCAGCCCCCTGTACGCCGCCACCTGCGCCTGCTGCCACGCTTCGTCTCGCTTCAGCTCTGCCGCCAGCAGAGCGGCCACGGCGGGGGCGATCTCCTCGCTGGCGCGGGCATCGAGAAGGAGGGACCGGGTGCGGCGGGCGAGGACGTCCTCCACCGTGCGGGCCATCTCGTGGCGGGCTGCCCAGGTCACGTCGCGCACCCGGTAGGGGAGGCCGGGGTGGAGGAGGGCCTCCCCGCCGGGCTCGTTCCCTGCGGCGGCGTCCGAGTCGTGGAGGGGGAGGTCCGCGGTCGGGCAGTCGCGCTCTGCGAGCCCCACGACTTGGGCGATCTCGCCGACCGCGTCTTCAGCCATGCGGCGATAGGTGGTCCACTTCCCCCCGGCGATGGTGACCAGGCCCGAGGGGGAGACGAGCAGGGTGTGATCGCGGGATAGGGCGGCCGTCTTCACGTCCTCGTGCCGCCCCACGAGGGGGCGGAGCCCGGCGAAGCAGGCGAGGACGTCCCCGGGACCGGGATCGTGCACCAGGTAGCGCCCGGCGTGGGCGAGGAGGAACTCGACCTCCTGCGCCTGCGGCCGGGGCTCCAGGGAGGGACCCTCGACCGGCGTGTCCGTCGTCCCCACGATCACCCGGCCGTGCCAGGGAACGGCGAAGAGCACCCGGCCGTCGTCCGTGTGGGGCACGAGGAGGGCGTTCTCGCCGGGCTGGAAACGGCGGTCGAGCACCAGGTGCACTCCCTGGCTGGGAACGAGGAGCGGGGCGCTCGCGGCATCGTCCAGCCGGCGAACGCCGTCGGCGAAGACGCCCGTGGCGTTCACCACGCCGTGGGCGCGCACCTCGTGCTCGGCGCCCGTTTCCGCGTCCCGCACGCGGACGCCGCGGATCCGCTCCCCGTCCTTCAGGAAGCCGGTGACCGGCAGGTGATTCACCACCGCGGCGCCGAGGTTCGCCGCCGTCAAGGCCAGGGCCACGGCGAGGCGGGCATCGTCGAACTGGGCATCGTGATACGAGATGCCGCCGCGCAGCCCCTCGGGCTCCAGCGTGGGAAGGCAGGCCAGGGTCTCCTCGCGGGAGAGCATGTGCGAGGCTCCCAGCCCGCCCCCGGCCAGCAGGTCGTAGAGCTTGAGCCCCAGGCCGTAGAAGGGGCCTTCCCACCAGTCGTAGCGCGGCACCACGAACGACAGCTCGTGCACGAGGTGAGGGGCGTTCTTGAGCAGGATCGCCCGCTCGTGAAGGGCGGCGAAGACCAGTGGCAGATGCCCCTGCTGGAGATAGCGCACGCCGCCGTGGATCAGCTTGGTGCTGCGGCTGGAGCTCCCCTTGGCGAAATCCTCCCCTTCGACCAGGGCCGTCCGGTAGCCGCGGGCCGCGGCATCGACCGCCGTTCCCAGCCCCGTGGCGCCGCCGCCGATCACCAGGATCTCCCAGTCCGCGCCGGGATCGGTGAGCCTGGCGAGCATCTCCTCCCGGTTCACGGCTCCTCCCATGCGCGCGCCCGCTCCACCGCCCTGCGCCAACGCGCCCGCCGCTCGGCGGCATGGCCTGCATCGAGCGCCGGCTCGAAGGTGCGCTCCACCTGCCAGCGGGCGGAGATCTCGCTCGTGTCCTTCCACACCCCGGTGGCGAGGCCGGCGAGGTAGGCGGCACCCAGGGCCGTGGTCTCCTGCACCCGAGGGCGGATCACGGGGACTCCCGTGAGATCGGCCTGGATCTGCATCAAGAGGTTGTTGACGGTGGCGCCGCCGTCCACCCGCAGCTCGGCGGTGGGAATCCCCGAGTCCCCTTCCATCGCCGCGAGCACGTCCGCCACCTGGAAGGCGATCCCCTCCAGGGCGGCGCGGGCGAGGTGGGCGGCGGTGGTGCCGCGGGTGATTCCCACCAGGGCGCCGCGAGCGTAGGCGTCCCAGTGGGGAGCGCCGAGGCCGGTGAAGGCGGGCACGAGCACGACGCCCCCGGCATCCGGCACGCTGGCGGCGAGCGCCTCGACCTCCGCGGCCGAGCGGATGATCTTGAGCCCGTCGCGCAGCCACTGCACCACGGCGCCGGCCACGAACACGCTCCCCTCCAGGGCGTAGGTGGTTGCCCCGCCTCGCCGCCAGGCCGGAGTGGTGAGCAGCTCGTGGCGCGAAGGCGTGGGGCGGCCGCCCGTGTTCATCAAGAGGAAGCAGCCGGTGCCGTAGGTGTTCTTCACCATCCCCGGCGCCAGGCACGCCTGGCCGAAGAGGGCGGCCTGCTGATCGCCCGCGATCCCTGCGATGGGGATGGGGGCGCCGAAGAGACTGGGGACCGTCTCGCCGTAGACCTCGCTGGAGGAAAGGACCTCGGGCAGCAGGGCTCGCGGGATGCCGAGAGCGGCGAGCAGCTCGCCGTCCCATTCCTCCTTGTAGATGTCCCAGAGGAGGGTGCGCGAAGCGTTGGTGACGTCCGTCCCGTGCCGGCCGCCCGCGGCGCCGCCCGTGAGGTTCCAGAGCAGCCAGGAATCGACGGTGCCGAAGGCGAGGCGCCCGGCCTCGGCCGCCTCGCGGACTCCAGGGATCTCCTCCAAGAGCCAGGCGAGCTTGGTGCCCGAGAAGTAGGGGTCGAGCACCAGCCCCGTGCGTTCGCGGAAGAGAGGCTCGAGGCCCGCACCCTTCAGCCGGTCGCAGGCGCCCGCGGTGCGGCGGTCCTGCCAGACGATGGCGTTGGCCACCGGCTCTCCGGTCGCGCGGTCCCAGACGATGGTGGTCTCGCGCTGGTTGGTGATGCCGAGGGAGGCCACGTCCGCCGCGGCGAGCCCCGCCCGCGCCAGGGCCTGTTGCGCCACGGCGAGCTGCGACTCCCAGATCTCCCGCGGATCGTGCTCCACCCATCCGGGCCGCGGAAAGATCTGGCGGATCTCCTGCTGCGCCATGGCGACCTCCGACCCCGCTTCATCGAAGACGATGGCCCGCGAGCTGGTGGTCCCCTGGTCGAGGGCGAGGACGTAGGACATGGGGGTGGACTATAGCGGTTCCGGGGGTGGGGGGGCGCCGCGGGAAGGGGAGTATGCTTGATGGGGAGGCAAGGAGGCCAGAATGCAAAGCCACGTCGATGTTGATACGGATCTTCTCAAGGCTGCCAAATCCGCGACCGGACTGGGGACCGAGAGCGCCGTCGTGGAGGCAGGGCTTCGGCTCCTGGTTCAGTTGAACGCCCAGGAACGGTTCCGAGAGCTGCGGGGGAAGGTTCCCTGGGAAGGAGATCTCGAGAGCTCCCGCGAGGGTCACTTCCCGGGGGACCACGAATGATCGTAGTCGATGCGACGTTCTGGATCGACTACCTGAACGGCGTGAAGAACAGCACCTCGGATTGAGGGTCGTCCACATCGGTTGACCCGGGCGTCACGGAGCCTCGCAGCGTGAAGGGAGTATGCTACTCGTCATGGCCCGAAGACACGCGATCACCGCCGAAGACGATCTCCGGATCCCTGCGGACGCCTTCAACTTCACGGGGTTTCTGAAGTGGGCGGAATCCAGCGAGTTCCCAGAGACCGGGCGCATCGACTACCTGGAGGGGACCGTCGAAGCCGATATGAGCCCGGAGGACCTTTACACCCACTCGGCCGTCAAGACCGCCATCGCTTCGACGCTGACCAAGCTCGTCGTCGATCCTGATCTCGGAGAGCTCTTCATCGACCGTGCCCGCATCACCTCCCGGTTCGTGAAGCTCTCCGTCGAGCCGGACCTGGTGATGGTGCTCCTCGCATCGCTTCAACAGGGGAAAGTACGTCCCGTCCCGTCCGCGAAGAACGAGCCGGACCGCTTCATCGCTCTGGAGGGATCTCCCGACCTGGTGGTCGAGATCATCAGCGATGGCTCGGTCCACAAGGACACCGTCCTCCTCCCGCGTCTCTACGCCCAGGCCGGCGTACCCGAGCTGTGGCTCGTCGACGCCCGTAGCGACGAGCTTCGGTTCGACCTCTTTACCCTCCGTGACGGCCGGTACGAGCCCGTCGCACCTGGCGCAGCCAGGTGGACCCGCTCTCCCGTTCTCGGCCGATCCTTCCGCCTCGTCCGCCAGCGTCGGCCGGAGCTGGGGACTTGGCGCTATCGGTTGGAACAGCGGGAAGGTTGATCCGCGGCTGGACGGTGAGGATTCGTCACAGAGCAACTGTGCCAGTTTGCTATCGCATCGGGAGCGCCGCCGTCCGCGGCAGCGGTCGCCGCTGGCCCCCAAGCAGTGACTGCTGGCTGCCCAGCAACGACTGCTGGGCGCCCAGCAACGGTTGCTGGCTACCCAGCGACGACTGCTGGCTACCCAGCGACGACTGCTGGGTACCCAGCAATGACTGCTGGGTGTCCAGCAACGACCGCTGGGTGTCCAGCAATGACTGCTGGCTACCCAGCAACGACTGCTGGGTGCCCAGCAACGACGGCTGGGTGCCCAGCGATGACTGCTGGGTACCCAGCAATGACTGCTGCGTTCAGTGTTTCGATGCCTATCTGCGGGCGGGTTCCCGGAAACGGCGCCGCGAACCTTTCGGGTTCCCGTTGGAGGGTAAAGAGGAGGCTGGCTTTGGCGATCCGCTTTCCGAGGGCTCCCTTGCAGGGAAGCTATATAAGCGGGCATCGTAGGAGCCCACAAGACCTCGTGCAGATCATCCGTCAGCGGTAGACTTCGCGCCGGTGTCCGATGCGCACGACGAGCACGGTTACCTGCTCGTGCAACACCTCATAGACGATGCGGTACTCGCCGAACGCGCAGTCGCCGCAGACCAGAGAATTCTCCCTTAAGAGTGCCGCCGGCTAGGGGTTCGCGCCGCAGGCGATCGATCGCCTGGATCAATCGCGAGCGCTCTGCTTTGGGGATTCGGCTCAGCGACTTTGCAGCGCTAGCCTTGATCTTGATCGAGAAGCTCACGCTTCACGTCTTCCCAGTCCAAGATAGGGTCGGAGGGATCCTGGAGCCGCTCGAGACCGAGTTGGAGGTCTTCGACGTCATCGAGGTAGTACTCGACCGCCTGCCGGATGACCTCGGCTCGGGTCCGGTGAAACCGGCTTGCCGCGCGGTCGATCTCTTCCACGAGCTCTATGGGAAATCGGGCGCTGAGTTGCATACATGATTCCTGAGTGTCACTGACTGTCAGCGTATACCACGCTGGATTCGGGGTGCAAGATCCCAGCCGGCCGCTGCCCCAACGGGGAACCCCGTGGGGCGTCTCCCAGGCGGCCAAGGCTCCCACGGACCCCAAGGCTGGTCCCGCGGGCGCTATTCCAAAACGGGGCCTTCCTCCGCCCGTGCCGCTTGGCGTTCGGCGGTGATTCCAGATCGGGCCGTGATCTCCGATGCGAGAGACGCCCCACGGGGTTCCCCGTGGGCGTCTTCCATGAGAAGGCCCCAAATAGCAAGGCCGCCAGGGCGGCCTGTCCCTATCTGCTTCTTCGATCGGAGTCGGGTGTCGGTCCCCGAGTCTTCCATCCGCACTCTCAAGGAGCCCTCTTGGGCTCGGTGCATGAGG
>DASUEN010000155.1:0-28997 GCA_036275055.1 Thermoanaerobaculia bacterium
GGGCAGGGGATGAGGGTCTTGGGCGGGGGGGCGACGCGTGTCAGCGATAACTCTGAAGATCGCGGACCGTGTTCCGCATCTCCTCCAGGGAGACCGTCTCGATCAGATTGCAGACCTGCTTCAGCAACTCACCGGTGGCCTGGGAGTTGAACTGCCGCGAGAGGACGATCCCTGCATGCTCTCGACTGGCAGCAAACCAGCGTCGCGCCAGAAGGACAAAGTCCTTCTTGTTGTAGCTCAGGATCGTCCAGCCACGCTCTGACGCAAAGGCGAGCTGCTCCTCATCGGTAAGCCCCCTCGTCCCTTCCTCTTCGGCGCTTGCGGCCTGGTAGCCGCGGCTGCGGAGCAGCACGGCCAGCCGGACGGAAATATCCTCATCCGTGTAAAGGAAAATGGAGCTACGGCCCGAGCGCCCCGTCATCGGGGTCGTCTGGGGAAGCGGATGACGCCATCGGCACCCAGGACCCCACCTGTGTCAGCCAAGACCGCATCCAGCATATTCGCCTCGATTTCCGCCTCGATCTCCTGCTGGTGATCAACGTAGTAGCCGATCGCGTCATCGATGGCCGCAGGCTCGACGTGGGGGTATAGGTGTAGAAGGTCAGCGCGCGATTCCCCGCTCCGAAGGTACTCTGCAATCGTGCGAACGGGGATCCGGCTGTCCCTGATACGCGCGCTTCCGCCACAGACGCCCTCCGTCTGAACGACGTAGGGATGCAAGGACATGGGCTCTGACTTCCGTGCTGCGGCGCTACGCATCAAGGCTCTCCATGAGGGGTCTGCCGGCTCTGAGCTGAGCCCGGCACCGAGGACCATGGTACCAGATCCTCCCCGGAGAGCGGGAGGGAGGCCACCCCGATATACCATATCCCCGTGCCCTCTTTCGACGTCGTCATCCCCGCCCGCAACGAACAGGCGACCATGGCCGGTGTGGTTCGGGCGGCCCTCGCCGCCCGGGGGGTGGGGCGGGTCGTCGTCGTCGATGATGGATCGCGCGACGGGACTGCCGACCTGGCTCGGGAGGCTGGGGCCCTCGTGGTCGCCACCGGCTCGGCCGGGGGAAGCAAGGCGCGGGCGCTCGCGCGGGGCGTCGAGGAAACGGCGGCCGAGGTCCTCGTCTTCTTCGATTCCGACATCCTGAACGTCCATCCCGTCCACTTCGAGGCCCTGGCGGCTCCCGTGCTCGCAGGCGAAGCATGGCTTTCCTGCGGCATCGTGCCCTATGGGCGGCTGCGCGATCCCTTCTTCCTGCGGCTGCCGCCCATCACGGGCTTGAGGGCGCTGCGGCGGGAGGTCTTCACCAGCGTGCCGGAGGAGAGGCGCAACGGCTTTCAGATCGAGATCATGATCAACGAGGTGATCGCCCGGCGGCGCCTGCCGAGCGCCATCCGCGTGCTCTCGGGGCTGCGCCACCGCACGAAGCTGAAGAAGGTGGGGTGGCGGCGGGGGGTGCCCGCCCACTTCGCCATGACCCGCGAGCTCCTCGACTGCTTGCGCATCGTCCCGCTTTGGACCTATCGTGCGTATTTGAAGCATCTCAGGGTTTTGCCGCCGTCCGGCGACGGCGTACCCACAGCAGCAGGCTCCGCTCCCGGAGCCCCGCTCATCCAGCCGGCCCCAAGGCCGCGTAGGTAAAGACATGAAAACGGCTACCGACTTCGTGCTCGTCGTCTTCGCTTTGCTGGCCGTCCTGGCCGCTCCCGCCAGCGCCGCGGCGCCTCCCGACTACACGGCCTGGGGTGGGCTGCTCACCAAGTACTACGACCCTGCCAAGGGAATGAACTACAAGGCGCTCAAAGCCAACGACAAGAAGACCCTCGACGACCTGCGCCACCAGTTGGGCACGGTGGACGTCGTGGCGCTCTCGCGCCCCGATCAGCTCGCCTACTGGATCAACCTCTACAACGTCAACGTCGTGGGGGTGGTGGTCGACAACTACCCCGTGTCCTCGATCAAGGACATCTCGACCGACCCGATCATCCGCCTCAACGTCTTCAAAAAGGACGTGGTGCAGACCAAGAAGGGCGCCATCTCCCTGAACGACGTCGAGAACGACAAGATCCGCGAGGGGTTCAAGGACCCGCGCATCCACTTCGCCATCAACTGCGCCGCCAAGAGCTGCCCACCCATCCGCACCGAGCCCTACGAGGGTGCGAAAATCAACGATCAGCTCGACGACCAGGTGCGCAAGTTCCTCGCCGGCCCCAAGGGCACGCGGCTGGAGAAGAACGGCGGTGAGCTGACGGTCCACGCGACGAAGATCCTGGACTGGTTCAGCGGCGATTTCCAGAAATGGGGGAGCGGGCAGATCAACTTCCTCAAGCGCTTCGTGCCGCCCGACCAGCGCAGGCAGATGGACGCGGTGGGCAACCAGATCGAGCTCAAATTCGACGACTACGACTGGAATCTCAACGACGCTTCGGGCAAATGAGGAGCGGCGAAAGGATGGGATGAAAGGCGGCCCGGGATCCCTGCGGAGCGCGTTGGACCTCTTCCGGGATCCGGCGACGGCTGAGAAGCGCCGCATTCTGGCCGAGCGCTGGACGGCGCTCGATCCCGCCCTTCGCCTTCCCGGGCAGGGATTGGGGCAGAAGGCCACCGGCTGCGGCGCCACCCTCGGCATTCAGCCCCGCTGCGACTTCGCCTGCACCGGTTGCTACCTTGGCCACGAGGCCAACCACGTCCCTGCGCTCCCCATCGGGGCCGTGCTGCGCCAGCTCGACGAGCTGCGCCGGTGGCTGGGGCCGAAAAGCAACGTCCAAGTCACCGACGGCGAAGTGACGCTCCGCCCCGCCGAAGAGCTGGTGGAGATCCTGCGCTACGCCCGCACGATCGGCATCATCCCCATGGTGATGACCCACGGCGACAACCTCCGCCGCCAGCCCGGGCTGCTGGAACGGCTCATGGAGGAGGGGGGCTTGACCGAGGTCTCCATCCACGTCGACATCACCCAGCGGGGGCGGGATGGCTTCAAAGCCCCCAAGTCGGAGCTGGAGCTGATGCCCCTGCGCGAGGAATTCGCCGGCATGGTCCGTGCGGCGCGGCGGCGTACCGGCTGCACGTTGCGGGCGGCCATGACCCTCACCGTCACCCGCGAGAACCTGCCGCAGATCGCCGATGTCGTGCGCTGGCTGGTGAGGAACCGCGACGCCTTCAGCCTGGTGAGCTTCCAGCCCCTGGCGCAGGTGGGGCGTACCCGCAAGAGCCAGCAGGGGGTGACGGCGGACGAGCTGTGGGGGGAGATCGCCCGGGGCACGGCCGATTTCGGGCTGAGCCTCCGGGGGGCCGGCCCCCTACGCTTCGGCCACACGGAGTGCACCCGCTTCGTCCCCCTCCTCACCCTGGAGCGCCCCGGCGGCGTCCTCAGGGCCTTCCAGCTCATCCGCGACGAGCCGGAGGACGTGGCCGTGCTGTCCGAATTCTTCGACCGCGGCTTGGGCGGCATGGCCTTCCGGGACGACCGGCCGCTGGAGCTGGCGGCCCGGGCCCTGGGCTTCGTCCGCACCGACCCCGCCTGGCTCCTCGGCCGGGTGCGCCGCTGGGCGGCGGAGCGCTTCCGCACCGAAGCGGGAACCTCCCTCGGCCGTCTCCTCCTCGACGTCCTGACGGGACGGGCGCACCTGGGGGGCTTCACCCTCACCAGCCACCACTTCATGAGCCCCGCCGAAGTGCGCACCGAAGTCGGCCAGGCCCGCCTCGCCGCCTGTGTCTTCCGCCTCCCCTACCAGGGAGAGATGGTCCCCATGTGCCGGATGAACGCCGACGGCGTCCGCGAGCGCTTCTATGCGGAGATCATCCAGGGGAACGAGGTGGAAGAGCAGCGTCTCCTGCCGGTCGTCCACTGATGAGACATTCGTCGCCCGGAAGGTGCCTGATCCGGCTCGGCCACTTGACCGTTTAGAGGCGAACGCTTTAGCGGAGGTATTAAGTGTAAGGATGGATTCTGACAGTTGAGTTCGGGTTGCGCAATGCTCTATACCTACGTAACTACCGAATACGCCTCGAGATAGAGGACGCGGAGCCCAGGGATCGGAGGCAGGCGGCCATCGTTGGCGACGAAGATCCGGCAGCCGGCACTCTGGGCTGCAGCGATCTGAAGAGCGTCCGGCGTCTTCACCTTGGTGGCCGCTCGAACATGGACTGCTGCCCGCAAGAGCTTGAGGTCAATCGGTATCAGCTCCAATCCGCGGCTGTCTGTCAGGATCTCCTCATAGCGATCCGCCAATCTCCAATTTCCCGTCCGTACGGGCTGGACCAACGTCTCCAGGAGAGTAAGAGTCGAGGTGGTCGCTTGGAGTAGGCCAACTTCCAAGGCATGGAAGAGAGGATCGACGATCGGGAGGTATCGAGGATGCTCTTCAATGAAGTAAATGAAGACGGATGAGTCTAGGGCCACAGGACCCTGCCCGATGTCTTCTATGAGTCCCAAGAGTCTCTCTCCTCCCGGATGTACTCCGCCGGATCGATCCCCTCCCAAATCTCTTTGCCGAGCCCGCGTAGCTCGAGGATGGACCGAGACTTCGGCCGGCCTACCGCCTTGGAGATCAGGTGAATCACCTGTTGCGCGACGGACCGGTGCTCCTCCTCCGCCTGCCTCTGAAGCTGCTCGTACAAGGGCTCAGGAAAGTTCTTGATGTTGAGGGTAGCCATGGTGATCCTCCTTCTTGCCTCCATTGTGGAGGACTCATCGGCTCGATGCAAGCTCCTCCGAAGACCCGCCGGATCCACAGACAGGGCTCCTATCTGTACTATCGTGCCTCGTCATGAAGCGTGCGGCTTCCGGGATCGTCCCCCTCCTGGCGCTCGACCGCGCCGCGGCCAAGCCGCTCTATCGCCAGCTCTATGAAGGCTTTCGCGAGGCCATCCTGGCGGGGCGCCTGGGCGCGGGACAGCGGCTCCCTTCGACGCGCAGCCTGGCGGGCGAGCTTCAGATCTCGCGCCTGCCGGTGCTGACCGCGTTCGAGCAGTTGCTGGCGGAAGGATATTTCGAGAGCCGGGCCGGCGCCGGGACCTTCGTGGCCCGCTCGCTGGCCGACCCGCAGCCGGCATCCGGAGTCCAGACGCCCCCATTGCGTCAAGAGCTGCGCCCAGGGCCCCGGGCCGTCGCCGCCAACACCGGGCTGCCGCCCCCGAGGCCGGCGCCGTGGCTCCAGGGGTTCGGAGCGTTTCGCGTCAGCCAGATCGCCGTCGACCATTTCCCGCTTCAGGTTTGGTCCAGTCTGGTCGCCCGCCACGGGCGGAACCCGCGCGCCAGCCAGATGCTGTATGGCGATTCGAGGGGGGACCTCCGCTTCCGCGAGACGCTGGCCGCCTACCTGCGCACCTCCCGCGGCGTTCGTTGCACGCCTGAGCAGATCCTGGTGACGAGCGGCTCCCAGCACGCCCTGGCCCTCGCGGCCCGCGTCCTGCTGGACCCTGGCGACGAGGTCTGGGTCGAGGAGCCGGGCTATCCGGGAGCGCGCAACGCGCTGGCGATCGCCGGCGCCCGCCTGATCCCGGTGCCGGTCGACGAGGAGGGCCTGGACGTGGCGGCCGGCGTCGCCCGCAGCCCGCAGGCGCGGGCCGCCTACGTCACCCCGTCGCATCAATACCCTCTGGGAGCGACCCTGCCGGCGTCGCGGCGGCTGCAGATCCTCGACTGGGCACAGCGCAGCGGCGCCTGGCTCCTCGAGGACGACTACGACAGCGAGTACCGCTACGAGAGCCAGCCGATCGCGGCCCTCCAGGGTCTCGACCGGGACTCCCGAGTCATCTACACCGGCACCTTCAGCAAGGTTTTGTTCCCGGCGCTGCGCGTCGGCTACCTCGTCGTCCCCGCCGACCTCGTGAGCCGCTTCGTCGCCCTGCGCGAGGCGATCGACGATTTCCCATCCACTTTGTATCAGGCCGTGCTCACCGACTTCCTCGCGGAGGGGCACTTCGCCCGCCACCTGCGGCGGATGCGGCTGCTCTATCGCGAGCGGCGCGGCGCCTTGGTCGAGGCGCTGCAGAGGGAGCTTGGCGTGGAGGTCCAGGTGATCGGCGAGAGAGCGGGAATGCACCTGACGGCGATCCTGGGGCCAGGCGCCCGCGATCTCCGGATCTCCGAGCAGGCCGCCCACCAGGGCCTGTGGGCGATGCCGCTCTCGTCCTGCTACCTCAGCGAGCCCACCCGCTCCGGCCTGGTCCTCGGCTACGGCGGCACCGGCATCCCGGAGATCCGCGACGGCGTCCGCCGGCTGGGTAGCCTGCTTCGGGAGGGGTGAAGGGGTGAGGGTCTTGGGGCATAGGCGCTAACTTTACGGGGAGCGCCGCCCGCCCAAGACCCTCACCCCTGCCCCTCTCCCGACCACCCCATCCCCCGCCCCGGGAGAGGGGAACCGGGCCGAACCGTTCTTGCTGGTGGGTGGGGGCTCCCTCTTCTCCCGGTGAGGGGGGCTGGGAGGGGGCGGGAGAAGAGGGCCGGGGTGATGAGGGTCCTGGGCGGGGGCGCTCCCCGCAAAGTTTGCGCCTGTGGTCTTGGGGTGAGGCCCTGGGCGGTTACTTCTCCACGCGTACCTGGGTGGTGATCCAGTTGGGCTCCCACGTCTTGCCGCCGTCGTCCGAGAACGACTGCTCGAAGTGGGCCGAATTAGGCGTGATGTCCGACCAGACATAGCGAACCAGGATCGTGCGGCCGTTGAACGTCTCCTGGTCGAAGAACTCTCCCCGCCCGTTCTTGGCGTTGAAGGAACCGATGGTCGGCACCCCCATAGTCCCAGTCTTGCTGTTGGCCCAGTTGAGATTCCACTGATGGGCCTCGGGGTTGTACAGGCGCAAGGTCAGCCCCTCGATATGCCCGGAAGGCCCATCCACCTCGAGCTCGTCGAGTTGAGCCCGGCCGCTCCAGATCGGGCGGCAGGTCCCGGTGCCCTCGAATTCGATCCACTTGGTGGAGCCGGTCAGCGGATGCTCGAGGCGCGACAAGTGATACTTCCAGGTGCCGATCAGGAAATCGAAGTCATGCTGCCCGTCGCGCAGGGCAGGCGTTTCCTGCGCGCCCTTCGGAGCCGCGCCCGCCGCTGCCTGCGCCGAGATCGCCATGGGAACGAAAAAGGCGATCAGGGCCCCTGCGAAGAAGCCAATGCAACGATTGCCGTGTGCTCTCATCGATACGTCCTCCGAGCGCCGCTCCAGGGACGTGTGTCCTCGGCGCTATGGACGTATCCTGCCAAGCCGCGAGGCCGCTGTGGATAGCCAATTCGGCCGCGAGATCGATGACCACTCGCGGAGCGGCTTCGCGGGATGAGGCGTCAGTCCGTCATCACGTGCAAGGCGACGATGGCCAGGATGCATCCGGCGGCGAGAGTCGCCCCGGCGATGAGCAGAGTCGCCAGGTGTGCACGGACCGTGGCGAGCGTCCTCAGCGCGGCCTGCCGAAGCTCCTCGTCGCTGCGCCAACTGCGCAGCACGGTCGCGCCGCCGAGGACGAACGCCGCAAACGGCAACGCCATGAGGAAGACTTGGAGGCCCAGGTGCGGCCGAACGCTGAACCACTCGACCAGACGCCGGGCGCTTTGGGCCGGCTCATAGGGCGCCGGCTGAAGGTTCCGTACGAAGAGCGAGGTCATGAACAGCACGGCCGGGAAGACGAGGAGGAGCTCCGTGGCGGCGATGGTGCGCTTGATGGCGTTCATGGTCACTTTGTAGCGCAAAGTGCTTGGCGTGTCAAGCCGGCGCCGGTCGTCCGCTGACGAGATCGTTGAAGAGCTGCCAGATCCCGCCCACGTCGAGCGCTCGGCTCATCGGGCGCGTCAGTCGTCTCATCGAACGCGTCAATCGGCCCAACGAACGCGTTCTACGGCTCATCGAACACGTTCTACGGCTCAACGAACGCGTTCTGCGGCTCATCGGTCACGTCAATCGTCTCATCAAACGCGTCCATCGTCTCATCGAACATGTCCTGCGGTCCGTCTGCCATGTCCATCGTCTCATCGAACGCGTCAATCGGCCCATCAAACGCGTTCTACGGCCCGTCGAACCCGTCCTGCGGCTCATCGGTCACGTCAATCGCCTCATCAAACGCGTCCATCGTCTCATCGAACATGTCCTACGGCCCATCTGCCACGTCAATCGTCTCATCGAACGCGTCAATCGGCCCATCGAACGCGTTCTACGGTCCATCGACCGCGTCAGTCGCCTCATCGGACGCGTCCTACAGGGATGGCCCCAGTCACCCTCGACGCTCCCCGCCGCCGGGCTCGCTCCTAGCTAGTCATCCTTCCTGCCCAGCGCTCCGGTGGCGACGAACTGTTCCCAGAGCGCCGTCCAGGCCTTCCAGTCGTGGCCGCCGGGGGCGGTGAAGACGCGCTCCCTCGGCAGCTCCTTGGCCAAGAGGCCGTTGGCGTGGGCGAAGCCGTCCTTCTCGCCCCAGCCGAGGTAAAGGGGGAAGCGGGCCGGTCCCCGGATGTAGCCTTGGAGCCAGGTCCAGAGCCGGTGCTGGAAGTCGTCCGGCGCCGGGGATTCCGGCGCCTGCCAGTGGGCGAGGCCGCCGGCCGCCGCCACCTCGCCAGTCATCTTGTCGTCGCCCAGGAAGGGGGCGAAGATCGCGATGCCCGTCACGTCCTCCGGGTGTTGCGAGGCATAGAGCAGCGAGCCCGTGCCGCCTAAGGAAATTCCGACCAGCCAGATCCGATCATAGCGCTCTCGGGCCGGACCGATCACGTCCTCCCGCAGCCGGTCCGCGATCATGTTCTTGTAGTAGTAACCGAGATGGGCGTCCACCGCCACCATGTCCACCTGCGCGCCGGCGTGGGCCGCGATCTCCGCAAAGCGATGCCGGCCGAAATCCTCCGGGCGGTCCCACCGGCCGGGGAGGAGGACTACGAGGGTCCGCGGACGGCTGCCAAGCACTGGACTGGAGTACCGTACGCTGGGCAGGGGTACCGGCGTGGGCCGCAGCCGAGCCGGCAGAAACCGGACGCATCCGGCGAGCACGGCCAGAGCAGGCAGCAAGAGCAGCAGGACGGCGATCCTGCCTCGAACGGGAAACCGGAGATGGATTGTGTGCACTTCTTTATATCCTCGCCAGGGGCCAGTCGGTCGTGGAGGTGGGGTGGTTGGAGGGGATGCTCGCCAAGAGTGGGAAAGGAACTCAAAAGGCTGGGCAGCCCACCCCGCTCGGGTCCCCGCACTTGCTCGAATCGCAGAAACTCGGCTGAAAAGCGTGAAGGACTCGGCAGCCAATGCTATAGTAGCAGGCCGATGGCCGACCGCTATGACGACGAAGTTCGCCGGCTCACCGCGATACTCGCGACGATCGTGCGGATCGCCGGCCGCACGCGCCAGTCCCTGGAGGTGCAGCTCGGGCTGAGCAGCGGGTACCTGAGCAAGATCCTGGGCGGCACCGTGGACCTGCGGGCGCGGCACGTCCTCGCGATCGTCGAAGCCCTGGGCATGGAGCCGGCCGAGTTCTTTCGCCTGGCATTCCCGCGTCACCGGAAGCCGAGTGAGAGCGGCACGAGCGCCCGGCGGCTCATCGAGGACGTCCAGGCGGCCCTGGGTCAAGAGCCAGCCGAGGGGACGGAGGCGAACCCCAACTTCGATGAACAGGTGAAACGCTCCCTGGGCCGGCTGCTGGGCCTCAGCGTCGAGGAGCCGGAAGCGGAATAGCCTCTTCAGACCGCTTGGAAGCGGAGCTGCGGCTCGCGCTCGAGCTGCTTCAGGAATCCTTTCACGTGCCGGACCAGGCGCGGCGTGGCCCGCTGCTTGTGGCAGGCCCGGTTCAGATAGTCGAGCGCCCGCACGGCCTCTCGCTGGATACCAAGCCTCTGGAAGGTAGAGAGCATGTCCGCAGCCAGCTCCTCGACCTGCGCCTGCTGACCTCGCTCCAGCCAGACCGCCGCGAGATCGAGTCCGACCAAGGCCGCGTTGTAACCCTGGCCGTGTTCGAGAAAACCAGCCCGGGCTTCCAGGAACGCAGCTTCGGCGCGGGCGGCCTTCCCAAGGCCCGCAAAGATTTGTCCTTCCACCCAACGAAGCTTCGCGAGGCTCAAGGGCTCTCCGGCCAGTGCGTGCCGAAGCCCGCTCTCCATGAGCATCTCGGCCGCCTCACGGAACTTTCCGCATCGCACCATCAGCTCTAGAAGGTTCTCGGTGGTCGAGGTTGCAAGCCACGGATCACGTTCGCGGTCCAGGAGCGAAAGGCCCTCGCGCAACATGCGAAGGGCTTCGTGCGGATGGCCCTCATAATCCGTATAGATACCTCGCTTCACGAGCGCTCGCCCTGCAAGATGGTCGTCGCCCACCTTCCGATAAAGCTGATGCACTCCGCCCAACAGCTCACAGGCATCGGAAAGCCGCCGCTGGGTATTCAAGAGCGACGCACGCAGATCCGCCACCCGGGCGAGGAGGAGGAGATTCCCGGTCCCTTGCCGCAAGCGTTCTTCGGCGACGTCGAGCGCCGCCTCGGCCTCGTCCAGCTCATCGTTCACGCGATGGGCGTTTCCCAGCTCCGCCCATGCCCGGGCCTGGTGGTCGGCGATGAGTGGAGCATCGTAATCCTCGGGATCGAGGTTCTCGGCCGCGGTCTTCGCGAGGAGGGCAAGCCGGAGCATCTCCTCCGGGTTGCGATAGCGCTCCTCGAAGCTGAGCTGCAAGAGCACTTCTACGAAGGGCCAGCCCCGGAGATCCTTCGCCTCGTCATCGGAGAGTCCAGCAAGACCGCGAGGGCTGGACCGCAGACGATCCAGCCCACGCTCGACACGAGCCCACTCCTCTGTCATGGGCTGAGCTTGCCTGCTGAGCACCGAGGCCAAGGCGCGAGCGATCGGTGCGTCATAGTGGCTTCCCGGGGCTTTGACCAGCGCGTCCTCGCACGTCCTCTCCGGCGCGAGGACCAAGGGGAGAAGGGGCCCGAGTCGCTCGGCGCACGACTCGCACCCCTTCAGGAGGTGCCGAAACACCTCTTTCGCCTTGTTCCGGGTGAGCTCACCCCGGAGGAAACGCTCCGCCTGGCCGGCGGTCAGATGATCGCTCAAAAGGACTCCCTCCCTTGCACGAATCGCAAGCGCCCCGGTATTGTCGCACATACCGATCAGAAGATGCCACACGGAGGAAACTTCCGCGGCGCGGTGCTAGCCATCCGGGTCGATGTGCGGACCGTTGTCGGGTTGGCTCGGTGTGCTCCCGGCACCGCTCTGAATGCATCTGCCGTTCGGGTCGATGTGCGGGCCGGCCTCCCTGCCATCCGGGTCGATGCACGCCCCATTCTTCTCCCAGATCGACCGCACCCAGCGCCACGCCCACGAGAAAAAAGCCTCCGGCCGGTTCGCCACAGTCGCTGTCTGTTTCGGGAGAGCGCCTCTGCCGGCCCCGGCGGCCGGGATGCTCACTCCAAGGAGGCCCACCAGGGTGAGCACCGCCATCTGTTTCCTGCCTTTCGGGAACATGAATCCTTCCTCCTCCTCCGCTGGAGCGCCGGCGGGCCGGAAGCGGCCGCGGTGTCCGCGGATCCCACGTCGCAACGTCCTTCGCCTGCCGATTGTTGCCCGAATGCGCTCCAGTTTGTTGCTCAGCCGGGATATTACCCTCTCCTCGCGATTCTCCGGAGATCGGGAGTGGGCGGCGGGCGGATGTCGTAAAGGGGGAATCTAGAGATCGGTGAAGGGAACTTCAACGGTTACCGCCGCGGGATACAAGAACCTTCTCCCGCCGGCGACTCTGCTCTCCATTCCGGCAACTCTGACGATTGAGGAGATTTCTCGGCAGAAAGTCCTTGACATGGCGCCAGATGTCGGCAGATGATTCCGGACGTTCGGAGGAATCAGCAGAATGGCAACCCGAGAGACCCGGCAGCTCCCGGCAGAAGAACGACGCGCCCTTGGTGTCCGGATCGCGGAACGCCGCCGGGCGAAGCGCTGGAGTCAGAGGGAGGTCGCCCGGCGCACCGGCATCCGGTCCATGCGGCTCTCCAAGCTGGAGAACGGCCATGCCTCCCCCAGCCTCTCGGAGCTGCTCGTGCTCGCCGAGGCGCTGGACGCCGGTCTGGAGGAGCTCGTCCGGGGAGCCTCGCCTGCGGGCTCCAGGGTGGAGCGCTACCTCGGGCCCCCGCTCCAGGAGCTGGAAGACCTCGGATCCCCGGAGGAGTGCGCGATCCTCGGAAAGCTGCTGCGGGTCCTCGTGGCGGGCTTCAAGGCGACCCGCCCCGAGTCTCCAGAGAACCACGAAGGAAAACATTCCTGACGCACGGGAGGCCCTTCCCGTCGCCGTCTCATCTCTCGTATAAGGAGCACACCGATGCAAATCCATGACGAGCTGTGGCTGGAAGAGCTGTCCGAAATTACCTGTCACAAAGAGGTCGCGGTAGAGGAGCTTCCCCCCTGGGAGACCATCCAGAGCGCGCTTTACGGCGCCATCCGCTTCGCCGAGTCTTTCTTGGGAGCTGGTGTGTGTCTCTCCCGTATGATTTGCACGCCCGACGCCCGGCTCTGGACCTTGGCGTTCGGCGAGCACTTTTTCACGGTCGAGGTCGTGAGTGACGGATTCTCCGTGCACCTCTTCCGCCGTTCCGTGGCGGCTCTTGCGGCGTGAAACCCATGAGCTGCTCCGAGGAAGACATCGTCGAAGTGCTCACGCGGCTGACACCGCGTTTGAAACGTATTATAGCGAGCTTCCGAATCCCGGCGGCCGAAGCCGAGGATCTCGTGCAGGATGCGTGTCTCTCGCTGGTGCGAAACTGGACGCGAATCGAATGCCCCGAGGCGTGGCTCACGCAGGCTCTGTATCGAATGTGTTACGCGTCAGCGATCAGCAGGCGCTGCGCACGGCTCGAGTATTTCGATGGCAACTTCCTCGAAGCGCTCGCCCCGTTGCAACGGCCAGCGCAAGAACGAGCCGAATTGTTCTGGGACTTGAACACTCTCGCCGCCTTCCTGTCGAGCCGTCAAAAGGTTTTCCTGCAGCTCCGGTATGGCCTTGGAATGTCTTCGGAGGAGATCGCCGCGCGGCTCGGCTACTGCTCGGTTTCGGTAAGAAAGTCGACCAGCCGGGCGCTCGCGCGGCTGCGCAGGGCCGTGGAGGGGTGAGAGACGGCCCTTCAACATTGAGTTATGAGAAGACGGTGGGTCGATCTCGGTCAACGTGTCCGTAGAGACGCCCCAGACCGTCCACGATGTCCTTTTGGCCACGAGAACGGCGGGGCGTCTCCGCTGCGGCGATGCCGGTTCGAAGGGTTCACCCTGGGGCGTCGGTCCCCACGGCCCTGGCGCGACCGCCACGAGCATTGTCTCCGATTCGGCCGGCCTGGTTTTCGGAGGGATCTCGGCGCCGGCGGGGCCCTCATCACCCCAGCCCTCTTCTCCCAGCCTCCCCCCCGGCCGCCGGGAGAAGAGGGAGAACAGCCAAGAAAGGACATCAGGGACGGCAGGGACAACAAGGACGAGGTAGAACAGCAAGACTGCCCCAGCCGGGTTCCCCTCTCCCGGGACGGGGGTGTTGGGGGTCGGGAGAGGGGCAAGGGTGAGGGTTGTCAGATCCCCTGCCGGGCCTCCGGGGTCTCTTGAACTGCCGCAAAACTCGCGAACCTTGTTGCAAAATTCGCTTTCCCAGCCGCAAAACTCGCGAACCTTGCAACAAAGTTCGCGGATTTTCACGAGAATTCGTGAACCCCGGAGCGGGGGAAGCGAACCCCGCCTCGCGGTTCGCGAACCCCGGACCAGGGAAAGCGAGTTTTGCAACAAAATTCGCGAACCTCAGCCGAGATTCGCCAACTTTGCGGCACATTTCGCGAGGGTGGGAGAGAGGCTCGCCGTGCCGCATCGCGGGCTCGCGAGGGCGCCTCCAGGGTTCGCGAGCCCCAAGCCGCGATTCCCTTTCCCGCTGACGGAGCTCGCTTTCCCGGAAGCAGGGAAAGGGCTTCCGCAACCCGGACCGGCTTCCCGCAACGGAAGAAATCGAGGGGGGCGGGGCCTTATACTCCCCCCATGTCATCGCCCGTCCACGTCGTCGGCGGAGGTCTCGCCGGTTCCGAATGCGCCTGGCAGCTTGCCGAGCGGGGGGTGGAGGTGGTCCTCCACGAGATGCGCCCCGTCCGCGGCACGCCGGCCCACAAGACCGGGGATCTCGCCGAGCTGGTGTGCAGCAACTCGCTGCGTAGCGACGATCCCCTCCACGCCGCCGGGCTCCTCAAGCGGGAGATGGAGGCCTTCGGCTCGCTGATCATCGGCAAGGCACGGGAGGCGTCCGTGCCGGCGGGGAGCGCGCTCGCTCTCGACCGCGACCGCTTCGCAGCCCTGGTGACGGCGGCGATCGGCGGCCATCCCCGGATCGAGCTGCGGCGCTCGGAGGTGACAGAGATCCCTGAGGGAGAAGTCGTCCTTGCCACCGGTCCCCTCTCCTCCGAGGCCATGTCCGCCCGGCTCCAGGAGCTGCTGGGGAGCGAGTACCTCTACTTCTATGACGCCATCGCTCCCATCGTGGAGGCGGAGAGCCTGGACGAGTCGAAGCTCTTCTGGCAATCGCGCTGGGGGAAGGGAGAGGGCGAGGACTACCTGAACGCCCCCATGGACGAGGAGCAGTACCTGGCCTTCCACCAGGCGGTGACCACGGCCGAGGTGGTGCCCGCCCGCGAGTTCGAGGAGGCGGTGTTCTTCGAAGGGTGCCTGCCCATCGAGGAGCTGGCGCGGCGCGGGGTGGACACCCTGCGCTACGGCCCCATGAAGCCGGTGGGGCTCACGGCGCCGGACGGCCGCCGCCCGTGGGCCGTGGTCCAGCTCCGGCTGGAGAACCTGGCGAAGAGCCAGTTCAACCTCGTGGGCTTCCAGTCGCGCATGAAGTGGGGCGAGCAGGATCGGGTGCTGCGGATGATCCCGGGTTTGGAGAATGCCCGCTTCGTCCGCTTCGGGCAGATCCACCGCAATACCTTCATCAACGCTCCCACCCATCTCGACAAGCACTATCGCGTGAAGGCGGCGCCCTGGGTGCGGCTGGCGGGGCAGATCACCGGCGTCGAGGGGTACCTGGAATCGGCGGCGACGGGGCTCGCCATTGGTATCTATATCTCCGAGGAACGGCAGGGACGCAATCCCGAGCCGTTCCCGGCCACCACGGCCCTCGGGGCCCTGGTCCGGCACCTCACCGAGTCGGACCCGAAGCACTTCCAGCCCGCCAACGTCAACTACGGCCTGTTCACCGAGCTGCCGGGGCGGGTGCGCAAGGCCGAGCGCCGGGCCGCTTACGTGGAGCGCGCCCACGCCGATCTGGCCGCCTGGGCGGAGCGCAACCGCGTGGCACTGGCTGCCGAGCCCGTCCTTGGAGTAGTACTTGGGATGGTAACGGCCTGATGCGCCGGCTCATTCATCAGTATCTGGAGCACCTCCACGGCGAGAGGCAGGTCTCCCCGGAAACTCTCCGGGCCTACGAGCACGACCTCGCCTCGTTCCTCGACTTCCTGGCCCGCGACTTCCTGGGGAAGGACGCGGCCGAGATCCGTCCGGAGGAGGTCGACCTGCTCGCCGTGCGCTCCTTCCTCGCGGCGATGACCCGGAAAGGGCTGGCGAAGACGAGCCAGGGGCGGACCCTCTCGGCCGTGCGCAGCCTCTTTCGTTTCGCCTGCCGGGAGGGCGTGCTGGCGGCCAATCCCGCCCAGGGAGTGCGCACGCCCAAGGTGCCGAAGACCCTCCCCCGCCACCTGCGCCCCGGCGAGGTGGAGAACCTGATCGAGGCGCCGGACGGGGACGAGCCGCTGGTGCGGCGCGACCGGGCCATTCTGGAGCTGCTCTACGCCGCGGGGCTGCGGGTCTCGGAGCTGGTGGGGCTCGACTGGGGGGATGTCGACCTGCCGGCGCGGGTGGTGCGGGTGGTGGGGAAGGGGAGCAAGGAGCGCATGGTCCCCTTCGGCCGGCCGGCCGGCGAGGCGTTGCGGCGCTGGTTGGAGGTCTGGGAGGAGGTGCGCAAGGCGAGCGGCGAGGGCGAGCCCGTGTTCCTCAACGCCTTTGGCACCCGCCTCACCGACCGCTCGGTGCGGCGGGTGATCGACCGCTGGGTGGATGCCGCGGCCGTGGCGCGCGGGGTCCATCCCCACACCCTGCGCCACACCTTCGCCACCCACTTGCTGGAGAACGGGGCGGATCTCAGGGCCATTCAGGAGCTTCTGGGGCACAGCTCGCTCTCCACGACTCAGAAGTACACCCATCTGGAGGTCGAGCGGTTGCTCTCGGTCTACCGCGACGCCCATCCGCGGGCGCGGCGAGGGCAGGGCGAGTGATGGCGGGGCCGGCGCGGAGGTTTCCCTGTACACCCGGCGGCGCCATCCTCCAGGGACGGCGGCGCCTGCGCCTGCTCCTGGTGGGGCTCGCCGTGCTGATGCTGGTGGTGGCGCTCGCCGCCGGGGCGGCGCGGCGGATCGGACCGTCGCTGGTGGCCCTCGCGGTGGCCTTCATCCCCTGGTTCGCCTGGCGGATGAGCGGCGACCTCGATCCGTTCTGGCTGGAGATGGGGGATGGCTGGCTCATCGTCCAGATGCGCCGCCGGCGGGAACGCTTCGCCATCGCAGGGATGGGGGGCGCCCACGGGCGGCGGCTGACGCCGGAGGAGATCGCCCATCTCGAGACCCTGGCCACCAGCGGCGGCGTGGCGGCGGGGACGGGCGGCTTCGAATCCCACCTCCTGGGGGAGCTCGACCTCTTCGCCAGCGACCTCGCCCACGCGGTGCTCGTCGACCTGGACGAGCGGCGGATCGTCGTCACCCCGGACGATCCCGCGGGGTTCCTCGAAGCCCTCTCCTCCCCCTGATATACAATCGGCTCCCCATGGATACGTTCACTTCCACTACCGTGCTGCTCGTTCGCCGCGATGGCCAGGTCTGCATGGCCAGCGACGGGCAGGTCACGATGAACAACACCACCATCGTCAAGAGCGGCGCCAAGAAGATCCGGCGCGCCGGCAAGGGGAAAGTCCTGGTGGGCTTTGCCGGCGGCGGCGCGGACGCGCTGGCGCTGTATGCCCGCCTGGAGTCGAAGCTCGAAGAGTTCAACGGCAACCTCGAGCGGGCCGTCGTCGAGCTGGCCAAGGACTGGCGCACCGATCGCGCCCTGCGCCAGCTCCAGGCCGTGATCATCGTCTCGGACAAGGAAAAGAGCTTCTTCGTCTCCGGCGTGGGAGAATTGCTGCAGCCCGACGACGAGGACGGCATCTTCGCCATCGGCTCGGGGGCCAACTACGCCCTCGCGGCCGCGCGGGCGTTGATGCGTCACACCTCCCTCTCCGCCACGGAGATCGTGCGCGAGGCGATGAGGATCGCGGCCGAGATCTGCATCTTCACCAATGACCGGCTGACGCTAGAGGAGCTCTGAGGAGCCATGTCCACTCCCGCCGCCATCACCGAGGCGCAGCCCGGCCTCGTCGCCATCGAGAACATGACGCCGCGGCAGATCGTCGCCGAGCTCGACAAGTACGTCGTCGGGCAGCGGCAGGCGAAGCGCGCCGTGGCCATCGCCCTGCGCAACCGCTGGCGCCGCCAGCAGCTCCCGCCGGAGCTGGGCGAAGAGATCGCACCCAAGAACATCCTGATGATCGGCCCCACCGGCGTCGGCAAAACGGAGATCGCCCGCCGCCTGGCCCGTCTCGCCAAGGCGCCCTTCCTCAAGGTCGAGGCCAGCAAGTTCACCGAGGTGGGCTACGTCGGCCGCGACGTCGAGTCGATGGTGCGCGACCTGGTGGAGATCGCCGTCACCATGGTCAAAGAGGAGAAGCGTGAGGCCGTGCGCGAGGCCGCGGCCTTGCGCGCCGAGGACCGTCTGCTCCAGCTCCTGGTGCCTCCCCGCCCGGTGGCGAGCTATCTCCGCCACGAGGAGGAGAACGAGGACGAATTGAACGCCACGCGGGAGAAGTTCCGCGACAAGCTCCGCTCGGGCGCCCTCGATCATCGCAAGGTGGATATCGAGGTGGACGAGTCCTCCTATCCCAGCCTGGAGATGTTCACCCCGCAGGGAGTGGAGGAGGTGGGGATCAACATCAAGGAGATGCTCCCCGGCCTCTTCGGCCGCAAGAAGCGGCAGCAGGTCTCGGTGGCCGAGGCGCGGGAGATCCTGTTGCAGCAGGAGGCGGAGAAGCTGATCGACCGCACCCAGGTCTCCCGCGAGGCGCGCAGCCGGGTCGAGCAGGGGGGGCTAATCTTCCTCGACGAGATCGACAAGATCGCCGGCCGTGAGGGGAGCCGCGGCCCCGACGTGTCGCGCGAGGGCGTGCAGCGCGACCTGCTGCCCATCGTCGAGGGGACGAACGTCTCCACCAAGTACGGGATGGTCAAGACGGACCACATCCTCTTCATCGCCGCCGGCGCCTTCCACGTCAGCAAGCCCTCGGACCTGATCCCGGAGCTCCAGGGGCGCTTCCCCATCCGGGTGGAGCTCGACGCCCTCACCGAGCAGGACTTCGTGCGCATCCTGACGGAGCCGGAGACCGCCCTCACCAAGCAGTACTCGGCCCTGCTCTCGACCGAGGGAGTGAAGCTTGAGTTCACCGCCGACTCGGTTGCCGAGCTCGCCCGCCTCGCCGTCGAGGTCAACTCCTCGACGGAGAACATCGGCGCGCGGCGGCTCTCCACGCTCATGGAGCGGCTGCTCGACGAGGTCTCCTTCGAAGGCCCGGAGATGTCGGGAGAGTCGGTCAACGTCGACGGCGAGTACGTGCGCCGGGTGCTCTCGGGCATCGTCAAGGACCAGGATCTCTCCCGCTATGTCCTCTAGAGCGCGGTGCCTCAGGGTTGTCCTCGCCGCCCTCTTCACGGTGGCCGTCCTCTTGGGCTGCCTCGGCTGCGGCAAGCAGGGGCCGCCGCTCCCTCCCCTGCGCGCGGTACCGGCGACCACCAAGGACCTCACGGCCACCCAGCAGGGAGGGCAGATCGTGCTCTCCTTCACCTATCCCAAGACGACGCCCACCGGCGCGGCGCTCCCCGGCGTCTCGGCCGTGGAGGTGCTGGAGGCCACCAAGCCGGCGGCTCCGGACGGCAAGGTCATCCCCATGGACCCGCGGGAGTTCGCCAGCGCCGCCAAGCCGCGGCTCAAGGTGCAGGGAGCGGACCTGACGGCCGCCACCTCGGGTGACCGGCTCGTCCTCTCGTTCCCCGTGCCGCCGGCTCCGGCAACGACCCCGGCACCAGCGAAGACCCCGGCACCGGCGAAGACTCCAACTCCGGCCGCCACACCGGCGCCCGCGACGACACCCGCGGCGCCGGCGGGCCCCCCGCTCTTCACCCACTACTATGCCGTGCGCACCTTCGGCGTGGAGGGCGACCGCTCCGAGGCTTCGAACGTCGCCTCGGTAGTGCCCAAGGCACCGCCGCCGGCGCCGGAGCGGCTCACCGTCACGGCTCGCGCCGACGGCGTGATGGTGGAGTGGGCCGGGGTGCCGGGAGCGGCCGGCGGCTACAACGTCTACCGCCGCGATGCCAAGGAGCGCTTCCACGGTCAGCCGGTCCACCTGGCAGGAGCCGAGGAGAGGAGCTGGCTGGACACCACCGCCCGCTTCGGCCAGGACTACATCTACACCGTCACCGCTCTCGCCCAGCGCGATCCGGCGGTGGAGAGCGCCATCGGCAGCGAGCACGAGGTGCGCTACCAGGACCGCTTCGCGCCGGCCGTCCCCACCGAGCTGGTGGCGCTCGCCGAGCCCGGCCGGATACGGCTGGTCTGGCGCCCCGTGGAGGCCGAGGACCTCGCCGGCTATGTCGTCTACCGACGGATCGGCAACGGCTCCTTCGAGCGCCTCACCGCCCAGCCGGTTACGGCGCCGGAGTACAACGACACCGCCGTCACCGCGGGCCAGACCTACGCCTACCGCGTGACGGCCATCGACAAGACGGGCAACGAGAGCGATCCCGGCAACGAGGTGCGGGCCGAGGCGCCATGACCCGTTTCTACAAGCTCTCCGGCAGCGGCAACGACTTCCTGGCGCTGGTGGAGCCCTCCGAGGTCCCGGCGCCCGAGGAGATCCGGGCCTGGTGCCGGCGGGGCGTGTCGATCGGAGCGGACGGCCTCTTCATCCTGCAGCAAGGACCTTCCGGCGTGGCGATGGACTACTTCAACGCCGACGGCCTGCCCGCCGGCCTCTGCTTGAACGGCACCCGCTGCGCCGCCCAGCTCGCCTTCCACCTCGGCTGGGCGGAAGGGACGGTGCGGCTCCGGACCGGTGCCGGGCTCGTCGCGGCTCGCCGGCTCGACGAGGGGCGGACGGCCGTGGAGCTTCCCGCCCCGGCCGAGCCCCAGCCGCTGACGGTGAAAGCCGGCGGCGCCCCCCGCGCCGGCTGGCACCTCCTGGTGGGCGTCCCCCACTTCGTCCTCGTCTGGCCTGACGAGCTGGAGACGGCGCCGGTCCGTGAGCTGGGCCGCGAGCTTCGCCTTCACCCCGTTTTCGGCGCTTCCGGGACCAACGTCAACTTCGTTCGTTTCCCTGCACGGGACCGGATGGAAATCCGCACTTTCGAGCGTGGAGTCGAGGACGAGACGCTCTCCTGCGGCACCGGCACCCTGGCCGGCGCCGCCGTGGGGCTCGCCCTCGGGAAGGTCCGGCTGCCGCTGCGGGTGGAGACGCAGGGCGGTTTCGAGCTCGCCGTCAGCAGCGATCCGCAGGCGGGGAGCTGGTTCCTGGCCGGCGATGCCCGCATCGTCGCCGCAGGCGAGATCCTGCCGGGAGCCGCGGTGAGCCCGTCGCCCCCCGCCTGGACGAAAAAACCGCGGGAAACGCGGGAGGCGGCTCCCCTCCTCTCGCGGTGAGAGATCCGATATCCTTGGGATTGCCGCCCAGGAGTTCCGACACGGCTGGATTCTTGCACGCTGGCGGGGCGGGAGGTTCGAGATGAGTCAGTCCCGCGCGGGAGAGCCCCGCGTCGCCGCCATCGTTCCGGCTTACAACGAGGCGGCCACTTTGAGCGAGGTCCTCTCCGTCCTCAAGGCCACACCGGCCATCGACGAGATCCTCGTCGTCTCCGACGGCTCGACCGACGGTACGGTGGCGATCGCCCGCTCCCAGGGGCTGCGCACCATTCACCTGCGCGAAAACCAGGGGAAAGGGCGGGCCATGGCCATCGGTGTCGCCCACACCGAGGCCCCGATCCTCCTCTTCGTCGACGGCGACATCCTGAACCTGACGGGGAGCCTCCTCGACCGGCTCATCGAGCCCGTCCTCTCCGGCCGCTCCGGCATGAACATCGGCATCCGCCACCGCGGCCGGCTGGCCGACTTCCTCCAGCCCCGCACGGGGCCGCTCCTGTCGGGCATCCGCTGCCTGCGGCGGGAGATCTTCGAAGCCGTCCCCGAGAGCCACCGCGAGGGTTTCGCCATCGAGACCGGCCTCAACTGGGCCTGCCGGCAGCTCGGGTGCCGCATCACCACCGTCTTGATGTACAACTTGAAGCACCTGGTCAAGGAGAAGAAGCGGGGGCTGATTCAGGGCTCCCGCGCCCGCATGCGGATGTTCGCCGCCGTCTTCGGCGCCTGGCTCGTCCTCCAGCTCCGGCCGCCGGCTCTGCGTCATGGGGCCGCCGGGGCCGCGGCCGGCCCGGTCCTCAACCCGGAGCTCGACTACATCAACTTCTGAGGACGAGCGCCGCTTCCTGATTCCCGCTATCATCGTTCGATGCACTGGCTGCTCGTTTTCCTTCTCGGGGCTCCTCCCTCCCCGGAAGCCTCCCCTCTCCGCCAGGCGGACAAGGCCTTCGGCCGGCCGGTCGAGATCGAGGTCCGCGACCTCCCCCGGGAGGCGGCGCAGGAAGCGGTGCGGCGGGCCTTCGCGGCGATCGCGGAGACCGAGCGGCTGACCGACGCCGTCCGTCCCGACGGCGGTCTGACGACGTTGAACGCCGCGGCGGGGAAGGGGCCCCAGAAGCCGGACCCTCTGCTGCTTTCGATGCTCGGCCGCGCCAGCGACTTCTGCTCCTGGACGGAAGGAGCGCACGGCCCGCTGGGACGGGACCTCTACGCCCTCTGGGGCCTGCGTTCGGCGGTCGCCGATCCCCCGGCGCCCGAGCAGGCGGAGAAGGCGGCCGCCCTCACGGCCTGCACCCACTTGACGCTGGATCCGCAGAAGGGCACGGCCGTGCTCGACGCCGGGAGCGGGCTGGACCTGTGGGGGTTCGCGGAGGGGTTCGCGGTGGACCGGGCGGTGGAGGAGCTGCAGAAGAGCGGCACGGCCAACGGCTTCGTCCGCATCGGCGCCGTGGAGCGGGGCTTCGGCGCCGGACCGGCCGGCAAGGGGTGGCCGGTGGACCTGCCGCCGGTCCCCGGCCTCGAAGAGCCTACCGGCCGGCTCTTCCTGCGCGACCACGCGCTGGCCGTGGCCTCCCGGACGGACCACCCGCTGGGAGGCTCGACGCCGTACGTCAGCCAGCGGACGGGGAAAGCGGTGGAAGGGATCGTGGCCGCCGTGGTGGTGACCGCGCAGGCGGCGGACGCGCAGGGGCTCGCGACCTCGATCTACATTCTCGGCACCCGCGAGGGACAGATCCGCCTGGGATCGCTCCAGCCGCGCCCCTCGGTGCTCTGGTTCCTGGGGAGCGGCACCGGGACACCGCTCCAGGTGGGCTATCGCTGGTCCGAGGTCAGCCGGCGGTAAAGTGCCGGTACCTGGTGCCCCAGATAGCCGAGCAGCCACAGACCGGAGGTGGCGAGGTGGACGATCACCCAGGTCCGCCGCCAGCCGCCCTCGACCGCGGTCTGGATCAGGTACCCGGAGACCACCATCGGCACGAGGGTGAAGATCAGGGAGCCGCCGCTCCGCCGCCGGCGCTCGACACCCCGCTGCCAGTGGGACCAGGCGTGCCGTTGCCACACCAGGCCGGCAGCGAAGACCAGGAGCGGCGCCACCAGGATGTGCAGGTGCTGCACGGTGGGCTGGAGGGGGTGGTTGACCACCGCAAACGGATCCGCCGGGCGTACCAGGTAGCGCATCCAGGCGTACACCAGCCCGGTGCCGCCGACGAGCAGCGCCGCGACGTTCAAAGTCCAGGCCTCGAAACGGCTCAAGGCTTCCCCGTGCCGCGAAGCACCTGGTGAATGGCCAGCACCCGCCGCACCGCCTCGGTGGTGGCGCGCGCGGTGAGCGAGGCACCGGTGACGCTCCGGATGCGCCGCCCCAAGGCCAGCTCGTCGCTCAAGCCGTTGCCCAGGAACTGGCCGTACCACCGCCCCGGCGGCAGGTAGTCCTCGGGCTCGGCGAAGGCCAGCACCTCGACCCGCGATACCTTTCCTTGGGGATCGACTACCACCATGAGCGTCTCGGGCAGGGTGCGCACGACGTGGGAGTCGAAGTAGGCGGTGCCCACCTCCTTCCCGTCACGGGTCGCGCGATAGGGGTTGACGAGCGCGCTCTTGATCTCGCCCCCCGCGAGCTTCTGGGCCTGGGCGCGTTGCCCGGTGGTCAAGAAAACCGTCTGGTGCTCCACTTTGGCGTCACCGAAGACCAGGCGCAGGGCCTCGTTGACGGAGAGGAAGACCTTCGCCGAAACCGGCCCGGCTGCAAACGCAGCCAGGCCCGTGAACAGAAGCAGCAGAATTTTCCGGCTCATGACGCTCAGAAGACGTAGCCGAGGCCGATCTGGATCTCGTTCTGCCCCGTCCGGGCTTCGTTGCGGACGCGCAAGATGCTCGTTTTCAGCACCAGTTGGTCGATCGGATAGTAGTTGAAGCCGAAGGTGAGGACGCGCACGTCGTTGGCCGGGTTGCGCTCGAAGCCGGCCGGGACCTCGCTCTGGGTATCGTACGACTCGTAGCGGACGAACGGGATGAGCCGCTGCCGGCTTCCCGGGCGGAGGCTCAGGAGGTCGAACCCGGCCTCCGCATAGGCACCCCTCTGGGCCTTGCCGATCCCTTCTTCCCCTTCGAGGCCCAGGGCGCGGTCGATCGCGGCCGCGTCGCCGACGCGGCTCCTCACTCCCAGGGCGCGAAACTGCAACCCCCGCCAGCGCCAGTCGAGGTGCCCTTCGTAGAGGGTCACCCGGCCGCCGATCCGCCGGCCGGCATCGTCGAGCAGCCCCTGGCCGGAGTCGCCGGTGAAAACCGAGCCGCCCGCCAAGAGGCCGGCGACGCCGGTGAAGTCGAGCCGTCCGACCCACGCCAGGTCCTCGGCCTTGGCGTGCGAGCCCTCGCCGCTCCCTTCGCCGAGGCCGTCCGCCGCGAAGCGCGAGGCGTCGAGCCCGTTGGTGACGTAGGTGCGATAGCGCCAGGGCCCGGCCTCGCCGTAGAGGCCGAAGCCGATCTCGCGCCAGGTCGTGGGGATGATGGCCGTCTCGACGAAATTCCGGTTCATGCCGAGGAAGACGGTGGGCTCGTGGTACTCGTTGAGCAGCCCCACCGGCATCAGGAGGAGGCCGGCGCGCAGGTTGGCCTGCGGCTTCCACAGGTAGTCGGCGTAGGCGAACTCGACCTCGGTTTCGCCGTCCTTGTCGGAGGCGGTGACCGCGTGCTCGATCTCCAGCTCGGAGTTGAAGAGGAAGCGGTCGTTGAACTTGTAGCCGAAGTAGAGGACCGCCCGTTGCAGGTCAGCCTCGTCGGTGGCGTCGGAGCGGCTGCCGTCCTGGAGCTTGCCGTCGAAGTGGTGATAGACCACCTCGCCGTAGCCGCCGGCCGCAAAGCCGTTGCCGCTGTGGTAGATCTTGGACGCCGCCGGTCCCATCCCCTGGTTCGAGCGGTCGGCGGTGGCCGCGGCTTCGCCCAGCTTCATGGTTTCGATTTCCTGCGCCAGCACGGCGATTTGCCGCTCGATTTCGTTCAGCCGTTCGGCGGCCGGGCCGCCCTGGGCGCGCAACGCCTCCACCTCCGCCCGTAAGGCCGCGATCTCCTTCTCCAACTGGGTCACGGACGGCGGCTCCGCCGCCCGCGCCGCTCCTGTCCACCCCGTCATGCCGATCAGCGCTCCCACCACGAGCGCGCGGCGAATGAATCGCAGCATCTATAATCCTCCCTGGCAACACCTGCCCTTCGGGACAGGCGGTTGTGAGGGGGCGGCGGGCTGTCCGTGCGAAGGGGGCTCGCCGCTCCCGGTCTGCGACGCCGGCACACCCGGCGCGCGGGTTTCGATCTCGACTTCGAGCTCCGGAACGAGCGCTTTCAGTTTTCCTTGCCAGCCGGCGGTGGCGCGGGCCCGCAGGCCGGCGGGAAGGGTCTCCAAGGCCAGCACCTCGACGCCCGCGTGGGCTCGCGCCCAGGCGAGCGCGGCGTCGGGGCCGAGGACGTAAAGCTTCGAGAGACAGTCGGCGGTGAGCGCCTCGGGAGCCCAGACGGTGAGGCTGCCGAAGTCGCGTGCCGGAAGGCCGGTCCGCGGGTCGAGGAGGTGGCCGTACCGCACGCCGTCTCGCTCGAAGCCGTGCTCGCTGTTGCCGGAGGTGGCGACCGAGCCCGAGGCGACGGTGAGGGCGACGACTGCACGCCGCCGGTCGCGCGGATCGGCGATCGCAAGAGTCCAGCGCCCTTGGCCGTAAACCTCGACTTGGCCGCCCAGGTTCAGCATCGCCGCGGTGGCGTGCCCATCCCTCCGGAGCGCCTCGACCGCGGCGTCGAGGCCGGCGCCTTTGCCCCACCCTCCCTCCTCGATGCGCAATCCCGCTCTCCGCCGCACGGCCCGGCCGTCCGCGGTGAGCTCCAGGGCCGCCAGGCCACCGGCGGCGCGAGCCTGCTCCCGCTCCTCGGGAGTAGGCACCCGTCCTCCGGAGCGCAACCCCCAGGCCGCGACCAGCGCACCGATCCCCGGATCGAAGGCGCCGCCGGTCTCCCGCCACCAGCGCTGCACGCCTTTCAGCTCCACCGCCAGCCGGGGGGAGAGCGCAACGGGCTCGCCGGCCGGCGCACGGTTGAGAAGCGCCAGCTCGGAGTCGCTGCGCCACGTCGAGAGCCGGGCCTCCGCCACCTCCAGGGCGCGGACGGCCACCTCGCTCGCCGCGAGCGCAGCGGCGCGGTTGGCGGCTTCCACGGTCAATTCGAGCTCGGTCCCCATCAGGCCCAGCCGGCGCTCGACCGTGGCCGTCGCCGGGCGATCCGCAACCGGCGCCGAAGCGCACGCCGCAAGCCCAACCAGAAGGACGGAGAGGAGGGTCTTCACGCCTCCGCCTCCACCCCTTGGGGGAAGGCCGACGCCTCGTCCTCGCCACCGCAGCAGCCCAGGCCGGGTGCGATGGGGCGCCCATGAGGGCAGACGGTCGGGTGGTCGAGGAAGGCGCAGACCTGATCCTCGAATCCGGCGGCCACAGGAGTCTCACGGCCGCATTCCCCGGCGAGGCTGCGGTCCAGCGTCCGCGCCAGCAGCACCTCGGCGAGGCGGGTCCGGCGGACGACCGCCGAGGCCTGGGCGCGCCCCCGTTCGGTGAAGGCGATGTGGCCGTCCACGAAGGTGAGGAGACCCTCGGCCAGCAGCTCGGCCACACCCCGTCGCGTCACCGAGACCCCTTCGCCGTCCTCCTCCAGGCGCTGCCAGAGATCCGCGAGCGCCGCCTGCAGCTCGCGGTCCCCGGGAAGCCCCGCCGCGGCCAGCCGGCCGTGCTCCAGGCGGATTTCCCGGGTGGCGCGAACCGCGATCTCCGGATCATGAGTGACGAGGATCAGCGTGTGACCCCGCTGGTGGAGGTCGGCGAGGAGCGACATGACCACGGCCTCGTTGACCGCGTCCAGGTTGCCCGTGGGCTCGTCGGCCAGGATGAGCGGCGGCTGGTTGATCAGCGCCCGGGCGATGCACACCCGCTGCTGCTCGCCGCCGGAGAGCTGGCTCGGGAGGTGGTCCAGCCGCTCGCCCAGGCCCACTTTGCGCAGCGCCTCCTCGGCCTCGCCGCGGTCGGTCATGCTGTGGACGTACTGGGCCAGCATGACGTTCTCCAGGGCCGTGAGGTACGGGATGAGGTGGAACTGCTGGAAGACGAGACCCACGGTCCGCTGCCGGTAGCGGGCGAGCTCGCGGGTGGAGAGCCTCGCCAGGTCCACGCCGCCCACCCGGACCGTGCCCGCGGTGGGGCGGTCCAGGCCGGAGAGGATGTTGAGGAGGGTGGTCTTCCCCGATCCCGAGGGGCCCGTCACCGCTACCCAATCCCCCTCGTCGATGGTGAGGGTCAGCTCGTCGAGGGCGCGCAACGAGCCGAAACGGCGGCTCAGGGCCTCGGCTTCCACCAGCGCCATGGGTCGCCTCATTCCCCTCGCAGGACGCGGGCGGCGTCGAGCCGCTCCACCCGCCGCAGCGCCACCAGCATGGAGGAGCCCACCACCAGCACCGCCACGAGAGCCGCGGCGCCGAAGCCGCCCCAGGTCAGGGAGAGCCCCCCGGCTCCTCCCAGCATGCGGCGGGCGAGGCCGCCGGCCGCGATCTCGCCCGCGACCTCGCCCACGGCGCCGGCCAGAAGCGCCGCCGCCAGGAGCTCCGCCGCCAGGAAGGCGCCCACCCGCCGGCCGGTGTAGCCGAGGGCGAGGAGGAGACCGATCTCCACCCGCCGCTCCCCGACGAGAGCCGTGGTCGCCGCGCCCACGGAGAGGAGGGCCAGCAGGAAGGAAACGGCGCTCACGGCGGCGAGCACCAGCAGCAGCCGGCGAGTGACCCGGGCGTCCGACTCGCTCACCCGGAGGAGGGGCCGGGCCTCGATCCCCTCCACCCGGGCTTCGATGGCGCGCGCCACTTCCAGAAGCCGGCCGGGATCGGCGCGGACGTCGAGGTGCCGGGCATCGCTTGCCGGGGCTACGCTGTGCACTCCCGGCACCTGCCGCACCCGCGTGGCCACCGCAGAAGGAAGGCTCGCGGCGGCGCCTACCTGGGGACGCACCGTCAGGTTCGGCCCGAAGGCGGCGAGGCTCTCGCCCAGCCGCCCCTCGGCGCGGCTGGAGAAACCGGCCAGGGTGGAGACGGTCGCCGCGGCCACCATCACCGCGGCCAGGATGAGCGCGAGCTGGCGGAAGCGGCGGCGCAGGCTCAAGAGCGCGAGGCGGACGATCATCAGGCCGTGGCCCTCTTGAGGACGTCGGCCGGATAGCGCTCCAGGGCGCGCGCCACGGGCACCAGGCTCGCCAGGACGGCGAGGAGCAGCCCCAGCAGCACCGCGAAGGGGAGGAGCACGGGCGTCCACGGCACGGTGACGCCGAGGGCGCCGCTGCCCAAGAGGCGCCCGGCGAAGAGCCCCAGGGCACCTCCGGCCACGCCGCCGAGCACCCCCAGCAGCGCCGCCTCGCTGAGGAAGAAGAGAACCACCCGGGCGCGCGGCGCGCCGATGGCCACCATCAGGCCGGCTTCCAGCCGCCGCTCCAGCACCGTGGCGGTCATCGCCGCGGTCACCCCCACGGCCGCGCCGAGGAGGGCCACCGCCGCGAGGGCTCCCAGCACCCCCCGCAGCCGGCCGAGGACGTCCGCCGTCGCCGCGGTGACACCGTAGACCAAGCTCGTCCGCGCTCGCGGCAGCGCCTGATTGAGCTGGAAGGCGATCGAGGAAGGATAGGCCGTGCAGTACCAGGCTTCGTACTCCTCGGCGCTCATGCGACGGGGATCGGGGCGCGCGTTCCGCTTCTCGGGCGTGGTCAGGGCGAAGACCTCGGCGCGGGTGAAGCGCCCCGGCTGGCCGGCCAGCCGCTCGACGGCGGCGAGCGGGGCAAAGGCCTGCTCTTCCTCCTCGCCGCCGCTGGTGAGGATTCCCACGATGCGCAGGCGCTCGCTGCGCTCCCCGAGGCTGGCTTCCACCTCGTCGCCCGCGCCGCGGCCCAGCCGCGCCGCCAGCCGCCGGCCGAGGACGGCCTCGGTGGCTCCGGGAGAGCCCTCCCGCGGCCACCGCCCTGCCACCTTCAAGGTCGGCCGGGTGCGCGGCAGGCCTGTGCGCCAGTCCGGCTCCAGGGCATGGTCGAACCAGGTCCCCACCAGGGGCGCCACGGCCTCCCGCGGCTCCCCGGACGCCCAGCGCACCCGCAGACTGTGGAACGGGGCGAGGGCCACGACGTTGTTGCGCCAGAAGATCTTCCGTACCGCCGCCAGCTCCGCGACCGGCAGCGTCTCGCCGTCGCGCGCCGGCACCATCTCCAGGTTGGCGCCGT
>DASUEN010000156.1:0-37814 GCA_036275055.1 Thermoanaerobaculia bacterium
TATCGCGGCCCTTCAGGCCGCACCGATGGGGCGCCTTTTTTCCCAGGGCATCGGCCTTCGGCCTCGGCCCTGGGCTAAGGTATCCCGGCCCGTTGGGCCGGACGCAAACTGGCACAGTTATTCTGTGACGAGCCCTTAGCCCGATAGGCGCTAATTTTTGCCGCCTCAGAAGGCCCCTACCCAAGACCCTCATCACCCCGTCCCTCTTCTCCCGCCCCCACCCTTCCCCCCTCAACGGGAGAAGAGGGGGTCTTTGCGGAGACGGATCGCCGAAAAAGGGGAAGACCCAGCAAAACCGCCCCAGCCAGGGACCCCTCTCCCGGGGAGGGGGATGGGGTGGTCGGGAGAGGGGCAGGGGTGAGGGTCTTGGGTGGGGGCGTCTCCGAATCGGAGACAACGGGGCCCTACGGGCAGGTCGCGAAGGCGCTGCTGTCGGTCACCGCGGGGGCGGGCGGACCGGCGTAGTTGAAGAAGACCTTGTTCGTGGGGTGCAAGGTGTCGAACACTTCCATGCGGTAGAAGCGGTCGGTCGTCGCCGCGGAGTAGATCCAGTAGCGGCTGTTGAGGCCGCAGCCGTTGATCGCCTTGACCATCACCTCCCAGTTGTCGGAGCTGAAGAACCAGAAGACGCCCGAGTTGGCGCCGGCCACGACCACGTGCGCCGAGCCATCGGAGGGACCCGGCGCCGTCGCGGTGCGGAAGGTCGTGGTGACGAGGAAGCGCCCCTGCAGGCAGAGCTGGTTCACGGTGCTCGCCGAGCAGGGCGGACCGATCGGGAAATTCAGATAGCCGACGCCCGAACCGGTCAGGGCGCCATTGTGCCCGCCGACGACGTCGTTGGCGGTCGCCTGGAGGGACCAGACGGCCACCAGCCCGGGCAGGGCGGTGTTGACGGGAACGTTGATCGTGCTGCGGATCTGGTCCTGGGTGCGGGCGACACTCCAGAGCCGGATCTCGTTCATGGCGCCGGCCGGCGTGTGGGCCCAACTGACGTCGCTGCCGATCCGCAGCGCGTCGCCATTGGATGGCAGCGATCCGGTCTCGGCGGTGTTCATGACCAGCTCGCCGTTGACGTAGTGCTTGCGGCTGACCCCGTCATAGACCACGGCGAAGTGGGTCCACTGACCTGCGGGGAGCGTGCCGCCGTTGCGCTGGCTGGACAACCCGCCCTTGAGATAGGACCGCAAGGTCGTGCCGCAGATGCCGATCCACCAAGCCGTCTGGAAGTTCTTGCCGATGATGCTGCTGCAGCCGCCGCCGGGATCGGTGACGATGACCCATCCCTCGATGGTGATGGCGCTCGCAGGGTTGAGCACCGGGCTGGATAGGACGTTGATGTAGCCGCTCGTCGGCCCGGAGAGGGTCAGCCAGGCGTTGAACGGCTGCGCTCCGGCCGCCGGGACGAGCAATACCGCGAACGCGGCAGCCGCCAGCAGGGTGAGCCGCCATCCCCGCCGCGCTTTGGTTGGTGAGCTCGGTGCTTCACGCATCGTCGGACCTCCTTCCGTTGATCTCTGGGAATTACACGTGCCTATGGAAACTCTTCGATCCTACACCCCTTCTTGGGCGTGAACCCGAAGAGTTTCGTTACACGCGGGCGGGAGAGAGCGCGGTGCCGCGATAGATGGACAGGTAGGCTTCGAGGGTCGCCAGGGCCAGGCGGTCGGCGGGGCTGCTGACCACCTGCACGCCGCCGCGGCGCAGATGGCGGGCGAGGCGGCGGTTGGCGAGCTGCATCTCCAGGGCCGCCACCTGGGCGAAGGCCTGGGCGGGCGTGGCCGGCGGAGCGGCGGCCAGCTCCCGCAGCTCGGGATCCTCCAGGTTCACCAGCAGCGCCCGGTGACGGCGGCCAAGGCGGAGGAGGGACTCGCGCAGCAGCTCGGCCGCCGCGAGGTCGACCACCGAGGTCAGGAGCACGGCGGTGGCGCTGCGCGGCTCGACGTCGAAGACCGCCTCGGCGGCGAGGTCGTAGGCCGGCTCGGCGAGCTGGGCCTCGACGTCGAACATGGCCTCGTAGGCGAGCCCGGCGCCGCGGCCGCCGGAGCGCACCCGCACGGTGCGCAGGACGCGGCCGGCGAAGGCCACGATCGTCACCTGGTCGCCGCGGGCCGCGGCGACGCGGGTGAGGGCGAGGGTGGCGGCCACCGCGTAGTCGAGCTTGCTGCGCCGGCCGTCCATGGAGGCCATGGCGCGGGCGCAGTCGAGGAGGACGACGAGGCGGGCGCTGCGCTCCCAGGTGTCCTCGCGCGTCACCAGGCGGCCGTGGCGGGCGGTGGCCTTCCAGTGGATCTTGGTCAGCGGATCACCCGGCAGGTAGCCGCGCAGGGCATAGGGCTCGGTGCCGACGCCGTGGAGGCGCAGCGGGATCTGCCCCATGCGGCGGCGCTGCGCCAGGGCGAGGAGCTGCCCCACCTTCCCCTCCCAGCGCACCTGGGGGTAGACGCGGACGGTCTCGGGCCGCAGCAGCTCACGCTGCGCCCAGGCGAGCCGCCACGGCCCCAGGACGCGGGCGGAGAGCGGACCGGCCGTGTGCTCCCCGCGGCGGCGGGGAATGAGCGGATAGGTCCAGCGGACCTCGCCCGGCCCGCGGAGCGCGAGGAGCCGGCGCAGGGGCGAAGCCGCGAGGCCGGGGTGCAGGCCCTCGCGCAGCAGGACGGTCACCGGCCGCGCCGCCGCCGTGCCCAGGCGCACCTCCACCTCGCCCTGAGCCTCCTGCACCAGGAGAGGGGGGCGGCGCCGCGCGGCGGTGAGGGGAGTGGCAGCCGCTCGCCGCCAGTCGGCCACCGCCGCCGCGGCCACCAAAATGTCCAGGGCCAGGGCCACCCAGGCCAGGCGGGGGCTGAGGAACGCCGCCACCAGCAACAGGGTGACGAGCGCCAGGAGCTGGAAGGTGCGGGCGGCAGGCACGGGGATACCCCTTCAGTGGGGAACGGGAACGGCGGCGGCCACCCCTTCGAGCACCTGCCGCGGAGTGAAGCCTTCCAGCTCGGATTCCGGGGTGAGCAGCACGCGGTGCGCCCAGCAAGGGACCAGAAGGCGCTTCAAGTCGTCCGGCGTGAGGAAGTCCCGCCCTTCGAGCAGGGCGGCCGCGCGTCCCCCCTCGAGCAGCGCCAGGGCGGCCCGGGGGGAGACCGCGAGGTCCACCTGCGGCGAGCGGCGGACGCCGGCGGCAAGCTCGGCGAGGTAAACGAGCAGCTCCTCGGCCACGTGCACCCGCCGCGCCGCCTGCCGCAGCGCCAGGGTCTCGCCCGGCCGCAGCACGTGGCCGGGGAGCTCTCCGCCATATTCGCCGAAACCCACCAGGGTGCCGGCTACCGCCCGGCGGTAGAGGCCGAGCTCGGCGGCGGGGGAGGGGAGCCCCATCTCGATGCGCACCAGGAAGCGGTCGAGCTGCGCCTCGGGGAGGGGATAGACCCCCTCGAACTCGATGGGGTTCTGAGTGGCGATGACGAAGAATCCCGGCTCCAGCCCCAGGGCGACGCCGTCGATCGTCACCTGCCGCTCCTGCATGGCTTCGAGCAGGGCCGCCTGGGTCTTGGGCGGCGTGCGGTTGACCTCGTCGGCCATCAGCACCTCGGTGAACACCGGGCCGCGCAGCAGGCGGAAGCTGCCGGTGGCGGCGTCGTAGACGTTGGTGCCGAGGACGTCGCCCGGCATCAGGTCGGGAGTGAACTGGACGCGGCTGAAGCGGACGCCCAGGCAGGCGGCGAAGGCGCGGGCGAGGAGCGTCTTGCCGAGCCCCGGCACCCCTTCGAGGAGGGCGTGGCCGCCGGCCATGTAGGCGACGAGCAGGGTCTCGATGGCCGTCCGCTGCCCGAGGACGACCCCTTCGAGCGTGGTGGCCAGCTCCTGGGCGGCGGCGATCAGCCGCTCGGTGGAGAGCATGGGCTCGGCGCTGGTCTCTGGGGTGGGGGCGATCTCGCTCATCCTTCGGTCTCCCGTTCTTTCTCCGGTGGCAGCCCGCGGCGCCGCCGCGCCACCTCCCGCGCCAGGGCCACCAGGCCGCGGGCGCCGGCGCTCTCGGCCTCGCCGTCCAGGGCGGCGGGGAGGTCGAGGTTGCGGTCGAGCTCGCGGACCCGCGCCAGCAGCCGGCGCGCCGCCTCGCGGTGATGCCCCAGCCGGTGGTGGACCGCCCCCAGGCCGAGAAGGAAGGTGCCCACGGAGCCGGCGACCACCGGCGGCTCGCTCCACGCCGGGCCGAAGGGGCGGGCCAGCGTCAGCAGCGCCGCGAGGTAGAGCAGGGCGAGGTGCAGGAGCACGAGGTCCAGGGTCCGGCCGAGGGCCGCGGTCTCCACCGGCTGGCGGCCGGCGAAGCCGTGATGATACTCGTCGAAGGTCCAGTCGTCCCCCAGCCGCTGGCGCAAGGTCTCCAGGAGGCCGGCGTTGCCCGGGTTGCCGAGCCGCGCGTTGGCGAAGGCGTCGGCCGGCACCAGCCAGATGGTTCCCCGCTGGCGGGTGAGGGATTCCACCATCCCCTTCCCGTCGGGGCCTTGGAGGAGAGCCTGCTCCCCTTGGGGAGCCGCCGGCGCCCAGCGCGGCGCCCAGATGCGCACCGGCTCCCCGCTCCCTGCCACGCCGGGGCCCGGGCGGAGGTCCCACTCCTCCCGTGCGAACCGGCGCCAGCGCAGCGGGCTGAGGGGCGCCTTCCGGGCTTCGCGCAGGGAGAGGCCCAGCCCCTCCAGGACGAGGATCTCGGCCGGGCTCGTGCGGTCGCCCGACCAGGCGAGGATCAGGCTGCCGCCGCGCCGCAAGTGCTCCTCCAGCGGCTCACCGCCGTTCCCCAAGGTTCCCACCTGTTGCCAGGGGAAGGCCGTCACCAGCACGCCGCCGTCCGTAAACTGGTCCAGCGGCTGATCGAGCAGGTGCACGTGGACGCCCCGCGCCTCCAGGTAGCGGCGGGCGGCGAGCCACCCTCCCGGTCCTCGCGAGAGCACGCTGCCGCGGGCCTCGTCCTGCCCGCCGCTCAGCAGGGTGATGCCGATGCCGAGCACCGCCGCCACGCCGGCCGCGATCAGGAGATGGTTGCGTTGGATGCGGAGACGCCTCACGCCACCGCCTCCAGCGTCGCCAAGGTTTCCGCGAGACGGCTCACGAGCCCGCGCACGTCCTCCAGGGTGGGGCGGCGGGGGCCGTAGATGTAGGCGTCGAGCCGGCGGATGAGGGCGGCGAGGTCCGGCCGTCCCACCCGCGTCACCAGGTCGCGGCTGGTCCAGTCGGGCTCGGCGCGGCGGCCCGCGAGCGAGCGGGCGAGCCACCACCAGGCCGCCTCCAGGGCCTCGGCCGTGCTCCCCGCGGCCAGGCGGCGATCGAGCTCGGCGCGCCAGCCGGCGGCGTCGAGCTCCCTCGTCCCCGGCCGCTGCGCGGGTCCCACGGACATCCCCGCCAGCATTCCCGCGCCCTCGGGCGCCCGGCGGCGTACCAGGCGGAGCAGGCGCGGCAGCAGCGTCCGGACGATCAGGGCGAGGGCCACGGCCGCGGCCACGAAGGCGGCGGCGATCAGCACCTGCCGCGGCACGTGGAGCATCTCCGCCCCCCGGATCACGCCGCGGACCAGGGCCTCGGTGGCGCTGCGCACCAGCTCCCCGAGATAGGAGCTTTGCGGCGGCTCCGGCGTGCGATCGACGCCGCGCAAGGCCGCCTCCAGGACGGCGCGATCGGCGGGCGCCAGCCGCTGCGCGATCACTGCGGTGGGCGCGGTGGGCGCCGCGGGCGCCAGCACGAAAGCCAGCCGGCCGCTCAGGGGACAGGCTCTCCGGGCGGCGGCGCTGGCGCGGGGAACATGGCCGCGATCGAGGCTTGCAGGTCCGTCCCCTCCTTGCGGCCGCGCGTGTCGTTGAACATCAGCGCGATGCCGAAGCTGGCGTAGAGGTAGACGGCGGTGCTGGCCAGGGCGTTGAGGAACTGGGCCGGCACCTGGAGCCAGACCCAGCGCTGCATCCCGTGCAGGACGTCCTCGCCGGCGGCGGCCTGGCGGAACATGGCCAACCACATCGGGATCTGGAAGGGGACGCTCACCACGATGGCCAGGACGTAGGTGATCAGCAACCCCACCAGCAGCAGGAGGAAGATCTTGACCAGCGGACTGTCCGCCAACCGCCCGCTCGGGTTGTAGCGCGTCAGCTCGGCGCTGCGGGAGAGCGCCGGGATGCCGAAGCGCCCCTCCTCGACCATCGCCGGCGGCACCAGCGAGAGGAGGGGGCCGACGTACAGCGCCGGCACCAGGCAGCAGACCAGGGAGGCGATGGTGCACGCGTACCACATCAGGATCGTGCCCAGCGCCCGCCACTGGAGGGCGAAACGCCAGGCCCGCGCCATGCTCACCGGCCGCCCGGCCAGGGCGTCGATGGCCGCCACCTGCATGGCGAAGTAGGCGATGACCAGGACCACGGTGTAGACCAGGCCCAGCGCCAGGACCCCGGGGTTCCAGAAGGCGAACGGATTCGTGGGATTGCGCGTCAGCTCCGGCAGGCGCGCAAACCACAGCGCCTGGGCCACCTGAATGGCGCTGGCGAAGATCGCCACCGGGATCGCCACCGAGGGCCAGATGGCGCGCAGGTACCGGCGTGCGTACCGCATGGCCTCGTCGAGGAGGAGACGAAAGGGCATGGGGCCGGTGGGCGGGAGCGGCATCGCCGTCATTTCGGTCATGGTGCCTCCGGAGACACGGGACGTAACGCCAGGGCCAGGAACGCCCCTTCCAGGGCGAGGCCCAGGATCAGCTTGACGCCGGCCGGCACCTCTTGCGACGGCGAGACGAAGACTTCCACCAGCGCGAGGACGACGAACCACGGCACGCACCCCAGCAGCACGGCGAGCGAGTCGCGCCCCGCCTCCCGCACCGCCGTGGCGCGCGGCCGGTCGCCGGCCGCCACCAGGGCGCGGCCGAGCGAGAGGCCCGCCGCCGCCGAGACCAGGATCAGCGTCAGCTCCAGCAGGCCATGGGCGGCGATGAACTGCAACAGCTCACCCCCCAGGGAGTAGTGCAGGGTCACCCCCAGGGTAGCCCCCAGCATCAAACCGTTCAAGAGGACGACGTAGAGCGGCACCACCCCGGCCAGCACGCCGCCGCTCCAGGCCGTCAGCGCCACCGAGATGTTGTTGGTCGCGATCCCCGACGAGGAGACGGCGGGCGGCACCGTGGTGACCAGCGAATGGGTCCACAGCTTCCCCTCCTCCAGGCCGCGCATGGCTTCGGGTCCGAGGATGACGAGCCCCACCGCCGGCCGCTGCACCGCCACGGCCAGCCCCCACACGGCGGCGAAGAGGAACAACGCCACGGCGATCCCCAGCAGGCCGAGCTGGCGCTGGAAGGCGAGGGGGAAGGTGCGGCGGAAAAAAGTCCCCACCCCCGCCGGCCGGCGCCCCTCGCCGGTGAGCCGGCGGGTGCCCTCGAGCGCCAGCGACTGGAGACGGTGGGCCGCGGCCGTGCCCGGGAAGCGGGCGGCGGCGAGCGCATGGTCGTGCAGCACCTGGCGGTAGCGCAGGGCCATGTCCTCCAGCGTGCCGTAGCCGGCCTGGCGCCGGCTGGCGCGCCCGCCGCGGACCCCGGCGAGCTGCGCCTCGAAGGCCTCCCACACCGGCCGCCGCATCCTCACGAAGCGGGCGTAGTCCATGGCTTCTCCCTACCCCTCTTCCACCTGCAACGCCTGGCGGATCGCCGCCACGGGGTCCGTCCTCGTGTCCACTCCGGCAAGCAGGTCCGGAGCATCCCGCCGGATCCGCTCCAGGATGCGGTCCGCCATCTCGTACGACAGGGCGCGATCGTGCAGCGTGCTGGCGCGGGACAGGAAGGACTCTACCACCGCCAGCTCGCGCGCCCCCCAGCCGGCCGGCACCCGCCCGAGCATCGGCGCCGCCTCGCGCCCCCGGTCGTGCACCACCAGCGTGCCTGCGAGCCGGTCGCCCAGCCGGCGCGACAGGGGATCGAAGGCCATCAGCGGCACCCCGCAGAGGAAGTCGAGGCTGCGTACCAGGTTGCGGATGAGGAGGGCGCCGGCCCCCGGCGTCCCGCCCTCGGCCGTGACCACCCGGAGCTTGAGCAGGCGCTTGCCCAGCGTGCGCCCGCCGCCGAGGATCTCCTGCGCGGCGAAATACCCCCAGTCGAGCAGGAAGATCCCGGCCACGACGAAGACCGGGGTCCAATCCGGAGCCACCGCCGCCGCCAGGAGGATGGAGCCGAAAATCCAGGCCATGGCCACGATGGCGAGACCGATGTAATCCAAGAACACCGCCAGCGAGCGGCTCCCCAGGCCCGCCACCGGCAGGTCGAGACGGATGTTGTCCAGCCCCAGGACGCTCTCACGGTGGATCTCGGTCACTTGGGGTCCCTTTCTGCGAATCCTGATTCTAGTCAGATCCGCGAGGAGAGAGTACCGGCAAAAAGGGACAACAGGGACGGCAGGGACAACAGGGACGAGGGAGAACAGCGGTGGAAGCATTCTTGCTGTTCGTCCCTGCCGTCCCTGTTGTCCCTGTTGTCCCTTCTTGGGCGGGGGAGCTCGGCCTTCATATAGAATCCCGCCGTTTCCGGACGTTCCTCTCAGGGGGGTCTGTTGCGCTCGTACGTCGTCTTCCTGTTGCTGCTGGCGGTCAAGACCGTCTCCCGCCTGTTCTACCGCGTCGACAGCCAGTGGGTCGGCGAGGTGCCGCCCGATCCGTGGCGGCGCATCCGCCTGGCGGCCATCCTCAACCACACCAGCCTGTGGGAGGCCCTGTACACCGCCGCCTGCCCCAACCACTTCCTGTGGCGCCTGGCCCGCCACGGCGTCGTGCCCATCGCCGAGAAGACGGCCAACCGGGCACTGGTGGGGCGCTTCTACGGCCTGGTCGCGGCGCGGGTGATCTCCATCACCCGCGAGCGGGACGAGACCTGGAGCCAGGTGCTCAGGGAGATCGACCCGGACGCCATGGTGATCATCCTTCCCGAAGGGAGGATGAAACGGGCCACGGGCCTCGACGCCGACGGCAAGCCGATGACGGTGCGCGGCGGCGTCGCCGACATCCTGGAGACCATCGGCGAGGGGCGGATGCTCATCGCCTACAGCGGCGGCCTCCACCACGTGCATGCCCCGGGCGAACGGATCCCCCGCCTGTTCAGGACCATCCGCCTGCGGCTGGAGGTGGTGGACGTCGACGAGTACCGTGCCGCCCGCATGGAGGAGGGAGGGCACCGCGGCTTCCGCCGGGCGGTGGTGCGCGACCTCCAGGAGCGGCGCGACCGCGTCTGCCCGCCCCTGGAGGCGCTGAGCTCCCGGTAATGGCTGTACAATGGGGCTGGGAAGCGCGGAAGAGCTGGGAAAATCTATTTAGAATCTTAGGTTTATCGATCCGGATCGGCCTTTCCAGGGCCGGTCGCCGCGCATTCCCTCGGGAGGGGAGAAGGCCCGAGGATGGGACGGCTCGCGCTCAGACTGTTCAGTCTCGCCCAGGACCAAGAGGCGTTTCTGAGCTCTCTCGCCCAAGTCGCCGCCGGCCCCCTGCGGTGGCGGATGGAGGCGATCTCCCGCAGCTTCAGCGAGGGGTGCCACGCAGCGCTGGAGGACCCCCGCCCCGGCCCGCTCGCCGCGCGGCTGGCGCGGCGGGTGGAGCCGGAGCTCCAGGGCTTCGCCTATGAAGGGGCCGGCCTGGGGCTCGCCCTGCTCGACGCGGTGACGCCGTGGCGGCGCCACCGCCTGGCGGACTTCATCGCCGGCCCGGGCTCCCCCCAGACCTACATGCTCCACGTGGGCTCGGGGTGGGTGATGGCGCGGCTGCCGGTCTCCCACCGCTGGTTCCTCTCCGGCCTCGACCCGGTGCTCGGCTGGCTGGCCTATGACGGCCTCGGCTTCCACGACGCCTTCTTCCATGGCGGGCGGATCGTCGGCCGCGCTGAAGCCCCCCGCCGCGCCGGCGGCTACGCCCTGCGCCCTTTCGACGCCGGCGTCGGCCGCCGGCTGTGGCTCCTGCCGGAGGCGGGTGTCTCCTACGTGCCCCGGATCATCGCCACCTTTGCCGCCAGCCGCCACGCCGGCCTGTGGATGGGGGTGGGAGAGGCCATCACGTTCGCCGGCGGCCGGGACGCCGCCGCCGTCGCGGAGGTCCGCCAGGCGGCGGGAGACCACGCCCCGCAACTCGCGCTCGGGTCCGCTTTCGCCGCCGAGGTGCGGGCACGGGCCGGCAACCCCTCTCCGTGGACCGACCTCGCCTGCGCCCTGCTTTGCCACCAGGAACCCGCGGCGGCGGCGGCGGTGGTCCGCGAGGCGCTGGCCGGCCTGCCGCCCGACGGCGAGGTTCCCGCGTACGAGGTCTGGCGCGAGAGGGTGCGAGCGAGGTATCGTTAGCGTGCACACGCCGTCCAGCGCAGCAAAGAGGCCAGGATGTAAAATCTGCTCGCCCGTCGAGGCTCGTTCGGACCCGTCCACGGCACTCTAGAAAGAGAGGCACCGGATGACGACGACTGAAAACGGCACGACCTCCCTGCCCTTGTCCCCCGCCCGCCCGCGCCGGCCGGCGTGGAGCGCTGCCGTGAAGCGTGCGCTCTTCGGCATCCCGCCCCAGGAGACTTCCTTCGCCCGCCGCGGCTTCCGCGGCGAGGCCGGAGCGGTGCGCGACCGCCTGGAGCGGGTGGGGGAGACCTTCGTCCATGGGTACCACGCCGCCCTGGCGGAGGCCGAGCCCCTCCCCCTGGCGGCACGCATCGACGCCGAGGTGGAGCGCGACTTCCGCGGCTTCGCCTACGAGGGGGCCGGCATGGCCCTCGCCCTGCTCGACACCCTGGTGCCCGGCCGGCGTGACCGGCTGGCGCGCTTCCTCGCCGGGCCGGGCGACGCCCAGACCTACATCGTTCACGTCGGCGCCGGCTGGGTGATGGCGCGGCTGCCGGTCTCGCCCCGGCGCTACCTCGCCCGCCTCGCCGATCCGCTGCTGCGCTGGCTGGCGCTCGACGGCTACGGCTTCCACGAGGGGTTCTTCAACTGGCCCCGCTCGGTGGGGGAGCAGCGGGTACCGCGCCGTCTCCAGGGCTACTTCCGCCGCGGCTTCGACCAGGGTCTCGGCCGCAGCCTCTGGTTCGTGGAAGGCGCGGACGTCGAGCGCCTGCCGCGCACGATCGGCGCCTTCCCCGCCGCCCGCCAGGGCGACCTGTGGGGGGGCCTGGGTCTCGCCTGCGGCTACGCGGGGGGGCGCACGGCCGCCGAGGTGGCAGCGCTCGCCGCCGCCGCCGGCCCTCACGCCCCCGCGCTCGCCCAGGGCATCTCCTTCGCCGCCAAGGCCCGGCAGTGGGGCGGCAACCCGACGCCGCAGACGGAGCTCGCCTGCCGCACGGTCTGGGGCTGCTCGGCCGAGGAGGCCGCGGCGGTGAGCGACGAGGCCCTCCACGACCTGCCCGCCGACCGGGAGGGGGAGCCGGCCTTCGAGGTCTGGCGGCGGCGGATCCAGGACGTTTATTCGCAACGGTCGCAACGGAGGCTCGCATGACCGATACGTCTGGGAGGCAACCCGGAATCCTCCGCCGCAACGTCACCCGGCTTGCGGCCCTGGCGCTGATCGCCGCCCTCTTCGGGTTTGCCCGCCTGCCCACCCTCCCCGAGGGGGAGCGGCAGGCGCTCGCCGCGCGCTTCGCCTTCGCCCGCACGCCGCTGGCGACGCCGGCCGGCGCCCGGCTCGACCGCACCATCCGCGACGTTCACCCCAGCCTCAAGGACATCGCCGCCTGGATCTCCAGCGTCGGCGCCGGCGTGGCGCTCAACGACCTCGACGGCGACGGGCTGCCCAACGACCTCTGCTCGGTGGACACGCGCCTCGACAAGGTGCTGGTGCAGCCGGTGCCCGGCACGGGGAACCGCTACCCGCTCTTCGTCCTCGATCCCGCGCCGCTCCCGTACGACGCGCGGACCACGGCCCCCATGGGGTGCCTGCCCGGGGACTTCAACGAGGACGGGCGGATGGACCTGCTGGTCTACTACTGGGGACGGCCGCCGATCATCTTCCTCCGCCGCGACGACACGGGCCCTCTCTCAGCGGCCTCCTACCGGCCGGTCGCGGTGGCGCCGGGCGACCAGATCTGGAACACCAACGCCCTGACCAGCGCTGACGTGGACGGCGACGGCCATCTCGACCTCATCGTCGGCAACTACTTCCCGGACGGCATGCGGGTGCTCGACTCCAAGGCCACGGACGGCGCCCACATGCACCGCTCCATGTCGCGTTCCGAGAACGGCGGCAAGAACCGGCTGCTGCTGTGGAAGAGCGGCACCTCGGGCCCCAACCCCACGGTGGAGTTCACCGACGTTGAGAACGCCTTCGACCCGCAGACCACCTACTCCTGGACGCTCGCCGTGGGCGCCGCGGACCTGGATGGCGACCTGCGGCCCGAGATCTACTTCGGCAACGACTTCGGCAACGACCGCCTGCTGCACAACCTCTCGACCCCCGGCCACCCCCGCTTCGCTGTGCTGGAGGGGCGCCGGACCTTCACCACCCCCACCTCCAAGGTGCTGGGGCACGACTCGTTCAAGGGGATGGGCGTCGACTTCGCGGACGTCAACGGCGACGGCATCCCCGACATGTACGTCAGCAACATCGCCCAGAACTTCGCCCTGGAGGAGAGCCATTTCGTCTGGGTGAGCACGGGCGACCTGAAGTCGATGAGCCGGGGAGTGGCCCCCTATACCGACCAGGGGGAGACGCTGGGCCTGTCGCGCAGCGGCTGGGGGTGGGACGCCCGCTTCGACGACTTCGACAACGACGGCGTGCCCGAGGCGCTGCAGGCCGTGGGCTTCGTGCGCGGCGAGCGCAATCGCTGGCCGGAGCTGCACGAGCTGGCCATGGGCAACGACGACAACATGAACCACCCCGGCGCCTGGCCCCACTTCTGGCCGGGGGACGACCTCTCGGGGCACCTCCACGACCCCTTCTTCGTCCGCGCCCGCGACGGCCGCTACTACGACCTGGCGGTGGAGATGGGGCTCGACGACGAGCACATCAGCCGCGGCATCGCCATCGCCGACGTGGACGGCGACGGCCGCCTCGACTACGCCCTCGCCAACCAGTGGGAGACTTCCTACTTCTTCCGTAACAATAGCCCGCACGCCGGAGCCTTCCTGGAATTGGAGCCCCGGTTGCCGGCTACCCCGGAGAACATCGGGAGGACGCGGCCGGCGATCGGTGCCGAGGTCACCGTCACCCTGCCGGACGGCCGCCGGCGGGTGGCGCAGGTGGACGGCGGCAGCGGCCACTCGGGCAAGCGGGCGCCGGAGATCCACTTCGGCCTCGGCCGCATGGCCCCTGGCACCCCGCTGCGGGTGGACGTGCGGTGGCGCGACGGCCAGGGGAGGGTACAGGCGACGACGCTGCGCCTCGCTCCCGGCCGCCACACCGTGGTGCTGGGGGGGCCGGCGCCGCCGCCAGCCGTGGTGGCCGGCAAGGATACGACCGGGACGACCGGGAACAAGGGAAAGGCGGGTTGAGACATGGCTGAGACGGCTCAGGCGGCTCCCAAGGACATGCGCCTCGCAGCGCTGCGGCGGTTCGCCACCGCCATCACCGTGCTCAACGTGCTGGGGCACACGGTGCTCGGCTTCGAGATGTCGCTGGCGGCGCCGGTCACGGCCGTGCTGGTGGCTTATGCCACCGAGATCCTGCTCGAGCTCGTCGAGTCGTGGCGGCTCGGCCGCCGGCCGCGCTTCCTGGGGGGGACAATCAAGCTCGTCGACTTCCTCCTCTCGGCCCACATCACCGGCCTCGCGGTCTCCATGCTGCTCTACGCCAACGACCGGCTCCTCCCCCTCGCCTTCGCCGCCGCCACCGCCATCGGCTCGAAGTACGTGTTCCGGGCGGGCGTCAACGGCGGCAAGCGCCACTTCTTCAATCCCTCGAACCTGGGGATCACCGCCACCCTCCTCGCCTTTCCCTGGGTGGGGATCGCCCAGCCCTACATGTTCACCGAGAACCTGCGCGGGGTGTGGGTCTGGGTGCTGCCCGTCATCATCATCTGCTCGGGCTCTTTCCTCAACACCGTGTTCACCCGCCGCATCCCGCTGGTCCTCGCCTGGCTGGGCGGCTTCGTGCTGCAGGCGGCCATCCGCCACTTCGCCTTCGGCAACCTCTTCCTGCCGTCGCTCAACCCGATGACCGGCGTCGCCTTCCTGCTCTTCACCTTCTACATGGTGACCGATCCGGCGACGACGCCCTCGACCCGCCGCGGGCAGGTCGCCTTCGGCCTCGCCATGGCCACGGCCTATGGGACGCTGATGGCCTTCCACGTCGTCTTCGGTTTGTTCTTCGGCCTCAGCCTGGTGTGCGCCAGCCGCGGCACGTTCCTCTACCTGAAGGCCCTGGCGGCCCAGCGGGCCGAGGCCCGCATGAAGGTTCCCATGCCGGCGGAGGCATGAGCGTGGGAGAGGGCACCGCCGGCATCGCGATCGTCGGGATGGCGTGCCGCTATCCCGATGCCGGCTCGCCGGCCGAGCTGTGGGAGAACGTGCTCGCCCGTAGGCGTGCTTTCCGGCGTATGCCGCCGGAGCGGCTGCGCATCGCCGACTACCCGGACCGCCGGCTGAGCGATCCCGACAGCCTCCTGCTCGCCGAGGCCGCGGTGCTCGACGGCTGGGAGTTCGACCGCGTGCGTTTCCGCGTCGCCGGCCCCACCTTCCGCGCCACCGACCTCACCCACTGGCTGGCCTTGGACGTGGCTGCCCAGGCTTTAGCCGACGCCGGCTTCCCCGAGGCCGAAGGGCTGCCGCGCGACATGACCGGGGTGCTCCTCGGTAACACGCTGACCGGCGAGTTCTCCCGCTCCCACCTGATGCGCCTGCGCTGGCCCTACGTCCGCCGCACGCTCGCCGCCTCCCTTGCCGCCGAAGGGTGGGACGAGGCCAAGGTGGAGGGCTTCCTCGCCCGCCTGGAGCCGGCCTACAAGGCCCCCTTCCCCGAGCCCATGGAGGAGTCGCTCGCGGGCGGCCTCGCCAACACCATCGCCGGGCGGATCTGCAACCACTTCGACCTCCACGGCGGCGGCTACGTGCTGGACGGCGCCTGCGCCTCTTCGCTGCTGGCGGTGGCCAACGCCTGCAGCTCGCTGGTGGCGGGGGACCTGGACGTGGCCCTGGCCGGCGGCGTCGACCTGTCGCTCGATCCCTTCGAGATGGTGGGCTTCTCCCGCGCCGGCGCCCTGGCGCAGGGTGACATGCGGGTCTTCGACGCGCGCTCCACCGGCTTCATCCCCGGCGAGGGGTGCGGTTTCGTGGTGCTGATGCGGGAAGCCGACGCCGCGCGCCGCGGCTGCCGCGTGTGGGCGGTGATCCGCGGCTGGGGGATCTCGTCCGACGGCCACGGCGGCATCAGCCGTCCCGAGCCCCTGGGGCAGCAGATGGCCCTGCGCCGCGCTTATCACCGCGCCGGCTTCGGCATGGACACCGTCGCCTACTTCGAGGGGCACGGCACCGGCACCGCGGTGGGCGACGCGGCCGAGCTGGCCGCCCTCTCCGCGGCGCGCCGCGAAGCCAACCCGCAGGCGCTGCCGGCCGCCGTGGGCGCGCTCAAGGCCAACATCGGCCACACCAAGGCCGCGGCCGGCGTCGCCGGGCTGATCAAGGCGGCCCTCGCCGTCCACTACCAGGTGCTGCCGCCCAACACCGGCTGCGAGGAGCCGCACGCCGAGCTCCAGGGCGCGGGCGCGGCGCTGCGCGTCCTCGACCGCGGCGAGCCGTGGCCCGAGGGGGAGCCGCTGCGCGCCGCCGTCTCCGCCATGGGCTTCGGCGGCATCAACTCCCACCTGGTGCTGGAAGGTACGGTCGAGGTGCGCCGCACGGCCCTGGTGGCCCGCGAGCGGGAGCTGCTCGCCTCCTGGCAGGATGCCGAGCTGCTGCTGCTGGCCGCGGCGGACGCTCCCGCGCTCGCCGCGCAGGCCGAGCGCCTGGCCACGGTGGCCGCCCGCGCCTCGCGCGCCGAGCTGGCGGACCTCGCCGTCGAGCTCCGGCGCCGGACGGCGGGGGCGGACGCCGCGCTGCGCGCCGCCGTGGTGGCGGCCCGGCCCGCCGAGGCTGCGGACGGGCTGCGCCGCCTCGCGGGGTGGCTGCGGCAGGGGGAGACCGCGCGGCTCGACGTGCGCCACGGCGTCTTCGTCGGCAGCCGCCGCGGCCACCGCATCGGCTTCCTCTTCCCGGGGCAGGGCGCGCCGTCCCACCTCGACGGCGGCCTCCTGCGCCGCCGCTTCGAGGACCTGGAGGCGGTCTACGGCCCAGCCCGGCTCGATCCGGCCGCGGACCCGGTGGACACGGCCGTGGCGCAGCCGGCGATCCTCACCCACTCCCTCGCCGCCCTCTGGCTCCTCGACCGCCTCGGGCTGCGTGCCGCGGTGGCCGTGGGGCACAGCCTGGGGGAGATCGCGGCCCTCCACTGGGCCGGCGCGTTCCATGCCGGCGCCGCCCTGCGTCTGGCGCGAGCCCGGGGCCGGGCCATGGCGGACCTCCCCGGGGAGACCGGGGCGATGGCGAGCCTGGGCGCCGATCCGGCCACGGTCGAGGAGATCCTGCAGGAAGGGGGGGCCGGCGGCCCGGTCATCGCCGCCTACAACGCGCCCCGCCGCACGGTGATCTCGGGTCCCGCCGCCGCCGTGGACGCCGCGCTCGAGCGCGCCCGGGACCGCGGCCTCGCGGTGACGCGCCTGCGGGTCTCCCACGCCTTCCACTCACCCCTGGTGGCGGACGCGGCGGGCCGCCTGGCCGCCGAGCTCGACGCTGCGCCGCCACAGGCGCTGGCGCGCACCGTGGCCTCGACGGTCACCGGCAGGCTTCTGACTGGCGAGACGGACCTCAAGGAGCTGCTCCTTTCCCAGCTCACCTCGCCCGTGCGCTTCACGGACGCCCTCGCCGCCGTGGCCGGCCGGCCCGAGCTGGGGGTGGACCTGTGGATCGAGGTCGGCCCCGGCCGCGCGCTCTCGGAGCTGGCGGGCGAGGTGCTGACGGCGCCCGTGATCCCCCTGGATGCCGCCGGCCCGTCGCTCTCCGGTCTCCTCAAGGCCGCGGGCGCCGCCTTCGCCCTCGGCGCGCCGCTCGACACGGCGGTCCTCTTCGAGGGGCGGTTCACCCGGCCGTTCGATCCCGAGCGGGTGCCGAGCTTCCTGGTCAATCCGTGCGAGCTGGCGCCGCTGCCGGCGGAATCCTTCGAAGCGGTCGGATTCATTGCGCAGGAGGTTCCGGCCGCCCCGGTCTCCCATCAGCCCGACCCGCCGTTGCCCGCGGCGCTCGCCGCGAGCCCCCTCGAGCTTCTCCGCCGGCTGGTGGCCGAGCGGGCCGAGCTGCCGGCGGAAGCCGTGCGCGACGACAGCCGGCTGCTTTCGGACCTCCACCTGAACTCCATCTCCGTGGGGCAGCTCGTGGTCGAGGCTTCCCGCCGGCTGGGCCTGCGCCCGCCGGCCTCGCCCACCGACTACGCGCGCGCCACCCTGGCCGAGGTCGCCGAGGTCCTGGAGCAGCAGGCCGTCCAGGGGACCGGCCCCGCCGGCGAGGCCGCCCCGCCGGGCGTCGATTCGTGGGTGCGCCCCTTCACCGTCGCGCTCGTCCCCCGCGAACGCCCCCGCCGCGCCGCGGAAGAGGAGGCGCCCGGCAACTGGACGATCATCGCCCCCGAGGAGCACCCCCTGGCCGCGGCCTTCGCAGGGCGCCTGCCGGGCGACGGCGTGGCCCTGCTGATGCCGATCGAGGTGGAGCGGTGCCATGCCAGCCTGCTGCTGGAGGGCGCCCGGGCCGTGCTCTCCGCGCCCCCGACGGTGCGCGTCCTGCTCGTCCACCAGGGGGGCGTGGGCGGCGCCTTCGCCCGCACCCTGCGCCTGGAGGTCCCCACCTCCACGGCCTGCGTGGTGCGGGTGCCGTTCGACCACCCCGAGGCCGTGGATTGGGCGGTCGCCGAGATGTCCGCGGCGATCGCCGGTGGCGGCGACAGAGACGGCGGCAGGTACGCCGAGTCTCACTACGACGAAGCCGGCCGGCGCAGCGTCCCCGTGCTCCGCCTGCTGGAGCCCGCCGCGCCCGGCCCCCTCCCCCTGGGGCCGGAGGACGTGCTCCTGGTCACCGGCGGCGGCAAGGGGATCGCCGCCGAGTGCGCCCTCGACCTGGCGCGCGCCAGCGGCGCCCGCCTGATCCTCCTCGGCCGTTCGGCCCCGGAGACGGACGCCGAGCTGGCGGCCAACCTCGAACGGATGGCGGCGGCCGGCGTCACCGCCCTCTACCTCTCGGCCGACGTGGGCGATCCGGTCGCCGTGTTCATGGCGGTGGCCCAGGCCCAGGAGGCCCTCGGTCCCGTCACCGCCTTCCTCCACGGGGCCGGCGCCAACGCTCCCCGGCGGCTGGCGGACCTCGACGACGAGGCGCTGATGCGCACCCTGGCGCCCAAGGTGGCCGGCTTCTTCCACGTGCTGGGAGCCATCGACACCAGCCGCCTGCGCCTGCTGGTGACCTTCGGCTCGATCATCGCCCGCCTCGGCCTGGCGGGGGAGGCGGACTACGCGGTGGCCAACGAATGGCTGGCCCGCGCCACCGAGAACGTCGCCCGCGACCTCCCCTCCTGCCGCTGCCTGGCCCTCGAATGGTCGGTATGGTCCGGCACCGGCATGGGGGAGCGGCTGGGGACGCTCGAAAGCCTGCGCGCCCAGGGGATCTCCGCCATTCCCGCGGAGACCGGGCTCGCCATGCTGCGCGAGCTGATCTCCCGCCCCCGCAACGCGGACGGCGGCGACCCCGTCTCCGTGGTGGTGACCGGCCGCTTCGGCGAGCCGCCCACCCTGGAGGTCGAGCGCCCCGAGCTCCCCCTGCTCCGCTACCTGGAGAAGGTGCGGGTGCACGTCCCCGGCGTCGAGCTGGTGGTGGACTCCGAGGTCTCGGCCGACACCGACCCCCATCTCGCCGACCACGTCTTCCACGGCGAGCCCCTGTTCGCCGCCGTATTGGGGATGGAGGCCATGGCCCAGGCGGCGATCGCCGTGCGGGCCGTGGCGGGCCTGGCGCGGACGGACGAGGTCCCCATCTTCGAGGACGTCGTCTTCGAGCGCCCCGTGGCCGTGCCGCCCGGGCGCAGCACCACCCTCCGCGTCGCCGCCCTGGTGCGCGAGCCTGGACCGGCGGGGACCGTGGAGGTCGTCCTGCGCGACGAGTCGACCGGCTTCGCCGCCGACCACTTCCGCGCCGTCTGCCGCTTCGGCACTCCCCCGGCCGCGGCCACCTCCCGGCTGCTCGCCGCCTTCCGCGGCGATCCGCGCCTCGCCTTCGACCCGGCGAGCGACCTCTACGGCGGCGTCCTCTTCCATCGCGGCCGGTTCCGCCGCGTCGAGGGGTACCGCCGGCTGCGGGCCACCGAGTGCCTGGCCGACATCTCGCCGGACGGCTCCACGGCCTGGTTCGGCCGCTACCTCCCGGACCGCCTCGTGCTGGGCGATCCCGGAGCCCGCGACGCCGCCATCCACGGCATCCAGGCCTGCATCCCCCACGCGACCCTCCTCCCCACGGGGGTGGACCGGGTGGTGACCCTGGGGCTCGCGGCCGACGTTCCCCTCCTCCTCGCCGCCCGTGAGCGCAGCCGCCACGGCGACGACTTCGTCTACGACCTCGAGCTGGTGGACGGGGAGGGGCGGCTGAGGGAGCGCTGGGAGGGCTTGCGCCTCAAGGCGGTGGACCGCATCGCGCCGCCCGCGAGCTGGACCTCCGCCCTCCTCGCTCCCTACGTCGAGCGCCGGCTGCAGGAGATCCTGCCGGGCGCCGGGGTGCAGGTGGCGCTGGCGTCCAACGGGAATCGCGATGGCGACGGCCGCGAGGCCGTCTTCGGCCTGCTGGGGGCCACGGGCTGGCGGCGCCGGCCCGACGGCAAGCCGGAGGCTCCGGGGGAGGAAGCGGGGCAGGTCTCCGTCTCCCACGCCGGCCCCCTGGTGCTCGCCGTCATCCGCGACGGCCGCGTCGGGTGCGACCTGGAGCCGGTGGCGCCCCGTCCCGAAGAGGTCTGGCGCGGTCTCCTGGGACCCGACCGCTTCCGCCTCGCCGAGCTGATCGCCCGCGAGCGGGACGAGACCCGCGACGCCGCGGCCACCCGCGTCTGGGCGGCGGCGGAGAGCCTGGCCAAGGCCGGCGTGCCGCACGGCGCGCCGCTGACGCTGGAGGGCGGCGGCCGCGACCGCGACGACGGCTGGCTCGTCCTGCGCTCCGGCGCCCTGCGCATCGGCACGCTCCTCGCTCCCGTGCGCGAGCTGGCCGGGCCGGCCGCCCTCGCCGTGCTCGTCGATCCAGGCGAGATCCCCGCTTGAAGTTTTACGAGTACCGCCACGTGGTGGGCTTCGAGGAGACCAACCTCGTGGGCAACGTGTACTACGTCAACCCCCTGCGCTGGCAGGGGCGCTGCCGCGAGATGTTCCTGCGCGACCACGCGCCGGAGGTGCTGGACGAGCTCTCCCGCGGCCTCGCCCTCGCCACCGTCCGCATCTCGTGCGACTATCTCTCCGAGCTTTTCGCCTTCGACGAGGTGAGCGTCCGCATGCGGCTGGGGGACGTGGTGCAGAACCGCATCACCCTGCTCTTCGAGTACTGGCGCCTGAAGGAAGGCGAGGAGCTGATGGCCCGCGGCGAGCAGGTGGTTGCCTGCATGCGGCGCGAAGGGGAGAAGACGGTTCCCACCGCCATTCCAGCGGCGCTACGCGACGCCTTGAAACCGTACGCCTGACCTTACGATCCCTGATCCATGATCGATACCTGGCTCAACCGCCTCGCCCAGGCGTCCATGACCCGGCCCCGCCGCGCCATCGTCGCCATGACCTTCGCCACCCTGGTGATGGCCCCCGGGCTCGCGCGCCTGCAACTGCGCACCGACGGCCACGCCCTGATGCCGATCGACGATCCGGAGATCCGCTTCGACGCCCAGGTGCGCGAGCGCTTCCACCTGCGCGATCCGATCGTCGTCCTCGTCGAGAGCTCGCGGCCGGAGGGGATCTACAACCCGGAGACCCTGCGCCGGGTGCGCGACCTCTCGGCCGCCCTCGCCCGCCTGCCGGGAGTCGGCGCCGACGAGGTGATGAGCCTCGCCACCGAGCACCGCGACCGGGTCTACCCCGGCACCCTCAACTTCCGGCCCTACCTCGATCCCTTGCCCGACACGGCGGAGCTGATCGAGACCCTGCGCGGCGACGTCGATGCCGCCGCCATCCTCAAGGGGACCCTGGTGTCGGCGGACGGCAAGGCGGCGTCCATCCTGGTGGGCGCCCCCAACGCCTCGGCCGAGGAGGCCAACGCCGACCGCACCTCCCTCTACCGCGCCATCCTGAAGACGGCGAAGCCCTTCGCCTCAGCCCAAGACCGCATCGTGGTGGCCGGCGCGCCGGTCGCCGAGTCGCTCCTCGGCACCCACATCCTGCAGGACCTGACGCTGCTCGTGCCGCTCGCCCTGATCGTCATCGCCCTCGCCTGCTGGTGGGGGTGCCGCCGCGTCTGGTCGCTCCCCGTGGTGCTGCCGAAGATGGGGGCCTCGCTGATCTGGACCTTCGGCCTCATGGGGTACCTGGACGTGCCCGTCTACCTGACCACGGCGGTGCTGCCGGTCGTCCTCATCACCGCTTTCCTGGCCGACGAGCTCCACCTGGTGTGGCACTACCAGCAGATCCTCGCCCAGCATCCGGAGGCGGCCACCGATCACATGCCGGCCCTGCGCCAGGCAGTGACCGAGATGTCGCGCCCCATCGTCCTCGTCTCGCTCACCACCGTCGCCGGCTTCTTCTCCTTCTCCCCCTCGACCATCATCCCGGTGCAGTCGTTCAGCCTGTTTTCGAGCCTCGCCGTCCTCTTCTGCCTGCTCTGGACCTTCACCGTGGCGCCGGCGACCCTGGCCCTCATCCCGGGCAAGCGCCTGGAGCGGCGCGGTTCCTCGATCCTCGACGGCCACGTCCTGGTGCGTGCTCTCTCCCCTCTCCTCTCCCGCCGCCGCGCCACCCTGGCGATCCTGGGCCTCTTGACCCTCGTCCTCGGCTTCGGCCTCGTCCGCCTGCGGGTGCAGGACAGTTGGATCGACGGCTTCGCCGCGGGGAGCCCCTTCCGCAAGGACAACGACGAGGTTAACACCAAGCTGCTGGGCACCCACGTCCTCCTCGCCCAGGTGACCGTGCGTCCGCCGTCCGGCCGCATCCCGGAGGGGGACGAGCGCAAAGGCCCTCTCCTCGACACGGCGACGCTCAAGGCCCTCGGCCGTTTCGAGGACTTCCTGCGCACCCAGCCCAAAGTCGGCGGCGTCCTCGGCCCCTACAGCCACCTCGTCACCGTCTCCTACCTTTGGCAGGCGCGGCGGGAGGAGTTCCGGCGGCTGCCGGAAGGGCCTTCCCACATCGAGCACCTGATCCAGCTCTTCGACGACGCCCGCGGACCGTTGCGCCGCCGGCAGGTGATCGACGACTCCCTCTCCCGCACCGTGGTCTCCATCTACCTCAAGGAGGCGGACTACCGGGGAGTCGCGAAGCTGATGCACGCCATCCGCGGCTACGAGCGGGCGCACCTCGCGCCGTTGGGGATGCGGATCGGCTTCGCGGGCGACGTCGCCGTCAGCCAGGCGATGATTCCGGCGATCGTCCGCACCCAGGTGTACTCGCTGCTCCTGGCCCTGGTGGGGTGCTGGCTGGTGATCGCCATCCTCTACCGCTCCGCCGTCACCGGCCTGTGGGCCGTGGTGCCGGCCTGCGTCGCCGTGCTGTGGGTGTTCGGCCTCATGGGCTGGCTGGGCGTCCCCCTCGGGGTCGCCACCTCCATGTTCTGCGCCATCACCTTGGGGATCGGCGTCGACTACGCCATTCACTACGTGGAGCGCTACGAGGTGGCCCAGGCCGCCGGCCACCCCCGGCCGGACCTCAAATCCCTGGAGGAGACCGGCCCCGCCATTGCCATCGACTCGGGCGCCATCGCCTTGGGCTTCGCCCTGCTCGCCATCTCGCAGGTGCCGGCCAACGAGCGGCTGGGTCTGCTGGTGGGGATCGCCCTGGTTTCGAGCTCGCTGCTGACGTTGGTGGGACTGGCTGCGCTGCTGCCGCTGGTGCGCAGGAAGTAATGCTGTCCCTCGCCCGCACCGCCCTCGCCCGGCCCCGCCTCGTTCTCCTGCTCTTCCTCCTGGGCACGGTGGTGGTGGCAGCCGGCCTCCCGCGGCTGGAGCTGCGCACCGACGGCGCCCTGCTCTACCCGCGGGGAGATGCGACCGTCGAGCAGACGCTCGCCGACCGCGACGCCTTCCACGAGCCCGAACGGATCCTGGTGCTGGTCAGCGCCCGCCCGGGCGGCCCGCCGGTGGCTTCGGCGGCCGGCTTCCGCTTCTTGCGCCGGATCTTCCGCGAGCTTCAGGGGGTGCCGGGCATCCAGGCCTTTGGCGTGCGCTCGCTGGCCGACCTGGTCGAGCCGCCGCCGCCCGGCAAGCTCGAAATCCGTAACTTCCTCGACGAGGTCCCGGACGACCCGGCGGCCTTCGCTGCCCTGCTGGGGAGGATCCGCCGGCTGCCGCTCGCCAGCGGCCTCTTTCTCTCCGCCGACGGCCGGCATGCGCCGGTCTATCTCTCCCTGGCTCCCACGGCCGACCGCCGCGTCGTGCTCGCGAGCCTGGAGAGCTGGCGCACGGCCCGGGTGGCCCACTCCCAGTTCACGTTGCGCATCACCGGACCCGCCGCCGCCGAGGCGGTGCTCGGCGAGGTGGTGCTCGCCGACCTCGCGCGCCTGGTGCCGCTGATGGTCGCCGCCGTCGCCCTGCTCCTCTGGCTCTCGCTGCGTACCCCGGGCGGCGTGCTCATCCCCCTGGCCCAGATCCTCGCCACCCTGCTGTGGACCTTCGGCCTCATGGGCTGGGCCGGCGTGCCCGTCACCCTGGTCACCACCATCCTGCCGGTGCTGCTCATGGCGATGGCGATGACCGACGAGGTCCACCTGCTGGTGCGGGTCGAGTACCTGCTGCACAGAATGCCCGCCGAGGGCGATCCCCGGCAGCGGCTGCGGCTGGCCACGGCGGAGTCGTTCGCCCAGCTCTACGCCCCCCTGGTCCTGACCTCGCTCACCACCGCCGCCGGCTTCTTCTCCTTCGTCGGCGCCGCCATGGCGTCCTTGCGCGACCTCGGCTGGTTCGCCGGCGTGGGCCTGCTGCTCGCCATGGTCTTCACCTTCGGTCTCGTGCCGGCGCTGATGATGGTGCTGCCGCCCGGCTGGTCGCAACGGCGGCGTCCACCAGCCGCTTCCCCGGCGGACGTCTCTTCGCAGACCGCCGCTTCACGGTGGGAGCGGCTCCTCGCCCGCCGCTCCTACGCGCTGGCGCTGGGCGCGTCTCTCCTGGTGGCCGCGGCCCTCCCCGGCCTCTTCCGCCTGCGGGTGCAGGACTCCTGGGTCGACAACTTCGATCCCCGCTCGGCGCTGGTCACCGCCGAGCGCGACTTCAACCGCTCGCTGTGGGGCACTTACCGTTTCGACGTCGTGTTCCAGAAGGACCGCCGGTTCTTCTGGACGCCCCAGGGCATGGCCCTGCTGGAGGACTTCGACCGGCTGGCGCGGCAGGCGCCGCAGGTCAGCGGCGTCCTCGGCCCGCTCGACCTGCTGCAAGTGGTGGCGGCAGGGATGGGCATCCCCCTGCCGCTCTCGGCGCGGGCGCCTCTGGACCTGAAGCGCACTGGCGCCACCCTGGAAGTGTTGAGCCTGCGGCTCGACCTGCGCCAGCTCCTCACCCAGGACAAAGACGCAGCCCGCATCCGCCTCTTCATCCGCGGCGCCGACTACGCCAAGGGCGAGGCCCTGCGCCGCTACCTGGCCCCCCGGGTGGGCGCCCTGGCCGCGCGCCACGGGGTACGCGCCCACCTCTCGGGCGACGTGCCGGTGGGGCTCGCCGTGGTCGGCGCCATCGTCGGCAACCAGCTCCGCTCGATCGCCTGGACGGCGGTGATGATCGCCGTCACCCTGCTGGTGGTCTTTCGCAGCCTGCGCTGGACGGCCGTCACCCTGGCGCCGGTCTTGGCCGCCACCGCCTTCCTCTTCGGCGTCCTCGGCTGGGCCGGCCTCCCCCTGGGCATTGCCACCAGTATGTTCGCCGCCTTGACTCTCGGGGCCGGCGTCGACTTCGCACTCCATTACGTCTACGTCTATCGCCGCGAGCGCCGGGCGGGCCGCGACCACGCCGCGGCCGTGCTCACCACCCTCCATACCGCCGGCCGCAGCGTCCTGTGGAATGCCCTGGTGCTCGCCTGCGGCTTCGCCGTGCTGGCCTTCTCCGCCATCAAGCCCAATGCCAGCCTGGGCCTCCTGCTGGCGGCGGCCATGCTCGCGAGCTACGTTTCGACGGTGGCCTTCCTGCCGGTGCTGCTCGCACGGTGGGGAGGGGAAGGGACGGCCCGCGGCGGGCCGTCCCGGCTGGAGGGCAAGGGGACCTAATTGTTGCCCGAATCGTGGATGGGCGTCGGCGTCGTCTCGACCGGCCCGGGCTGGGTGGGATGGTCCGCGATCCCCAAGCAGTACGCCTTCGACGTGAAGACACCACCGGAGCCCACCGTCCCCGTCAGGCCGGAGCGGGTGGTGGCGCAGTCCGCGGGCGGCTTGGTCTGGTGGTGGAGCGAGTAGACGGCGTGGGTGTGGACGACGTCGGTGCAGACGTTGAACGGAGGCACCGGGTTGTAGCCGGGGTGGAACTCCAGGCCGGTGGCGGCGGCGGGCTTCTTGCCCACCGTCGTGTAGTCGTTGGTGCCGTCGAAAGTGCCGTCCACGGCGATCCCGGCGAGGATGTTGGTGATTCCCTTCGAAGCGGGGTCGAAGTTGTTCGGGCCGTGGGCCACCACCCAGCAGTTGTTGGTCGAGCTCAGCGTGATGTTGGTGGGGCAGGCCGAAGTGTAGCCGCAGTCGAGCTCCAGCCGGCTGCTGCCGCTAACGAAGACCAGCTTCGGCTGCACCGGGAACGACGAGTCGAAATGGCCGCCGTCCGGCTGGTCGCGCGTGGCCGTGATGGTGCCCGAGCCCGAGCCGGCCTCGGAGACCGCGACCGTCAGGGTGTAGGTCGTCGGCGAGCCGCCGGAAGGTATCACCGTCACCGTACCGCGCAGGCGCATGGCCTTGAGCGCCACCGGGAACGTGTGGGTCTCAGGATAGGTGGTGTAGGTGACCGACGGGGCCGGCCGTTCCAGCAGCGTGTCGATCGAGCCCAGGTTGGTCGAATCGAGCGGCGACCCGCTCAGCGAAACCACCGTCGGGCTGAAGGTCGCTCCGGCTCCGAAGAGGCCGGCCAGGGGGTAGATGCTGAGGTCGATCTGCGAGCTGTTGGCCGCCGTCTGCCAGCCGTCATTGCCCCACGCCACGGTGATTGGCTGCGCCAGCGCCGGAACGGCGACCGCCAGCGCAAGAGTCAGGACGATGAAAGCACTCCTAATTCTGGTCATCTACTTCTCCTTCTAGGGTTAAAAGATCACGTCCACTAAATAGAGTGCTTGCAGCCCTTCTTGCGGGACATCTCGCCTCCGGCGCTTTTCGCCGCCATTCCCGCTCGCCGTCACGCCAGTCGAGTGGTGAGATCTGCACTGGTCTCAGGATCTCGCCGCCCGCAAGCTGGGGCGGCTCTGCTAACCAAGCCCTGAGTTAATGCGACGGGCAAACGCAGAAAGCGTTGTTGGGACAGCAGAAGCTGTTGGTGGGGCAGCTGATCAGGTGCGAGCCCATTGGGCAGACCGCGGCCACCTTGGTCTTGTGGGTCAGCGAGTAGACGGCGTGACTGTGCACGGTGTCGAGGCAGGCGGCGAAAGGCGGCACCGGATTGAAGCCGACGTGAAATTCCAGGCCGGTGGCGGCGGGGGGCTTCTTGCCCACCGTCGTGTAGTCGTTGGTACCGTCGAACGTGCCGTCCACTGCGATTCCGGCGGCGATGTTCGTAATCCCCTTCGAAGCAGGGTCGAAGTTGTTCGGGCCGTGGGCCACCACCCAGCAGTTGTTGGTCGAGCTCAGCGTGATATTGGTCGGGCAGGCCGAGGTGAAGCCACAGTCGAGCTCCAGCCGGCCGCCGGTACTGTCGACGAAGACCAGCTTCGGCTGCACGGGGAACGACGAGTCGAAATGGCCGCCGTCCGCCACCTCACGGTGGGCCGTGATCGTGCCCGAGCCCGAGCCAGCCTCGGAGAGAGCGACCGTTAGCGTGTAGGTCTTCGGCGAGCCGCCCGCAGGCGTCACCGTCACCGAGCCGCGCAGGCGCAGCGCCTTGAGCGCCACCGGGAACGTGTGGGTCTCGGGGAAGGTCGAGTAGGCCACCGACGGCGCTGGCCGCTCGAGCAGCGTGTCGATCGAGCCCAGGTTGGTCGCGTCGAGCGGCACGCCGCCCAGCGAGACCACTGTCGGGCTGAAGGTCGCTCCGGCTCCGAAGAGGCCGGCCAGGGGATAGATGCTGAGGTCGATCTGCGAGCTGCCGGCGGCGGTCTGCCAGCCGTCATTACCCCACGCGACAGTGATCGGCTGCGCCAGTGCAGGTACGGCAGCCACCAGCGTAAGCGCCAAGCCGGCGAAAGTGCTCCTCATTCTGACCATTTGCTTCTCCTTGCAGGCTTGCAAAGTACTTTCACTAAATATAGTGCTTGCCGTCTATCTTGCGGGACATCTCGCCTCCGGCTCGGCGGAAGTGAGGATGGGCCCTGTTGAGGCCCTCATTCCCTCGGCGACTTGTCCAGAAAGGCTGTACAATAAATCCATGGCAATCGAGACGACCTACAGCCAGGCACGCGAGAAGTTGGCCTCCTTGATGGATCGCGTCACCGATGATCTCGAAGTGGTGATCATCAGCCGCCGCGGGGGCAAGCGCGTCGCCCTGATCGACGCGGCCGAATACGAGGGTCTGCTGGAGACCGCTCATTTGCTGCGCTCGCCGCGCAATGCGGAACGGCTCTGGCTTGCGCTCGACCAGGCTCGCAGGGGGGAGGGCCTCGAGATGAGCGTCGAGGAGCTGCGCCGCGAGGTTCTGGGTGGCGAAGGCGACCAATAGAGAGCGGGTCGCGCTCTTCACCCCGGCTTTTCTCGAGGATCTTCGCTGGTGGGTGAAGACGGACCGCAAGGTGGCGCTCCGGATCCTCGACCTGCTGGATGCGGTGCTGCGCGATCCTTTCGAAGGGCTTGGAAAGCCCGAGCCGCTCAAGCACGTCGGCCCCGGCACCTGGTCCCGGCGAATCACCCAGGAGCACCGTCTGGTCTACTCGGTAGGAGCCGAGCGTATCGACTTCCTCCAGGCCCGCTACCACTACTAGCGGCAAGCTCGTACAATACGGCTATGGTGAATGGAGCGAGGAAAGGCAAAAAGGCCGGAATGAACGCCACGGACCGTGCGATTGTCCGGGAGCTGCGGCAGCGCCTCGCGCAAGGTGTGAAGATCGAGGATTTTCGAGTGTTCGGCTCGCGGGTCCGTGGCGAGGCTACGCCCGAATCGGACCTCGACGTCTATCTCGTCGTCACCGAGCTGACCCCTGCCCTCCGCCGCTGGATCGACGAAGTCGCCTGGGAAGTCGGATTCGACAAGGATCGAGTGATTTCGACCCTCGTGACCACTCGCCGCGGTCTGGAGCAAGGCCCGTTCGGCGCGCAGCCTGTCGTCCAGACCATCGAGCGAGAAGGCATCCCCATTTGAATCGGAGCCCCGAGCAACTGCGTGCTCTGGTCCGTTACCGGCTGGAGCAAGCCGGCGAGACACTCCGTGAAGCCACCCTGCTTCTCGACCAGAGCGCTTGGCGCGGTGCGCAGAATCGAGCCTACTATGCGATGTTCTACGCAACCCTCGCCCTCCTGGCAACCCGGCAACTGGGTTCCTCCAAGCACAGCGGGGTTCTGGGGCTCTTCGATCGCGAATTCGTGAAGCCCGGCTTGCTACCCCGAACGCTCTCCCGCTCTCTGCGGCTGGCCTTCAATCGCCGCCAGAGCTGGGACTACGGCGAGGTGGCAGAGCTCGATCCTGAAGAAATCACAGAGACGGTCGCAGGGGCGAAGCTTTTTGTGCAAGCCATCGAAGAATTCCTCCGCGAGAGTGGGTTCGAGAGAGAGGAGCAAGAAAGCAGTGGTCAAGGAACGCCGGGCAATGCTCCGTGACGGCTAAATCATCGCCCTGGTCCCCACTGGCTGCTGCCGGAACAGCCGGAGACCGTAATCGGAGCAGCCTCACCCTGCCCCCCATAGGCGCTAACTTTACGGGGAGCGCCGCCCGCCCAAGACCCTCATCACCCCGGCCCTCTTCTCCCGCCCCCTCCCTTCCCCCCTCACCGGGAGAAGAGGGAGAAAAGCCAGAAGAGGCGAAAGGGACAGCAAGGACAACAGAGACGAGGGAGAACTGCGAGACCGCCCCAGCCGGGCCCCCTCTCCCGGTGAGGGTCTTGGGCGGGGGAGCCCTGGCAGCCCAGGGTCGCCCGAAGAGACAAGCAGGCTTGACATCAAGGAAAGCACCCTGTACTCTCCAGCCTGTAAAGCAAGCTTGGCTGAATGACAAGGAGATAAGACCTGTGACCAACGATTCTCTTACTGGCTTCTGTTCCAGCCCACAGCGCGACCGGCGCAACCAGTGGCGCGTCATCCTTTGGGCCCTCGTCTGGGCGCTCTCCTTCGTCGCCGTCACGCTCGGGATCAAGAAGGAGTGGTTCCCCTTCGGGGTGACCCTCGCAGGTATGGCTGGCACCACTCTCTTCGGCATCGCGACCGTTCTCGCATATCGCCGGTTCCTGCATGAAACCGACGAGCTGCGGCGCAAGATCGAGGTGGAGGCGCTCGCCCTAGCGTTCGGAGTCGGCGTGGTCGGAGGCCTGACCTGCTGGCTCCTCGTGGTGAGCCACGCCGTATCCGCAACGGACTTCGTCTACGTCTTTTTCTTGATGCTCGTCGCCCATCCCGTGGGCGTCCTGATCGGCCGCCGGAGGTACTCGTGAAGAACCGGTTGAAGGTGCTGCGAGCCGAACGCGACTGGACGCAGGCCGACCTGGCCGATCGACTGGAGGTCTCGCGTCAGACCGTCAACGCCATCGAGAAGGGGAAGTACGACCCCAGCCTGCCCCTGGCTTTTCGCATCTCGCGGATCTTCGAGAGATCGATCGAAGAGATCTTCGATCCCAACCCTGACGATCGACCGCTTTGAGGAGACGAAGATGAACCGATACCTGTCGAAGCTCATAGTGCATCTTTTGACGTTCGTGCTGCTCGCGACGACCGCCCTGGCCTCCCGGGCGGCGGCGCAGAGCCCGGCCGAGGCCCCGACCCTACCCGCCAAGCCGGTGCCCGGCGAGGGGCCGGCGGGAGAGTGGCTCGGGGCTCTCGCGGTGGGCCCGGTGAAGCTTCGCCTCGCCCTGCACGTCGAGAAGAAGGGAGACGGCGGTCTCGGCGCGATTCTCGACAGCATCGATCAGGGAGGCGCCAAGATCCCGGTCGATACAGTCGCCTTCGAGGGCGGCACGCTACGGCTGACCCTCAAGGCGATCGACGCCACCTACGAAGGCAAGCTGAACGCCGACGGCAGCGCCCTCGAGGGCACGTGGTCGCAGGGGGGACAGCACTTGCCCCTCACTCTCCATCGATTGGAGAAGGCTTTCGCGCTGAACCGCCCCCAGGAGCCGAAGGGACCGTTCCCATATGAGAGCCGTGAGGTTGCGTTCCACAGCGAGGCGGGGAACGCGCGGCTGGTGGGAACGCTTCTCCTGCCGGCGGGAAAGGGTCCGTTCCCGGCGGTGGCCCTGGTCACCGGCTCCGGGCCGCAGGACCGGGACGAGACGCTGATGGGCCACAAGCCGTTCCTGGTGATCGCGGACGCCCTGGCCCGCCGCGGCATCGCCTCTCTGCGCTGGGACGACCGGGGCACCGCCGCATCGGGAGGCGACCATTGGGGCTCCACGGTGGACGACTTCGCGGCCGACGCCCGGGCCGCCGTGGCCATCCTGCGCTCCCGCCCCGAAGTGGACAAAAGCGCGATTGGCATCGTCGGGCACAGCGAGGGCGGTCTCATCGCTCCGATGGTCGCGGCGTCGAGCCAATCCGTGGGCTTCCTCGTCCTCCTCGCGCCGCCGGGGGAGCCGATACGGTCTCTGCTGATGCGCCAGACCCGGGATCTCTACCGTCTCCAGGGGCTCGACCCGAAGCTGATCGATCGGACGCTGGCGGCTCAGGCCGAGGACCTCGATCTCATCGCGGATCCCGCGCTGACGGTCGATCGGCTTCAGGAGAAGCTCCGGGCGCTCGCCGAGGCCCGCAGGCCACAGTTCACCGCCGAGGAGCGCGCCCAGCTCCGGATCGACGGCGACGCCATCGAGCGGGCCATCCGCGTGTCGACGACCGCGTGGTTCCGTTCGCTGATCCGGAAGGATCCGGCAGTGTACCTGCGAGAGGTGAAGATTCCGGTCCTCGCCTTGTTCGGGGAGAAGGACTTCCAGGTGGAGCCCCAAGTGAACGCGGCAGCCGCGCGCGCGTCCCTCGCCGCCGCCGGGAATCCAAACCACGAGGAGCGGATCCTGCCGGGTCTCAATCACCTCTTCCAGCACGCCAAGACCGGCAGCATCGAGGAGTACGCCGAGATCGAGGAGACCTTCGCCCCCGAAGCCCTGAGCACGATCGGCGACTGGATCATGGCACGGTTCCCCAAGAGGAGAAGCCCGGCGGTGCAGCCCGCGAATCCGGGCGCCGGCCGCTGAGGCCGCGAGAAGGAGCCGCCCGCGGGCGGCTCCTGCGGGCTTTCTCTACTGCTTCTCGGGGGTGCTGGCAGTGCGGGAGCCGTGCGTCCGGGAGGCCGGTGGAGCCTTGACGGCCGTGCTCGACGGGGCCGACGACGCCGCGACCACGCTGTGGTTGGTGGACTGCTCGTTCTTGTCCGGCGGGTTGGTCGGGAAATTGGGGCGCAGCGGGAGGATGCCGATGTAGAGGTTGCTCGAGGCGAGCGTCTTGAGCTCGGGCACGCCGTCGCCGTCACCGTCCACCAACAGACCGGCCGGCAGCGATTTCATCTGCCGGGCAACCGGATCGAAGCCGCCCTTGACGCCGCTGATGGTGAAGCTGCCGTTCGTCGCCGACATCTTGAGGTCGCTGCCGTCGCCGCAGACCACGGCGCCGCAGTCGATCGTCGTGTCGTTGCCATCCTCGCCCGTGAAGACGAGCTTGGGGCGGACGTTGAAGAACGAGTTGAACACGCCGCCGTCGGCGTTGGTCATCGCGAGGTCCAGCCGGCCGGCCTTGACGTCGGCGCTGAACTCCGAGAGGAAGACGTGCAGCGTATACGACTTGCCGCCGATCGAAACCGGCTGCTCGCCCACCAGGCGCAGCGCCACGATGGCGAGCGAGCCCGAGCCCTTGCCGCCGCGGATCGTGATGTCCTGCGAACGCCGCACGATGGTGTCGATCCCGTCGAGCGCGCCCGTGCCCAGGGACTCGCCCTTGAGACTGACGATGGAGTTCCCCTCGATTCCGGCGCCGAAGACCTTGTCGATCGGATAGGCGGTGAGGTCGACCTGCGTCCTGCCGCCGCCCTGGGTGCTCAGACCGTCGTCACCGGCAGGGACCCTCTGCGCCGAAGCCGACGAGGCGACGAGCAGCGCGACGGCAACGGTGGCGTACATCCACTTCTTGTTCTGCATTCGGTTATCTCCTTGAGCTTGGCCGGACCCGGTTTTCAGCCCGGCGTTTCACACCTGGATCGGGCACGGCCGATCCTTGACGAGCCGCGGTTGAAGGAATCTTCACAGCCGCAAAACCAGCACTCAAAGGAGATGGTGCCTGCACCCTCCGCAGCGGGACAAAGTTGAGCCGGACGTCCTCAGCGCCTCCGGCGCGGCCGCTTCGGTTTCTCCTGCTGCGGCCATCGGGAGGAGACCAGCTTGCCGATCTCCGAGTTGATCTCGCCCCCCATCAGCAGGGCAAAGGCGGTCAGGTAGAACCACACCAGCAGCAGGATGACGGCCCCGAGCGAGCCGTAGGTGGTGGTATAGGAGCGGAAATAGGCGAGGTAGACGCGCAGGCCGTAGCAGGCCAGGAGCCAGAGGGCCACCCCGGTGACGCCCCCCGGGGTCACCCAGTGGCGGCTCGGCTTCCTCCCCAGGTTGGGGGCGAAGTTGTAGACCATCTCGAACGAGGCCACCAGGAAGATCGTGATGAGGGGCCAGCGCACGAAGACGTGCCAGGCCGCGCTGAAGACGACGCCGAACCCCAAGCGGTTCGCGAAGGCTTCGCCCAGGCTGCCGCCGGAGAAGATGAGCCCCAGGGCCGCGACGACGAGCAACGTGAAGCCGAGGGTGAGGGCGAGGGCCACCAGCCGCCGCCACCACCAGCGCCGGGTCTCCTTGAGGCCATAGGCGTGGTTGAGCGTGCGGGAGACCGCCAGCATGCCGTTCGAGGCCACCCACAGGGCCGCGGCCAGCGACAGGGAGAGCTTGGCGCTGTTGCGGGCTCGCGTGATCTCCTCGAGCGTGCCGCGCAGCAGGGTCGTCACGTCCCGGCTTGGCGAGAACCTCGCGATGAGCCGGAAGAGGTCCGCCCGCAGCCCCGTATGAGCGCCGGCATAGCCGAGCAGGGTGGTGAGGAACAGCAGCAGGGGGAAGATCGAGAACAGGAAGAAATACGCCAGCTCCGCACACCGCGCCAGCAGCTCGTCCTCATAGATCTGGCGGAACAGCCGGAGCCCCAGGGCTCGCCAGGTGAGACCGCCGCGCGTCCAGAGGCTCAAGAGAAGGCTCCTCCCATGAGGGGAGAGAGTAGCAGGCGGCCTGCCAAGGCCCCTCATCACCCCGAGCCTCTTCTCCCCTCGCCCTCCCCCCGACCCGGGAGAAGAGGGCCTCCCCCGCCCAAGACCCTCACCCCTGCCCCTCTCCCGACCCCGAATCCCCCTCCCCGGGAGAGGGGGGCCCGGTTGAAGCGGTCTTGCTGTTCTCCCTCTTCTACTTCGCCGCCGGCTCGAACTTCAGGCTGACGCCGTTCATGCAGTAGCGCAGCCCCGTGGGCTTGGGGCCGTCGTTGAACACGTGGCCGAGGTGGCCGCCGCAACGGGCACAGTGGACTTCGGTACGGCTCATGAAGAAGCTGTTGTCGGTGGTGGTGCCGATGTGCGACGGCTCGATCGGCGCCCAGAAGCTCGGCCAGCCGGTGCCGGAGTCGAACTTGGTGTCCGAGGAGAAGAGCGTCAGGCCGCAGGCGGCACAGACGTAGACGCCCTTCTCCTTGTTGTGGTTGAGCGGGCTGGTGCCGGCGCGCTCGGTGCCATGCTGGCGCAGGACCTCGAACTGCTCGGGGGTCAGGATCTTCTTCCACTCGGCGTCGGTCTTGACGACTTTCTCGATCACTTCGCTCGTTCCTTTCGCAGCCTTCTGCGGAGCGGCGGCGACGGCGATGCCGGCCGCGGCCAGCGCGAGGGCGATGACGGTGATGGCAAGCTTCATCGGGATTCCCCTTTCAATCTACTTTTCGGGGGCGGCCGGACGCTCCGGCCTGCCACGAGGGAAAACAGGTCAGACGTCGATCCCGTTCCCGCGCAGGAAGGTGAGGAGCTCCTCCTCGTCCATGGTCCTGATCCCCAGCTTCCGGGCGTCGTCCGCCTTGGAGCCGGCGTCTTCGCCGACTACTACGACAGAGGTGGACTTGCTCACGGAGCCGGTGGCGCGTGCGCCCAGGGATTCGACCTTCTCCTGGGCTTCGCGGCGGGTGAGACGGGTCAAGCCGCCGGTGAAGACCCATTTCTGGCCCGCAAGGGGAAGTACGGACCCGGAGCCTGCGTCGGACGGGTCCGCCGGCTGAGCCGGCTCGGTTTCGATCAGCTCCAGCTTCCCCAGCAGCGCGTCCAGCACCTCGGCGTTGTGGGGCTCGCGGAAGAAGGTGGTGATCTGCTCGGCCATCCGGGGGCCGACTCCGGAGACCTGCTGCAGCCGCTCCTCGTCTGCCGAGCGTAAGTTGGCGAAAGTGCCGAAGTGCCGCGCCAGGTCGCGCGCCACGGCAACTCCCACCTCGGGTATGCCGAGGCCGTAGAGGAAGCGGGCAAGCTCGACGTGAGAGGCTTTCTTCAGGGCGTTGACGAGGTTGGTGGCCGATTTCTGGGCGAAGCCTTCGAGCTCCATGAGCCGCTCGGCCTGAAGGTCGAAGAGGTCGGGAAGCTGGCGGACGAGCCCTTCGGCCACGAAGAGCTTGGAGGTCTCGTCCCCCAGCCCCTCGACGTCCAGGGCGTCGCGCGAGGCGAAATGGACGATGCGGCCGGCGAGCTGCGCCGGGCACTCGAAGCTGTTGGGGCAGACGGTGAAAGGTCCCCGCTCGATGAGCCGGGTGCCACAGGAGGGGCAGGTCTCCGGCATCCGCCACTCCGCGGCGCGCTCGCGGTCGGGCTCGTCGATTCGCTCGATGACTTGGGGAATCACATCGCCCGCCCGCTGCACGCGCACACGATCCCCCTCTCGCACGTCTTTGCGCGCCACCTCTTCGCGGTTGTGGAGGGTGGCCCGGGCCACGGTGACGCCGCCGATCTCCACCGGCAGCATGATGGCGACCGGGGTGACGACGCCGGTCCGCCCCACGGAGGGGAGGATCGAGAGGATGCGGGTGACCTCTTTGCGGGGCGGAAACTTGTAGGCGAAGGCCCAGCGCGGATGTCGGGCGGTCCAGCCCACGGTGTCGCGGGCCGCGAGGTCGTTGAGCTTGATGACGATGCCGTCGATCTCGTAGCCGAGGTCGTCGCGCTGCGCTTCGATCCCGGCATGGTAGGCGAGGACGTCGTCCAAGGTTTTTCCGATCTTGATCCGCTCGTTGACCTTGAGCCCCCAGGCGCGCAGCGAGGCGAGGACCTCCCACTGCGAGTCGATGCCGGTGACCCCCTCGGAGGCCAGGACGTCGTAGACGTAGAGATGGAGGGGGCGGGAGGCGGTCATCTGGGGATCGAGCTGGCGCACCGAGCCGGCGGCGGCGTTCCTGGGATTGGCGAACGGCTCCTTCCCTTCGGAGATCAGCCGCTCGTTCAGCTTGTCGAAGGTCTGGGAGAGCATGATGATCTCGCCCCGCACGGCGAGGAATTTCGGGATCGGGTGCCGCCCCTCGCGCAGGCGCAGGGGGACGCTGGTGATGGTGCGGACGTTGGCGGTGATCCCCTCGCCCTTGCGGCCGTCGCCGCGCGTCGAGGCCTGGAGGAGGGCGCCGTCCTGATAGACGAGCTCGACGGAGAGGCCGTCGAGCTTGGGCTCGAGGACGTACTCGACGGCGACGTCCGGACCCAGCCCCTTGCGCAGGCGCTCGTCGAAGCGGCGCAGGGTGGCCTCGTCCTGGTCGGACTCCAGGGAGAGCATGGGCGCGGCGTGCTCCACCGTGGGGAAGCTGTCCACCGGCTGGCCGGCGACGCGCTGCGTGGGCGAGTCCGAGCTGACGAGGTCCGGAAACTGCTCCTCCAGGGCGACCAGCTCGCGGTAGAGCTTGTCGTAGGCCTCGTCGGACAGCTCGGGCCGGTCCTCGACGTAATAGAGGTAGTCGTGATGGCGGATCTCGGTCGCGAGCGTTGCGATCCGCGCCTCGGCTTGCTTGCGGTTCATCCCCTCGTTGCCTCCCTCGAAACGGGGGAAACTTTATCATTGGCGGGGGGTGCTCGCCCCCACCCAAGACCACCCCAGCCGGGCCCTCTCTACCGGTTGATGGACCGGGGAGGGCGGTCAACCCCTCTCCGGCCGCCTGCGCGCCGTCAGCAGCACGTTGCCGTAGGGAGTCCCCATCGCCATCGGCTGCGCCTCGACGGAGAGGCCGAGCTCGCTGAGCTTCTGTTGCAGGCCGGCGATGCTGCGGAAGTGGAAACGCGGACGCAGCACGCCGCGGAGGAGGGAGGAGAGGCGCTCCTGGAGGCGGGTGGCGGTGAAGCGCCAGCCGGCGTCGGCGTCGGCTTCGCGCAGCAGGAGGACGCCGCCGGGAGCGAGGGCCGCGGCGGCCCGGGAGAGCAGGGCGTCCTGGTCGGCTTCAGGCAGGTAGTGGAGGACGTCCAGGAGGAGGATGGCGTTCGCCGTGGGGAGCTCGGCCGTGCGCAGATCGGCGGTGTCGATCACCGCCTCGGCCTCGTCGCCCACGGCGTGGCGGGCGGCGGCCGCCGCCTTGGGGCGCCCCTCGATGCCGTGGAGGGTCAGGTGCGGCGGCGGGGGAGCCCAGCCCGGCGGATAGATCCCGCGGCCGTGGAGCTCGCGGGCGGCGAGGAGGAGGGAGAAGACGATCCCCCGGCCACAGCCGAGGTCGAGCAGCAAGCCCTCGGGGGGAAGCAAGCCCTGGCGCAAAATCTGGAAGTAGACCGGATCGTGCCGCAGCTTGCCGCGCACGAACTCCCAATGCAGGAGGCCGGTGTCGAGATAGTGACGGGCCGCCTCTTCCTGCAAGGCGGCGATCTCGGGGTGCAACTGCCGCTTGCGCGTCGCCCAGAGGGTGAAGAAGCCGAGGATCGCCGCGGCCACCCCGCCGATCACCAGGGTGCCCAGGGTGAGGTCGATCCCTGCCTGCCCCCAATCGATCGCTCGCAGCTCTTTCAGATGGTGGAGGTGGATCGCCAGGAAGCTCTCGCCCCGCAGGCGGCGACCCGTCTCGAGCTCGGCCAGCATGATGAAGGGCCAGATTCCCGGCAGGCTGATGTGCGAGGCCAGGTAGGCGAGGGCGGGATTGACCCGCAGCAGGCGGGCGAAGAGGAGGCACAGCGCCAGGTGAAGGCCATAGAGAGGCGTGCAGCCGATGAAGACCCCCAGGGCCACGGCGATGGCCGCCTGGCGCGGCGAGGTCCCCTCGGTGCGCAGCCGGTAGAGGAGGTCGCGGAGACCCTTGGTGAGCTGCTCCTTCTTCCACCCCCTCCACTTCACCCGGCGGCCTCCGGGGCGGTTTCGACCGGCACGGACC